>JBGFRS010000026.1:0-49343 GCA_041694995.1 Pseudomonadota bacterium | reverse complement strand
ATCATGTTCTTCACGTAGTCCGCGTGCCCCGGGCAATCCACATGCGCATAGTGCCGCTTTGCCGTCTCATACTCCACATGCGCCGTCGAGATCGTGATCCCGCGCGCCTTCTCCTCCGGCGTCAACCGCTCCTTCAAGGCCGAGAGCTCCCGCTCCCAAGCCAACAGCCATCCCGATCAAGCCGCGACCGACATCAAACCCCTTCCCAGTCACCAGAAAGGGAACCATAACACAGAATAATACGCAACTGTAGTTCTAGGAACCTACTTTGATGCGACGCAGTACCGCGGGAAGACGATCCGGAAGGTCCTCGGCGATCAGGCCTACACCGAAATCGGCCGCGGCCTCTCCATGCACCCACACAGCCGCGCTCGCGGCCTCGAATGCTGGCATGCCTTGCGCGAGCAGGCCGGCCACGATGCCAGCGAGAACGTCGCCTGCACCTGCGGTCGCCAGCGTGGGTGGTGCATTTGCTGCAATCGTGGCACGCCCGTCGGGCGCTGCCACCACGGTATCCGCGCCCTTGAGAACCATCACGGCACCAAGCATGGCAGCGGCGGCGCGCGCCCGCTCAAGTTTTGAATCAGAATCAATGATCTGACTTATTCCCTTGAACAGGCGTGCGAATTCGCCCTCGTGTGGAGTGAGAACAACCGGAGCTGCATTCGCGCGGATCATCGCGGCAAGGCCTGGAACCTCTTTCTGGAAGACTGAGATTCCATCGGCGTCGAGAACGAGCGCGCGATGCCGTTCCATCGTTTCGATCGCCTTGGCTCGCGTTGTCGCCGCCACGCCCGCGCCAGGGCCAAGCACGACGACATTGTAACGTTTGTCGTCCAGCAAACGGCCAAGATCGGCAGCCTCCCGGATTTCAGCAAGCATCACCGCCGTCATGTGCGACGCATGGACGAGGAGCGCGTCATGCGCTCCGGCGAGGGTCACCAACCCGGCCCCGGCGCGCAATGCCGCACGTGCAGCCAATCGCGACGCTCCCGTTGCCAATGCCGGCCCCGACACGACGAGAACATGTCCGCGACTGTATTTGTGCCCGTCGGCGGGGATGACTGGCAGACGGCCGGCCCATGCTGCCGGCACGTTCAGATGAGTGCGCGGCCGCAAGCCATCGACTATCGAATCCGGGATTCCGATATCGGCGACGGTGACCTCGCCGCAATACTGGCGACCCGGAAACAGGAGGTGTCCTGGCTTTCGGCGGACGAAGGTGACGGTCGACGTCGCGTGCATGGCTTGACCGAGCACGGCCCCGCTGTCTCCAGACACGCCAGACGGGATATCGACGGCGATGATGGGCCGACCGCATTGCTCAATCGCGCGAAGCAGTTGCGCTGTATCCTCATCGATCGGACGGACCAATCCCGCGCCAAAAAGGGCGTCAACGACGACATCGAAGGAGTCCGATCGAATGGCATGTAACGGCTTGACCACCCCCTGCCAGGCCGCTGCCGCTTCGGCCGCGTCTCCTCGCAAGTCCTTACGGTCGACATAAGCTGCGACAGTGACATCACGCTGCAGCTCGGCCAGATGCCGCGCCGCGACATACCCATCGCCACCATTGTTGCCAGGCCCGGCGAGCACCAGGACGCAGTGCGCCTCAGGACATCGCCGGCATACATCTTCAGCGACCGCGCTCCCGGCCCGTTCCATCAACGCGCGCCCAGGCGTGCCGGCGGCAATCGCCGCTGCGTCGGCTTGGCCCATTTCCGCGACGGTCAGAATGGCTGGCATGGTCCTGCTCCGCGGACAGGTTGCGCTGCGTCACGCGCGCTCGCAAGGCACGCCGATCTGCCTTCCAGAAGGGCAGCGTGCCCAAACCCCCGGCGGCGCCATCGCGCGCGATCAACGACCGCACAAACAATGTGCATTCAGCCCAATTGTTGGGCAGTGATGGTGGCGTTATACCCATCAGCCAGCGCAAAAGCCCTGGAGCAGCTGGTTTTCAAGCTGGCCGGAGACTGGCACATCACCTGCTAGACGGGTTCGGGCGCGACGAGGAAGGGGCCGACGTGCCCGAAGGCGGACGCATGAAAAAAATCGAGGCTATCATCAAACCCTTCAAGCTCGACGAGGTGAAGGAGGCGCTCCAGGAAGTTGGACTGCAGGGAATTACCGTAACGGAAGCCAAGGGGTTCGGGCGGCAGAAGGGGCATACCGAGCTCTATCGCGGTGCCGAGTACGTCGTGGACTTCCTGCCCAAGGTGAAGATCGAAGTCGTGCTGGGTGACGACATGGTCGACAAGGCCATTGATGCCATCCGTCGTGCTGCGCAAACGGGTCGCATCGGTGATGGAAAGATCTTCGTATCGAACATCGAAGAGGTCGTGCGCATCCGCACCGGCGAAACGGGCATCGACGCCGTCTGAGGCAGCAATTCGGGAATAGCGAGCCCACGAGGCTTCGCGATGGACCACAAGAAAGGAAAGTAGCATGGCAAACGCTAAAGACGTCCTCAAAATGATTAAGGACAAGGACGTGAAGTACGTCGACTTTCGCTTCACCGATTATCGCGGGAAGTGGCAGCACGTGACGTTCGACGTCTCGATGATCGAAGAGGACACGTTCGCCGACGGCATCATGTTCGACGGTTCGTCGATCGCTGGGTGGAAGGCTATCAACGAGTCCGACATGCAATTGATGCCCGATCCGTCTTCGGCACAGATCGATCCTTTCTTTGCACAGACGACACTGTCGATCGTTTGTGATGTCCTCGACCCGGTCTCGGGCGAGCACTACAATCGTGACCCGCGGTCGATCGCGAAGAAGGCCGAAGCCTACATGAAGTCGACGGGCGTTGGCGACACGGCCTATTTCGGTCCAGAGGCCGAATTCTTCATTTTTGACGACGTCAAATACGCAGCCGACCCGTACAATACCGGCTTCAAGCTTGATTCGACGGAACTGCCGATCAACTCGGACACCGAATACGAGTCCGGCAATCTCGGGCATCACGTCGCAACGAAGGGTGGATACTTTCCGGTGCCGCCACTCGACTCCTGCCAGGACATCCGGTCCGAGATGCTGGCCGCTATGGCTTCAATGGGTGTCAAGGTCGAAAAGCACCATCACGAGGTCGCCTCCGCCCAGCACGAGCTGGGGATGAAGTTCGACACTCTCGTGAAGATGGCCGACCAGATGCAAATCTATAAGTACTGCATCCACAACGTCGCCCAGGCCTATGGCAAGACCGCGACCTTCATGCCGAAGCCTGTGTTCGCCGACAACGGCTCGGGCATGCACGTGCACCAGTCGATTTGGAAGGGTGGCAAGCCGATGATGGCCGGCGACAAGTATGCCGGCTTGTCGGAGATGTGCCTCTATTACATCGGCGGCATCATCAAGCACGCGAAGGCGCTGAACGCGTTCACCAATCCGACGACCAATTCATACAAGCGCTTGGTTCCGGGTTACGAAGCTCCGGTCCTGCTCGCCTATTCAGCGCGTAACCGCTCGGCCTCGTGCCGCATTCCGTGGACAAACTCGCCGAAGGCCAAGCGCGTCGAGGTCCGCTTTCCCGATCCGGCGGCGAACCCCTATCTCGCCTTTGCTGCCATGCTGATGGCCGGTCTCGACGGCATCCAGAACAAGATCCATCCCGGCGACCCGATGGACAAGGACCTCTACGACCTGCCGCCGAAGGAGTTGAAGAGAATTCCGACGGTGTGCGGCTCGCTCGACGAAGCGCTTGCTTCGCTCGACAAGGATCGCAAGTTCCTGCTTGCAGGCGGCGTCTTCACCGACGACATGATCGATAGCTACATCGACCTGCGCAAGGCTGAAGCCGATCGGTTCCGGATGACGCCGCACCCGCTTGAGTTCGCGATGTACTATTCCGTCTGAACCGAGGGATGAGACGACATGTTGGGGCGCCGCGAGGCGCCCCAAATCCTTTCACGCTTCCTGTTGCCGCGGACCACGACGGACGTCGGCGGTAGCCCGCAGTGCAGCGCCCACGTGCTGCAACTCGCGCCATGCGCGGTAAAGCGTGACGGGAACCATTGCGCCAGCGCTCTTGTAGTCGTCTGGTCCTTTTGGCCGATCCTCGGTCAGATACTCGTGGGACTGATGCGCTGGATGTGGCGCAATCCGCAGAAAACGGAGCCCAGTCACCCAGCTCCGATTGAAGGCATAGTCGTATGGGAAGCGGATCGGCAACAGGCATTCGATCATGCGCAGCGCGGCCTGGCGCGACACCAAGTATGCAGCCGATCCGGTATTCTGGAACAAATCGACAGCCAGTCTATAGCGGCCCGTGAGCGGCTTGAGCGGGATATATGGCGGGCTGCGCAACCCTTCCAGATCCAGAATGTCCCACGCCCAACCCTGATCGATCGCGGCGTGGAGAGCATCAACGGCGTCGCTCTCGAACACGGCATCGTCTTCGAGCATGAGACCGTAGGGCGTGCCGCTTGCTACGAAGATGCGAAGCGCTTTGATCTGGCTCCGGTAATTCGCGATCACCTGCGGCCGCACGGGCCGATGGTGCCACTTATCGTAAAGCGCTTGGTCCACGTCGTGCCAGGGCCCGGGCCCGATCTCGCGCGCGTCGACCGCAGGCACACGCTGGTGCGCAATGCCCAGTCGTTCGAGTTGCGCGTGAATGGCGGCCCAGCGTTCCGGCGACCGATCGAGATTGATCACGAGTGTCAAGAAACGTTGCACGCCCCGTCTCCCAAACCGCCCCGAAGCGCGTGCTCCGCAAGCCGTTGCCCCGGTCTGGTGCTTTCGCCGAGGCGTCTGGCACTCGATGCTCTCGTGGTCAAGCGCTGCTCCGTGCGGTGCCGACACGTTTCCGTTCCACGTATAGGGCGCCGCCACGGGTCGTACGATTGCCACGACCAAGTCCGTGGCGGGGCGCGCTCGCGGAGCCCCCGATCTTGCGCCGAGAGAAAAGCCCGTTGTTCCCAACTCTTTGAACGTGATGTCATCAAGCTTGAAAAGCCCAAGAGACCACGGAACTTAGCGGGTTTTCCACAAGTCGCGGTCGACCGTGTGATTTGCTCGTCATGGAACCGTTCTAGTCTTTCCTCCGCCGTACGGCGGAGGCGCGTGCGGCGATCGACCAGCGCGAGGAGGACTGCATGACCGAACGTGCGAAGGCCGACTACGAACACGACGACTACGAACACGACTACGCCGACTTCACCGAGACGCCCGGTTTCGAGCACGGCGACGAACCGCCGTGCAACGCCTCTCCGAATCCCACCTTCTACGACGTGGTGGAGGCTAGGTCGTCGCGGCGCGGCTTCCTCGTCGGCGGCCTGTCGGCCGCGGTGACCGGCGTCTTCGGACTCGGCCTCGCCCCCTCGGCGGCGCAGGCCCAGGGTGCGGCGGCCGGCGCGTCCCCGCTCCTCGGCTTCACGCCGGTGCCGGTCAGCGAAGCGGACACGATCGTGGTGCCGAACGGCTATCGTGTGCAGGTGCTGGTCCCGCTCGGCACCCCCATCTCGAGTTCGGGTCCAGCGTACCGCGAAGGCGCGAACACGGGCGCCGAGCAAGGTCAACAGATCGGCAGCCATCATGATGGCATGCACTTCTTCCCGATCGACGGGTCGTCGACCGACGGCCTGCTCGCGATCAATCACGAGTACATCGACTCGCGCATGCTGCACGGCGCCTATCGTGGCCGGCCCTTGGGCGACGGCCACATCGTCGTCACGGAGAACAGCCGCGACGCCGACCAAGTGCTCAAGGAGCTCAACGCCCATGGTGTCAGCATCGTGCGCGTTCGCCGCGCTACCGACGGCAATTGGAGCGTCGTTGACGATCCACGCAATCGGCGCATCACGGGCCTGACCCCGATCGAGATCGGCGGACCCGTTCGCGGCGCGCGCCACGTCGTGACGAAGTACAGCCCCGACGGCACGCGCACGCGCGGCACGCTCAACAACTGCGCGCACGGCGTCACCCCGTGGAACACCTACATGACGGCCGAAGAAAACTGGGCCGGTTACTTCCGCAACGGCGACCAGAAGGACCAAAGGCCGAGCCTGCCGCGTGAGCATGCCCGCTTCGGCGTCGTCGCCAGCGGCCGGTCGCGCTACGGCTGGGAGCTCGCGGCCGGCGGCGCCGACGAGTACGCGCGCTTCGATGCGAGCACGCGGGCTGCGACCGCGGCCGAGGACTATCGGAACGAGCCGAATACCTTCGGCTGGATGGTCGAGATCGATCCGTTCAACCCGCAAGCGACGCCGATCAAGCGCACCCACCTCGGCCGCTTCGCGCACGAAGGCGTTGTCTTCGCGCCGGCGACAGCCGGCCGTCCGGTGGTGTGCTACTCGGGCGACGACGCGCGGTTCGAGTACATCTACAAGTTCGTGTCGGCGCGCCCCTATGATCCGGCGACCGCCAACGGCACGCTGCTCGACGAGGGCACACTCTACGTGGCGAAGTTCAACGCGGACGGCACGGGCGAGTGGCTCGCTCTGGCGCCGGGCCAGAACGGGCTGACGCCTGCGGCGGGCTTTGCCGATCTCGCCGACATCCTGGTCAACACGCGGCTCGCGGCGGACAAGGCCGGCGCCACCAAGATGGACCGGCCGGAATGGGGCGCGGTCGACCCGAAGACCGGCGAGGTCTACTTCACGCTCACCAACAACACGCGGCGCACGCTAGTTCAGGTCGACCCGGTCAATCCGCGCGCGCGCAACCAGTTCGGCCAGATCGTGCGCTGGACCGAGGACGGCAACAATCACACCGCAACCCGCTTCCGCTGGGAGCTGTTCGTCATCGCCGGCCCTGCGAACGAGAGCCGCACGCTCACGGGTAAGCCACTCGATGCCGACAATATCTTCGCCTGCCCGGACGGTTTGTGGTTCGACGCCGACTCTCGGCTCTGGATCCAGACCGATATTGGAGAGCGCGAGCAGAATCGAGGCGACTTCAAGATCCTGGGCAACAACGCAATGCTGGCCGCGGACCCGCGCACGGGCGAGATCCGGCGCTTCCTCACCGGGCCCACGGGGCAGGAGATCACCGGCGTCATCACCACACCGGACCAGCGCACGATGTTCGTCAACGTGCAGCATCCGGGCGCGACCACGTCGCCGGAGGATTTCCAGGCAGGCCGCATCGTCTCGAACTGGCCGGACGGCGGCACGGCGATGCCGCGCTCGGCGACGATCGTGATCACGCGGACCGACGGCGGCAAGATCGGCGCCTGAACGGGCGATCAAGGGTCGCGGCCGCCCGCCGACGGCCGCGACCTCTCGCGACGCGGGCGCGCGTCGTTCCGGCCCGGAGGAGATCAACCGCCGCCTGGCTCAGCGGACGCGACGGGCCACCAGGTCGAAAGCGACCGTAACCTCCAGCGCCACGACCGTCAGCCCCGCCCATTGCCCTTGGCCGACCCCGAACTGCGTGCGCACCAGGGTCGCCCGGCCGCGAGCGCGCGCCTCGTCGCCGTCAACGGCGAGCGTGAAGGCGAGGGTGACTGGGCGAACACCGTCGCGCAACCGCAGCGTGCCGGTCGTTTCGAAACGATCGCCGCCGAGCGCGCGAAAGCCCTCGGCCTCGAACATGGCCTCGGGCACGCGCGCGGCGTCGAGCCAATCGGGTCCCGTCATCACCTCGTCCCGCCGGTGCTCGCCGGTCGCGGCCGAGGCGGTCCCGACCGTCGCCCGCACTCGGGCCGCCGCGAGGTCCGCCGGATCGTAGCGGATGTCGGCCTCCCACCGTGCGAAGCGACCGGCGACCGGATTGCCGCTCTCAACGATTTCGAAGTCGAGCCGCGAACGCTCCCGGTCGACGGACCATCGATCGGCCTGCGCCGATCCGGCGGCGAGCGCGAAACACCCGAGTGCGAGCGCACGAAGGCGTCGGCCCGATGAGAACGGCGGCTCGATCATGTTTCACCCCTCTGCGGCGGCCGGCCAGGCGTCATACGGGCTAGCACGGGGCTGCCGTGCCATAGCGCCGCGGCGCTGTGCAGCACGACGAGCCCGGCGAGCACGTAGGCGAGGATCGCATGGACCCACGAAACGACGGGCGCGACCAGCGCCCGGCTCGCCGCATCGAGCTCGGACAGAACCGGAAGATGCGGCCAGGTCGCGAGTCCGAACAGGCTCGTCGGAATGTTGAAGGGACTCACCGAGACGAGCGCCCAGCCCGCGAGAGGCGCTGCGACGAGGCACAGGTAGAGCATGCCGTGCGCGAGCCGCGCCACGACCCGTGCGGACTGGGGCAAGGCAGGCGGCCAGAGCGGCGGCGGCCGGATCGCCCGCCAAGCGCCACGGAGGAGAGTCAGAAGCAGCAGCGTGACCCCCAGCGCCTTGTGAAGCTGATAGAGCGCGAACTGGTCGGCGCTGCCTGCCCCGAGGCGCGTCATGACGAGGCCTGTGCCGAACAAAGCGGCCACGAGCGCTGCGCTCAGCCAGTGCAGCAACATCGCGGCGCCGTCGTAGCGGCGCGTGGTGGCGATCGGTTCCATCAAGAGAGATCGACCGGGAAGATTGTCATCGATCTCTGGTAGCCTTTAACGACGACACCCGTGCGACCCCGCGAGCGCGGGCCCCCTCCATTGTCGCGATCACCAAACGCGGTGGTGGCAAGATCGGGTAAAGATTGAGAGCAGAGCATGCTCGGCCCCACCGCCCATCCGCACAGATTCCCTTTTGTGTGATCTGGCACGACTGCATCAGATCGTGACAGCGCGTCAGGCCGCTTCGTCGGGTTTCCGCAAAGCCACGTCGTAAAGCGCGGAGGGCTCGTAGGCGAGCCAAGCGAGCGGCCATCCATGGTCAAGCGCGAACTCGGTAGCGGCGCGGTGGACGCCATAAGTGCCGAAGTATGGGTCCACGTGTGCGAAGTCGTTGAAGACGAGGTACCCGCCGGGCTTCACCTTGCTCGCCGCCGCCGCGGCGTCGCGGCGGACCGAGGCGTAGGCGTGGTCAGCATCGATATATATCCAGTCGAATGAGGCCGGTTCAAAGCCTTCCAGAATGTCGGCCGAGCGACCCTGATGCACGACCACGCGTGGATCGGCCCGCAGGGCAGCCGGAAATCGCGAGAAGTCAAGGTCAACGATGTCGAGCCTGCTCGGCGCGGCGGTCGCGAGGATGAGCTGCGCAAATGCCCCCGTGTCGGTGCCGATCTCCGCCACACGCCCCCCATGGGGTAGCGCGCGGACGAGCTGCGCGCGGGATGCACACAGACGACAATTCGCCACGAGCTCTTCTGGAAGTGCCGGCGAGGCGGCACCAGCGACAAACGAATTTCGTGCGATACGAAGCCCGCGGCGTAGCCAGTCCGGCATCGCCTTGCGCGCTCGAAGCACGAGGGCCTGGAAACCATCCGATGCCGTGTTCGCCATGCTGGGGCGTCGCTCGATCATCCAGGCCATATCGGCCTGCGTGCGCATGCACAAGGGGGCACACAGGTTGGCGTCGCCGCGCCCGCTGTCCAGCGAGCCTCGGCGCGATCCGGTGCTTGACACTGACTGACTGGCGTGCGCCCCCACCACTCCGCTGGCAGACTGCCGCAACCGATTCGCTCCCGCCCTCGGAGTAGGAGACTGATTGCATGCCGCGTGATGCCAAGGCCAGGGCCCCCGACCTCTTCGGCCCTGCGCCCGCCGAAGACGAACGCATGCGTTCCGGTATGGCGGAGCTTGTGAAAGCTGCAACCGCACCTGCCGATCGATCCCGCGGCAAAAGCACAGGGGATGCGGGTTACAATGCCGCTTCGATCGAGGTGCTGGAAGGCCTGGAACCGGTGCGCCGCCGACCGGGGATGTACATCGGAGGAACCGACGAGAAGGCCCTGCACCATCTCTTTGCGGAGGTCATCGACAACGCGATGGATGAAGCCATCGCGGGCCACGCGACATTCATTGAAGTGGAACTCGACACCGAGGGCTTTCTGACCGTTTCCGACAATGGGCGAGGAATCCCCATCGATCCTCATCCACGATTCCCGAAGCAATCAGCGCTCGAAATCATCATGTGCACGCTCCACGCCGGCGGGAAGTTCGGTTCGGGGGCTTATGAGACCTCGGGCGGGTTGCACGGTGTTGGCGTCTCCGTGGTCAACGCGCTGTCCGACGTGCTCGAGGTCGAGGTTGCGCGCGGGCAGCAGCTTTACCGTCAGACCTTTGCGCGCGGGGTCCCGACTTCGAAACTGCAGAATCTCGGCAAGGTCACAAACCGACGCGGGACGCGCGTGCGCTTTCATCCCGATGCGCAGATCTTCGGCAAAGGGGCGCACTTCGACGCGGCGCGCGTGTTCCGCATGGCGCGTGCGAAGGCTTATCTCTTCGCGGGCGTGGAGATTCGCTGGCAGTGCGATCCCTCGCTCGTCGTTGGAAAGGACATCCCCGCCGATGAGACCTTCAAGTTCCCCGGCGGGCTGGCAGACTATCTCGCGACGCGCGTCGATACGGATTTGATGGTTGTCCCCGCGATGTTTTCGGGGTCGACAGAGAAGCGTTCCGGCCATGGCGCTGTGGAATGGGCGGTCGCCTTCGTGGTCGACGAAGCGATGTGCTCGTCTTACTGCAACACCATCCCGACCGCAGACGGCGGGACGCATGAAGCCGGCCTGCGCATGGCCTTGCTGAAAGGGCTCAAGGAACACGGCGAGCGCGTCGGCAACAAGAAGATCGCTCAAGTCACCGGCGACGATATCCAAGCGGCGGTTGCCGCGATGGTGTCCGTTTTCGTTCGCGAACCAGAATTCGTGGGCCAAACCAAGGACCGGCTGGCAACCGTCGAGGCCGCGAAGATCGTCGAGACGGCCGTACGTGATGCGTTCGACCATTGGCTCGCCGACGATCCGTCCCGCGCCAATCGCACTCTCGACTTTCTCGTCGAGCGCGCTGAGGAGCGGATCCGTCGCCGTCAGGAGAAGGAAACCGCGCGCAAGACCGCCGTGAAGAAGCTCCGGTTGCCCGGCAAGCTTGCCGACTGTTCGCAGGCCGGAACGGCTGGGTCGGAACTCTTCATCGTCGAAGGCGACTCGGCCGGTGGCTCAGCCAAGCAAGCCCGCGATCGGGCGACGCAGGCCGTGCTGCCGTTGCGGGGCAAGATTCTGAACGTCGCCGCTGCCGGCAAGGACAAGCTCAAGGACAACCAGCAACTCACCGATCTGATCATGGCGCTCGGCGTGGGAACAGGTTCGCACTACCGGGACGAGGATCTTCGGTACGAAAAGATCATCATCATGACAGACGCGGACGTCGACGGCGCGCACATCGCCTCGCTCCTCATCACCTTCTTTTGGCGGCAGACACCGAAGCTGATCGAGCACGGCCATCTCTACCTCGCGGTACCGCCGCTCTACCGTCTGTCACAGGGGGGAAAGTCCGCCTATGCACGCGACGATGCTCACAAGGAAGAACTGCTGAGCAAGGAGTTCACGGGCCGCGGCAAGGTCGAGGTCTCGCGATTCAAGGGGTTGGGGGAGATGATGCCGGCCCAGCTCAAGGAGACCACCATGGACCCGCGACGGCGCACTCTTCTCAAGGTGGTCGTCGAAGCCGACGAGAAGGGGCCGACCGACCAGACCGTCGAGCGCTTGATGGGTAACAAGCCGGAGGCCCGGTTCGCGTTCATCCAAGAGCGTGCCGCCTTTGCTCCTGATCTCGATATCTAAAAGCCAACGCTCTCGCAAGAAACACGGCCGAAACCTGGCGGCAATGCGCCGCGGCTAATGTGCGGCGAATTCGGCGCCGGCGCACGGGGACACCATGGCCGTCACCTGCGGAACAGACCGCGCACTGCCGGCGGGGTATTCGTCGGGCGCCGTCAAGCGTCCGTCCACCACGTCACGATCTTTCCCGGAATTCGCCCGAGGCGTGAACCTTTCCGAGAGCCCACGCGACGTAAGGAGGACGCAACGAAAATTCAGGGGGCTGCCATGATCGCCAAAATGGGCCTGACTGTTTGCGCTTTTCTCGCCGTCGCGGCGATGCAGAAGTTCGACGTCTCGTCCGCGCCGGCCCCGACGCCAATCGAAGTCGCAACCATCGTGGCCAACGACATCGGAACGGGCGTGCAGCCGTCGGACGTTCTGGCCCAAACATGCACCCGGCGCGTGTCTCAGCTCTATGGGGCCGTTTTCGCCTGCCAGGCACAGGTTTCGGCCGGCGAGGAACGTGCGGCACGCCACGTCACGCTGACCCTTGCAGCCTTTGACGGCGTATGGGTGATCGCATCTCGCTGATCACGCGTTCGACGTGAACGTTGCCTTAGCCCGATCAACGGCGCGCTGGGCGGGAGCCTTCGCTTCGCGACCTGCGTCAAACGCCTTGAGTTCCGCGGCGGATTCGAGCTTTTGGGGTTGCGATTGACAAGGGTTGACCCATCTATAGGGTACCGCTGGCATATAGACGCCCGTGACGTGGCTGAACGCGTTACGCTCGGCCAGGTGTCGGCCTCAGCGCTCCCCAACGAAAGAAACTGAAACTGATGTCTTTTTCCGACCTCGGCCTGTCCGACAAGGTCCTCGCGGCCGTAGAAGCGTCCGGGTACAAGGCGCCGACGCCCATTCAGGCCCAGGCAATTCCCCATGTCTTGTCGCGCAGAGACCTGATTGGCATTGCGCAAACGGGTACGGGGAAAACGGCCGCGTTTGTTCTGCCGATGCTCACGCTTCTCGAAGGCGGGCGGGCGCGGGCGCGAATGCCGCGGACGCTGATCCTGGAACCGACCCGTGAGCTGGCGGCGCAGGTTGAGGAGAACTTCGTCAAGTACGGCGCGCAGCACAAGCTCAACGTGGCGTTGCTGATCGGGGGCGTGTCCTTCGGCGACCAAGATGCCAAGATCACGCGTGGCGTCGATGTCTTGATCGCGACGCCTGGCCGCCTCCTCGACCATTTCGAACGCGGAAAACTGCTGCTGACCGGGATCGAGATCCTGGTGATCGACGAAGCAGACCGCATGCTCGACATGGGTTTCATCCCGGACATCGAACGCATCTGCAAACTCGTGCCGTTCACGCGCCAGACGCTGTTTTTCTCCGCGACGATGCCGCCGGAGATCAAGCGGCTCACCGAGAATTTCCTATCGAACCCGGCGCAGGTGGAAGTCGCCCCCCCCGCCTCAACCGCTTCGACCATCACGCAGGTGCTGGTTTCGGCGGGGAGCGAATCGCATGAGAAGCGCGACACACTGCGCCGCCTCATCCGGTCCGCTGAAAACCTGAAGAACGCGATCGTCTTCTGCAATCGCAAGCGTGAAGTCGCGGTGCTGCACAAGTCGCTGGTGAAGCACGGGTTCAACGCCGGTGCCCTGCATGGCGACATGGACCAGATGTCACGGATGGCCACGCTCGACCGTTTTCGAAGCGGCGACCTGTCGATCCTCGTCGCCTCCGATGTCGCGGCGCGCGGGCTCGATATTCCGGACGTCAGCCATGTCTTCAATTACGACGTTCCCCACCACGCCGAGGATTACGTGCATCGCATCGGCCGAACAGGCCGTGCCGGGCGAACCGGCCACGCTGTGATGCTGGTCACGCCCGCTGACAACAAATCGCTCGAAGCGATCGTTCGTCTGATCGGCAAGCCGATCGCGTGGAATGTCGGGTCGCCCGCGCCCGAGGCGTCAGCCGGGGCGCCACGCGAAACCCGCGCGCATCGCGCGAAGAACGATGCTCGTCGCACGCGCAAAGAACCAGTGAAGCCGGTCGCGTCACGCCGACGCGATGACACCGCGCCTCGCGAGCCCCGTCGCAAGCAACAAGCGCCTGCAGACCATGCCGAGGATGCCGCGCAGGGCCATATGCCTGCCTTCCTCTTGCGAGCCGTTCGTGCCAAATCCGCGTAGAAACGCCAATTCCGATTGCGACTTTGCGGAACACCACTAGAAATCGTCTGACATTTTTCAGGATGCGCTTTGCTTGTTTAACCGCGCCTTAACCGATTGAGGCGTATTCACGACGTGCGGGGTTGACGTCTCTGCCAGCGGTGATGCTTGCGCGGGAGGGAGGGCCGTACATTGGACCAGCGTGACGAATTCAAGCGAACCATCGTCTATGGCGAAGCGGCCATCGGACACCTCAAGGCGAACGAGACGCCCGCCTACCCCCGCAACTACGAGCTCTGGTACACGTATTCAGCCGGCTACAATCAGGCGCTGAACAGGGCGATCAACGACATTCTGCGCACGGCCGGGCGCCTGTCCGTCGAGGCGACGGAGCGGATCTATGACGATTTCCTGTCGCCGACCCGCTTCAGCGATCGGATCGATACGATCGGTGGACAGCTCTCGTCGGAATTGCGCAATGTCATGGGGTGGATCGACACGGCGCGCGGTGACACGTTGAGCTTCGGCGCCGCGCTGCAGGGCGCGTCGAGCGACCTTGCCCGGTCATCGGCCGACCGCAATGCGCTGCATGCCATCGTGGAGGGCCTGATCGGCGAAACGAAGAAGATGGAGGTCCGCAACGCCGACCTCGAGGCCAAGCTGGTCGAATCGAAGCGGCAGATCGACGAACTGCACGTCGCCCTGGAGACGGTCCGCAGCGAGACCTTGACGGACCCGCTGACGGGGCTCGCCAATCGGAAGTGTTTCGATCAATCGCTGGCGCGCGCGCTCAGTGAAGCCGAGGCAACCGGCAAGACGTTCTCGTTCATCATCGCGGACATCGACCACTTCAAGAAGTTCAACGACACCTACGGACATCAAACCGGCGATCAAGTTCTTCGCCTGGTCGCCAGCGCGCTGAAGCAGAACGTCAAAGGCCAAGATCTCGCCGCTCGCTACGGCGGCGAGGAGTTCTGCGTGATCTTGCCGCGCACGCCGCTCGACGCCGGCATGAAGGTCGCGGAGCACATCCGCGAGGGGGTGATGAGCAAGGAGCTCGTCAAGCGCTCGACCGGTGAACGCCTTGGACGGATTACGATTTCCCTCGGCGTCTCGGCCTGGTCGCCGGGCGATACCGGGGCGTCGCTGATCGAGCGGGCGGATGCCGCGCTCTACCACGCCAAGCGCACCGGCCGGAACCGCGCGTGCAGCGAGCGCGACGTCGCCGAAACCGCCACGAAATCCGTGGCTTAGCTCACTCCAGCGTGGGCCTGCCCCGCCGCCCTGCCGCGCGCAGCGCCGCGTCATAGGCCAGCTGCGCCCAGCGCTTCAGCGCCTCGGCGTCGTCGAAGATGTCCTCCGGCGGCGTCCAGTACGACATGGTGATCGGCCTCCCCTTCCCGTCATAGACGAAGGGACGGCCGCAAGCCTCTGCGAAATCACGATGATTCAGATCGTCGACCTTGAGGTACAAGGTCCCCTCGGCGACGAGGGCGAACATCACCCCGCACCGGTAGAGGCCGAGGCCGCCGAACATCCGCCGCGCGCTCACCGGCGCCCAGGGCGCGAAGAGATCGACGAAGAAGGCGGGATTGTTCGTCATGATCGGGCCTTTGGTCATCGTGCAACAGCGGCATGATTTCGGCAAACCGCGCCATTGGCAAACCGACCGCGCCCGCCCCGTTCACACCGGCGCCGCGGACCGCGCCGTCACGCCCGCGCCGGAGTGATCGCGACCGATTCGCCGCAGCCGCACGCCCCGGTCTGGTTCGGATTCCGGAACACGAAGCCGGAGGACAGCTTCTCGGTCCTGTAGTCCATCACCGTGCCGAGCAGGAACAGCACCGCCTTCGGATCGATCAGGATGGTGACGCCCTTGTCCTCGACGACCTCGTCGAGCGGCTGCCGCGCCTCGGCGTATTCCATGGTGTAGGACATGCCGGCGCAGCCGCCGTTCCTCACCCCGACGCGCACGCCGACGAGCGGCTTGTCGGAGCGGGCGATGATCGCCTTCACGCGCTCGGCGGCGGCGTCGGTTAAGGACACCACGCTCACGCGCGGGCGCCGCGGCGGCGCCGCGGCTTCGGAGGGCCTGGTCATTGTCATCCTCTCGGGGTCAAGGCTCGAGGGAAGTTCCATCTACCCCGGACGGCGGGCCGGCGACAACCGGCGCATCGCCGCGGGTGCAGCAAAGATATGGGGGCACGGAGGCGAAGGCGGGAGGGGCTTTTCTCCTCGCCGCCGCTTTTAGGCGGCAAGGTTCAAGCGCTTCAGCTCTGACTCGAACTCGAAGCGGAGCTGATCGCGCTCCTCCGGCGGGAGCCAGTTGGCCATTTGCGGAAAGAGGAGCTGGTTGAGCCGGGTCGTTTCCGGCGGCCAGGGCGAGCGCGTACGTGCAGCACGGATTTCGCGCAGCATGCCGAGCAGACGGCGACGAATCTCGTCCGGATCGACCTGCCGGGCGGGCGAGCACGCGCCGCCATCATCGCCGAACAGGTCGCCCTGCGGCGGCGTGTGGCCGAAGAGGTCCGGCTGGCGTGTCGGCACGACGGATGTTCCTTTGAATTGCGTGCGGTGAGGCTACCAAGCGCGGGAGGCTGATTGAAGGTCTCGTCGGGCGCCATCCACACGCGCGTAATTACGTAATTCCGTAATTCAGTCGTCACCGGACGGATTCTTTGAATGGCCCTGGGCCATGGGCAGCAGCGGCGCGGCGCAAATGCGCTCGAGAAGATCAGCCTGTGATGGTTCGAGCCTCACCAGCCGGCCAAGCACATGAAGGAGATTCATCAGGTCGACCGTGTAGTCGTCCAGCCAATGGTCCGGCTGAATGCGGTCGAGCGGTGATGGCGGGCGACGGTCCCCAATGATCGGACGCGAGCGGTCGCGCTTGCGGTAGCTGAACCATTGCCGCAGCACGGTCTTGCCCGAGACCTCGTACGCCCAAACCTGTGGCGGCACGTTTTCAATGACACCCTTACCGATCATCAGGCGGCGCGCGGCGGCATCATAGTCCATGGTGTCGGGGAGTGGCTCCGGCGCGCCGGGAATGCCGCGGCCCGCAGGTATCAGCGGACCTTCGCCCTTCGGCAAGCGCGGCGGCCCCGCAGGACGGTCCGCGGCCAGATCAGCGAAGCGCTCGCCATAGCAGTGGAGCCAGATGACCTCGCACCCGATCGTTACGGCCTCGCGGAACAATGCGGCATCAGCGGTGATCGGCACGCGCAGGCCGGGGCGCACGAGATCGGCCTGAAAGCGCGCGGTGAAGGCCGGATGCGCCAGCACGGCCGCGATGTAAGCCATCACGTCCTCCGGGCCGACCGCATGGCCATAGGCCGCCGCCAAATGCGCGGTCAGTTCGGGCTTGACGTTGGGCACGGTCGCGGCGGCATTGCGCCAGAGTGGAAAAACGCGGCCGCCGCGGCCGTTGTAGTGGTGAAGGTCAGGCAGAAGGGCAGTCAGCGTGACGGCGGGGCCGCTCTCGATTTTGTGAGCCTGTTGAGCCGTTAAGTGGACTTGCTTATTGGAATAGCACTTCCACAGTTCCGATCTGGCTCGGCTGATCAGCCGATGATCGGCGGGAATCCATTGTCTATCAAACGAACGAAACGCATATGGAACTCGTTCCGCCAGTTCGTTCGTGTCTGCATCGACAGGGGTCTGCGGCGTCAAGAACCTCCCCAGGTGTACGTTCACCGTCTTCAAAAGCGTCCGATCGCGATCTTCGTGGAACAGCAGCCGACGGCGGTCCTTATTGCGCTCCCCCTGGAGCGCGCGCCATCGTTCGACAAGACTCTGTCGGTCAGGCGCAATGACCCATGTGCGATACGCGCCGACACCGGGTGTCGACCATGCGAAGATGTTGTCCAACCCAAAGCAGTCAGCCCAGAGCCCTCTTACCCTGGGAAGAAACGGCGCTCTCCACTCAGAGGGGCCGTCAGACCAATCGACGCTGGCGAGTGCCAGTCCATCGAGGTTCAAAAACTTGTCCCGTCTGTCACCTTCTGGAAGCGCCAAGAACTTCAGTTCGGCAAGGCTATCTCGGTTCTTCCCCTTTCGGCGCGCGGCCATGACGATGCAAACCGGCTGCTGCACGCCTTGGAAGATGCGCGTTCGCATTTCAGGCTGATGCCCTTCGGGTGAACAGTCGATAACCCATATGTGGGAACACTCGCGCCGCAGGTCTTCCCGCATCTTTTGAAAGCCATCGCCATACAGGAACCCAGATGCGGTGATGAAGCAAACAATTCCCTCACGGTCAGCCGGTGGCTCACCCGTCGTCTCGGCGTGGCCCGCGCCGAACACCTTCCACGTCGCCCACCGCCAGAAATAGACGTAGAGGTTCTTGGTATTGTGTAGATGCTGCCCAACGCCCCAGTCAGGCGGCGGATTCCAAAACGACAAAGCGGAAGGGCGTCCTGCGCTACCCTTCTCGATCCACCCGCCCAACCCTTTGGCTCTGTCCTTGTAGGGTGGGTTACCGATGACGACGGTGATGCGCTCTTCCCGCTTGATGCGGTTCGCCTGCCGGCGGCTTTCGCCGATCGGCTGCGTCATTGAGGAGAACTGCGTCTGCGTTGCGTAGGGATCGCCCAGCGTGTCGGTGATGAAGAGGCGCAGGTTCGGCAGGTTGCGCCCGTCGCCATGCGTGATGCTCATCAGCGTCTGCATCTCGGCCATGAGGCGGAGCTGCGCGACCGCGAACGGACCAAACTGCATCTCGAACCCGATGAGCCGAGACGCCGCAGCCTCGATGGCGCCCGGAACCGCGCCGGCGCCGCGATCGGCCTCAACGGTTTGCGCGATGCGCCGCAGCGCGCCGAGAAGATAGGCGCCCGTGCCAACGGCCGGATCGCACAGCGTGACCTCCTTCGACGCAAGACCAAGTGGAAGGCCGAATAGGGCGGGATCACGCAGCGCTTCGTCGACGAGCCGCACCATAGCGGCAACGACCTGCGGTGGTGTGTAGTAGGAGCCGGTGCGCTTGCGCAGCGCATTGTCATAGACGGCGAGGAAGTCCTCGTAGAAATAGATCCAGGCTTCGGGATCGCCCTTGGTCAAGGTCGGCCAATGCACGGCGTCGAGCACGCGCGCGAGCGTGCGCAAAGCGCTGTCGAGGGCGGCGCGGTTCTGCGGGTCGTCGGTGAGAAGCCTGAGCGCCGTGGCGATGAGGGAATAATTCAACTTGCGCAGTTCGAGCGCCGCTTTGTCGATGCCATCGCGCAGTTCAATGTCGCGAGCGCGCGCAACCAAGAGTCCGAACGTGACGGCCTGCGCGTAGCCGTCCGCGAATTGCTCTTTGCTTGCCTCCGGAAAGAGCAGGCCGCGCCACTCTCCGGCGAGCGACGTGAGACCGGGATTGCCGCGCTCCAACTCCTCGGCCACTTCGTCCCGCAGGAGACGGCAGAGACGCGCGGCGGTTTCGGCCAGTTGCTTCACCGAGGTCGGCGGCGTCGGGACCCAACCTAGGAAGTCCGTGATAAGCGGCAGGAGTGTTGGCGGGGCATCGAGTTTGTCGGCGGCGGTTCTTACGTCGCCGTCGAGCGTGACGACCTTCCCGGCCGGCTCGCCGTTTCGCCACAGGCCGAAGTTGTTGCCGTCCGTGTAAAGGAGATTGGGAAGCGACTTCAGTTTCGTCCATTGCTGCTTGTCATGCTCGTCGGAGAAGCGGCGCGGATCGGCGCCTTTGCCGGGTGCTTTCACCTCGACAAAGCCCACCAAGGCATTCTGGACCGTGACCGCATAGTCCGGCCGCGTCTTCAGGTCAGCGAGCGTGTTCTCGCCGACGAGCGCCACCGCGCCGCCCGGCAGGCCGGCGATGCGCGCCAGGTCCTGGACCAAGGCTTCCAACGGCCCGCGCAGTTGATCCTCGGGCGCGCCGGACGCAGCCGGGTTCGACAGCTTGGCCTTGCAGGCGGCTCCGAAGACGGACAGGGCGGTGCGGAGAGAGGTGGCGGGCACAACGCGTGATGGCAAATGGATGAGAGATCGACCGTTGAACGATGCCGTTCAGCGCTCGTCCGCGCAAGCCCGTTGAGCCCGCACGCATCTTCGCACCTGCGCCCCAGATCAATGGCGCAGCATTTCACGCCGCCGGAATTACCGAATTACGGTGACATGATTTCAATTGCAGAAACGGTGAGCGGCGCACAGACGAATGCTCTCGAATTCATGCAATTGAAATCATGTCACCGTAATTCCGAAATCATGTCACCGTAATTCCAATGGCGGGGTGCGGGGTCAGAACATGTTGACGGCGATGCGGGCCTCGTCCGACATGCGGCTCGGGTCCCAGGGCGGGTCGAACACCATGTTGACCTTGACCCCGGACACGCCGCCGACGGTGCCGACGGCGTTCTCGACCCAGCCGGGCATCTCGCCGGCCACCGGGCAGCCCGGCGCGGTCAAGGTCATGTCGATGTCGACGTGCCGGTCGTCCTTGATGTCGACGCGGTAGACGAGGCCGAGCTCGTAGATGTCGCAGGGGATCTCGGGATCGTAGACCGTCTTTAACGCCGCGATGATGTCGTCGGTCATGCGGTCGAGCTCGGCCGGCGGGATGGCCGAAACGGCCCGCCGGGCCGGTGCGCGCGGGGGCTCGCCCGCCGCGAGCATCGCGGCCGCTTCCGCCCCGGTCATGAGCTTGCCCGTCTCGTCCGCCATCCGCGCCTCACGTGAAGAAGGTTTGCGCCTTGCGCAGCGCCTCGATGAGCTTATCAACCTCTGCCCGCGTATTGTAGAGCGCAAATGACGCACGGCAGGTCGAGGCGACGCCGTAGGTCGCGAGCAGCGGCATGGCGCAATGGGTGCCGGCGCGCACCGCCACCCCCGCCCGGTCGATCACGGTCGCGACGTCGTGGGCGTGCGCGCCCTTCATGTCGAAGGCGACGATCGCCCCCTTGCCGGGCGCCCGGCCGAAAATGCGGATGGAATTCAGCTCCCCGAGGCGCTGATGCGCATAGTCGCGCAGGCTCTCCTCGTGGGCGCGGATCGCGTCGCGGCCGAGCGCCATCATGTAGTCGACGGCGGCCCCGAGCCCGATCGCCTGCACGATCGGCGGCGTGCCGGCCTCGAAGCGGTGCGGCGGCGCGTTGTAGGTGACAGCGTCGGTCGTCACCGTCTCGATCATCTCGCCGCCGCCGTTGAAGGGCGGCATCGCTTCGAGATGCTCGCGCTTGCCCCAGAGCACGCCGATCCCGGTCGGGCCGTACACCTTGTGGCCGGTGAAGACGTAGAAGTCGCAGCCAAGCTCCTGCACGTCGACGGCAAGATGCACGGCGCCCTGGCTGCCGTCGACGAGCACGGGGATGCCGCGCCCGCGCGCGATGCGGCACACCTCCCTGATCGGGACCACGGTGCCGAGCACGTTCGACATGTGCGTGATCGCGACCATCCTGGTGCGCGGGGTGAGCGCTGCCGCGAAGGCCGCGAGCGAGAACGACCCGTCCTCCTCCACCGGCACCCAGACGAGTTTTGCCCCGCATCGCTCGCGGTGGAAGTGCCAGGGCACGATGTTCGAGTGGTGCTCCATGATCGAGAGCACGATCTCGTCGCCCGCGCCGATGCGCATGCCGCCGAAGGACTGGGCGACGAGGTTGATCGCCTCCGTCGCCGAGCGCGTGAAGACGATCTCGTCGGTCGAGGGCGCGTTGAGGAATTTCGCGACGCGCGCGCGCGCGCCTTCGAAGGCCTCGGTCGCCGCATTGGCAAGATAGTGCAGCCCGCGATGCACATTGGCGTATTCGTGCTCGTAGGCGTGCACGAGGCGCTCGATCACCTGGCGCGGCTTCTGGGCGGAAGCGGCGTTGTCGAGATAGACGAGCGGCTTGCCGTAGACCTCCTTCCGCAGGATCGGGAAGTCGGCGCGGACGCTCTCGACGTCGTAGGTCATGGGTGCATCCGCCCGCGCGGCCCGTTATCGCGGATGCTTTCGTCATTGCGAGGAGCAGAGCGACGAAGCAATCCAGTCTGGATCGCTTCGCTTCGCTCGCGATGACGTCGTGGTCCTTCGCAAAGGCAGGCGTGCATGCGTGACCTCAATGCAGGTTCGCGGCAAGCCACGCTTCGATGCGCGCGGACAGGGCCGCGCGCACCGCGTCGTTCTCGACCGCTGTCAAAGCTTCGCCGACGAAGGCGGTGACCAGCATCGCTTTCGCCTCGCCCTCGGGAATGCCGCGGGCGCGCAGGTAGAACATCAAATCCTCGTCGAGTTCGCCAGCGGTCGCACCATGCGCGCACTGCACGTCGTCGGCGTAGATCTCGAGTTCGGGCTTGGCGTTGAACTCCGGCCCCTCGTCGAGGAGGAGGCCGCGCGCGCTCATGCGCCCGTCGGTCTTCTGCGCATCGGGGCGCACGATGATCTTGCCTTGGAACACGCCGCGCGCCTCGTCGGCGAGCACGTATTTGTAGATCTCCTGGCTGACGCAGTGCGGCACGGCGTGGTCCACGACGAGCGTCGTGTCGAGATGCTGCTTGCGCGCGGCGAGCGTCGCGCCATTGAGCCGCAGCGCCGAACCCTCGCCGGCGAAGCGGATCGACGATTGCCGGCGGCACACGGCCGCGCCTTCTTCGAGCGCGAAGGTGTCGTAGGCCGCCTCGGCCCCGAGCTCGACCAGGGCGTTCGACAGGTGCACGGCGTCGGCGCCCTGCGCCTGCAGCATCACATGCGTGAGCTTCGCGCCTTTGCCGACGACGATCTCGGCGACCGCGTTGTACTGATAGGCGACGCCGGCCAGGCCGCGATAGCTCTCGACCAGGGTGACCTCGGCACCGTCGCCCACGACGACGAGCAAGCGCGGATAGATCGCGGCCGCGGCGCCGGCAAAGCGGAAGTCGAAATGCAGCGGCAGCGCCACCTTGGCGCCGGGGTCGACGTGGATCACCGCGCCGCCGGACATGAAGGCGGTGTTGAGGCCGACGACCGGGTCGGACCCGCCGGCAGCCAACCGGCCGAGATGGGCCTCGACGAGGCGATCCCCGATGGTGAGCGCGTCGTGCAGGTCGCGGCATTGCACGCCCTTCGGCACCTTGCCTTCGTCGAGCGCCTTCACGTGACGCCCGTTGACGAAGACGAGGCTCGCGCACTTAAAGCCGGCGAAAGCCGGCGGCATGGCGCGCGCGGCCCCGATGTCGTCCATGCCGGGCGCGCCGGCCAAGGGCTGCGCATCGCGCAGGATCGCGCGCAGGTCGGTATACTTCCACTCCTCGACACGGCGATGCGGCAGGCCGGCGCCCTCGAACAGGGCGATGCCCGCGGCCCGCTTCGCCGCGAGACCGGGCAGCGCATCCTTCGCTTCGGCGAATTCGCGCAGCAGCGCTTCCTCCGCCGCCGTGCGCATCACGCGAACGGTCGCCGTCATGTCAGGCCGCCTCCGCGAAGGCGGCGTAGCCTCTCGCCTCGAGTTCCTTGGCGAGTTCCGGCCCGCCGGTCTTGGCGATGCGGCCCTTCGTCAGCACGTGCACCTTGTCCGGCACGATGTGATCGAGCAGGCGCTGATAGTGCGTGATGACGAGGATGCCGCGCGCCGGCGAGCGCATCGCGTTCACGCCGTCCGCGACGATGCGCAGCGCGTCGATGTCGAGACCGGAGTCGGTTTCGTCGAGCACGCAGAACTTCGGCTCGAGCAGAGCCATCTGCAGGATCTCCATGCGCTTCTTCTCGCCGCCGGAGAAGCCGACATTGAGGCCGCGCTTGAGCATGTCGTCCGCAATACCGAGGCGTTTTGCGACCTCGCGCACCTTCTTGAGGAAATCCCCCGGCGCGATCTCGTCGAGACCGGCGGCCTTGCGATGCGCGTTCACCGCCGCCTTCAAGAAGGTCATGGTGGAGACGCCGGGAATCTCGAGGGGATACTGGAAGGCGAGGAACAGACCCGCGGTCGCGCGTTGATCGGGGTCGAGCTCGAGGATCGACCGGCCCTCGAGAAGGACGTCGCCCTCCGTCACCTCGTAACCCTCGCGCCCGGCGAGCACGTAGGACAGCGTCGACTTCCCCGAGCCGTTCGGCCCCATGATGGCGTGCACCTCGCCCGCGGGCACGACAAGGTCGATGCCGTTCAGGATCGACTTGCCGTCGACGGTCGCGTGCAGGTTCTTGACTTCAAGCATGTCGGTTCATCCGTTTGCGATACTCGGAACAGGTCAGGTTCGGGGCAGCGTGACGCGGCGCCGGCGCGATGAAGCAGGTGCCCGCCGCGCCGGGGCCGAAGCCGATCATGGCGCCGACGAACCCCGCCACGGCGCTCCGGCCCTCGGCGGTCACGGGATCGGGGGTCACCGGATACGACCCGCTGCCGTCACCGGAGCGAACGAACCCGATCACCGGCCGCGCCTCAACCTGCGTCATACGACCCGCACCTCGTCGGGCCGCAAGGCCCCGCGCCAGAACGGCGTCCCGTCCAGCCTGAACTCCACCATCACGCCGGGCTCCGGCGCTTCTTCGATGCCGAGCACGACACCTTCGTCGCCCACCCTGAGGTCGCGCGGCAGAGGCGCGCCGGCAAGCGCCGTGTCGTAACCTGCAAAGAGCCGCTCCATTTCGATGTCGCGCAGGAGAGTCACGCGCGCCGAGACGAACAGCTCGCGCCCCTCCCCATCAACGACCGCGCTCATCCCACACTGCCCTCCAGGCTCACGGAGATGAGCTTCTGCGCTTCGACCATGAACTCCATCGGCAATTGCTGGAGCACGTCCTTGACGAAGCCGCTGACGATGAGCGCGACCGCCTCCTCCTGGCCCAAGCCGCGCTGCATCACGTAGAAGAGCTGATCCTCGGCGACCTTCGAGGTGGTCGCCTCGTGTTCGAGCTTGGCGGTCGCCGTCTTCGACTCGATATAGGGCACGGTGTGCGCGCCGCACTTGTCGCCGATCAGGAGCGAGTCGCAGTTCGTGAAGTTGCGGGCGTTCTTGGCCTTGCGGTGCACCGAGACGAGGCCGCGATAGGTGTTGTTCGAGCGGCCCGCGGAAATCCCCTTCGAGATGATGCGGCTCGTCGTATTGGCGCCGAGATGGATCATCTTGGTGCCGGAATCGACCTGCTGCAGCCCGTTCGACACGGCGATCGAATAGAATTCGCCGCGCGAATTGTCGCCGCGCAGGATGCAGGAGGGGTACTTCCAGGTGATCGCGGAGCCGGTCTCGACCTGCGTCCAGGAGATCTTCGCGTTCTTGCCGCGGCAATCGCCGCGTTTCGTCACGAAGTTGTAGATGCCGCCCTTGCCGTCCTTGTCGCCAGGGTACCAGTTCTGCACGGTCGAGTACTTGATCTCGGCATCGTCGAGCGCGATCAGCTCGACCACGGCGGCATGGAGCTGGTTCTCGTCGCGCATCGGCGCCGTGCAGCCTTCGAGATAGGAGACGTAGGAGCCCTTGTCGGCGATGATCAGCGTGCGCTCGAACTGGCCGGTGTTCTTCTCGTTGATGCGGAAGTACGTCGACAGCTCCATCGGGCAGCGCACGCCCGGCGGCACGTAGACGAAGGAGCCGTCCGAGAACACGGCCGAGTTGAGCGTCGCGTAGAAATTGTCCGACACCGGCACGACCGTGCCGATGTACTGCTTGACCAGGTCCGGGTGTTCCTTCAGCGCCTCGGAAATGGAGCAGAAGATGACGCCCGCCTTCTTCAACTCCTCCTTGAAGGTCGTGACGACGGAAACCGAGTCGAACACGGCATCGACCGCGACCCTGGCGCCCTGCACGCCGGCGAGCACCTCGCGCTCGCGCAGCGGGATGCCGAGCTTCTCGTAGGTCTTGAGGAGTTCCGGATCGACCTCGTCGAGCGATTTCGGGCCTTCCGAGCCCTTCGGCGCGGCGTAGTAGTAGAGGTTGCCGAAATCGATCTTCGGATGGGCGACCTTGGCCCAGCCCGGCTCCTTCATGGTCAGCCAGCGGCGATAGGCATCGAGCCGCCACTCGAGCATCCATTGCGGCTCGTTCTTCTTGGCGGAAATGAAACGAACGATGTCTTCCGACAAGCCCTTCGGGGCCTTGTCGGATTCGATATCGGTGACGAAACCGTACTTGTACTGGTCGACGTCGATCGCCTGGACCTGGTCGACGGTCTCCTTCACAGCCGGCATTCGTCCACTCCTTCGTGCCCGCGGAACCGAGCCGCAGGTCGGTATCAAGCTGCCCGGGCGCGCCGGGCGAAAACCGTGTCGCGGTGCTTCCGCCACACCGTCAAGAACTGTTCGACGTCCGCTTCGGTCGAGGACCAGCCGAGGCTCACGCGGACGACGCAGCGCGCCGCCTCCGGCGCGAGCCCCATGGCCGTCAGCACATGGCTCGGAGCCACCTTGCCCGATGCGCAGGCCGAACCCGCCGCAATGGATACGCCGGCCAGGTCGCAAGCGATCACCGTGGTCTCCCCGATGAGGCCGGCGAGGGCGAGCGCCGACGTATTCGGCAAGCGCGTTGCGCGGGACCCAAGAACCACGGTTTCTGGAGAAATAGTGCGCAGTCTGTCTTCCATCCAGTCGCGCAAGGCGGTCATGCGGGCGATTTCCGCGCTTCCATCACGTCGAATCGCCGCCGCCGCGGCGCCGAAGCCGGCGATTCCGGACAGGTTCTCCGTCCCGGCGCGGCGGCGGTTCTCCTGCGTGCCGCCGCGAATGAGGGCGGCGGGAAGGCGCAGGTCCGAGCCGAGAACCAGAGCGCCGACGCCCTGCGGCGCGCCAATCTTGTGGCCCGAGACGAACAGGGCATCGGCTCCGAGCGCGGTTAGATCGATCGGCAGCTTCCCGAGCCCCTGAACCGCATCGCAGACGAGCACGCCGCCGCGGGCGTGCACGCGATCCGCGGCCGCCCGCACCGGCTGAACGACGCCGGTTTCATTGTTGGCAAGCATCAGCGCGACGAGCGCCGGGCGGGCATTTGCCGCCAGGAGACGGTCGAGCGCATCGAGGTCGACGAGCCCATCGGCGTCGACCGGACAGAGGGTGACGTCCGCCGGCGCAAAGCGCCCGCCGGAGAGCACGCAGGAATGCTCGACGGCGGAGACGATCAGGCGTTCGACCGGCCGGCTGGCCGCACGCCGAAGCCCCGGCGCGAGCAGCGTGGCGGCCCCTTCACTGCCGCCGGAGGTGAAGACGATGGATTCGGGCACGATGCCGAGCAGGCTCGCGACATCCGCCCGCGCCGCTTCGATCACCTTGCGCGCCGCACGCCCCTGGGCGTGCACCGCCGAGGCGTTGCCGGAGATCTCCAGCGCCGCGAGCACAGCGGCGCGCGCCTCGGGCCGCAACGGGCTCGTCGCATTGTGGTCGAGATAGGCACGCGGGCGCGACACGGTTCGTCCTCGGGCGGGATGACCCCACCATACCGTCCGCCCGATGACGAGCGAATCTGAACCCACACGCGCCTTGCGCCGTCCGCGTCCCTCCTCTAGGTACGCGGGCGTCGGGAACGGCGGCTTGCCGCCGGACCTTCCGAGGCGCCCGTGCGGGTCCAAGGTCCGCACCAGCTCCGTTCGAACGGTTCTAAACGAACCATCTACGGAGCAATGGCGGCGCCGTCAATGTGAGTTGCTGACGCAACCAACCGCGGTTCCGCCGCCAAGGGTCACAACAGCGAATGCCGGAAGTCATTTTCAACGGTCCTGCCGGGCGCATCGAGGGCCGCTATACGCAAGCGCACAGCCGCTCCGCTCCCATCGCCATCATCCTGCATCCGCACCCGCAGTTCGGCGGCACGATGAACAACCAGATTGTATACAATCTGTACTATCTGTTCGTGAAGCGCGGCTTTTCGGTGCTGCGCTTCAACTTCCGCGGGGTCGGGCGCAGCCAGGGCATGTTCGACCATGGCCACGGCGAGTTGTCGGATGCGGCCTCCGCGCTCGACTGGGCGCAGTCGATCACGCCCGACGCGCGGGCCTGCTGGATCGCCGGCTTCTCCTTCGGCGCGTGGATCGGCATGCAGCTCCTCATGCGCCGCCCGGAAGTCGAGGGCTTCATCTCGATCGCGCCGCCGGCGAACCTCTACGACTTCTCCTTCCTCGCCCCCTGCCCGTCCTCCGGCCTGATCGTGCACGGCGACAAGGACGCGGTGGTTCCGCTCAAGGACGTCGACGGTCTCATCGAGAAGCTCAAGACGCAGCGCGGCATCACCATCGAGAAGCAGGTGATCCCGGGCGCGAACCATTTCTTCGACAACCGCGTCGACGACCTGATCAAACGCGTCGGCGTCTATCTCGACAAGCGCCTCGGCCGCGAGGAGGAGTAGCGGGCGAGGCAGGACGTCTAAACGTCGAGTTCGCTCTGATCGGTCGTTCGCTCGCCGGCGATCGCTTCCCGTTTGGCCTTCTTGAACACGGACGGATCGACCCAGGGCACGTGCGGGCGCTTGCCGGCGAATAAATCCTCGACCGTGAGAAGCTGAATCTTCGCGAACTTGCCGTGCAGCGGGCTCTCGTAGAAGCCCTGCGCGGCGGCCTCGCGGCGCATGGTCACGGTCGGGTCGGCGAGCATGACGATGATGCCGATCTTCGCCTTCTCGCGTTCGACCACCTGGCCGAGGGCACGCACCCATTGCGGGGAAACGTTGTCCCCGCCCTTCACTTCCACGATGGCCTTCTCGGTCGTCTTGCCGTCCGGCTTGAAGTAGATGAAGCCGTCGATGCCGGTGTCCGCGCCCTTGCGCCCGCCCTTGTAGGGCTGCGCCTCGACCATCGACAGCGCCCACAGCTCGAACTGGTGCTTGTCGGCCTTGGCGAGTTCGCGCGCGGCGTCCGCGTCCTTCGGCACGCCGAGGATGTCGAAGCTGGCGCGCGGGAAGGCGTCGATCAGGCGGCGCTTGACGAGGCCGATGGCGAGATGGGTGACGTCGATGCCGATCCAGCGCCGGCCGAGCTTCTGCGCCGCGTGCACCGTCGTGCCGCAGCCGCAGAAGGGGTCGAGCACGAGGTCGCCGGGATTGGACGAGGCCGAGATGATGCGTTCGAGCAGCGCGAGGGGCTTCTGGGTCGGGTAGCCGAGGCGTTCTTTCGCCTGAGCGGAGATGGGCGGGATGTCGTTCCAGACATCGGGAATCGATACGCCTGCGAGATCGCTGACGAACCACTTCAATCTCGGCGTGCCGGCTCCGCCGGCGGGCCAGTAGATTCGTCCGGCGCGATCGAGCCTGTCCAATCTGTCTTGGACAGTGCCGCCCTCGATACCTTCTCTCATCAAAACGTCGGAAGGCAGGGCCCAGTGGCGACCCACCTCCGTCGGGTCGACGCCGCGCCACGGCCGGCCGCTCTCGCCCCGCCGAACGCCGGCGCCTGTGAGGCTGATTGCCTGAAAGCGCTCTTTGCGGGATTCGTCGATCTGCCGGAAATGACGGTCGACATAGGCCGGATCGTGATTGATCCTCACGTCGGTCCAGACATGCCCGCCGTTCTTGGCGTAGTAAAGGATCGTATCGTGGACCGGCCCGTATCGCTGGGACGCGCCGTGCGCGAAGGTCCGCTTCCAAACGATCTCATTGAGAAAGGCCTCCTTCCCGAACACCGCATCCAGCAGCACCTTGAGATAATGGCTCGCGGTCGGGTCGCAGTGCAGGTAGAGCGAGCCGGTCGGCTTGAGCACGCGGTGCAATTCCAAGAGGCGCACGGCCATCATGGCGAGATAGGCCATCATGTCGTTCTCTTTGAGAAACGAGCGCATGGCGCGCAGCATCTCGGCGGCGTCGGTGTTGCCTGAGGAGATCACCTCGTCGAAGGCGCGCTCGGCGCTCGCGTTCCAGTGCCAGGTGTCGTCGAAGGCTTCGATCTGCGCCTGGCTCGCCGCGCCGGAGGGCGCCTTGAACAGCACGTTGTAGGTGGCGTTCGAATTAAACGGCGGGTCGAGGTAGACGAGGTCGACCGACTCGTCCTCGATGTAAGCGCGCAGGATGTCGAGATTGTCGCCGTAGAACAGGGTGTTGGTCGCAGGCGTGCGGCGCAAGGCGAATCCTCCGGGGCGAGCGCCATGTTATGCGAGCCCGTGACCGACGCCCACTCTGTTGCCCCCGCCCTCGACGACACCGGCTGCACTGGCTAGAGGAGGTCTCAAGGAGGCTGCCGATGACCCGCGACGAGGTGCTCGCCGAGTTCCGCGCCGCCGGCGCGCTGCTCGAGGGCCATTTCATCCTCTCCTCCGGCCGCCGCAGCCCGGTCTTCCTGCAGAAGATGTTCGTGTTCATGGACCCTCAGCGCACCGAGCGGCTGTGCCGGGCGCTTGCGGAGAAGGCGCGCGCGCGCTTCGGGGAGATCGACCTCGTGGTCTCGCCCGCCGTCGGCGGCATCGTGCCGGGCTACGAGACGGCGCGGCAGCTCGGCTGCCGGGCGGTCTTCGTCGAGCGCGAGGCGGGCCGCTTCCGCCTGCGCCGCGGCTTCTCGATCGCAAAGGGGGCGCGCGTGCTCGTGGTCGAGGACATCATCACCACGGGGCTGTCGACGCGCGAGACGATCGAGGCGATCCGCGGCGAGCCGGGCGAGATCGTCGGCGCCGCCGTGCTGGTCGACCGGTCCGACGGGGCGGCCGATGTCGGCGTGCCGCTCGTCTCCCTGTGCAATTGGTACGTGCCGGACTACGATCCCGCCGACCTACCGGAAGCGCTGGCGCGGATTCCGCCGGTCAAGCCCGGCAGCCGGGGCCTTTCGGCTTAGCACGGGAAGGGAGCGGGACATGCCCCGTCCATTGCGTCTCGGCATCAATATCGACCACGTCGCGACCGTCAGGAACGCGCGCGGCGGCCGGCATCCCGATCCGTTCCGGGCCGCCGAACTCGCCATCGCCGCAGGGGCGGACGGCATCACGGCGCATCTGCGCGAGGATCGCCGGCATATCCGCGACACGGACATGCGGCGCCTGGCGGCGGAACTCACGGCCCCGCTCAATTTCGAGATGGCGGCGACCGAGGAGATGCGTCGGCTGGCCCTCGAGCTCGAGCCGCACGCCTGCTGCCTCGTCCCCGAGAAGCGCGGGGAGCGCACCACCGAGGGCGGGCTCGACGTCGTCGGCGCCGGCGACGCCCTCGCCGCCGTCGTGCGGGACCTCACCGGGACCGGCATCCGCGTCTCGCTCTTCGTCGAGCCGGACCTTGCTCAGATCGACGCGGCCCGCCGCATCGGCGCGGCCGTCGTCGAACTCCACACCGGCACCTATTGCCACGCCTCCGACACCGGGGATACCGCAAGGCGCGACGCCGAGCTCGCGCGCCTCCGGCGCGCCGCGGCGCATGCCGATTCGATCGGTCTCGAAGTTCATGCCGGCCACGGCCTCGGCTTCGACTCGGTCGGCCCGATCGCCGCGATTCCGCAGATCGTCGAACTCAACATCGGTCATTTCCTCGTGGGCGAGGCGATCTTCATCGGTTTCGACGCCGCCATCCGCCACATGCGCGCGCTGATGGACGCGGCACGCCTCGATGCCGCGACGTGCAAGGAGCACGCCGCGCCGTGATCATCGGCATCGGCACCGACATCATCGATATCCGCCGCATCGCCAAGACGCTGGAGCGGCACGGCGAGCGCTTCCTCGACCGCGTCTTCACGGCCGAAGAACGCCGCAAGGCCGATGGCCGCGCGAGGACGCGTGAAGCGACCTACGCCAAGCGCTTCGCCGCCAAGGAGGCCTGCGCCAAGGCGCTCGGTACCGGCATGAGCCGCGGCGTCTTCTGGCGCGACATGGGCGTCGTCAACCTGCCCGGCGGCCAGCCGACCGTGAAACTCACCGGCGCCGCCGCCGCGCGGCTCGCGCGCCTGACGCCGCCCGGCCATCGCGCCGTCATCCACCTCGCGCTCACCGACGAGCTGCCCTACGCGCAGGCCTTCGTCGTCATCGAGGCGGTGCCGGAGAGATGAAGACCCGTTCGCGGGACATTGTGATTTATCACTCAATGAACTATAGTTTTGCAACCGCTGGGGCGACGCTTTGCGGGTTTTCAAGCTGAAGGCGTTCGAGCGTTTTCAACGCCGCGAGCAAATTGCGGACACGATGCTCGTCCAAGCCATCAACCGGGCTGCACAGGGATCGATCGATGCGGCTCTCGGCGGTGGTTTGATCAAGCAGCGCGTGGCGAGGCCGGCGCAAGGCAGGAGTAGCGGGTATCGCACGATCATCGCCTACAAGTCAGGGCAGCGAGCCGTGTTCCTGTTCGGATTCGCAAAAAGGGAGCGCGACAATATCGGGTCAGACGAACTCGCGGCGTGGCGACGGATCGGACGCATCTATCTTGCCCTAGACGGACAAGCACTTCGGGCGGCGATTGAAGCAGGAGAGATCACGGAGATAGATCATGGCACGAGCCACTAGAACGAACGGCAGGCGTCTCGGCCCTTCGCGGATGCGCTCCGAGATCGTCGAAGCCGTTGAGGGCCTTCGGCGCATCGGAGCGGTCAGCGAGACGGAGCTTCGCCGGACGACGCTGCGGATGCTCGGCCGAGATGCTTTGCCCAAGGTAACGGCCCTATCGCCCGACGAGATCGCTGAGGTTCGCCGACGAGCGGGCGTCAGCCAAGCCGTCATGGCCGGCTACCTCAACGTCGCCGTCAATACGATCAGCCAATGGGAACGCGGCGATCGGCGGCCAACCGGAGCAGCACTCAAATTGCTGCACGTCGTCAAGGCGAAAGGTCTCGACGCGGTCCGGTGATGGAGACGTGCGACCATCGCCGTTGCCGCGCCATGGTTCCGCGTCTATACGGGCCGCTCCACGGGGACCTTGTGATGAGCAGCGAAGCCAAGACCGGCGAAAAGCGCGGCGGAATCGTCGACACGATCATCGTCATCGTCGAGGCGCTGCTGATCGCCGTCGTCATCCGCACCTTCCTGTTCCAGCCCTTCAACATCCCGTCGGGCTCGATGAAGGCGAACCTCCTGATCGGGGACTACCTCTTCGTCACGAAATACGCCTACGGCTATTCGCGCCACTCCTTCCCCTTCTCGTTCGCCCCCTTCGACGGGCGCATCTGGTCGGCGCCGCCGGAGCGCGGCGACGTCGTCGTGTTCAAGCTGCCGGCGGACGGCGAGACCGACTATATCAAGCGCGTCATCGGCATGCCGGGCGACCGCGTCCAGATGATCAACGGCATCATCAACATCAACGGCGTGCCGGTCAGGCGCGAGCGCGTCGCCGATTTCCGCATGCCCGACGCCTTCGGACGCATGACCAATGTGCGCCAGTTCCGCGAGACGCTGCCGAACGGGCGCAGCTTTCTCACACTGAAGCTCGTCGACAACGGCTATCTCGACAACACGGAAGTCTTCGTCGTGCCGCAGGGCGCCTACTTCATGATGGGCGACAACCGCGACAATTCGACCGACAGCCGCGTGCTCTCCGCCGTCGGCTACGTGCCGTTCGAGAACCTGGTCGGGCGTGCCTCGATCATCTTCTTCTCGGTGGAAGAAGGCGAGCGGGCCTGGGCGTTCTGGCGCTGGCCGTGGACGGTGCGCTGGGAACGGATCGGCATGTCGATCCAATGACACGCAAGGCGCCCGACCTGGCGGCCCTCAGCGCCCGGCTCGGCCACGACTTCGCCGACCCCGACCTCTTGCGCGAGGCGCTCACGCATCCGAGCGCGCAGCAGGGCGCGCGCGCCTCGGCGCGCAACTACCAGCGCCTCGAATTCCTGGGCGATCGCGTGCTCGCGCTCGCCATCGCCGAGATGCTGTTCGAAACGTTTCCGAGCGAGAGCGAGGGCGCGCTGTCGCGCCGCTTGACGCAGCTCGTGCGCGCGGAGACCTGCGCGGAGGTCGCGGTCGACCTCGACCTCGGCCCGCATCTCATTCTCGGTGAGGGCGAGCACCAGTCCGGCGGCCGCCGCAAGGTGCCGATCCTGGGCGACGTCTGCGAGGCGGTGATCGGCGCCGTCTTCCGCGACGGCGGCTTCCTCCCGGCGCGGGCGCTGGTGCGGCGTCTGTGGGCGGAGCGCATGCATGCGGCCGCCGACGATCTGCGCGACCCGAAAACGACATTGCAGGAATGGGCGCAGGCGCGCGGCCTGCCGACGCCGACCTACGCGACGGTGGCGCGAACAGGCCCCGATCACGCGCCACGCTTCGTCATGGCCGTCGAGGTCAAGGGTCTCGGCCGCGCGGAGGGTGAAGGCGCCTCGAAGCGGCTCGCCGAACAGGCCGCCGCGACGGCCTTTCTCGATCATCACGCCAGCGGAGCGCGCGCGCATGGCTGAGGAGACGCGCTGCGGCTACGTCGCGATCATCGGCGCGCCGAATGCCGGCAAGTCGACGCTGGTCAATTCGCTGGTCGGCACCAAGGTGACGATCGTCAGCCACAAGGTGCAGACGACGCGATCGATCGTGCGCGGCATCATCGTGCGCGACCGCACGCAGATCGTGCTCGTCGACACGCCGGGCATCTTCGAGCCGAAACGGCGCCTCGACCGCGCCATGGTGCGCACCGCCTGGGCCGGCGCGCAGGATGCCGATGTGGTCGCGCTGTTGATCGACGCGCGCCGCGGCCTCGACGAGGAGAACCGCGCGCTCGCGGAGAAGGTTGCGAGCGTCAATCGCCCGCGCCTTCTCGTCCTCAACAAGGTCGATCTCGTCGCGAAGGAAACCCTGCTCGCGCTGGCCAAGGCGACGAACGACCTGGCGCGCTTCGACGCGACCTTCATGATCGCCGCACTCACCGGCTATGGCGTCGAAGACATGGCGCGCTTCCTTGCCGAGCGCATGCCGCGCGGGCCGTGGCTCTACCCCGAGGATCAGATTTCCGACCTGCCCATGCGCATGCTCGCGGCGGAGGTCACGCGCGAGAAGCTCTATCTGCGCCTGCACGATGAACTGCCCTACGCTTCCACCGTCGAAACGGAGACCTGGGAGGAGCGCCGCGACGGCTCCGTGCGCATCGAGCAGACCATCTACGTCGAGCGCGACGGCCAGAAGAAGATCGTGCTCGGCAAGGGCGGCGCGACCATCAAGGCGATCTCGACGGCGGCGCGGCAGGAGATCGCCGCGATGATCGAAGCGCCGGTGCACCTCTTCCTCTTCGTGAAGGTGCGCGAGGCATGGGCGGACGATCCCGAGCGCTATCGCGAGATGGGGCTCGAATTCCCCAAGGAGTGAGGTTCTTTGCCGGCGCTTGCTCGCGATCCGCTGGGGCTTGCGATCGTCGCCGGCGCGGCGCTCCTGCTCGTGCTGGCGGTCGTGCTCCTCGTCTGGATTCTCCGGCGCCTGCGCCTCGCCTTCGCCGAAGAGCTGCACACCTTGCCCGGCGGGCGATGGTGGCAGCGCTTCGCCCATCGCGTGAACTTCGGGCTGCGCGTCGGCCTGCACGTCGCGGTGCTGATCGTGCTCCTCGTCTACGCGGTCATCGCCGTGCGCTTCCTGTGGGGCGTGGTGCGGTAAGCACGCTCGGCGGCGGCGTGGATTCACGTCCCCGGCGAAAGCCGGGGACCACGAACGAGTGAAACGATGGGCCGACCCCGGGTCTCGGCTTCGCCTCGCCCGGGGACGTGACCGGGACAACCGGGCACTCTTGGAGAATCCCTCCGGACCCGCCATGGTCGCGCGATGCAATGGTCCGGCGAAGGCATCGTGCTCGGCGCGCGGCGGCACGGGGAAAGCAACGCCATCCTCGAGGTGATGACGCGCGAGCGCGGGCGGCATCTCGGCCTCGTGCGCGGCGGCGCCGGACCGCGCCTGCGCCCGACCCTGCAGCCCGGCAACACGGTCGCGGTGACCTGGCGGGCGCGGCTCGACGAACATCTCGGCAATTGGACCGTCGAGACGCTCGCCTCGCGCGCCGCGCGCTTGATCGCGAGCCCGCTCGCGCTGCATGGCGTTGCACTCCTTGCGGCGCATTTGCGCCTCCTGCCCGAGCGCGACCCGCATCCGGCGCTCTACGATGCGCTCACGGTCATTCTCGACAGGCTCGATGATGCCGAGGTCGCGGGGCCGCTCCTCGTGCGCTTTGAGGTGGCGCTCCTCGACGAACTCGGCTTCGGCCTCGACCTCGCCGAATGCGCGGCGACGGGCGCTCGCGCGGATCTCACGCACGTCTCGCCCAAATCGGGCCGCGCGGTGTCGCGAACCGCTGCCGAGCCCTATCGCGACCGCCTGTTCGCGCTGCCGGCCTTTCTCGCGCCGGACGGTGCCATGCCGGGCGCCGACGATGTGGCCGACGGGTTCCGCCTGACCGGCTTCTTCCTCGAACGGCATGTGTGGGGCCCGCGCGCCGTACCGGAGCCTGAATGCCGCGCTGCGTTCTTGGCGCTCTGCACACGCGGTCGCGCCGCCGTCGCCTGATTGCGCTGTCTCGCCCGGAACAACAGAATTTTGTGTTTGCGCATGACGGCGAGACACTCGTCGGTGCTGTGCAGATGCGCCGGCACGGTGACGGCTCGCGTGAGAGCATAGCATCCGCGCTGGTAAGGAATTACCTATTTGGTGTAGACGGTGCGAGTAGCACTGAGGAACATTGAAGTGAAAGGCTCTCCGGTCGAAGGTCTGACGCCAGCGGTTCTGCGGTGGGCGCGCGAAAGCGCGAACATGACGGCAGAGGAAGTGGCTACCAGGCTGAAGAAGCCGGTTGAGCTTATTGCAGCGTGGGAAGCGGGTCACGACGCTCCGACGTATCCGCAACTCGAAACCCTTGCTTATAGAGTCTACAAGCGGCCACTCGCGCTGTTTTTCATGCCCGTTCCGCCGGACGAACCAAAGCCGCGGGCCGAGTTTCGATCCTTGCCGGACGCCGACCTTCGCCACTTGAGCCGAGAAACGACGCTGCTGATCCGCAAGGCTCGCGCTTTCCAAGCGGCGCTGATCGAACTCTACGGCGAGCGCAGCCCGGTGGCCAATCCGATTTGGCGGCAGCTACGTCTCGATCCGCGTCGGAACGTTGAGCGGCAGGCCGCCGACGTGCGCAGAGCGCTTGGGGTTTCCATTGACGACGTGAGGAAGCAAAGCAGCGCCGATGATGCACTGAAACTCTGGCGTCGCGCTATCGAGCGCGGCGGCATTCACGTCTTCAAGGAGAGTTTCAAGCAAGGCGAGTTTTCCGGCTTTTGCCTCTGGCATCCAGAGTTTCCGGTCATCCTCATCAACAACAGCACGACGAAGACGCGGCAGGTTTTCAGCTTACTGCATGAGTTGGCGCACGTCCTTTGCGACCGAAGCGGCATCAGTCGTTTCGACAATCGCGGCATCGACCAATTGCCGCCGTCTGATCGGATCATTGAACGGTTTTGCAACGCACTGGCCGGGGAAATTCTCGTTCCGGCAGCGGACTTTGCGACTGTCACGGGAAACTTCGATGCGGGCCGCGCAACGGACGAGCAATTCGCCAGCCTTGCCGCGCGGTATCACGTCAGCCGCAGTGTCGTGCTGCGCAAGTTCGTGGATCGCGGTGAAGTTGCCATGGACTTCTATCTGGTAAAGGATCGAGAATGGTCGGAACAGCGGCGCGAAGCGGAAGGCGGAGGCGGCGCCTACTATGCGACGCAGAGCGCATACCTGAGTGAACAGTTCTTGCGAGAAGTTGTCTCGCGCTACTCTCGGCGGCTTCTCAGCAAGGCAGAAGCTTCTGACCTGATAGGCGAGAAGCCACGCAATTTCGATGGCTTCGAAGACCTAGTGCTGCGAGCCGCCGCTGCATGATCTATGTCTTCGATACCGTCACATTCATGGAAATGAGCCCTCTTTTCCCTGATGTCTTTCCTGCCTTCTGGCAGAAGCTTGATGCGGCAGTTGCAGCCGGTGAAGTCACTTCTACCCGCGAAGTTCTTACGGAGTTGAAGGACGGGCCGGACAACCACGTCCTTGATTGGTGCAAGAAGAATAAGGGCATATTCGTCACGCCCAGTGCGACTGAAACGTCGTTCCTCCCGCGCATCTTCGCCGTAAGGCACTTTCAACAGTTAATCGGCGAGAAGCAGCGGCTTCGCGGAACGCCGGTAGCTGACCCGTTTCTGATCGCGCGGGCTCATGCGCTTCAGGGAACTGTAGTGACTGAAGAAAGCCCGAAGCCTAACAAGCCCAATATTCCGGCGATCTGTGCGCACTTCGGCATTCCCTGCATGAAGCTTGGCGACTTCATGCGCGCGAACCGTTGGGCGTTCTAGCGCCGCGTTCGCAAGCTACCATCGTGGTTCGCGGTGCGGCTGGATGCCGGCGGTCTCGTTCCGCAAGCGCTGAGTTTCGGCAAGGCGCATGGGACATGGGCCGTCGCCTGACGTTCAGCATCAGCGCCTTGCCCGCGCCGCGAGCCGCCGCTACCCCCGTGCCATGGGCAAGAAACCGGACCTCCCCGATTCGTCGGGCATCGAGCAGATCGAGCTCAAATCGGCGCTGGAAGAGCGCTACCTCGCCTATGCGCTTTCCACCATCATGCACCGCGCGCTGCCGGACGTGCGCGACGGACTCAAGCCGGTGCACCGGCGGCTCCTCTACGCGATGCGGCAATTGAAGCTCGATCCGGGCTCGGGCTTCAAGAAGTCCGCGCGCGTCGTCGGCGACGTCATCGGCAAGTTCCACCCGCATGGCGACCAGGCGGTCTACGACGCGCTCGTGCGCCTCGCGCAGGACTTCGCGCAGCGCTACACGCTCGTCGACGGACAAGGCAATTTCGGCAATGTCGACGGCGATAACCCGGCCGCGATGCGCTACACGGAAGCCCGGCTGACCGATACGGCGGGGCGCCTCCTCGAAGGCATCGACGAGGACGCGGTTGATTTCCGGCCGACCTATGACGGCACCGAGCAAGAGCCGGTCGTCCTGCCCGCCGCCTTCCCCAATCTGCTCGCGAACGGCGCCACCGGGATCGCGGTCGGCATGGCGACCTCGATCCCGCCGCACAACGCGGCGGAGCTGATCGCAGCCTGCCGCCACCTCGTCGACAATCCCAAGACGACGACCGCCGACCTTCTCGCCTTCGTGCCGGGACCGGATTTCCCGACTGGCGGCATCATCGTCGAGGACAAGGCGTCGATCGCGCAAGCCTACGAGACGGGTCGCGGCGCGTTCCGCGTGCGCGCGCGCTGGGAGAAGGAAGATACGGGGCGCGGCACCTACGTCATCGTCGTCACCGAGATTCCGTACCAGGTGCAGAAGGCGCGTCTGATCGAGAAGCTCGCCGAACTCATCACCGAGAAGAAGGTGCCGCTTCTCGAAAACGTCACCGATGAATCGACGGACGACATCCGCATCGTCATCGAGCCGAAGAGCCGCAACGTCGATCCGGTCCTCCTGATGGAGACGCTGTTCAAGCTCTCCGAACTCGAAACGCGCGTCTCGCTCAACATGAACGTCCTCGCCAAGGGCAACGTGCCCATGGTGCTCGGCCTCAAGGACGTCCTGCGGCAGTGGCTCGATCACCGCCGCGAGGTGCTGCTGCGCCGCTCGCGGCATCGCCTCGCCGAGATCGAGCGTCGCCTCGAAGTGCTCGCGGGCTACATCGTTGCCTTCCTCAACCTCGACGCGGTGATCCGCATCATCCGCGAGGAGGACGAGCCGAAGACGGCGCTGATGGCGGCGTTCGACCTCACCGAAGTGCAGGCGACGGCGATCCTCGACATGCGCTTGCGTTCGCTGCGCAAGCTCGAGGAGGTGGAGCTGCGCAAGGAGCACGCCGATCTCACCAGGGAGAAGGGCGACATCGAGGCGCTCATCGCGAGCGACAAGAAGCAGTGGAAGACGATCGCCTGGCAATTGTCGGAGCTCGCCAAGGCCTATGATCCGAGAAAACCCGGTTGCGCGCGGCGTACGACCTTCGCGGATGCGCCGGCGGCGGTCGACATCAACATGCGCGAGGCCATGGTCGAGCGCGAGCCGGTAACCGTCGTTCTGTCGGAGAAGGGCTGGATCCGCGCGCTCAAGGGCCATGCGCAGGATCTCGCGGGGCTGCAGTTCAAGGCCGAGGATCAGTTGAAGTCGGCCGTCCTTACGCAGACGACCGACCAGCTCCTCCTGTTCGCGGCCAACGGCAAGGTCTACACGCTCGACCCGGCGAAGCTGCCGGGCGGGCGCGGCCACGGCGAGCCGGTGCGGCTGATGGTCGACATCGAACAGGGCGTCGACATCGTCGATCTTCTCGCCCACGACCCGAACGGCAAGCTCCTGGTGGCGACCCGGGAAGCGCGCGGCTTCGTCGTGCCCGAAGCCGACATCGTCGCCAACACGCGCAAGGGCAAGCAGGTGCTCGTCTGCGATGCCCCCGACGCCGCGCGGCACGTCATACGCGTCACGGGCGACATGGTGGCCACCGTCGGCGAGAACCGGAAGCTGCTCGTCTTCCCGCTCGCCGAAATTCCCGAAATGCCGCGCGGCAAGGGCGTGCGCCTGCAGACGATGCGCGAAGGCGCGCTCGCCGACATCAAGACCTTTTCCAAGACCGACGGGTTGACTTGGCAAGACTCGGCCGGGCGGACCTTCACGCTCGAAGGGCTCTCCGACTACATTGGCCGGCGCGCCGGCGCAGGCCGCCTTGTACCGAAGGGCTTCCCGCGCAATGGACGGTTCAAGGGGTAGGCCACTGCGCGGCTGCCGCGGCTGCCGGCACGGCTTCGCGGCGGCGAAGGTCTTGCTCGATGCGCAGCTGCGCCGAGGCGCCGTTCAAGCGCGCGCGATAGATCTGCAGATTCTCCATCACGCGCATGACGTAGTTGCGCGTCTCGGAGAAGGGGATGCGCTCGACCCAGTCGACCGGATCGACGGTCGGGTTGCGCGGGTCGCCGAAGCGTGTGAGCCATTCGCGCACGCGTCCGCGCCCGGCGTTATAGGCCGCGAAGGCGAGGATGTAGGAGCCGCCGAACTCCTGGATGACCTCGCCGAGATAGGCCGAGCCGAGGCGCGTGTTGTAGGCGGGATCGGTCAGATTGCCCGGCTGCCACGCGACGTTGAAGCGCCGCGCCGTCTGCTGCGCCGAGGACGGCAGCATCTGCATCAGGCCGACCGCACCGGCGCTCGACCGCGCGCGCGGATCAAACAATGATTCCTGACGCGCGAGCGCGAGAACGAGCGCCCGCTCCACCGGCGGGCCGGCCGACGGCACGTTCGGCATGCCGTTCGTCGGGAAGGCGTAGTAATCCATGTGGATGCCGCGCTGGACGGCGAGTTTCGCGACCATGACCGAGAAGCGCACCTGGCCGATCTCCGTCGCGAGCCGCGAGAGAAGCGCGAGCTCCTCGGGGTCGCGAAACTCATCGCCCATATCGGCGAAGAAGCTGCGCGTCTTGTCGACGAGCCCCGCGGCCGCGAGCAGGCGAATGGCACGCACCGGTTCGCGCCGCTCGAAGCGCGCGCGCGTACCCTCGTCGACGCGGGGGCTCCCATTGGTCGACAAGGCCGTCCGCCCGAGCCGGGCCATGGCGAGTTGACCGTAATAGGTCGAGCGATGGCGCGCCGCTGTCTCGTAGTGGCCGTTCGCGGTCACGCGGTCGCCGCGCGCTTCGGCCGTGCGGCCGCGCCAATAGGCGCCGCGCGCAACCGAGATCGAACGCACCGCGTCGCGCTGCAGCTGCGCGAAATGGCGGTCGGCCGCGTCGTGATCCTGCAGGAAGCGCAGCGCGATCCAGCCCGCCGTGAACTCCGCTTCCATGCGTTCGATGTCGCGCCGCGCGGAATGACCCGATGCCACGCGATAGGCCGTGCGAGGATCGCCCTCCTCGAGAACTTTGCGCGAGACCAAGCGGCGCTCGGTCCACCATTCGTCGGGATCGATCAGCACGCGCTGCTCGCGCGGCGCCGCAAGCAGGAGCTGGGCCGCCTCGCGGTGGCGGTCCGCCCGGCGCAGCCATTGGACGCGCGCGAAGATGTAACCGGGATCGCGGCGGGCCGCCTGCGGCACCGCCTCGAGCAAGGCGCCGGCATTGCTCGCCTGATTGATCACCGCCGCGCGCGCCCGGCCGATGGCGAGTTCGTTGCCGCCGAGGCGCTGGGCAAGCCGAAGCCCCTCCGTCGCGCGCTCCTTGAAGAAGACGCGGTGCATGCGGTGGATTTCGTCCGCCCGCGAGATCACGCCGGGAAAGCGCTCGCTTGCGATGCGTTCGAGCGATTGCGGCACGTCGTTCGACCGCCAGGCCTCGCGCACGAGGGCGTTCGCGCGCTCGCCCTGCCCTTGCGCCTTCAGCACGGTCGCGAGCGCGAGGCGGCCATGCGCCGTGCGCGGCGCCGCGTTCTGGAAGAAGGCGACGACCTCGGCCGCCGGCCGATTCTCCGAGAGAAGCGCCACCTCGGCGCGGCCGCGCAGGGTCTGGGTCGCCGGCCAGTGCCGGTTCTCCGCAAGCCAGCGCATGAAGCGCGCGGAGCCGATGCTCTCGGCGCCGGAGCGCAGCACGAACCATTCGACGACCTTGCGCGCCACCGGGTCCGCGAGGCGCTGCTGGCGTTCGGTCGCGCCGCGCACGTCGCCGCGCTCGGCCGCGTTCACCGCATCACGGAAAACGGCGAGGTCGACGCCGGCGGCCGGGCGCGATCCGCTTTGTCCCCCCTCCCTCGCTTGGGCGTGCAAAGGCGCGGCCAGCGTCACGGCGCAGCCGATGGCAAGAAGACGAAGCAGGGCAGCCGACACGGGAGAGAACCTCGGACCGGGAAAACGCTTCGTCAAGGATGACGGAAATCCTTAAGGCGAGGTTTGCGGCGGCGAGGACGGGGGGCGGGTCATCCGGACATATTGAGCCGCCATAGCGCCGTTCATCGCCCGCTCAGGTGCGACTTGCGAGCGTCCGGCCGCGGTTGCGAGATCAGGCCGGAGGCGGGGTTGGACGGGGCGTATCACATCATAGGCGGGCCGAGCTTCGCCGAGCGGCGCAAGCGTGACGTCGTGCGGCGCTTCTTCGACCTGTCCGGCTCCTTCTGGACGGGGCAGAACCGCGTCCGCGCCTGGGGTCTGACCATCGGGCTTGCCATCGGCCTCCTCGCCGTGCTGGGCGTCAATGTCAGTGTCAATCGCTGGCAGAGCTTTCTGTTCAACGCGCTCGAAAAGCGCGACGCGGCGAATGCCTGGTTCGCGTTGTGGCTCGTGCCGCTGCTCGCGCTCGCCGGCGCCGGCGCCGGCGCGCTCGTCGTCTACACCCGCGAGACCTTGCAGGTGTTCTGGCGCGAATGGGTCGTGGCGCGGCTGACCGACCGCTGGATCAGCGGCGACCGCTACCATCACATTCAAACCGCCGGGATCGAGCCGGCCAATCCGGAGTACCGCATCGCCGACGATGTGCGCATCGCGCTCGATCCGATCGTCGACTTCGCCATCGGTTTCTTCTCGGCGACGCTCGCCGCCATCACCTTCATCGGCATTCTGTGGAGCGTCGGCGGTTCCATGCGGATCGGGGACGTCACTGTGCCGGCGTTCATGGTGCTCGCTGCGATCGCCTATGGCGCGGTCCTCACCACGGCGACGTTGTGGGTCGGCCAGCCGCTCGTCGGCGCGGTTGCGCGGCGGAACGAGGCGGAGGCGAAGCTGCGCTTCGAACTCACCCGCGTGCGCGAGCATGCGGCGAGCGTCGCGCGCGAGGGCGGCGGACCGGCGGCGCGCCGGTCGATTGCGACCGTCTATGCCGATCTCGTCACGCGCTGGCGCCGCGTCGTCGGCATGCACACGCGCCTCACCTGGTTCATGAACGGCCACGGGGTTCTCGCGCCCATCTTCGGCATCGCCGTCGCGACGCCGAAATACCTCGCCGGCGATCTGTCACTTGGCGATGTTGTCAGTCTCGGCGCGGCCTTCGTGCAGGTGCAGGCGGCGTTCTCCTGGATCGTCGACAACTACCGCCAGATCGCGCTATGCTACGCGTCCGTTGGTCGCGTCGTCGACCTCGTCGAGGTAACGGGGAGCGACGATCAGCCGGTCCCAGCCCCAGCCGCCTTGCGCGTGGTGCGGCCGGCCTGACCTGAGGGCAATCCATCCGCGCATGGGGAGAGCTGCGCACGCGCGCTGGCGCCTGAACGCGTACACTCGTCATCCTCGATCATGCCGATGCGTGAGCGTTGGCGCCAGCAAGGCCCATGAGCAGCATAGTCGAAGATTTCACGGTCTTCCTCGTCGTCGGTTTCGTGGCGCAGCTCATCGATGGTGCGCTCGGCATGGCGTTCGGCGTGGTCGCGACCACGGCGCTTCTCTCCGCCGGAGTCCCTCCGGCCCATGCGTCGGCCGCGACGCATCTTGCTGAAGTGTTCACGACGGCGGCGTCCGCCGTCTCCCACATCGCGTTCCGAAACGTCGATTGGCGCTTGTTCCTGCGGCTTGCGCCGGCCGGCATGCTCGGCGGCGCGCTCGGGGCTTTCGTCTTGACTGCCATCGACGGCGCGGTGATCCGGCCTTTCGTTTTCGCCTATCTCGGCCTGATGGGCGGCTACATCATCCTCCGCTTCGTGCGTACGAAGCCGCCGCGTCCCGTGCCGCCGTCAGCAGTGCCAGCGATCGGCGCGGGCGGAGGATTCGTGGACGCAATCGGTGGGGGCGGTTGGGGACCGGTGGTCACGGCGACGCTGGTCGGGGCCGGCGAACGACCGCGCTACGTCATCGGGACCGTGAACACCACGGAGTTCCTCGTCGCCGTGACGATCTCCGCGGCCTTCGTCATCGCATTGGTGACGGGCCACTGGCGGGATGCCGGCGATCTTTCGATCCACGCCGCGTCGGTCGCGGGGCTCGTGTGCGGCGGCCTCTTGGCGGCGCCCTTCGCGGGCTATCTGGTGCAGCGCGTTCCCGCCAAGCCTCTCGGCATAGCGGTCGGGCTCCTCATCCTCCTCGTCTCGATCCACCAAATCCTCCGCATGCTATGAGCGCTGGCCATCCGAGCTGTGCGACGTGTAGCCTTTAACGACGGGGGCCGCATGCAGCTCAGATACGAAAACCGAACGACTAACGATCCAACCGAAGCCGATGTTCGCGCCGCAATTCCAGACCGCGCGCCAAATGTGAACTGGGTCCTCGTCCTCATCCGTAACGATGACGACATGCTCGAAGTCGAAGGCGAGGCGGATGGAACCTACGCGGTCACGCATATCGATGGCGAGCGTTGGCATGAGGCAACGGCACCGCTCAATGCAAGCGATGTGCGCGACCTGTTCGCGTTCTATCGCGTCAACGATCCGCGCTGGCGCGAGCGCACGACGTGGTCGTCGTGGGATCCGCAGGAGTCGTTGTCCAAAGTGGCGCCCGCCGCAAGCGCCGGACCACCGCGCTGGCTGTTTGTCCTCTACGCCATCGTGATCGGCGTCTTCGTCGTTCAGATTTTTTCTTTGCTGTTCGACATTCCGCTGCCATTGCCCTCGCCGCGCTCCGCTTTCACCTGGCCCGCGATCACATTGCCACCAGCGCTCGATTCGGTCGCTGCGCGGATAATCCTGATCTTCTTCTTGGTCTGTGTGGCGCTGTTCGGCATCGCGGCCGTCGTCAAGGCGATCGAAGTGCGCCGTGCGCAGAATTGGGCGAGCATTCAGGGCAAGGTCGTCGCGTCGGGTGTGGGCACGGAGCGGATCGCGGATGCAACGGACAGCCTACCGCGCCTGCGTAAGGTACCGAAGATAACGTTTGAGTACGCGGTTAACGGCAAGACGCATCGCGGATCGCGCGTCTCCTTCGCCGAACGGATTCCGGACGCCGAGGTCAGCGGCATCGTCGCCCGCTATCCGGTCGGCAAGGCGGTTGAGGTCTTCTACGACCCGGTGCGTCCCTCGCGCGCCGTGCTCGAGCGCTCGCCGCCGACCGGGATTGCACGCGGCTGTCTTGGAATGTTTGTGGTCGGTCTCATTGGCGTGGTCATCGCCATGTGGGTCGTGACCAGTGCGCCCAGCCTGATCCAGGCCGCGCTACCGCACTCTCACCCCTGGATCATGATGTCGACTGCGACGGTTGGCGTTCTATTGCTCGCCATATTCGTTGCGGTGTGGCGCCGCTCCCGCGCTGCGCAACGGTGGCCACACGTCGTTGGACAGGTCATCTCCAGCAAGGTTGAGGTCTACGAATCGACGGCGCGGCGCCGATACGTGCCTCGCGTTCGCTATAACTACAAGGTCGCGGGCCGCGCCTTTGAAAGCGAGAGCATCTATCTGGACGCAGAGGTCGCCGGCTCGCGCGGTTATGCCGAGAAGATCGCCGGGCGTTATCCAGCCGGCAGCCTAGTGACCGTGCACTACGACCCCGCCGACCCATCGCTATGTGCGCTCGACCGAAGCCTGGGGCTCACCTGGCTCCTGCTCGGCATCGGCCTCCTGCTCATGGGCGTAGCGGTGCTCGCATCCGGCGTCACGTGGTGAGCTATCCGCAGAGTTGCTGACGCAATCACCTTGCCCCACCAGCCCCTTTTCCCTAAGGTCGCGGCCTTTCGCGCCGGGGGTCCGACGCGCTTGCGAGAAGGCTTGTACCATGACGTTCCGCGGCTCGTTCACCGCTCTGATCACCCCGTTCTCGAACGGCGTGGTGGACGTCAAAGCCTTCGAGGCCTTCTGCGACTGGCAGATCGCGGAAGGCACCAACGGTCTCGTGCCGGTCGGCACCACGGGCGAGAGCCCGACCCTCTCGCACGAGGAACACAAGAGGGTGGTCGAGATCGCGATCCGCGCCGCGAAGGGCCGCGTGCCGGTGATGGCGGGCTGCGGCTCGAATTCCACGGAAGAGGCGATCGACTTATCCAAGCACGCCGAAAAGGCCGGTGCCGATGCGCTCCTGCACGTGTGCCCCTATTACAATCGCCCGACGCAAGATGGCCTCTATGCGCATTTCAAGGCGATCAACGACGCCGTCGGCATCCCGATCTTCATCTACAACATCCCCGGCCGCTCGGCCGTCGACATGTCCGTCGACACCATGGCGCGACTGGCAAGGCTTAAGAACGTCGCCGGCCTGAAGGATGCGGCCGGCAGCCCGGGGCGCACGACGGAGCAGCGCCTCGCCTGCGGCACGGACTTCATCCAGCTCTGCGGCGATGACGGCCTGGCGCTCGGCTTCAACGCGCATGGCGCCGTCGGCTGCGTTTCCGTGACCTCGAACGTCGCACCGCGCCTCTGCGCGGAGTTCCAGGCCGCGAGCCTGGCCGGCGACATGGAGAAGGCACGCCGTCTGCACGACCGGCTGATGCCGCTGCACAAGGCGCTGTTCGTGGAGGCGAGCCCCGCCCCGGTGAAGTACGCCGCCTCGCTCCTCGGCAAGGCGAGCGACGAGGTGCGCCTGCCGCTCGTGCCCGCCTCCGAATCGGCGCGCGCGGCGGTGCGCTCGGCCATGGTCGGGGCCGGGCTGCTGAACTGAAAGGCACGAGATGGCGGAGCGCGCCGCGCGCCCGGTCGCGGACAACCGCAAGGCGCGCTTCAACTATCACATCGCCGACACCTACGAGGCGGGCATCGTGCTCGTCGGGTCGGAGGTGAAGTCGCTGCGCTCGGGCAAGGTCAACATCGGCGACTCGTACGCGGGCGAGCACGGCGGTGAGCTGTGGCTCTTCAATGCCGACATTCCCGAGTACGACAAGGCGCATCAGTTCAACCATGAACGCCGGCGCCCGCGAAAACTCCTCCTGTCGCGCCGGCAGATCAACAAGCTCCTCGGCGCCATCCAGCGCGACGGCATGACCGTCGTGCCGCTGAAGCTCTACTTCAGCGCGCGCGGCCGTGCGAAGCTTGAGATCGCGCTCGCCAAGGGCAAGAAGCTGCACGACAAGCGCGAAACCGAGAAGAAGCGCGACTGGCAGCGCGACCGCGCGCGGCTGATGCGGGAGAAGGGCTGACGATGTCGAGCGGGATCGAGACACCGGACTGGTCAAAGCTTCCGCCGCCGCTGGATGATGGCGCCGCTGTGCATCTTCTTGGGTCGCGGGCGCCGTCGCTTGCGTTGCCCGCGACCGACGGCAGCACCATCGATCTCGCAGCGCTGCCGGGCCGCGTCGTCGTCTTCGCCTATCCGCGCACCGGCGAGCCCGGCAAGCCGGGCCTTGATCCGCATTGGGACATGATCCCCGGCGCGCGCGGCTGCACGCCGCAAACCTGCGCCTTCCGCGATCTGCACCGCGAGTTCGCCGCTGCGGGTGCGCGCGTGTTCGGGCTCTCGACGCAGGACACTGCCTATCAGCAGGAAATGGCGGAACGTCTGCACGTCCCCTTCCCGATTCTGTCCGATGCGACTCTCGCGCTGACGCGGGCATGGCGGCTGCCGACGATGACCGTCGCCGGGCTCACGCTTTTGAAGCGGCTTGCCCTCGTTCTCGACGATGCCATCGTCGCGGCGGTCTTCTATCCCGTCTTCCCGCCGGATCGGAACGCGGATGATGTGCTTGAGTGGATTAAGACGCACCCCGCGCGCGGCTGAGAAGCGGTGGATGTTCTCGCGCTCGCAGTGAAGGCCGTATCGACTGCCGCCGTCGTCGTCACTGCATCGGTCATTGCCGAGCGCGTACGCCCGGTCATCGCGGCGATGGTGCTGTCGCTACCGGTTTCGGCAGGACCGGCCTACGTGCTCCTCGCCTTGCAGCACGACGCGCCGTTCATTGCTGCGGCAAGCCTTGCGACGATCCCGGTCAACATCGCAACCGTCGCGATCGTGCTTGGCTACGCGGCGGTCGCGCGAACCGGACGTGGGGTCGCCGCGAGCTACGCGACCGGCATGGTCGCGTGGCTCGGAACGATCGCGCTTCTCACGCCGCTCCCATGGACGTTCGTGACGGCTATGACGCTCGTCGTCATCGTTTTCGCCGCAGCCATTGTCGCGACGCGCCGGTGGCGGCATGCGGTCGGGTCACGACCAGCAACGCGCTGGTATGATGTGCCGTTGCGAGCGACGTTCGTTGCCGCGCTCGTCGTCGCCGTCGTGAGCTTGTCAGACGCGATCGGTCCGACGGCAACAGGCGTGCTTGCGGGCTTCCCGGTCACCTATTCGAGCTTCATGTTGTTGATGCATCATCGCTTGGGTGGTCCCGTGGTCGCGGCCGCAATGATCAACGGCCTGACGATGCTGATCGGCTTTGCCGGCGGACTCGCGGCGCTGCACCTTGCCGCCGCAGCCGGCCAGGTCTGGCTCGGCATCGGCCTCTTCTTCGTTATTCCCGTTGTCTACGCACTCGGCGTGCTCGCCTGGCTCAACCGCCGTCGAGCCGTCCGCGCACCGCGCTGAACACGGCGCGGAACATGTCCGGCGTGAGGCGGCCGGTGTTCGTGTTGTAGCGCGAGCAGTGGTAGCTGTCGAAGAGCGCGATGCGCCCGATCGCATGCTCAGCGCCGTGCGCGAAGGCGTACCGCGCCGGCTTGGCGCCCAGGGCGGTGACGACCGTGTCGTGCGCGATCCGCCCGAGCGCGGCGATCGCGGCGAGCCGGGGCATTTCGGCGATGGTGGCGTCGAGGAAGCGGCGGCACTGCGCGATCTCGGCGCCGATCGGCTTGTTCTCCGGCGGAACGCAGCGCACGGCGTTGGTGATTCGGCAGTCGATCAGGCGTAGACTGTCGTTTGGCCGTGCTTCGAACCGCCCGGCCGCGAACCCGAAGCGGATCAGCGTGTCGTAGAGAAGGTCGCCGGCGTAGTCGCCGGTGAACGGCCGCCCCGTCCGGTTCGCCCCCTGCAGCCCCGGCGCGAGGCCGACGATGAGCACACGCGCCTCAAGCGGGCCGAAGGAGGGAACCGGCGCGTTGTGCCAGTCGGGCGCGCGCGCGCGCGCCTGCGCGCGGAAGGCGACGAGGCGCGGGC
>JBGFRS010000006.1:0-51630 GCA_041694995.1 Pseudomonadota bacterium | reverse complement strand
TCCGCGAAGGCTAAGGAGACGGGAGAGGAGGAGGCCGGCCGGTCCGGCGCCGATGATGCCGACTTGGGTGCGCATGCGAAGCTCTTCACGGGGGCGGGCGGCCCTCGCTCGCGGGGAGCTTACGGCATCCTTTCTGGCCGAGGTAGAGGACGCAGTCGACGGGCGGACACGGCATTGACGTGGCGGGGGCCCTCCCCTATAAGCCGCCGTCGAATTGGGGGTTCGTCCCCGCCGCGTGGCGAGCGGGGATTTTTTGTTCCCGGGATGCCCCCGAACGGGATTGCCCAAGTCGCCAATCGAGAGGCTCGCCACGCGCGGCGGGACGTCACATGAAGCGCACCTATCAGCCCTCGAAACTCGTGCGCAAGCGCCGCCACGGCTTCCGTGCCCGCATGGCCACCAAAGGCGGACGCAAGGTCCTCGCCACGCGGCGTGCGCGCGGCCGCAAGCGCCTCAGCGCCTGACGGCATGGCGGGGTCGCCCGCCGTGGATCGGCTGCGCCGCCGCGCCGACTTTCTGGCCGTATCCGCGGGTGCGCGAGCGGCAACGAAGGCCTTTGTTCTGTTGGGGCGGCGACGGGAGGCGGAAAATGGCCCCGCTCGCGTGGGATTGACCACCGCAAAGAAGATCGGCAGCGCCGTCGAGCGAAACCGCATCCGGCGACGCTTGCGGGCCCTCGTGCGCCAAACGGCGCCCTATGCGGCGCGGGACGGTTTCGACTATGTGCTGATCGCGCGGCGCGAAGCGTTGCACGTGCCGTTCGAGGAGATGAGTGCAGGGTTCGTTACGGCCCTTCGGCGTGTGCATGCCGGCGAAGCGGGTGCGGCCAGGCCAAAGGATGAAGTAGCAAGGTCATGAAAGACGAGAACCAAAGAAACGTCATCCTGGCGATCGTGCTGTCGCTGGTCGTGCTGCTGAGCTGGCAATACCTCGTGGTCAACCCACGCGTCGAGCAGGAGCGGCAGCGCCAACAGGCCATTCAGGCGCAGCAGCAGCAAACGACCACCGTGCCGCAGCCGGTGACGACGACGCCCCAGCCCGGCGCGGGCACGGCTCCGCAGCCTGGCCAAGTCACGGCCCCGGCCGTACCCGGCCAGGCGCCGGCCGTTGCCGCAACCCGCGAAGCGCACCTTGCCGCGACGCCGCGCGTTGCCATCGACACGCCGCGGCTGATCGGGTCGATCAATCTGCGCGGCGGGCGCATCGACGATCTGACCTTGCGCGACTATCGCGTGACCGTGCAGCCGAACTCCCCCAACGTGGTTCTTCTGAACCCATCCGGCGCCCGCGATGCGTTCTACGCCGAGGTCGGATTGGTCGGCCAACCCGGTGCCGCCGTCACGCTGCCGACACCGCAGACGACCTGGACGCAAGAAGGTTCCGGCGCCCTGTCGCCGACCACCCCCGTGACGCTCGTGTGGGACAACGGGCAGGGCCTCGTCTTCCGCCGCACCTATCGCGTCGACGCGAACTTCATGTTTACGGTGACCGAAGAAGTGCGCAACGGCACCGGCCAGCCGGTGACGGTGTTCCCCTACGCCCTCATCTCGCGGCACGGCCACCCGCCGGTTGCCGGCATATTCATCCTGCATGAGGGGCTGATCGGCGTGCTCGGCGAGCGCGGCCTGCGCGAGACCGCCTATGCCGACATCGAGAGGGCGCTGACCATCACCGAGCGGGCGCGAACCGGCTGGCTCGGCATCACCGACAAGTACTGGGCGGCCGCCGTCATCCCTGATCAGCTGACGCAAACGCAAATGCGCTTCTCCGCCAACCTGTCCGGGCCGATGCGGACCTACCAGACGGACTATCTTCTCGACGCTCAGTCCATCGCGGCGAACGGTTCTGCGAGCTTCGTGCACCGCATTTTCGCCGGCGCCAAGGAGGTGCGCGTCGTCGATGCCTATCACAACGCCCCGGCCGGGCCGGGCTATGGCCAGATCGATCGGTTCGAACTCCTGATCGACTGGGGCTGGTTCTACTTCATCACCAAGCCGCTGTTCTGGGCGCTCGACTTCTTCTACCACCTGTTCGGCAATTTCGGGATTTCGATCCTGGTCGTCACGCTGCTCATCAAGCTCGTCTTCTTCCCGCTCGCCAACAAGTCCTACGAATCCATGGCGAAGATGAAGAAGGTCCAGCCGGAGATGCTCGCCATCCGCGAGCGCTTCGCCGAGGACAAGATGAAGCAGCAGCAGGCGATGATGGAACTCTACAAGAAGGAGAAGATCAATCCGCTGTCGGGCTGCGTCCCGATCCTGATCCAGATCCCGGTCTTCTTCGCGCTGTACAAGGTTCTGTTCGTCTCGATCGAAATGCGTCATGCGCCGTTCTTCGGCTGGATTCGCGATCTGTCGGCGCATGATCCGACCTCGATCTTCAATCTGTTCGGGCTGTTGCCGTTCTCGGTGCCGGAGTTCTTCCAGATCGGGATTTGGCCGATCCTGATGGGCATCACCATGTGGGTTCAGATGAAGATGAACCCCGAGCCGCCCGATCAGATCCAGCGCATGATCTTCGGCTGGATGCCGGTGCTGTTCACCTTCCTTCTCGCCTCGTTCCCGGCCGGGCTCGTCATCTATTGGGCCTGGAACAACATTCTCTCCATCGCCCAGCAATGGGTGATCATGAAGAAGAACGGCGTGAGGGTCGAACTGATGGACAACATCAAGGGCATGTTCAAGAAGGCCGAGAAGCCTGCCGGCAACTGATCGGGGTGCGGACGGGGGTTGACGTGCCGTTCGGCCGCGCCGCGCCGCCCTTTGCCGCCGTCGCCGGCAATCCGGCGCGTGCCGTGCGCGCGCGGTTCGACCCGATGACGGCCGCCACGCTGTTGCGCACCGCCTGGTGGAATTGGCCGGCGGAGAAGATCGTGCGCAACGTCGCAGCGATCATGGGTGCCGACATCGCCGCGCTGGAGAACGCTGCGTGACGACACCCTTCGCCCATCCGATCGAATACGACGCGCCGTCCCTCGAGCGCGGCCGGCTGCTCTTTGCGGGGCGCTGCGACTTCCTCCTCGGTGTCGCACGGCTTGATCAGCTCCCCGCGGCCGATCGCGTCGAAGTCGCTTTCGCCGGGCGGTCCAATGTCGGGAAATCCTCCCTCGTCAACGCACTGACCGGGCGGCGCACGCTGGCAAAGACCTCGAACACGCCGGGCCGGACGCAGCAGCTCAATTTCTTCGCCCTCGGCGAGCGCGGCTATCTTGTCGACATGCCGGGCTATGGCTACGCCGAAGCGCCGAAGGAACATGTCGCGGCGTGGAACCGACTGGTCGAAGACTATCTGAAAGGCCGCTCGACGCTCGCGCGCGTGCTGGTCCTGATCGACTCGCGCCACGGCCTCAAGGCGGCGGACACCACGGTTCTCGATCTCCTCGACAAGGCCGCCGTCGGCTACCAGATCGTGCTCACCAAGCTCGACAAGCTGAAACCATCGCAGATCGCCCCCTGCCTTAAAGCGACGCGCCTCGCCGTCGCCAGGCGGCCGGCGGCGCATCCGGTGGTGATGCCGACCTCGGCCGAGAAGGGATGGGGTATTCCGGAACTCCGCGCCGAAGTCGCGAGCCTCCCGGGCATGGGTTGAGGGGGGGCTGCGAAGCGGCTACACGTCGCGGGCCAGCGACGGATGCCCCATGACAGATCACATCGACCCCCTCCTCCAGGCGCGCATCATCACGCAGGCATTGCCGCACATGCAGAACTACGACGATGAGATCGTCGTGGTGAAGTATGGCGGCCATGCCATGGGCGCGGAGGACATGGCGCGCTCCTTCGCGCGCGACATCGTGATGCTCGAACAGGTCGGCATCAATCCGATCGTCGTGCATGGCGGCGGGCCGCAGATTTCGGCGATGCTGAAGAAGCTCGGCGTGCAGAGCGAGTTCGTCGGCGGATACCGCGTCACCGACGCCGCGACCGTCGAAGTGGTCGAGATGGTCCTTGCCGGCTCGCTCAACAAGCAGATCGTCGGCTACATCAACGATGCCGGCGGCACTGCGGTCGGGCTGTGCGGCAAGGACGGCAACATGGTGCGGGCGGTGAAGGCCACGCGCGCCATCAAGGATCCGGATTCGAACATCGAGAAGGTCGTCGATCTCGGTTTCGTCGGCGAGCCCGATACGGTCGACACCAAGATTCTCGACACGATCGTCGGGCGCGAGCTCATTCCCGTGCTTGCGCCGGTGTGCACGTCGAAGCGCGGCGAAACCTACAACGTCAACGCCGACACCTTTGCCGGCGCCATCGCCGGCGCGATGAAGGCCAAGCGCTTCCTCCTCCTCACCGACGTGCCGGGCGTGCTCGACAAGAATAAGGTCATGATCCCGGAGCTGACCGTCGCCGACTGCCGGCGGCTGATCGCCGACGGCACGATCACGGGCGGCATGATTCCGAAGATCGAAACGGCGATCTTCGCGCTCGAACGCGGGGTCGAGGGGGTCGTGATCATGGACGGCAAGGTGCCCCACGCGGTCCTGCTCGAACTCTTCACGAGGGAAGGGACGGGAACGCTGATCACGCGATGATCGAGGCTCGATGACGCAGTCGCTCAAGTCACCTGCCGAGGATTTTACCCATGTGCGCACATGGGTGTTCGATCTCGACAACACGCTCTATCCGCCGTCGGCCGATCTCTTCACCCAGGTCGATCAGCGCATCACGCTGTGGATGGCGGACTTCCACGGCATCGATGCCATCGGGGCGCGCGCGCTGCAGAAGCACTATTATCAGCGCTACGGTACCTCGCTGAACGGGCTCATGACCGAAGACGGCGTCGACCCGCACGAGTTCATGGACTTCGTCCACGACATCGACCACTCGGCGATCTATCCGGATCACCACCTCGGCGCGGCGATCGAGGCCCTGCCGGGCCGGAAGTTCGTCCTGACCAACGGCTCGCGCAAGCACGCCGAGCGAGTGTCGGCCAGGCTCGGCATCGCGCATCTCTTCGATGACATCTTCGACATCGCGGCCGCCGGCTTCACGCCGAAGCCTAAGCCGCGCGCCTACGAGCTCTTCCTCGACAGGTACGGCATCGATCCCGCCGCAAGCGCGATGTTCGAGGATCTCGCACGCAATCTCGAAGTCCCGCACACGCTCGGCATGCGCACCATCCTCGTCGTCGGCGATCCGCCGGCCGCCGCGGAGAGCCGCGACGCCTGGGAACTCGACCCCGGACGGCATCTCGCCTTCGTCGATCACGTGACGAGCGATCTCGCGGCCTTCTTGAACGAGCTGAAGGTCCATTGATGCCGGGTCAACGTGGGCAATCGAAGCGGCGCGGCTCGCGGGCGAGCGCCTCGGCGAGCCCGGCGAGGGGAAAGTCCAAAGCCGGCAGGCTCCACATCGCAGCGAGACGCGGATCGAGGCGGATGGTCAAGAGCGGCGCGCGCAGGAGCAGCGCCATCTCGGCGGGCGCAATGTCGTCGGCTTTGTAGTAGGTGTTCTCGAAAAGCTCAAAGGCTGCGGGGCGCGCCGTCCCGCCGATGACCAGCACAGTGTCGATGCGGGCGACGCTGCGCTCGCACGCCTCGTGATCGGCGCAGACGCCGCCTTCCGGCGCGACGTGATTGAAGAAGAAGCTCCAGCGCCGCCGGAAGCACGTGAAGCCGTAGAACATGGTGGAATCGAGAACGCGGATGACCGTTGCCGCCGTGTTGCGGGCCGGCGGCTCGATGCGCCAGCCGTCCCCGGCGCGTGCAGGCGTGGCGATGAGCAATCCGACGAGGAGGACGAGGCGCGGCAGCATGGGGTTCATCCTGGCACCGACCTTCATCCACTCGCCGTGGGCCGCAGGCAAGCCCCGCGCCCGCCGTTGACGGCGGGCCGACCGGCAGGCAAACAGCCGGCTCACGCCTTGGAAGGGTCTGCCATGTCCGATCTCGCCGCAACCATCGATGCCGCCTGGGAGAACCGCACCGGCATCGGCGCGGAAACGACCGGCGCGGTGCGCGATGCCGTCGAAAGCGCGCTCGGCCTGCTCGACTCGGGCAAGGCGCGGGTTGCGGAAAAGGTCGGAGGCGCCTGGATCGTGCATCAATGGCTCAAGAAGGCCGTGCTGCTCTCCTTCCGCCTCAATCCGAACGTCGCGATCTCGGGCGGGCCGGGCGGCGCCTGCTGGTGGGACAAGGTGCCGTCGAAATTCGCCGGCATGGGGCCGGATGCCTTCGAGGCCGCGGGCTTCCGCACCGTGCCGAACGCCATCGTGCGCCGCTCCGCCTACATCGCCCCCGGCGTCGTGCTCATGCCCTCCTTCGTCAACATCGGCGCCTATGTCGATTCCGGAACCATGGTCGACACCTGGGCGACCGTCGGCTCCTGCGCGCAGATCGGCAAGAACGTGCATCTGTCCGGCGGCGTCGGCATCGGCGGCGTGCTCGAACCCTTGCAGGCGAACCCGACCATCATCGAGGACAATTGCTTCATCGGCGCGCGCTCGGAGATCGTCGAGGGCGTCGTGGTCGGCGAAGGCTCGGTCATCTCCATGGGCGTCTTCATCGGTGCATCGACCAAGATCGTCGACCGCGCGACCGGCGAAATCCACATCGGGCGGGTGCCGCCTCATTCCGTCGTGGTCTCCGGCACGCTGCCCGGCAAAGCGATCCCTGGCGAGAATTGGGGGCCGAGCCTCTACTGCGCCGTCATCGTCAAGCGCGTCGACGAGCAGACGCGCTCGAAGACCTCGATCAACGAACTCCTGAGGGATTGAGCGGGCGATTGGGAGACGACGGGAGCGCCGTGGATGGCCGCGCCGAACAGCTTCGATCCCCGCGATCCGGTCGCGCTCGCGCAGGCGCTCATCCGCTGCCCCTCGGTGACGCCGGCCGAAGGCGGTGCCCTGGCCCTTGTGGAACGCGTGCTCGCATCGGCCGGGTTCTCCGTTGACCGCGTCATTTTCTGCGAAGCAGGAACGCCCGACGTCGAGAACCTGTATGCGCGGCTCGGCAGCGGCCCTCCGCATCTCCTCTTTGCGGGGCATACCGACGTCGTCCCGCCCGGCGACGAGTCACGGTGGCGCGACCCCCCCTTCGCGGGCGCCCTTCGCGACGGCGTGCTCTACGGGCGCGGCGCGGCCGACATGAAGGGCGGGATCGCCGCCTTCCTCGCGGCCGCGCTCGACCATGTCGCAACGCACGGCCCGCCGCAGGGCTCGATCGGGTTTCTCATCACCGGCGATGAAGAAGGCCCCTCGGTCAACGGCACGGTCAAGCTCCTCGACTGGGCGCGGGCGCGCGGAGAGGTGTTCGACCATTGCATCGTCGGCGAGCCGACCAACCCGAACGCGCTCGGCGACATGATCAAGATCGGCCGCCGCGGGTCGTTCTCGGCCGTGCTGCGCGTGAGCGGACGGCAAGGGCATGTCGCCTATCCGCATCTGGCGCGCAACCCCGTGCGCGCGCTCTTCGCGCTCGCGGCGGAGCTGCAGGCGCCGCTCGATGAGGGCAATGCCTGGTTTCAACCCTCCAATGTGGAGATCGTCGATCTGCGCGCCGGCACGGGCGCATTCAACGTCATCCCGGCCGAGGCGGAAGCGCGCCTCAACGTGCGCTTCAACGACCGATGGACGCTCGCGAGCCTGGACGCCGAGCTGCGGCGACGGCTGAACGCAGTCACCCTCGGCGACATCACATGGGAGCTCGTGCCGCAACGCGGCAATTCGGAGTCGTTCCTCACCGCGCCCGGCGCCTTCGTCGACCTCGTCTGCGCATCGATCGAGCGCGTGACGGGACGGCGGCCGGAACTGTCGACGACCGGCGGCACGTCGGATGCGCGCTTCATCAAGGATCATTGCCCGGTCATCGAGTTCGGATTGGTCGGCAAGACCATGCACCAGATCGACGAGCAGGTCGCGGTCGCCGACCTCAACGCGCTGACCGCGATCTACCGCGCCATCCTCGGCGACTATTTCGCGGCGTTCGCCTCGTCCTCGGCGTCCTCGTCGCCGCCATCGCCCGCGGGCGCGCCGAGCGCCGGGGGATAGTCGACGCGCACGAGCGTGAGGCCGTGCGGCGGGGCGAGCGCGGCGCACAGCGACCGGTCGCGCGCCGCGAGGATCTCGGCGATGCGGGTTTGCGGCCACGCGCCCTCGCCCACACGCTTCAGGCAACCGACCATCGAGCGCACCTGATTGTGCAGGAAGGCGCGCGCCTCCGTCTCGACGATGACGTGCTCGCCGTCGCGCCGCACGCGGATCGCCTCGAGCGTGCGCAGCGGCGATTTCGCCTGGCACTCGGCGTTGCGGAAGGTCGTGAAGTCGTGGCGGCCGACGAGCGCCTGCGCGGCGCGGTGCATGGCATCGGCGTCAAGCGGGCGCATCACGTGCCAGGCGCGCCGCTGCAGCAAAGCCGGCGGGGCACGGCGATTGAGGATGTCGTAGCGATAGGCGCGGCGCACCGCGGAGAACCGCGCATCGAAGTCCGGCGCGACGATCTCGGCTGCAAGAACCGCGATCGGCTGCGGGCGCAAATGCGCATTGATCGCATCGCGCACGCGGCCGGGCGGCCAGTCGCGAGCAAGATCGACATGGGCGACCTGCCCGCTCGCATGCACGCCGGCATCCGTGCGCCCGGCCCCGCGCAGGCTCACCGTCTCGCCGGCGAAGGCCCGGATCGCGTCTTCGATCACGCCTTGAATCGAGGGCGCGTGCGCCTGCATCTGCCAGCCCTGATAGGCGGTCCCGTCATATTCGAGGATGAGTTTGTAGCGGGGCATGGCTGAGCACAGGTTCAATACCAGGAATCGGCATGATGTCCCCTTGTGATCGGTAGGAATTTTTCTTACTATCGATGTCAGATTGGAGCGCACCATGTCGAGCGTTGAGAAGATCAGCATTGCGGTCACGCCGGAGCTTGCGGCTCGCGTCCGCGACGCCGTGAACTCCGGCGAGTATGCGTCCGCGAGCGAGGTCGTCCGGGAGGCGCTGCGCGATTGGAACCGCAAGCGCGAAGAGCGCCAGGCGGCCTTCGAGGAGCTCGGCCGGCAGTGGGATGCGGGCAAGGCGAGTGGTCCGCCGCAGCCGGGGCCGACCGTGTTTGCACGCCTGCGCGCGGAACTGAAGAAGGTCGACGAAGGCCCAGCCAGGTGACCTACCGTCTACGTCCTCTGGCCGAGGCGGATCTTGCGGGCATTGTCCGCTACATCGCGAGCGACAATCCAGAAGCTGCGCGCCGCTGGCTCGACGACATGGCGCGGCATTGCGAGAACCTCGGCCTGATGCCCGGCATTGGCGTGGCACGGCCGGATATCCGGCCCGATCTGCGATTGCTGCCGGTCGGCCGCTATCTCATCCTGTACGAAATGAGCGCAGACGGCGTTGATATTGTCCGCGTGCTTCATAGCGCGCGGCGCTGGGAAGAGCTGTTGTAACGAAGGCTCTACGACGGCTGAGAGCACGATGTAGGCGGGACGGGCCGACGGCCTTACTCCCCGAACGTGAAGATGGTGACGGGATTGGGAACGCTGCCGATCGAGCGATAGAAGTCGAGCGCGTGATCATCCACGTTTTCAGCGGGAACCCAGGTCGTGGTGATGCCGCGTTGCGCCGCGAGGTCCCTGACGGATTGCACCAGCCGCCGCCCGATGCCCTGCCGCTGGTGCTCCGGCGCAACTGCGATGTCGTAGATGAAGAGCTCGTCCTCGGGCGCGCGGGTCAGCGGCAGCGTGAAGGCCGTCAGGCCACCGACGGGATGTTCCCCGATGAGAGCCGCAAGCGCCCAAAAGTCAGCGCGGCTGAGAAGACGTTGCACATAGTCGGCGCCAGGCGACTCGAAGGGCTCCTCGAACGCGCGCGCCATCACGGCGAACATCGAGAGCGCAAGCTTAGCATCACTCGGCATCAGGCGTCGTATCTGCGCGATGCTCATGCACTTCACCGCTCGGTTGCGCCCTTCCCCGCCAAGATGCGGCCGCGGAACTTCGCGATCCGCGACAGGCGGGTCGCGGCCGTCTTCGCGGAGTTGAGATTGATGACGTAACTCCTCTGCCGTCCAGGCGTCAGAGTGTGAAAGGCCTCGGCGAGTTCGGGGTCGGAGTCCATGGCGTCGACCAGTTCGGTCGGCAAATCGAGGTCGTGCGCCGCCTTCGGCGGTTTGATGCCTGCCAGCGCATAACCGATCGCTTCTTCCAAATAGGCGCGGATGACCGGCTCCATCGCCGCCACCTGGGCGTTGCTGGTGAAGCGAATCATGTCGGGGTGCGCCGTGTTTGGCCCCGATTTCTCGAGCATACTTCGAGCGTCTGTCATCAACGCCGCGTTCATGAAGCTGAGGCGGAAATCGCTGCGAAGCGCAACGATGATGGCAATGTTCCGGCCGGCTTGCATGTAGCAGGGATGCCCCCACTTGACCGTCTCGACGAGACCGGCCTCGCGGCATATCCGGCGTAGCTCCTGCAAGCCAAGCGACCATTGACGCGTCGAGCATTCGGACGTGGCGAAGCGCGCGCAGCGCCCGCATCCTTTCGTGAAGTAGTCCTCAATGTCGGTGATCATGCCCGATTGTGGCCCATCATTCCTTCTTGGCGGCGATGGCTCAATGCGCCCCCCACCCTCCCTCACGCCACCCTCGCCCCGGCCGGCAGCGGGAAGCCGCGCAGGAAGTCTGCGGCGGGGAGCACCTTGCCGCCGGCGCGCTGCACGTGGAGGAGGCGCACGGCGCCGTCGCCGCACGCGACCGTCAAGGCATCGTCGAGGATCGTTCCCGGCGCAGCGTGTCCGTCGGCAAGGCGCGCGCGCACCACCTTGACGCGCTCGCCGCCTGCGACCTCGAACCACGCACCGGGGAACGGCGACAGCCCGCGGATGTGATCGTGCACGGCGCGCGCCGGCCGCGACCAGTCGATGCGCGCTTCGGCCTTGTCGATCTTCGCCGCGTAGGTGACGCCCTCATCGCTTTGCGGCGTGAACGACAGGGCGCCGCGCTCGAGCGCGCCGAGCGCGCGATGCATGAGATCGGCGCCGAGCCGCGCGAGCATATCGTGCATGTCGGCGGCGGTCGCCTCCGGCGGGATCGCGGCGCGCTCGGCCATCGCGACCGGCCCGGTGTCGAGTCCCGCTTCCATGCGCATGACCATGACGCCGGTGTCCGCATCCCCCGCCATGATCGCGCGCTGGATCGGGGCCGCACCGCGCCAGCGCGGCAGCAGCGAGGCGTGCAGGTTGAGGCAGCCGAGCGGCGGCACGTCGAGGATCGCTTGCGGCAGGAGGAGCCCGTAGGCGACCACGACGACGACGTCCGGCGCGTAGGCGCGAAGACGCGCGGCGGCGTCCTCGGATTTCAGCGATCGCGGCGTCTCGACGGCGAGGCCGGCGGCGCGGGCGACGCGCTCGACCGGCGAGGGCGTTTCCGCCATGCCGCGTCCGGCCGGCTTCGGCGCCCGCGTGTAGACGGCCGCGACCTCGTGGCCCGCGCCGATGATCTCGGTGAGCGTCGGCACGGCGAAGTCCGGCGTGCCCATGAAGACGAGGCGCAGCGCCATCGCTTCACATGGCCTCGCGCTTGGCGGCCTTCGAAAACTTCTTGACGACGCGGTCGCGCTTCAGCCGCGACAGATAGTCGATGAACAACACGCCGTTGAGATGGTCGATCTCGTGCTGCAGGCAGGTGGCGAACAGGCCCTCGGCCTCGACCTCCTGGGCCGTTCCGGCGCGATCGAGATAGCGCACGCGCACGCGCGCTGGGCGCTCGATCTCCTCATAGTATTCCGGGATGGAGAGGCAGCCCTCCTCATAGGTCGCGCGCTCGTCGGACGACCACACGATCTCCGGATTGATGAACACCTGCGGCGCGCGCGGCTCGTCCTTCTTGGCGAGATCCATGGTGACGATCCGCTTCGGCACGCCAATCTGGATCGCCGCAAGCCCGATGCCCGGCGCGTCATACATCGTCTCGAACATGTCGGCGATCAGGCCGTCGATCTCGCCATCGATGCGTTCGACGCGGCGCGAGACCTGGCGCAAGGTCGCATCGGGAAGGACGAGGATGTCGCGGCGGGCCATGGCCGCGAGATAAGGGTTGGCCCTGGGGCCGTCAACGAAGGGGGGAGCTTTTCTGTTCCCTCTTTGTACGCGCCACGACGAATCGGGTAGGCTGAGGCGATGGAGTCTGCGGTCATCGTCGTTGCGGGTCATGCCTTCGGGGCGTTCGAGGTCGCGGTCATTGCCGGCCTTCTGCTCGTCACGCTGGCGCTCGTGCTTGCCTGGCGCGGGGCGCGGGCGCGCGCGGAGGTGGAGGCGGCGGGCGTCGAACGCCAGCGCGAGCTTGAGGACCGGCTTGCGGCGATGACGGCGGCGCAGGCCGAGTTGACCGGCCGGCTGCAGGCAATGGCGCAGACTTTAGGCGAGCGTCAAAGCGAGGTGCAGCGCAGCGTCACCGAGCGGCTCGATTCGGTGACGCACCGGCTCGGCCAGTCCATGCTCGATACGACGCGCTATACGACCGAGAACCTCGCCAAGCTCAACGAGCGCCTCGCCGTGATCGACACGGCCCGCTCCTCGATCGGCGATCTTGCCGCCGAGGTCGGCAGCCTGAAGGCGGTCCTTGCAAACAAGCAGGCGCGCGGCGCCTTCGGCCAGGCGCGCATGGAGGCGATCGTGCAGGACGGGCTGCCGCACGGCACCTTCACGTTTCAGGCGACCTTGTCGAACGGCCGGCGGCCCGATTGCACCGTCGCCTTGCCGAACACGCCGCAGGTGCTGGTGATCGACGCCAAGTTTCCATTGGAAGCGATGCTTGCCTGGCGCACGGCCGAGGGCGAGGCGGAGCGTAAAGCCGCCGCGCAGCGGGTGAAGGCCGATGTCGGGAAGCATGTCGACGACATCGCGTCGAAGTACCTGATCCCGGGCGAGACGCAGGACATGGCCTTGATGTTCGTGCCGTCCGAATCGATCTTCGCCGAGCTGAACGAAGCCTTCGAGGACGTCACGCAGAAGGCGTTCCGCCAGCGCGTCGTGCTCGTGTCGCCGTCGCTCCTGATGATGGCCGTGCAAGTGATGCAGGCTTTGGTGCGCGATGCGCGGATGCGCGATGAAGCCCGGCTTGTTCAGATTGAAATAGGCCATCTTCTTGAAGATGTGCGGCGTCTGCGCGACCGTGCGCTCGCGCTCGAGAGGCATTTCGGCCAGGCGGTGGAGGACGTCGAGAAGGTGCTCGTCTCCTCCGACAAGGTCTTGAAGCGCGGGGCGCGGATCGAGGCGGTCGAGCTCGCCGACGGAGAGCCGGCGCGGCTGATTCGTCCGGCGGCAGAATGACTTAGGGACCTTAGATAAGGTGTGATTTTACGCTCTGGCCCATTTTCGGAGGGTGCTCAGGAGGGCGTTGCGATTGACGGTGGTCAGTTCCGCCGCTGTGCGGGTGGAAGAGCCGCAGAAGCCCCTCTTGAATGCTTGCAGAAGCCGGCTGCGGCGCCTTGCATCGGCTCCATCATGCCTCCACCCAGTCGCGGAGCAAGAGATTGGCGATCGCCACGGTCGGCGGGCAGAAGTAACCCTCCGGATGCCGGCCTTCCAACATGGCGCGGCATTCTTCCTTGGTGAACCAGCGGCCCTCTTCGATCTCTTCGGCTTCGAGACGGATGTCGTCGTTGAGCGCTTCGGCGAAACAGCCGATCATCAATTGCCCGAAAGGGAGCGGCCAGGGCTGGGACGCATGGTAGGTCACGCGCCCCGTGCGGATGCCCGCCTCCTCGAACGTCTCGCGTCGCACGGCGTCTTCGATCGTCTCGCCCGGCTCGATGAATCCCGCGAGGCACGACACCATGCCCTTCGCGAACATCGGCTTGCGTGCGAGAAGGCATGTATCGCCGCGATGCACGAGCATGATTGCGACGGGGTCCGTTCGCGGGAAGTGTTGCGCGCCGCAGGCGGGGCAGTCCCGTCGCCAGCCGCCTTGGGTGATCTGGCTCGGTGCGCCGCAACGCGCGCAGTGCGGATGCGTCGCATGCCACGTCACGAGGCTCTTCGCCTGACCGAGCATGGCAACGATCGGGGACGGCACGGCACCCTGTATGGCGAGGGAGCGCAGATCGATCACGAGCAATCCGCGTGCTTTGAGATCGTGCTCGGCGACGGGCGTCGCACCAGCGAAACAAGCGTGCGCGCCGTCGACACCGAGAAAGATGTCGGCGCTCGACCCGAGCTCCGCCGACTCGGCCAAGGTGAACAGGGCATCGAGCGGAGTGCCTGGCTTCAGGACCGGCTTGTCACCGGCAAAAACGAGAACCTGTGCCGCAGCGTCCCGTAGCGCGGTGATCGCGACAGCATCGCCGCGCAATTCGGCGCGACGATCGAGGGGATTATCAGCGTATCCGGTCGTCGCGGAGGCTTCCCAGTGCATCATTCGATCCTGGCAAGTTGCATGCGCTCTGCGAGCATGTCGCCGAGGGCGGCGAATGCGTGCGCAGGATAGGCTTGGCGCTCGCCCCTTCCCCAGACCGGATTCGGCCAGGCCACGTCGGATGTGAAGCGCGCGATGACATGAACGTGGAGCTGGCGGACGCGATTTCCGAGGGCCGCCACATTGATCTTGTCTGGGGCGAAGGCGCGCCGGAGCGTGTGGCTCGCCTTCGCGATTTCCTCGATGAGCAGCACGCGATCGCCACCCGTCAGATCGATGATTTCCACAGCGTCGGTGCGCTCAGGTACCAGTATCAGCCAAGGAAACCGCGCATCGTCCATGAGAAGAACGCGACACAGAGCAAGCCGTCCGAGGATCAAGCAGTCGGCATCGAGTTGTGGGTCGAGAGCAAAGAGTGGGGCGGTCATGGTCGGCCGAAGATTGACAGGAGGCCACCAACCACACAACAGACCTGGCAGTTGCTTGCACATCGACCCAGTCCTGCCCCATATAGCGGGCGGGAGGTTGGCGGTGGACGTACCGCTCGCCAACCGGGTCAGGTCCGGAAGGAAGCAGCCCTAACGATCCCGGCACGGGTCGTCGTCCAGCCTCCCACCCCTTTTCGTGACGAGAGACGCATGGCGGACGTCCACGAAACGCCCGGACTGCTCGGTTTCAACGAGCCGGACCGTGGCTACCGCGTCCTCGCTCGCAAGTATCGGCCGCGAAGCTTCGTCGACCTGATCGGTCAGGACGCGATGGTGCGAACCATTTCGAACGCATTCCGGTCAGGGCGCGTTCCGCAGGCCTGGATGCTTACCGGCGTTCGCGGTGTTGGCAAGACGACGACCGCCCGAATACTGGCGCGCGCGCTCAACTACGAGCCGTCGCCTGGAATCGGCTCGCCAACGGTCGACCTCGCCGCGCTCGGTGTGCATTGTCAGGCGATCATGGAAGGACGGCACGTCGACGTCCTCGAAATGGACGCAGCGTCGCACACTTCGATCAACGATATCCGCGAGATCACCGATGCAGCGCGCTACAAGCCGATGAGCGCGCGCTACAAGGTCTACATCATCGACGAAGTCCATATGCTCTCGACGGCCGCGTTCAACGGTCTGCTGAAGACGCTCGAAGAGCCGCCCGAGCACGTCAAATTCGTGTTCGCGACGACCGAGATCCGCAAGGTGCCAGTTACGGTTCTCTCGCGCTGTCAGCGCTTCGATCTGCGGCGCATCGACGGTGCGCTTCTCGCGCGCCACGTTGTCATGATCGCCGAGAAGGAAGGCTTAACCCTCCCGCTGGATGCGGCGGCACTGATCGCGCGCGCTGCCGAAGGTTCGGTGCGTGATGCCTTGTCGCTGCTCGATCAGGCGATTGCGCACGCCGCTGGCACCATCACGGTCGAGAGCGTGCGGGATATGCTTGGTCTTGTGGATCGTTTGCGGGTGTACGATCTGCTCGAAACCGTGATGAGCGGGAACGCGGCGGCAGCACTTGCCGGCTTTGCCGCGCAATATGCGGATGGCGCCGATCCAGCCACCATCGTCGCCGAAATGGCCGAAGCGGTGCATGCGATCACGCGCGCCAAGATCGCGCCGGAGGCGGCAAACGACATCGGCGCGCCGCAGAGCGAGAACGAGCGCGTCGCGGCGCTCGCCGCGCGGCTGTCGCTGCGGGTCTTGGCGCGCGCGTGGCAGCTCCTTCTCAAAGGTCTACCGGAGGTGCAATCGGCGCCGCGCCCGGTCGCCGCCGCGGAGATGCTGCTCGTTCGTCTCTGCCATGCCGCCGATCTGCCGACGCCGGATGAACTCGTGCGGCGCCTTGCCGACCCGGAGCAGGCGAGCGCTTCGGCAGCACAGGCTCCGCGCGCAAGCACTGCTCCTGTCGCGAACGCAAGTTCGAACACGGCCGTGACGTCGACGACACGTCTCGCGGCGCGTTCTTCCGTTGGCGATGGCCCCGCACGTGCCCTTGCCACGCCGGCGCCGGCGAACGCGGCAGTGCCACAGGTCGACATCGGGCGGTTTGAAGACCTCGTGACGCTCGCGCAAGTCAAGCGTGACATTGCGCTGAAGGTCGCGTTGGAACGGTCCGTTCATCTGGTTCGCTTCGAGCAAGGCCACATCGAGTTTCGCCTCGCCCAGGGCGCAGATACGCGGCTCGTCGCGGACCTGCAGAAGAAGCTTGCTGATTGGACAGGCGAGCGCTGGATGGTGGTGCTGTCGCAAGAGGCGGGAGAGCCCACGCTTCAGCAGCAGGCCGAGGCGCGCCAGCGCAGTTTGAAGGACGATGTCCGCGCGGATCCAGCGGTTGCGGCGGTTCTCGCCGCGTTTCCAGGCGCGGAAATCGTTGCTGTCCGCGCCACTGCGGGAGACGTGACGGAGTCGGGCGCTGCCGAGGATGAGCCGCTGCCGATAGAAGCCCACGACGACGATATCTGACGAGGCGAGCGATGGATTTCATGAAGGTCATGCGCCAAGCGCAAGAGATGCAGAGCAAGATGCAGGCTCTGCAGGACGAACTCGCGACCCTTGAGGTGCAAGGCGTCGCCGGCGGTGGCATGGTGACGGTGACGATGACGGCCAAAGGCGACCTCAAGGGCGTCGCAATTGACCCGGCCTTGCTCAAGCCGGACGAGGCCGAAATTCTCGAAGATCTGCTCGTCGCGGCGCACGCCGATGCAAGACGCAAGGGCGAAGCGGCGGCGCAGGAGAAGATGAAGGCGGCCACAGCCGGCCTGCCCTTGCCGCCGGGTATGAAACTTCCATTCTAAATTGGGGTTTTCTACAGCGAAATCCGCGTCTGACCCGGCTGCAGCGGTGGCTGGCTCGCCGGACGGGGTACGGGTGCAGGCCCCATCGTCGTCCCGGGGAGGGAGAAGGTTGGCAGGCGGAAGATGGATGTCGTGTCGGGCGCGGGCGGCGCCGCAGCGGGCACCGCGCCACCTTGCGCGGGCGCTACGGTGGCGCGCGGCGCATTGGGCATGGCTGGTACGTTGGTCGGCGCCGCAGTGCGTCGACGCTCGGCGAGCGGTTGGCGCTCGACCTCCCGCTTCGCGCGGTCGAGGGCTGCTTGCAGCGCCGCGCGATCAGGATGCGTGGGCGCAGGTACGGGCTGGATGCCTTGCGGCGTCGATACCAGGAGCTGCGTATCGGCAATCACGCGCGTATGTGTGTGGATCGAGGCGAAGGTGACGGTCAGCCGCGTCGGCGGTGATCCCGGTTTTCCGAAAATCGTCCAATATTGGGCGTCCTGCTCGACGGCGTAGCCAAGCTCCCGGATGAGCGGCACAACGGCCGCCTTCACCGGAATATAGTCGGAGACGACCGTGACTTCCGCGGGTGTCACAACGGGCGCGCGATCCGGCTCGACGCCGGCACAGCCTGCGAGCGCAGACGCAGCCGCAATGAGGACAAGTCGCCAGGGCATGGACGGCGAGCATTGACTTCGGGTCGCGGCTTTGTCGAGGTCGCCGTCAACGAATGGTTAACCAAGGCCTCCCGCATGAGCCGCCGCATCGCCGGCCCGGAAATCGAGCGCTTGATTCAGTTGCTCGCCCGCCTTCCCGGCCTCGGGCCGCGCTCGGCACGCCGCGCCGCGCTGACACTGATCAAGAAGCGGGAGCAGTTGCTGGTTCCGCTCACCAAGGCCATGGCGGAAGCGGCGGAGAAGATCGTGGTCTGCCAGGTCTGCGGCAATATCGATACCGTCGATCCTTGCTCGATCTGCCGCGATGCGCGCCGGGCCGGAGGCTTGCTCGTCGTGGTCGAGGACATGGCCGATCTGTGGGCACTCGAACGTGCCGGCGTCGGGCCGGCTCGCTACCACGTGCTCGGCGGCACGCTGTCGGCGCTCGACGGCATCACCCCGAAAGATCTCAACCTTGAGAAACTGCCGCGCCGCATCGCGGATGAGCGGATCGAAGAGGTCGTGCTTGCGCTGAATGCGACTGTTGAGGGACAGACGACGGCGCATTACGTGACCGATCTGTTGGCGGGCACGGGCGTCAAGGTCTCAAGGCTCGCCCATGGCGTGCCGTTCGGCGGCGAGCTCGACTATCTCGACGAAGGCACGTTGGTGACGGCGCTCAAAGGCCGAACCCCCTTCTAATACTACAATTGCGCATTTTTGCGGTGTTGCGGTACGCTCAAGCGACATCGGCCTGGTGCTGCCGTCGCCGGAGCGACCGGGCGATGATGAAGGCCGTGCCGATTCGGGGCGTGAGCAGGAGCCGGGCGAGGAGCTCGCGGATCTCCGGGACAGATGGCGCCAAGGCGGCCATGACGGTCAGGCGGCGTTTGGTGCGGCCGGATTCGTTTGGTCCGGCTTGCTCCAGGCGGCGTGGCGCAGGTCGGCTGCCAGCTTGGCGAGGCATGCGGCGGCAGCCATGACCAGGGTGACGTGGCGGTGCCAACCGTGCCAGGAGCGCGCCTCGCAATGATCGAGACCGAGATCGTCCTTGGCGCGCTCGAAGCATTCCTCGATCGTCCAGCGCAGGCTGGCGGCACCGGCGAGCTCGGCAAAGGCCGCGCCTTCGGGGGCAAGGACCAGATAATAGGCGAGCGCGTCCGGCGCTTTGCAGGCGCGGTGGATCAGAAGCCAGCGCTCAAAGCCCTTGTCCGCGCTCCGCGGCAGCGCGACCCGCGCCCAGTCATAGAGCCGCAAGCCCTTGGCGCCTTCGCCGGCGGCAAGCCGCGCCCATGCCTCGGCCGGCAGATTCTCGGCGATGGTCTTCGGCTCGGCCTCGACAAGGCCCTCCTGGCCGACAAACCGCAGGTGATGATTGGATCGCACCGCAAGGACATAGGGCTGGCGGCGCTCCTCCAGCATCCGGCGCAGACGGTCATCGCCGTCGTAAAGCCCGCCCGCCAGCACCCATCGGCAGGGAACCCCCGCATCGAGCGCGGCGGCGATCATGTCCCGCGCACTCTCGATCTTGGTGGCAAAGGCAATGTCCTCGGGCACGCGCGCCTTGGCGCGCCGCGCCGCGTCCTGGGCCCAGACCTGCGGCAGATAGAGCCGCCGGTCGATCAGCCCCTGACCGAGACGGCTCGCATAAGCCAGGAACACCCCGACCTGGCAGTTCTCGAGCCGCCCCGCCGTCCCCCAATACTGCCGTGCCACCCCGACCGAGCGATCCCCCTTCTTCAGGAACCCGGCCTCATCGACCACCAGCACCCCGTCCGCATCGCCCAGCGCTTCAATCACATAGCTGCGCACGAAATCGCGCAATTCATCCGCTGACCATGAACTGCGCCCCAAAAGCGATTGCATCCGATAGGGCCGCTCAAGGCCCGCCTGCCCGGCCATCAGCCACCCGGTCTTGCGTTCAATGCCGGACAGCAGCCCGTCGAGAAAGGCCGCCCCTGTCTCCTTCAACTCGCGCCGCCGGAACACCGGCGCCAGCCCCTCCTTCAAGGCCGAGAGCTCCCGCTCCCAAGCCAACAGCGATCCCGACCAAGCCGCGACCGACATCAAACCCCTTCCCAGTCACAGGCAGGGAATCATAACGCAGAATAATACGCAATTGTAGTGCTAGGGTCCAGGCACTTCCGCCGGCTCGCGGAAATTGTCGCGGAAGGGATGCGCTGGATAGGTACCGAGGATCGCGACCTCGCGACAGAAGTAATCCATCTCGTGCAGCGCTCGGGCGAGAGCCGGGTCCTCGGGGTGCCCCTCGACGTCGGCGTAGAACATGGTGGCGAAGAACTGCCCCTCGAGCATATAGGATTCGAGCTTGGTCATGTTGATGCCGTTCGTGGCAAAGCCGCCAAGAGCTTTGTAGAGGGCGGCAGGCAGGTTGCGCACGCGGAAGACGAAGGTGGTGATGCAGGGCTGCACGCCGCGTACCGGCATACGCTTGTCCTTCGACAGAATGACGAAGCGCGTCGTGTTGTGATCCTCATCCTCGACATTGCGACGCAGGATTTCGAGCCCGTGGATCTGGGCGGCGATGTCGGAGGCGAGCGCTGCCCGCGAGGTATTACCGGCTTCGGCGACCGCGCGGGCCGCGCCAGCGTTGTCAGCGGCGACGAAGCTTCTGAGCTTCAGTTCCTGAATGACTTTGCGGCACTGCCCGAGACCCATGACGTGTGCTTCCACGGTCTTGAGATCGGACAGCCTCGCACCCTTTGGGGCCATGAGATGGAAGTGGATCGGCAGGAAGTATTCGCCGATAATCGAGAGGCTAGAACCAGGCAACAGGTGATGCACGTCCGCGACGCGGCCCGCGAGCGAGTTCTCGATCGCGATCATGGCTAAGGACGCCGTCTCGTCCTGCACGGCTTGGAAGCAGTCTTGAAACGTGTTGCAGCCCACGGCTTCCCATCCGGGAAACACGTCTTCGCAGGCCTTATGAGAGAAGGAGCCCCGTTCGCCCTGATAGACGATGCGGTTCTTCATGTTCATGGCGCACGGCCCCCGAAACGATGAGCCGGCGTTGAAGCGGAGGCAGGCGCGGGCGTCAAGCTGCCCGTGCGGCCCTTCTAGCGATCCACGACGCGTTGGCCGTGCTGAGCGACGAGGATGCTCGCGCGCTCTCCGGGTTACCCAACAAGCTCACCTGTGACGATCATGCCCAAGAAGCCGGCGGGCGCGCTCGAGATCTTCCGGCGTATCGACGCCGAGGGGCACCGTGTCGACGACCGCCACATCGATGCGCATGCCGGCCTCCAAGGCACGTAGCTGTTCGAGCTTCTCCCGACGTTCGAGCGGCGCGGGCGGGAGATCGCAGAACCGCTCGAGAGCCGCGCGCCGGTAGGCGTAAAGCCCAATATGGTGAAGGAGCGGCCCATCACCGGAAGGGGCGGTCGCGCGCGTGAAATACAGCGCGCGCAGGCGCCGGCCCTCGCCATCGAGCGGCGTGCCGATAGCTTTGACGACATGCGAGGCTGCCTTTTCTTCCTCCCGGACGATGACGGCAGCAAGCGTACCAATATCGGCGGCCGGCTCATCGAGCAAAGCGGTCGCCGCTCGCGGTAGGTTCGGGTCGAGCGTTGGCAAGTCACCTTGTACGTTAACTATGATGTCGTGATTGGCCGACGGGTCGAGCCGATTGGCTGCCTCGCGAATTCGGTCCGAGCCGGTGGCGTGGTCCGAGCGGGTCATGACCGCGTCGCCGCCAGCGCCGCGGACGGCGTCGGCGATCTCCTGCGAATCGGTCGCGACGGCTACGGGTCCGATCCCCGCTTCCACCGCACGCCGCCAGACATGCACGATCATGGGGAGCCCTGCGATGTCCGCCAATGGCTTACCCGGAAGGCGTAAAGCCGCCATGCGGGCGGGGATTAGCACCAGAGGCTTGGTCATCTTTGCGGCCGAACAACGCGGGAAACCCTGCTTATAGTGGATTGCCTCGGACGCGGGAACGGTTGTAGACCAACTCAACTTCGGGCGGGGTGCGCCGCTCCGGGTGTGTTGACCGCGCCCCGCTGCACCGTGCCGATAACAGCGCTGGAGCCGCAGGGCATGGATTCCTTCGAAGTCAACAAGATCCTGGGCGCAGTCCTAGCATCGCTCACGTTTGTGGTCGCTCTCTCGATCTTTGCCGAGCAACTGTACAAGCCGAAGAAGCCGGCGCAGCCCGGCTTCACGGTTGCCATTCAGGACACCGCGCCAACTGGCGGCGCGCAGACGGCTGTGACCCCGCAGGCGGTCGATATTGCCGCCGTCATGGCTCAGGCGGATGCGAGCCGCGGGCAAGCCGCCTTCCGCCAGTGCGCCTCTTGCCATACGGTGGACAAGGGCGGCCGGAACGGCGCCGGCCCGAACTTGTGGAACACGGTCGGCGAGACGAAAGGTCACGCGCAGGGCTTCAATTACTCGGCACCGATGCGTCAGCGCCAAGGCGCAGGCGAGCGGTGGGACTATGAGCAACTCTATCGCTTCCTCGAAAATCCGCGAGGCTACATGCCGGGCACGACCATGAGCTTCGCGGGCGTCCGTCGGTCAGGCGAACGCGCCGACATCATCGCTTATCTGCGCGCGCTCGCCGACACGCCGAAGCCGCTTCCCTGAGGGGCGGCAGTCGCGACAGGATCGCCGGTTTGCCGGCTGTTGGATAGTGCGTGCCGAAATGGCTGTGGCACTGCCCTTTGCGCGCGGCAGAATCACGCCATATTCTCCGTAGAAATTATAGTTCCGCACGGTCGCTCGGCTGTGCATCAGCCCCCATGTGGAGGCCCGGTTGAGACATGCGCCGCACGGTCGCCGCAGCCGCACTGATCTTCACCCTCGCATCTCCCGCCATTTCTCAATCATCTGCCGATCCGCCCTGGCGCCACGGCCTCTCTTTGATGGGCGAGCCGCGCTATCCGCCGGGTTTCCAGCGCTTCGACTACGTGAACCCGGAGGCGCCGAAGGGTGGGATGGTCCGTCTCTCAACGGAGCAGGGCTTCGACACGTTCAATTTCGTCATCCCGCGCGGAACCCCGGCGCCTGGGCTCAATTACCTCTACCAACAGCTTCTCGACCGCTCGCTGGATGAGGTGGCGACGGAGTATGGCGAGATCGCCGAGGCCGTGCGGCATCCCGACGACTATTCGTGGGTCGAGTTTCGCTTGCGGGAAGCGGCGCGCTGGCACGATGGGCGGGCGATTACAGTCGACGACGTCATCTGGTCATTTCAGATGCTCACCACTCACAATCCGAGTCAGCGCTTCTACTACCGGAACGTCATGAAGGTCGAAGACATGGGCGGGCGCGTGGTGCGCTTCACCTTCGATGCCCCCGGCAACCGCGAGAAGCCCCAGATCATGGGGCAGTTGAACATTCTGCCGCGGCATTGGTGGACCGGCACCGATGCAAACGGTCGACAACGTGATATCACACAGACGACACTCGAACCGCCGCTCGGGTCGGGCCCCTACCGCATCGCGCGCTTCGAAGCGGGCCGTTCGATCGTCTATGAGCGTGTGCGCGATTGGTGGGCTGCTGCGCTGCCGGTCAACGTCGGCAAATACAATCTCGACGAGCTGCGCTTCGAGGTCTACCGCGACGGAACCGTCGCGCTCGAAGCCTTCAAAGGTGACAACATCGATTGGCGAACCGAGAACTCCGCGCGCAACTGGTCGACGCAATACGATTTCCCGGCGCGTGCGCAAGGTCGCGTCGTTCTGGAAACCTTCCCCGAGCGCGCCTCGGGCCGCATGCAGGCTTTTGCGTTCAACACGCGCCGGGAGAAGTTCCAGGATCCCCGTGTGCGTTTGGCGTTCAATTTCGCCTACGACTTCGAAGAGGCCAATCGCGGCCTGTTTTTCGGTCACTATGCTCGGATCAATTCCTACTTCCATGGCACTGAGTTGGCCTCGTCGGGGCTGCCTCAAGGGCTCGAACGCGAAATCCTGGAGCAGGTGCGGGCGCAGCACCCAAACGGCATTCCCCCTGAAGTCTTCACGCGGGAATTCCGCAATCCCGTGAACGGATCGCCGGAAGCGGTGCGCACCAATCTCCGCGAAGCGGCTCGTCTTCTTCACGAGGCGGGATGGGTGATCCGCGACCGAGCGCTGGTCAACGCACGCACGGGCGAGCGTATGCGCGTGGAATTCCTGCTCAACTCACCAGCCTTCGAACGCGTCGTTCTACCGTACAAGACGGCCCTCGAACGGCTGGGCATGGAGGTCAGTGTCCGGCTCGTGGACCCCTCACAATACGTCAACCGGCTGCGCAGCCGCGACTTTGACATCATCGTCCAGTCCTGGGGTCAATCATTGTCGCCCGGCAACGAGCAGCGTGACTTCTGGGGAACTGAGGCGGCAGACCGCGAAGGGTCGCGCAACGTCGTCGGGATCAAGAACCCGGCCATCGATGCCCTGATCGACCGCGTGATCTTTGCCAAGGACCGCGCCGAACTTGAAGCAGCGACAAAGGCGCTCGACCGGGTGCTCCTGTGGAACCACTACGTCGTTCCGCAGTGGTCGCTCGGCGCAACCTGGACAGCTCGATGGGACCGGTTTGGCCGGCCGGAGCGTTTGCCCGACTATTCCTTCGGCTTCCCCGACATATGGTGGTGGGATGCAGCGCGGGCCGCTCGCGCCGGTGGCCGTTCATGACGGCGCTGACGCGCCGCACGGTTCTGGCTGCGGGGAGCGCCTTGGCGCTGGCGCCCTTCACGGCCATGCGCGCCAACGACATGGTTGAGACCCATGGCCTCTCGGTCTTTGGTGATTTGAAGTACAAGGCCGACTTCAGCCACTTTGCATACGTCAATCCCGAGGCGCCGATCGGTGGGCTGTTCAGCCATGTGCCAGGCAGTCGTGCGTTCAATCAGAATTTCCTGACCTTCAACTCCCTGAACTCCTTCATCCTGCGCGGCGATGCCGCGCTGCAAATGGAAATCACATTCGCAAGCCTGATGCGCGCGGCACAGGATGAGCGCGATTCGATCTATGGTCTTGCTGCTCGAGCCGTGCGCCACGACCCGCAACGCCGCGTGTTTCAGTTCCTGTTGCGACATGGCCTGACGTTTCACGACGGTTCCCCCCTGACAGCCGCGGACGTCGCGTGGTCGATCGAAACACTGAAGGCCGAGGGTCATCCAGTGATCGCGGCCGCGCTGCGCGAGATCGAGCGTATCATCGTCGATGCGCCCGACACGCTCACGGTGCACTTCACAGCGAACCGCACGCGGGAGGCGCCGCTCACCGTCGCCAGCCTGCCGATCTTTTCGCGCGCCTACTACGCCACACGGACTTTCAACCAGACCACGATGGAGCCGCCCCTCGGCTCGGGGCCGTTTCGCATCGCGCGGTTCGAGCAGGGACGTTTCATAGAGTATGAGCGGGTTTCGAACTGGTGGGGCTGGCGTTTGCCGTCTGTCCGCGGGCAGATGAACTGGAACCGCGTGCGGGTGGAGTATTATCGCGACCGCTCAATCGCGTTCGAAGCGTTCAAGTCCGGCGAATTCCTGTTCCGCGAGGAGTTCACCTCACGCGACTGGGCAACGGGGTACGATTTTCCCGCCATGCGCGATGGCCGTGTTCGCCGCGAGGAGGTTCCGGACAACACGCCATCGGGCGCGCAAGGCTACTTTATGAACATGCGCCGCGCCAAGTTCCAGGACCCGCGCTTGCGCGAGGCCATCGGGCTTTGTTTTGATTTCGAGTGGACTAACCGAAACATTTTCTTCGGCCTCTACGCGCGCAACCAGTCCTTCTTCGAGAACTCGGACATGGCGGCGCGCGGCCGGCCATCGGCCGCCGAACTCACTTTACTCGAGCCGTTCCGACGCGAGCTCACGGACGACGTGTTCGGAGAGGCCGTCGTGCCGCCGGTGTCGGATGGGTCGGGTACCGATCGCAACAATTTGCGCCGCGCCGCGCAGCTCTTGCGCGAGGCCGGCGTGACGGTGACAAACGGCCAGGCGCGGCTGCGCAGCGGCGAGCGTTTCTCGATCGAGTTCCTCGACATGGAGGCGAGCTTCGAGCGCATCACGCTCCCCTTCGTCGAAAACCTGAAACGACTCGGCATCGATGCCGGCATTCGCCGCGTCGACCCCGCCCAGTACCAGAACCGCGTGAAGGACTACGACTACGACGTGGTCACGCAGCGCTTCGGACTGGGTCTGACGCCGGGTGAAGGATTACGCCGCCTGTTCTCATCGCGCGATGCCGATCAACCAGGTTCCAATAACCTCGCCGGCATCAAAAACCCCGTCGTTGACGCGCTCATCGAGAAGGTGATCGCCGCAAATTCACGCGAGGACCTGGACGTCTCTTGCCGTGCGCTCGACCGCGTATTGCGCGCGCTCCGGCCCTGGGTGCCGCACTGGTACAAGGCGACGCATTGGCTTGCCTGGTGGGACGTCTATGACCGGCCACCGACCAAGCCCCGTTACGCGCGTGGCGTCTTTGAGACGTGGTGGATCGATGAGGCCAAGGCGCGTAGGCTCGGGCGCGGAACCTGATCGGGACGGAGAATTCGGTTGGCCGCCTACATTGCTCGCCGTCTTTTGCTGATGATCCCGACGTTGTTCGGCATCATGCTCATTTCTTTCGTCATCATTCAGTTCGCTCCGGGCGGGCCCGTCGAGCGCATCTTGGCGCAGCTTTCGGGCGCCGACGTCGGCGCGACGGCCCGCATCTCCGGCGGCGGCGGTGACTTCGGGGCTGGCGGCGGCCCATTGGGCGGAGGTGATGGCGGAGGAGACATCGGCGTGCGCTACCGCGGCGCCCAGGGCCTCGATCCGCAGTTCATCCGGCAGCTCGAAGCACAGTTCGGCTTCGACAAGCCGGCGCATGAACGTTTCATGCTGATGCTGTGGAACTATGTGCGTTTCGATTTCGGCAAGAGTTACTTCCGAGACACGCCCGTCCTCCAGCTCATCGCGGAGAAATTGCCGGTATCGATCTCGCTCGGATTGTGGATGACACTGCTCACTTACCTTATCTCGATTCCGCTCGGCATTCACAAGGCGATCCGGGATGGCTCTCGTTTCGATGTTTGGTCGTCGGCGGTGATCGTTGTCGGCTATGCGATCCCGGGCTTCCTGTTCGCGATTCTGTTAATCGTGCTATTTGCTGGCGGTTCGTTCTTCAATTGGTTCCCGCTGCGTGGCTTGTGGTCGGACAATTGGAACGATCTAACTTGGTATCAAAAGATTGTAGACTATATTTGGCACCTGACATTGCCGCTCATCGCCATGGCCATCGGCGCGTTTACCACGACGACACTTCTCACGAAGAACTCCTTTCTCGACGAGATTCGAAAGCAGTATGTGATGACGGCCCGTATGAAGGGTCTCGACGAGCGGCGCGTCCTCTACGGCCACGTGTTCCGCAATGCAATGCTCATCATCATCGCTGGCTTCCCTGGTGCCTTCATCTCCTCCTTCTTCACCGGAGCCCTTCTGATCGAGACGATCTTCTCCCTCGACGGTCTCGGGTTGCTTGGCTTCGAATCAATCGTCAACCGTGATTACGCTGTCGTCTTCGCGACGCTCTACATTTTCTCACTCATCGGCCTGATTGTGAATCTTGTTTCGGATCTGACTTACACGTGGGTCGATCCGCGCATCGACTTCGAGAAGCGCGAGGTCTGACGGAATGGCCGAGACCACCGGTTCGACCGAGGTCGCCTACCGCAACGATGCTTCAACGGCGCCCCCGGCGAAGACTCGGGCGCGGCTTTCTCCTCTCAACCAGCGCCGATTGCAGAACTTCAAGGCCAATCGACGCGGCGTCTGGTCGTTCTGGATCTTTCTCGTTCTGTTCGTGATGTCACTTTTCGCCGAGTTCATCGCGAACGATCGCCCTATCGTTGCGATCTACAAAGGCGAGGTTCTCTTTCCGGTCTTCGTGTCTTATCCGGAAGAGAAATTCGGCGGCTTCCTTGCGGTGACGGACTATCGCGATCCCGTCATTCAGGAGGAGATCCGGTCGAACGGTTGGATGCTGTGGCCGCCGATCCGCTACAACTATCGCACGGTGCGCACCGATGGCGGCCCGTTTCCGGCGCCGCCCACCTGGATGAGGCGCGGCGAGCCTCCGAACTGTGCAGCCGCGTCGATCGCGGAGGAGGTACGCCTTCCTCTCGATTGCAAGGTCGGCAATTGGAACTGGTTCGGTACCGATGACCAAGGCCGCGACGTCGTCGCCCGATTGATCTACGGTTTTCGCATTTCGGTTCTATTCGGCTTGATCTTAACCGTGATCTCCTCAGTGGTTGGTGTCGCTGCTGGCGCGGTGCAAGGCTACTTCGGAGGTTGGGTCGATCTCTCTTTCCAACGCTTCATCGAGGTATGGACGTCGATTCCGGCGCTTTACCTGTTGATCATTCTGGCTGCGGTCATCGCGCCTTCGTTCTGGGTGCTTCTCGGTATTTTGTTGTTGTTCTCTTGGGTGGCGCTCGTCGGCGTCGTGCGGGCCGAGTTCCTGCGCGCGCGCAATTTCGAGTACGTGCAGGCCGCGCGTGCCTTGGGCGTGTCCGACACCGTCATCATGATGAAGCATGTCTTGCCGAACGCGATGGTCGCGACGCTTACCTTCATGCCGTTCATCTTGAACGGCTCGATCACCACGCTCACATCACTCGACTTCCTGGGATTCGGCCTGCCGCCAGGTTCACCCTCGCTCGGTGAACTCCTGGCGCAAGGCAAGGCCAATCTTCAGGCGCCCTGGCTCGGACTCACGGGGTTCTTCGTGATCGCGATTATGCTATCGCTCCTAATCTTCGTTGGCGAAGCGGTTCGTGACGCCTTCGACCCACGCAAGACATTCCAGTGATCGACGTGGGTACCGAATCCCTTCTCGACGTGCGCGATCTCTCGGTTGCCTTCCATCAAGGCGGAAACACCACGCTTGCCGTCGATCGCATTTCATTCCATCTCGCCAAGAGTGAGACACTTGCGATCGTCGGTGAATCCGGATCGGGCAAGTCGGTCTCCGCCTTGTCCATTCCAAGGCTCCTGCCGTACCCGGCTGCCTCTCATCCATCGGGAGTGATCACGTTCAAGGGGCGTGATCTCTTGAGCGCCTCGGAGGCCGATCTCCGCGCCGTGCGCGGCAACGACATAACGATGGTGTTTCAGGAGCCGATGACATCCTTGAACCCATTGCACACGGTCGAGCAACAGGTCTCCGAAGTCCTCAAGCTGCATCGGGGAATGTCGGACTCGGCCGCCCGCGCTTGCGTCATCGAACTTCTCGAGCAAGTGGGCATCCGCGATCCGGAGGCGCGGCTCGCGAGCTATCCGCATCAATTGTCGGGTGGACAGCGTCAGCGGGTTATGATCGCGATTGCGTTGGCGAACGAGCCGGACCTCCTCATCGCGGATGAACCGACCACGGCCTTGGATGTTACCGTGCAAGCGCAGATCTTGCAGCTCCTCAAGGACATGCAGCGACGCATGGGGATGGCGATCCTGTTCATCACGCACGATCTTGGCATCGTGCGCCGTTTCGCGGATCGCGTCGCCGTGATGAGCCAAGGCAGGATCGTGGAAACCAACGCCACGGCAGAGCTGTTCCGCGCGCCGCAACACGACTACACGCGCAAGCTTCTATCGGCGGAACCGAAGGGCGATCCCCCGCACGCGAACCCCTCCGCGCCGGTGATCGTGGAAGCTCGTGATCTGAAGGTTTGGTTTCCGATCAAGCGCGGGTTCCTGCGGCGCGTCGTCGGCCACGTCAAAGCTGTCGACGGCATCGACGTCCGTGTGCGCGAGGGCCAAACACTGGGCGTCGTTGGCGAGTCCGGATCAGGGAAGACAACGCTCGGCCTGGCACTTCTGCGCTTGATCCGCTCCACTGGGCCGATCGCCTTCCTCGGCAAGGGCATCGATCGCCTCGGGTTCAAGGAAATGCGGGCCCTGCGCCGCGACATGCAGGTGGTCTTTCAAGACCCCTACGGATCGCTTTCGCCACGCCTATCCATCATGGACATCGTTGCCGAGGGGCTGGAGGTCCACCAACGCCGTCTCGACTACGAGGAGAAACGTGAACGCGTCGCACGCGTCTTGGCGGATGTCGGGCTCGATCCGGCGACCATGGATCGCTATCCGCACGAATTCTCCGGTGGACAGCGGCAACGCATCGCGATCGCCCGCGCCATGGTCCTGGAACCGCGCTTCGTCATGTTGGACGAACCGACCTCCGCGCTCGACATGAGCGTTCAGGCGCAGATCGTCGACCTTCTTCGCGACCTGCAACGGCGGCGCAGCTTGGCGTATCTCTTCATTTCCCACGATCTCAAGGTTGTCCGCGCTCTCGCGAACGACGTGATCGTCATGAGGCACGGCAAGGTCGTGGAATCGGGAGTTGCCGAAGATATCTTCCGCAATCCGCAAGCGGACTACACCAAAGCCTTGTTTGCGGCGGCCTTCGACATTGCCGTCAAATACGAAGCGGCGGTAAGCCAGTGAGACCATCCGACCCTAACGTGCCGATCGGCGACACCGCAGTCGCGCCCGTCATTCACGCGCGGCCCATCGCTTGGAACCGCAGTCGTAGGCCGGAACTTATCGATAGCGAAGTGACCTCGTCATTGGACCGGGGACCGACGCGCCGCATGGAGGCCGTCTTGCGCATTGGACGGATTGCAGCCGTCCTGCCCTATGATCAGCAGCGCAATCGATTGTTCGTGCTGCGCCAGTTTCGTGTGGGCGCGTACATCGCTCATGGTCGCGGCGCGAACATCGAGGTGATCGCAGACCATGCCAAGCCGGGAGAAGATCTCGCGACAACTGCTCGGCGCGGGGCTCTCGAGCAGGCTGGTATCGCTGTCGACAACCTGGAACCCGTGTTGGAATTCATGCCCGCTCCCTCTGTGCTCGATGAGCAGGCAACGCTGTTCACCGCGCGAGCCGACGTTGAGGCGGCTCCGGCAGTTGCGGGTTGCGCCGAGGAACAAGAGACCATTTTGCCGATGCTTGTCAGCCCTGAAACCCTGTTTTCGGCAGAGCGTGAGGACTGCATCCGCAATAGATACACGCTCATCGCGATTCTGTGGTTCATGTTGCGTCGGCCGGAGGTCGATACGCGTGGGGCAAACACGACATGACGTTGCTCGTGGCCGTCAAAGCTGCGTCTGAAAACTGGACACCGTCACGCTGGAAAGATCGCTTTCAGATGATGATGCCGGATCGCCGCATCGCGCTCTGGCCGGATGAGCGTGTCGACCCCTCGGAGATCCGTTACGTCGCGGCTTGGAAGCCGCCGGCGGGGATGTTGTCCACATTTCCGAATCTCGAAATCGTTTTCAACCTCGGTGCCGGTGTTGACGCATTGTTGGCTGATCCGACATTGCCTAATGTTCCGATCGTTCGTGTGGCAACGGACGATCTCACACAGCGCATGAGCGAGTATGTGCTCTTGCACACGCTGATGATCCACCGCCAGCAGCGCTACCTCGATGCTTGCCAGCGCGACACCCACTGGTCCCCGCAAGAGCAGTGGGCCGCGCGCGCTCTTCGTGTCGGCGTGATGGGTTTGGGCGTGATTGGAGCCGATGTGGCAACCAAGCTTCGCATCGTGGGATTCGACGTTGCCGGATGGAGTTTCTCGCGCAAGGCTCTGCCGGGCATTGCGTGCTTCGCAGGGCAGGACGAACTCATAGTCTTCCTCGCACGCACGGACATTCTCATCGTGTTACTCCCGCTCACGCCGATGACGCGGGGCATCCTTGATCGCCGAACGTTCGGCCACCTCGCGCGGGACGGTAAGCTCGGCGGCCCATGGTTGATCAACGCCGGTCGCGGCGGCCTTCAGGTTGAAAGCGACATTCTTGCAGCGCTCGACGACGGAACGCTGCACGGCGCCGTGCTCGATGTCTTCGAGACCGAGCCGCTACCAGAAGATCATCCCTTTTGGCGACATCCGAAGATCACCGTGACGCCGCACAATGCGGCCGACAGCGACGCCGAGGCAATCTCGGCTTATGTGACCCAGCAGATCAACACTTATGAATCGGGCGGCAAGCTGAATAATGTGGTTGATCGACGCTTCGGATATTGATCCGTGATCCTCTCATTTACTGAATCAGATGCCGAGTCGGCGGATCGACCGCAGCTGATCGCCCCCTGCGGCGATGCGCGCGAGCGCCGCCTCCACCTCTTCGATGACGACCATCATCGTGTGGGCTGTGGCATGAATCATCGTTCCGTCACCTCGCGCCACGGCGACGTGACCAGGCCAGAAGAGAAGGTCGCCACGACGCAGCCCGTATGGTGCGACGTCGAGCGGCACGGCGCTACCGAGTGCAGCTTCTTGCTGATGCGAATCGCGTGGGGCGTTGGTTCCGCACTGCGCCAGAGCGAGTTGCACGAGACCGGAACAGTCGATGCCAAGGACGGACTTTCCGCCCCAGAGATATGGCGCGCGGAGAAACATTTCGGCCACGGAAACGGGGTCGGGGGCACGGCTTCCGATCGGTTCGAGATGGGATTCGATCAAAAACTCCCCCTCACTCGTCACTGCATAGCGCCCGTCACGGCGCGCGATGCGAATGCGCGCGCCCATGGTAAGAGCTGCGATCGGCGGATGCGTGAAGTTCGCAGTCGGATAGGCAAGCGTGCGCGGCACGGCGACACAATGCGTGGCTGCGGGCCCGAGCGGAGCGAGAGCCGCGGTGGGAAGATACCCCTCATAGCCATCGGCGAGCAACCGCGCATGCACCCAACCATCAACCTCGCCCCGACCGATCGCCACCGATTCGCCGCGCAGCGCTTCCGTTTCGAGGGGTGCTTCGGGATTAGGCTCTCGCCGCAACGGAGCCATCATCCATACGATCTCATGAAGCGCCGCTTCGCCGATCTCGCTCATCGAGGTAGGTCCTTCGCTTGTGCCACGATGAAATCGCCGAGGCGCTCGATCCACAGGGCACCGTCGACCGTACGTTGAATGATCACGTTTCGCTGATCGTTCTCATCGCGCCGGCGGGTAACGAGCCCAAGCGCGCCCATGGTGTCGAGTGCACGCGTGATGACAGGCTTGGTCACGCCGAGCTTGGCGGCCAGACCCCGCACCGTGTGTGGCGGCGGTTGTAGATAGATCGTGAGCAAGATCGTCAATTGCCGCGCCGTGAGGTCGAGCGCGCCTTGGCGCACCAAGTCCAGATGAACGCCATACCAGAGGTTCAGCGCCTGCGACGGGCGCATTTCAATGGGCATTGCCGCCGAACTCGATCGTTTCGCAAGCGGTACGATACGACTGAACCGATCTGCTGTGCAATGCGTGAAGGGTTTGCTTTGCGCCAGGCCGCGATCAGGTCGCGTAACGTTCCCGGAGCAGCTGATAGAGGGCTCGAACGGCTTGGACTTCACCCCCCTCGGGCTTGCCGGGCTTCGCCGACGCCGACCAGCCGTAGACGTCAAAGTGGACCCAGCTCTTTGCTGCCTGCACGAACTTCGAAAGAAACAGCGCCGCCGTCATGCTGCCGGCAAAGCTTGTGCCCGTGATGTTCGAGGTGTCAGCGACCTTCGAGTCGAGCATGCTCAGATAGGGGCGCCACAGTGGTAGTCGCCAAACCGGATCGAAGGTGCGCTCCGACACGGTGCTGATGGCCGTAGCGAGTGCATCGCTCGGCGTATAGAAAGGGGGAATATCGGGGCCGAGCGCGACGCGGGCCGCGCCTGTTAGCGTTGCCAGATCGATAAGAATATCCGGCGCTTCTTCGTCCGCACAGGCCAGTGCATCAGCGAGAATCAGCCGACCCTCCGCGTCGGTGTCACCGATCTCCACCGTCACTCCCTTGCGGCTTTTGATGACGTCCAACGGTCTGAAGCTCGAGCCTGAGACGGCATTCTCGACGATCGGCAAGAGCACGCGGAGACGCACGGGAAGAGCTGACTCCATGATGAGCCGAGCGAGGGTCAACGCGCATGCGGCGCCCCCCATGTCCTTCTTCATGATCAGCATGTTCGACGGCGACTTCAGGTCGAGACCGCCCGTGTCGAACACAACACCTTTTCCGACAATGGTGACTTTGGGAAGCGCTTGATCGCCCCAACGCATGTCAGCGAGCCGCGGCGCGCGCATGGACCCCTTGCCAACCGCATGGACCAAGGGAAAGCCGCTGGCAAGGAGATCGTCACCGACGATGATCTCGGTTGTCGCTCCATGCGCCGTCGCCAGTTCAACAGCTGCATGGGCCAGTTCTTCGGGCCCGAGGTCATTTGCTGGGGCATTGATGAGATCACGCCCGAAGGCGACCGCATCCGCGATACGACGCACCTCGGTATTGTCGACCGATTCCGGGACGACGAGTTGCGCGCCAGCGCGATGTTCGACGGCAGACCTGTAACGGCGGAAGCTGTAGGCCTGAAGCGCGAAGGCCAGCGTCGCGAGAGTTGCGTTGTCGGGCTCATTGCCGAACCGAAACGTGCCCGGCGGGAGCAACGCCGCGAGCCGGCCGGGCAAAAAAACTGTCCGTTCGTGGTGATCGTCCTGCCCCAGACCGAACAGTACTCCTTGCACGCGCCCTGCCGCGCCAGGCAAGAGAAGCATCGCACCCGGCTTCGGTTCGAATCCCGCGTGCGCAATCCAGTCGCGAGTCGACGAAGACATGACGCCGACAACCCCGTCCATGGTTGCGGGCGAGACGAACCAGATCGGCACCGCATCCGGGCGCGGTCGGTCCACCAAACAATCGCTCAATGGCAAGAGCTACCTCCTTTTGAGGCATCAACGGAATGACGGCGCCATGCTCACATCTTCGCCCAGCCAGGCGCCGCCTATGTCTTTTTTCCAGCATCCGGCATGGCGCGCAGCGTGACCTCAGAGCCTTAACCGACCGTTAGGGTTAACACTTTATCACCGACAAAAGTACTGACTTGTCGGAGTCCATTATGGCTCGCCCCAGCCGCGTCGCCCTGCTGCTTTCCACCGCTCTAGCGCTTGGCCTCGGCGGTTGCGTGACGCGAGGCGGCAATGAAACCGGTGTCGGCATGGCGCCGCCCCCCCCGGGCACGTCGGCCAGCGTTGCCGAAGCTGCGCAGCACTGGGGAGAGCGCTTTCAGCGCAACCCCGGCGACGAGCAGGTCGCCTTCGCCTATGCGCGCGCCCTTCTGGCGCAAGACCAGCGCGCGCAAGCCGTCGCGGTTCTGCAACGTGCCGTGCTGGCGAACCGCGGAAGCCGCTTCCTTCAAGGCGAACTGGGCAAGGCCCTTGCCGCCAACGGCCAGTTGAATGAGGCCTTGAACGTCTTCGGGCAAGCGCATACGCCGGACCGGCCCGACTGGCGCATCTTGTCAGCGCAAGGCGCCGTGCTCGACCAACTCGGCCGTCCGGATGAGGCACGCCGCAGCTACGAGGCTGCCTTGCGCATTGCGCCGGGGGAGCCAGCCGTGCTGTCCAACTTCGGCCTCAGCCACGCGCTCACTGGCGATCTTCACGGCGCCGAACGGCACTTGCGTAGCGCTATGCAGCATCCGCGCGCCGACGAACGCGTGCGGCAAAACCTTGCCCTCGTTGTTGGTTTGCAAGGTAGGTTCCGTGATGCGGAGGAGATCGCGCGCCGAGACCTGCCCCCCGATAAGGCCGAACAGAACGTCGCCATGATCCGCCGCATGCTTCGTGCCAATAGCCAGGCACCCGCGCGACCGGCGGATGCAGCTGCACTTCTCAATCCGCGAGAACGCCCCGCTCAGGAACGGCGCGGAACGTTTGCCGCTCATGTGCTGGCCGAAGAGGCTGCGCGCGCTTCGGATCAGGTAACGCGGCCGCCGCAATCCCTGCTGACTGGAACCGCAACGTCGCGTTCGTCGACGACGCCAGGGGGCGCCGGCCGTTCGTCCGAGCCGACATCTCTGCTGGGAACAACATCGTCGCGTCAGGAACGGGTGAGCCCTGAACAGGCGCGTAGCTTGCTCGGCAGCTGACCTGCCTGCCACTTAAGTAAAGATAGATTCACGTTTTGCACTGCCAACGTCTCAATTCATCTGCGACAAGCGGATACCTGCCGGACCCAGGATTACGATGAACAGGACCGGCAGGAAGAACACAATCATCGGCACGGTGAGTTTCGGCGGCAGCGCTGCTGCCATTTTTTCCGCTTCGTTCATCCGCATGTCGCGGTTTTCCTGCGCCATGACACGCAGCGTCTGCCCTAGGGACGTGCCGTACTTCTCGGATTGCACCAGGGCGAGGCAAACGGCCTTCACGCCGTCGAGACCTGTTCGCGCGGCAAGATTGTCATAGGCCAACCGACGATCCTGCAGATAGGACAGTTCAGCCGTCGTCAGAGACAGCTCTTCGGCCAACGGCAATGACGATGATCCGATCTCGCTTGCGACCTTTTTGAGCGCGACTTCGATCGACATCCCGGATTCCACGCAAATCAGCAGAAGGTCGAGGGCATCCGGGAATGCCTTCTTGATTGACTTTTGGCGCTTCTGGATCTGGTTCTCGACATACAACATCGGAAGTTTGAACCCGATCCAGGCCGCGAAGACCGCAACCCCGACTCGTGCAATAGCGGGCCACTGAACATCGATCACAACGAACAGATAGAACAACGTCGCGAGACCAGCGAGAATGGGTGCAACCATCCGAAAGAACAGAAAGACGTATATTGGAGACTGTCCACGATAGCCGGCCATGCGCAGCCGATCCTGCATCCCCTCGACGCCGACGTGCTTCATGAGGTCAAGCGAGTCGACGAGATTCTTCATGTAAGCTTTAGGCTCATTGCGCAAAGAGACCGGTTTCTGGCCCTTTGCCATTTGCTCACGCGCCCGCGCGCGCAGACGATCCCGTTCGAGCGCGGCTGCCTTCATGCGGCTTTTCATTTCATCACGCGCGAGAAGTGGAAGCGCGAGCGAGATGATCGTTGCCGCCACCGCCACCGCCGCGAACAGCGTAAGCATGACGTTTCGATCGAAGAATTTGGCGATGATCAAGTCTATCATCTATGCGCCTCAGAAGTCGAAATTGATCATCTTGCGCATGACCATGATACCCAGCGTCATCCATGCCGCGCAGCACACCAGCATGAACTGGCCCATTGGCGTCGTCCAAAGCAGCGAGATGTAGTCTGGAGACGTGAACGAGACGATGCCCATCACCGTGAGCGGCAAGGCCGCAATGATCGCCGCAGATGCCTTAGCCTCCTGCGAAAGCGCAATGATCTTCTGCTTCATCTTCTTGCGATCGCGCAGAACCTTGGAGAGGTTGCCAAGTACTTCCGAAAGATTTCCACCGGACCGCTGCTGCACTGCGATCACGATGGCGAAGAAATTCGCCTCGGGCAGGGGCACGCGCTCGTACAGACGTTCGACGGCATCCGCGAGGTTCATGCCGATCGCCTGTGTTTCCACGATTGCCTTAAATTCGCTCCGTACCGGCTCCTGCGCTTCTTGCGCGCAAATTCGAATGCAGTCACCGAGCGGAAGACCTGCCTTAACACCGCGAACGATGACGTCGACGGCATTGGGAAATTCGTTGATGAAGCGCAGCAGACGGCGCTTGCGCATGAAGGTGAGCAACCAGCGCGGAAACCCGAAGGCAAAGGCAAATCCGATGGCAAGCGCAATGAGAAGATTGCCAGACATCAACAAAGCAACGAGCGCTGCACCAAGACCTGAGATAGCGGATATGATGTAGAAGGCCCGCAGGGACCAGGTCAGCCCTGCTTGGGCGATCCGAACTTGAAGGGGTGGACTTTTGGCAACGCGCGCCTCGCGCTCGCTGATCTGCTTCAGCTGTTCTTCGATCTGCTTGCGCTTGGCCGTCGGGTCCACCGCGGCGCGCGCCTCGTTCCGATGAGGTGGCCGCGTCGCAGCAATCTTTTCGACGCGCTTTTCCGCTGCGGCCTGCTTCGAGAGGTATGGATATAGAAAGACATAGGCCAATCCGCCCACCGAAAGCGCAGCCAGTCCGGCAACCGCGACCTTGATGATGGGATCCGGGATCACCACCTGCCTACCCTGCCTGACGCTCTTCGCCGCGCAGTTCCGCGCCGTCGAGCGCTGTAGCCAACAGCTTCTCGACACCGAAGTACCGGGCGCGATCCCAAAATTTCGGCCGACCGATACCGGTCGAGCGATGACGCCCGATCAACTTGCCGTTCGCATCCTCGCCGATGATCTCATAGACGAAGAGATCTTGCGTGGTGATGACCTCTCCTTCCATCCCGAGCACTTCGGTGATGTGCGTGATGCGACGGGAGCCGTCGCGCAGGCGCGCGGCCTGAATGATGACGTCGATCGAACCGACGATGATTTCGCGGACGGTCTTGGCGGGGAGCGTATAGCCTCCCATCGCGATCATCGACTCCATGCGCGACAAGCACTCGCGCGGTGAATTCGCGTGAATCGTTCCCATCGATCCATCGTGGCCTGTGTTCATCGCTTGCAAGAGATCGAACACTTCTGGTCCGCGGACCTCGCCGACGATGATTCTTTCCGGTCTCATGCGCAGACAGTTCTTGACGAGGTCACGCATCGTGACCTGCCCCTCGCCTTCCAGATTCGGCGGACGTGTCTCGAGCCGAACCACGTGCGGTTGTTGCAACTGCAACTCGGCCGCGTCCTCGCAGGTGATGATGCGCTCGTCGTGCTCGATGTAGCGCGTCAGGCAGTTGAGTAGCGTTGTCTTACCGGAGCCGGTACCTCCGGAAATGATCGTGTTGCAGCGAACCTTGCCTATGATCTTCAGGATTTCTGCGCCTTCCGGCGTGATCGACCCGAAGCGCGTCAGCTGGTCGAGGGTGAGTTTGTCCTTTTTGAACTTGCGGATGGTGAGCGCCGGACCATCGATTGACAATGGTGGAACAATGACGTTGACGCGGCTCCCGTCCGGTAGGCGCGCATCGCACATCGGCGAAGACTCATCAACCCGCCTGCCGACCTGACTCACGATGCGTTGACAGATGTTGAGCAGCTGCGCGTTGTCACGAAAGCGAACGTTGGTGAGTTGAACTTTGCCGCCAACTTCGATGAAGGTCCGGCCGGCACCGTTGACCATGATGTCGGCGATGTCATCGCGCGCTAGCAACGGTTCGAGGGGGCCATATCCCAAAACGTCGTTGCAGATGTCCGAAAGCAACTCTTCCTGCTCGGCAATCGACATCACGACGTTCTTGATGCCGATAATCTCATTGACGATGTCGCGTATCTCTTCCCGTGCGGATTCCGCATCGAGCTTTGCGAGCTGTGTCAAATCGATCGTGTCGATCAGAGCCGAAAAGATGGCGGTCTTCGTATCGTAGTAGTCCTCCGAACGACGCACTGCAGGGCTCGGTTCTGCAAACTTCGTGGGGACAGGGGCAGCTGGCGCTCGCACCCCGACCTCCAAAGGCGTGGCTGCGGAAACGTTTGGTGCAGCAGGTGGCGCAACGGGCGGCCGTTGCGTCGGCTGCCCCGAAGGATCCGGCCCGCTTGCACCGCGCTTACCGAACATCGTACGCTGTCCTCACGTCTTCGCCTTGCTCGACAGAAGCGATCGGATCTTGCTCAAGAGAGGCAATCTGACACTTGCGCTTCTGCGGGATGTCGCCCGCCCTGACAGTGTTTCCGCGAGCGCGCGCAGGGCCTCCACGGTCTTTGCGTTCTTCTGAACTTCAGCCAGCATCTGCCCGTTGTTGGCGGCTGTTCCAAAAAGCTGGGCATCGAAGGGTACGGTTGCGGCCAAGGGTACCTCGAGCGACTTCGCGAAGTCCGCTGCCTTGATTTCCGGGCGCTTCGGTAATCCAACCTGGTTGAGGACGAGGCGTGGCATTGGGTCGTGCGGTCGTGCGTTCTTGAGCGTATCGATGAGGTTCTTGGCGTTGCGTAGATTTGCGAGATCCGGCATCGCCACCACGACGATTTCGTCCGCTGCAACGAGCGTCTTTCGTGCCCAGGCCGTCCATATGTGCGGCACGTCGAGAACGACGTAAGGCGAGTTGTTCCGGACGACATCTAGCAATGATTCCAGTGCTGATTCCGCGAGATCGTAGGTACGGTCGAGTGTCGATGGTGCTGCAAGCAGATTCAGGCGGTCACCACAATTCGCCAGCAATCGATCAAGAAACGTCTGGTCGAGGCGATCCGGGGAGAACACGGCATCCGCGACACCTTGCGGCGGGTCTGCATTGAAATCGAGACCGGCAGTGCCAAACGCAAGATCGAGATCGGCAACGAGGGTGTCAGACTCGAAGTCCCGTGAAAGCAACCAGGCCACGTTGTGTGCGATCGTCGAGGCACCCACGCCTCCCTTGGCGCCGACGAAGGCGATGGTGCGGCCAATCGGCTTCGCTTTCGGGTCGGCATAGAGATTCGATACGACTTCGACGATGTCGAGTGCGGTCTGCGGGGCGACCACGTATTCGCTGATTCCCTGCCGCACCAGTTCGCGGTAGAGCAGAATGTCATTAACGTGGCCGATGATGATCACTTTCGTTGCCGGGTCGCACACTTCTGCGAACTGCTCGATCTGTTCGAGTATCTTCTGCCGGCGATCCGTGGTTTCGAGGACAACGAGGTTCGGCGTCGATGCCTCGCGGTAGTATTCGATGGCTGCATTGATGCCACCGGTCTGGATTCTCAGATGCGCCCGCGACATGCGGCGATCAGCCAATGCGTTCTCGAAAGCGGATGCGATCTCGTGCGTTTCGCAGAAGGCCTGAATGGAGATGCGAGGAATGGGCCGTATGTCCCGCTGCTGGCGCTGTAGCGGTTCGTCGAGTTCTGCGTCTTCGACCACAGGATCCCATGTCGGCTCCGTCTTCAGAGCAGTCATGTCACTGCACTCCGACGCGGCTGGCGCTGCCGGCTGTTGGATTGCGATACTCCGTCGACGTGTCGGACCCCCGGTAGAAGCGGTCGAGGACCTCGTAACGCCGCTGGGCCGGCGGCCGATCCATTGGACGCGGACCTTGCAGGTCGTTCGGATTGGCGACTATGGCCGCGAGATTGCGCTGCGTCGCGCAACCATAGTTCTCCCATTGCTGGGTATCGAAGCCCATGTCGATATCTGTCGTGACCGCGCAGACATGCGGGACGGATGCTCGCAGGCGGGTATAGGACAGCACGATTGGCGGCGCCGGAACACCGCCTTCTGGCCGGTATGGCCTGTGTGCGATAGCATGCGCAGGAACGCCGTTCTCTTCGAGTATGCGGCGAATGTCTCGGGCGGCATGCGCGGCGGCAGCTTCGTTGGCGGTGCCTGAGGGCACATTGACGGCGATTGCCCCTTCGCCGTCCATCCGGAAAGCACGCGCAAATCCTGCGATGTCGGATTGCTGGATGCCTGTGATCGTCGGCCGATGACTGCCGATCTCAATCGTCGCCGTTTGTGTGGCGCGCGTCAACAAGATGGGGTGTCGCCGCTCATACTCCGGCGGAGCGGCAGGGGGATTGGGCGAGAAGTGCTGGTTGCATCCGGCGGTCGCGAGGCCAATCGCTCCGAGCGCCAGCCATGCCCTACAGCGCCGTATCGTCTTCGCGAATGCCATGGCGGTTCTCACGCTCCTTGATCACTCATAAATGAAGCCAAATCGGCCATGGGGGCGTTCGGCCGGCGCCTGCTGCCCACGAACGCCATAGATTCGGTTCATGCGATTGAAGAGGATGCGCTCTGGATCCGACGCGTTGACGAAACCATCGGTCGGCAAAGACAATTCGCGGCGCGATACCGGATTCACGATATACGGCGTCACAAGAATGACGAGCTCGGACTGGTTCGAGAGGAAGTCGGAGCTTGAGAACAATCGCCCTAAAATCGGCAATCGCCGCAGCCCGGGCACCCCTGAGATCGCGTGTCGTGTCTGATCGCGGATGAGGCCCGCCACGACCAGCGTGCCGCCGGAGGGTAGTTCGACCGTTGAATCCGCACGGCGGACGGCAAGACCGGGAATGACAAACCCGCCGACACCTTGGAAGCCTGCGGATGGATCGATCTCGGACACTTCCGCCCGCATGCGCACGGAAATGCGGCCCTCGGACAGCACGATGGGCGTAAAGCCGAGCCCGACACCGAATTGTTTGTATTCAAGAATGATATTGCCGTCGCGGTCGCGCGAGACAGGAATGGGAAACTCGCCGCCTGCGAGGAAGCTCGCGCTCTCGCCCGAGATCGCGGTGAGCGAAGGTTCGGCAAGGGTGCGGATCAGGCCCGTTTGCTCCATCGCGCGGATTTGCGCCGCCACGGACGCGCTGGGTGAATTGGTCAGCCCCTCCAGAATGCCGCCTGTCGAAAAGGCAGAGGGAAGACCAGGTGTCGGCGAGGCGATCGGAAAAGGCGCCTGATTCGTCTGATTGGCCGGGAACGGATTGACCTGCTGGAAGCTGATGGTGTTCGAGCCGAAGCGGATCGAACCACCGAAATTGACGCCAAGCTGGCGCATCGCTCGCCGATCCACCTCCGCCACGACGACGCGCAACTGGACTTGGTCCTTGCCCGCGATCGTCAACGCATTGACGATGCGCGTACCACCCGACCCGACCGCGCTGGCGCCTGTGTTTGTTCCTTGCGTTTGCCCGCTCGGCGCACCGGAACTATTGGCCGCCTGTCCGGTTCCCCCGGTCGATTGCGCTTGCGCGCTGCCTGAAAGTTGGCCGACGAAGCGTTCAGCGACCTGAATGGCCATGGCGGCGTCGGCAGCCGAATTGACCTGTCCCGACACGACCACGTTCTCGCCGATGCCTTCTGCGCGAACATTGGTGCTGGGGAAGAGGCGCCGCAAGGTCCTGTTCAAAGCCTCAAGGTCACGCTCCACGACGATGTCAATGGAAGCAATTTGCCCTCCATTGCCGTCGAAGAAGACAACATTCGTCGAACCCACACCGACGCCGATGACGAAGATGCGTCGCGGTGTTCGGACGATGGCGTTCGCAATGGTTGGATTCGAGATGAGGATGTCTTTCGCATCCTGCGACAATTCGATGATCATCGACTTGTTGATCTCAAGTCGCGCCTGCAGCCCTGACGATGCATCGGTGATCCGCATGTTACCGACGGTGCGCGTTTCGGCTGAACGCCTTTGCGCTTCTGCGGAACACGTTGCGAAGCCAATGTTCGCGGCGGTCAGAATCAGCGCCGCGGCAAGTTGCGTGACGTTCCGGAGTTTCAGCCCCATGACGCCGCCCTCATCGACTGAACATCGGCACCGCAATGGGTGTGCCATAGCGAATGATCGTGACCGTAGAGCCACGTTGCAGATCGGTTTCCGCTTGGGCTGCGCCGGGCGAATCCGCAAGGCTGCGCAAGGCCAGTGCAAGCTCGCCCATCTGGCGGGCGAGGGCCAACGACTCCGCCTGGCGTGACTGAAGCTCCAGTGTCGCGGTACGGCCAACGACGACCTTCTCTCCATCGCGCTCCTGGATGGTTTGATCGATCGCCAGCACCCGAACGTTCGACAAGATCGTATCGCTCACGAAGGTGTCCTGACCGGCCGCGCGCTCTCGCCGCGTGAGGATCACGTCGACGCGATCGTTCGGAAGGATGAATCCGCCAGCGCCCGTTTCCGGCGTTATCGGTACGGATATGGCACGCATTCCCGGCGACAGGATTGCTGCCATGAACCCAGGCCGATCCGCTCTGATGATACGCGCATCGTTGATCGGCTCTCCGGCCAGCAGAGGAAAGCGCGAGATGGCGCCGTTCAATTCCTGCCGTGCGTTCGGTCGATCGACGCGCCGGATGAAGTGCTGGCCGATCGCCTCGTCCGGCCATCGACGCCAATTCGTGTTCTGCTCGTTGAGCGTTCCGCCGATGGGAATGGCTTGAACCGCTACGAGAACCTCACTCGTTGGCGGTCCACGCATCTCAGCGACGATAGGCGGTGCCGGCGCTTCGGGAGAATCGCCCCCCGAACCGACGAGCAGAGCAGCGGCAAGACCTGCAGCAACCGCTATACCGGCGACGACGATGCGCGCGGCTTTCATGGACCCGTTCCTACCATCGACGCGCCACCGAGGGTGGCGGGTTATGAGGAAGTTAAGGCTCCATTCGTCAAGTTAGAGTTAACGCAATCTTCCGAAGAATGGTTAAACCTTGGTTGCGTAAGCATCATCCGACGGCAGCGGCGAACAGCGATGTTTTTGGAAACACCGTGAGAGCAGCTGCAGCGAGCGCAATTCCATAGGGAATTCCGCTTTTCTGATCATGCAGTCGTGCAATCCAGCTCTGACCGGATAACGTCGCTGGCAACGGATAACCGCGTGCACTGATCAAGAAAATCGTCAATAGGCCGCCATACACTGTTCCAATCAGGAGGTACTCGACCATTTCCAGGGTGAACCCGAACCAGAGCGCCGTTGCCGCCATGAGCTTGGCATCACCGCCTCCGATCCAGCCAAAGGCAAAGAAGGTGAACCCAACGACAAGAACCAACATGCCCGCTGCAAGGTGCCAACCGATCGTTGCTGCATTCACGCCGGCCAGCGTAGCGGCCGCAAAAAAACATACCACAAGCGCTATCTGAATGCGGTTGGAGATCGTCATTGTGAGGAGATCGCTTGCCCCGGCGAAGGCTATCAACGCCGGAAAGGCAAGCAGGACCAGCATCTCCAATGCCATTGACGTTCAGCCTTCTATCATAGCCATCCGAGGGGCACTTCCGCGCGAAACTATCTCGAGGTGAATTAATGTTGCGTTGGCGAATTCACGATCAATGGCAAAATCGCCGTTGCCCCAAGCGCGAAAAGAGAACGCCGGCGTCCCCAAGGCCGCCGGCGTGCATGGCTTCGACGGCGGTCAGCGCGACAAAGCGCCGGCGACTTGGTTGAAGCGGGCCGTCAGGTTCGTGCCGACGAGGTTCACCGCGGTGATGATCGCGATAGCAATGCCCGTGGCGATCAGGCCGTACTCGATTGCGGTAGCGCCCGACTCGTCCTTGGCGAAGCGAGCGATGAGGCTCTTCATTTCCAAATACTCCTACACAACTTGGTTGCGACGCGTCGCCCCTTTTTGATCCATCGACGATCTAGTAGGGACGTATGGACCATATCGCCGATGTTTTGCCGCTTCGTTAAGTCGAACTGTCAGTTTCATTGTATTGGACGTGCATCGCGATCTTCAAATGCACGTTGCACCTACTGACGTTAGGCAATCGTTCACCTCGTTACGCAAAGACTGGAAGAGGATTCACCACTGCTGGCAACGGAGCGCCACCATGTATCGTCTTGCCGTTGCGCTCGCCGGTGCGACCGCAACGATTGTGATTTCTGCGTCGGAGACGTCATGGGCACAAGCGCCGCGGGCGGAGGCTCACTTAGCTGTACGAGCCAACGACCCGCTCAGAGTCGCCATCGATGAGGCACGAATCATTCGCCTGGATCAGGCGGCACACGCGGTTGTCGTCGGCAATCCGGCAATTGCTGACGCGATCGTGCATGACGGTCGGAGCCTCATCATTACTGCGCGCGCCTATGGGGCGACGAATCTCATCGTCCTCGATCGTGCCGGCAATGTCATGCTCGACCGGATGGTGCATGTTACCCAACCGCAATCAGCGCTCCTGACGATCCAGCGCGGCAATGCACTTGAAACATATTCGTGCGCGCCACATTGCCGGCGCATGCCGATGCCGGGCGACACTGCCACCTTCTTTGAAGAAATCATTAAGCAAAACCAGAGTCGGAACGGCTTGGTGCAGTCACAAATCGGACGCTGACCGCGGTAGAGGGTCCGTCGCAAACTCCCGTTCGAAATCTCTGGGACCAGTCAATTCTTCTTCAACGGTCATGCGCTAACATTCACAGGTGTGCGCGAGTTGGGGGCGCTGTTTGGCCTGTCGGATGTCCACCATGGGGCGCGTTTCTGTCCATACTTACCTTTTGGTCGGCCGTGGCTTGCGCGCGGTAGCTCGTGCAACACGCCGGTTTCAGCGAAACGAGTCCGGTGCAAATGCCGTTGAATTCGGGCTCGTCGCCCTTCCGTTTTTTGCATTGCTCATGGCTATCATCGAAGCGGCTATGGCTTTCTTTGCAGGCCAAATTCTCGAGACGGCCTTGCGCGATGCCGCACGGCTCATCCGCACCGGTCAATCCCACTCACAGGGCACGTTCAACGCCGCTGCCTTCAAAACCGAAGTCTGCAATCGTATTCCCGCTGTTGTGCCGTGCGCCGGCATTTCCGTCGACGTCAGAGAATACAATTCGTTCTCCGCTGTTAACTTCAACAATCCTATGTCTGGAGGCAATTTCGACCCCTCGCAGATGCAGTTCAACATGGGTGGGTCCGGATCGATCGTGGTGGCACGGGCGTTCTACGAATGGCCTAGCCTTGCGAATATTCTCGGTTCATCTTTATCTCGGCAACCGAATGGCCGAATTTTACTTGTTTCGACATCTGCATTTCGCAACGAACCCTTCGGAACCGGGCGATGATTCGACGCGCCGTTGACGCAGGCTGGTTGCGTCGAAAGGTTGTGAGCTGCGCGCAATCTCTCGCTTGCGCCGCAGATAGGCTTCATCGCGACGAACGGGGCGTATCGGCCGTCGAATTTGCAATGATTTTGCCGTTGATGGTTCTGATGTATGTCGGAACGATCGAGGTCACGAGCGCTGTCTCGGCCAACCGCAAGATGGTGGCCACGGCCAGTACGATTGGAGACCTCGCGGCTCAGGCGCAGGACATCAGCAATTCCGACATGGCGAACATTTTCGACGCCTCGAGCGCGGTGATGAATCCGTTCTCGACCGCGTCACTGCGGCTGCGGGTCAGCCAAATCCGAATTGATCAAAACGGCACGGCTACAGTTGCGTGGAGCGATGGCCGCAACATCGCGCCGCTTGCCCGCGGCAGCGCATTCACAGGATTACCGGCCGGCGTGGCCGTGCGGAATACGAATGTCATCGTGTCCCAGGTAACTTACAGCTATACGTCTCCTCTTGGAAACATGATCGTTGGCCCGATTTTAATGTCGGAAGACTTCTATTTCCGCCCACGGATCGGGGACTGCGTGCGACGCAACGGCTCCTGCACCTGAGCGTCCCGGCGGTGCGCCCATCGCCACCGCACCCCCTCTACAATCATGTTGGTCTACGTCGACTGCGCGGCCCTCCGAACTTCATCGGAAGTCGCAGAATACTCATAGAATTTTAGTTGCTGCGCGATAGGAGGGAAAGCGGAGAGCGCGGCGATGCTGCAATTGCGGTCAGCTGGACGTATTGCGGGCAGCAATGCCGGCCGAGGCGGTAGCCGTTGGTCTTGGTTGCGTTTGCGGCACTTTATCCTCGCTGCATTCCTGACGGGCATGGGCTGCGCCACAGTCGGCATCCTCGGGCCACTAGTGATCGTTTGGCACGATGATGAAGCGCGGCGCCTGGAAATCCGGACGTTGCAGCTCCTCAGAACCAATGTGGATCCGACGTCGTTTCCGACTGTGGCCGAAACTCTTCGAATCGGACAGCGTCTGCTGGAAACCTCCGACGTGCGTGGTGGTATCGTCTTCAACCCCCTGGGTGAACAGGTCGGTGACTTCGGTCGAACGCCGAGCCTTTCCTTCTCGACTATTCGTCGCGACAACATCCGTTCACTGCTGAGCGCGGATCGCCTTTATCTTGATGTGTTCTATCCCTCAGAGGTCACAGGTCTTGCCAACCCTATCGTGCTGCGTTTGGACACTGCTGGCATCAACACCGCTGTCTTCGCGCGCGTTCGAGAGCAGGGGCTTGTCATCATCCTCGCGGCATTGATCACCAGCGGAATGGCGATGGTGATCTTGTCATTCGCGATCGTGCGTCCGCTCATTCAACTTCGTGATGCGGCGATGTCTGCAACCGATGACCCCGGACACGCTGATCGTTTTCGTCTGGGATGGTCGCGGTCTGACGAGATTGGGGAAGCTTCACGCGCCTTCGACTTGTTGCTGACTGCAGTGTCGGTCGTCCATCAGGAAGACTTGGCTGCCAGTCAGGAGGTCATCGAACGGTCAACCTATGCCATGCTGACCTACGACCCTGCCGGCCGCTTAACCACTGCCAACCCGGCTGCGCTCGATCTCTTTCAAGTGCGCAGCGTCGAGGAACTCGGTCGTCTACCCCCGAATTTCATTCGTCACGAGACCGCTGAAGGTGTCGTCAACGCGTCCGCAATCGAGCTGCTGATGCATGGTGACATCAACCATATGGTCACCATCGATACGCCAGCGGGAGAACATCATTGCCATATGACCGCAACGACGATCCGCAAGAAGAGCGGCATGGTCTTGCGTCACATGGTGACTTTCTTGAATCTAACGTCGCAGGTTTGCTTGATCCAGGAACTGGAAGAGGAATGCGCGCGCCTGCGGTCGTCTGCATCGCTCGACCGAAGGCGAATTGCCGAAATGCGCGGCTTGTTTGAAGCATGCCTCATTCTGTTGCCGCGAGTCCCGAAGACCGACTACGGTGCAGAAGTGACACCTGTCCCGGAGAGCGTGCCGAATGTATCAACCGAGCGAATTGTCAACACTTGGTACGCTGACGCTAGCCGCAACGGTCTCGTCGACGGACAACTGCAGCACGATGTTCTTTCCGATGTTCGCGGCGATGCAAGCAAGATCGAGGTCGTGTTCCGCCAGGCACTGATGGCCGTTCATGCTGGCTCAAGACGTTTGCGTCCAACACTCGCGGTTGATGCAAGTGTGACCGATAAAGATGTCACCTTCGTCGTTCGTGAAGTCCGCGAGGGTTCGAACGATTTGCTGAGCGAGGCTTCCGTTGATACGCGGTCCAATATCGCCATTTTTAGGCTTGGACTGGCTCACGCCCTCTTCGAGGCTGGCGGTCGCTTGGTGCCGCTCGGTGACGACCTGAATGCTGTTAGTTTCGCTCTGCCGGCGGCGAGCAAGGCGCGCGGCACCAGCAATGCAAGCCGGCGCAGCTTCCGCGAATGAGATGCGTTTACCGGACCGATTTCGTCGGTAGTGCGCACGCAAGCCACCCCGGCTCATGCATCGAACCAATCATTCCCTCACCGACATGCGTAACGGCATGGGACCCCTGTCACTTCGAAACCGCAGAGCATATGCCGTGCCATTGCCTCAGTTATGCAACTGGATGGTGCGGAACGGCGAAGCTACGGCATGATGCTGGCTCCGCATCATCCTCCAGCCCCTCCCGGGGGGGGGTGTCTGCGTTCGCCGACGATGCCGGGGTGGTAAATCTGGGCGGAGCGGATCGTCCCGCCCCTGCGGCACGCGAGCCATCGCCGCGGCGTGTTGAATACTGGGGATCACGCACCGGCCCTGCCGCGCCGCGGTCTTGACCCTGCCGGATACGACCGGCATCGAAGATGTCAGCAGCCGCGTTCAGGAGGAACCTTCATGGCCAATGCGAACGGCGTCGCCCGCGACCAGCTCCGCGCCTTCGTCGAGCGCATCGAGCGGCTGGAGGAAGAAAAAAAGGCGATCGCCGACGACATTCGCGATGTCTATGCGGAAGCGAAGGGCAGCGGCTTCGATACGAAGGCACTGCGCAAGATCATTGCCCTGCGCAAGAAGGACAAAAACGAACGTGCTGAGGAAGAGGCCATCCTGGCCACCTACATGGTCGCGCTCGACATGCTCGACGAGAAGCTGTCAAGGCCGGCGGCGACCGCTGCCTGAGTGACAGGCCGCTAAAGCCTATTCGGTGCGCGGCGAACGATCGGACCGGTGAAGGCGTCCGTTCGGTCGGTGCGCCATCCACTGAAGCCGGACGTAGACCCTGCCTCCGCAAAAGCCAATGTCGTAACGTCGACAGCGGTTGGAACGACGACAGACACGTTACGCATCGGCAGATGGTCAATGAAAGGCCGGAGTGCTGCTGTGGAAAGGTCGAGAGCCACCAGATCGACGGCTGCTCCTCGCACGGTTGTCCGCGCCGGACGCGGGGCTGACGGCAGAGGGGGAGGCTGACCCCCTAGAGCTGCGAGCGAGGGCGTCGCCGGACGCTCGGGGGGCAGCGGAATACTCGCCGTCGTGATTTCACCAGCAGGCTCGCGCGTCAGATCGTCAGGGCGCGGCATCGGAACGGGGATCGGTAGGACGCGAACCTCTTCGACTGACGCGCTTCCCAGCGCCGCGATCTCAACCGGACGCGTCGGCGGGACGGGCAGTGGTTGAGGCGCGGCGATGCGCATCTGCGGTTCTGCGGCAGGCCTCTCCGGTATGCGCGCTACGACACTCGGCGTATGACGGCCGGGTGTGGACGCCGGAGTGTCCGCCTCCTCGGAGGAAACGCGGCCGAACAAGGTTGCGAGCAAGCCTCGGCCTGAGCCAGAAGCGGCATTGGCCCGTGTCGGGCTCTCGTCTTCGAGATCGCGACCTTCGCGCGCGAAAGCGAGGATCGACGTACCTTGCGCGCCCCGACCCAAGCGTGCGACCGCCGCTTCATACCCCGGCAGCGGCGGTCCGTTCGATGGCAGATGCAGCGTTTCCCCGTTGGGGAACAAGCGCGCGAGCTGTTCGCGCGTCATCCGCGGCCAGGCGCGAACGCTGCCGACATCGATGTGCACGAAACCGTTCTGGCCCGAATAGAACCCGACGCCGCCGCGCTGGCGCACCATCGCGCGCTCTCGAATGCGTTGCGTCGAGACACCCGGAATGAAGAAGTCGATGGCTTTGCCGCGCGTGTGCTGACTCGCACGCGCAACGCCGGATGAGCGGGCGCGCAACATGTTGTTGGTCACCGGAGATCGATAAGCGGAAACGAGATGCACCGGTTCGGATCCCCCAACGTCGCGATAGACCTCCCACAAGAGGTCGATCACACGCGGATCCATGTCGATCTGCTCGTTGTGTCGCCAGTCGCGCAAGAAATGATTCATCCGGCGCAGACCCTCCGGATCGAATCTGCCATCGCGCTTGAACGTGACCGTCGCACGCTCGTCCGTATGCGTGTGGACGAGGGACAGCGTTCGCGTGTCGCCATTGGCGATGGCGGTCTGAAGCACCGAAGACGTTGTGACAAGAAATGCTGCCGAGAGAACGGCGATGATGCCGATTCGGATCACGGTTTGCGCAGACGCACACAAACCCAGGCGCTCCACGACGGTCAATCTCTCCACTCGCGGTTCGAGCGGGGTGTCGTCCACCGGACACCCCTCTAGATACAGCGGCGGGAGTTTGGTCCGGGGTGGTTTCCAAACTCTTGCGCCCGTCGATTTTCTGTTCTTGGTTCATGGCGTTTCGGTGGCGACGGTCACGATGGCGTGACCGCTCCAACCACACGGGAATCGGTAAAGGCCCCACCGCCTGAAGGAACACCGGTTCTCTGCATGCCGCTCAATTGCATGGCGCGCCCACTTCTTGGGCAGGAAACACCCCAACCTATGGTAGATTCCACCGAAAATCCGCTGGCATGTCGCTCGCCGTGACCATCGGGGTTCGCCCCCGAGGAGGGCTCGATGGCCCTTCGACTTCTCCCAACCCTTGCGCTCAGCGGGATGGTGCTCGCGTGATGGACGGACCCTCGCCCGGCTCGCGCCAAAGTCCTCGACATGCCGTGCCGAACTCGATGTGATGATCGAATGGGCGACTGCCGAAGGCTGGAATCCCGGCCTCGCCGACCCAGGCGAGGTGCGGATCATCGGAATCGGACCGCCCCTCGTGCTGGCAATTCTCGCCTATGATCGCGCCTTCTTCCCAGTGCGCCGCGAGGCCTTCCTCCGACTCTGGCTGAGCCCACCACACGCCGCTCTGGCACTGGTCGAAGGCGGTCAAGTGACCGGATATGGTGTGGCGCACGCCTGCCGAACGGGGCTTCAAGATCGACCGCATCCTCGGCATCATCACGTTCGAACTTGGCTGACGAACGGCGAAACGGACGTCTCAACCAAGGAAGTCCGACCAGACACTGACCGCGCTCAGACAGATATGAGCTTCTTGCGTTGAAGGAGGGGTTCTCCGACTCTCGGGTTTGCGAAGCACGAGAAGCAAGGAGAACCCCATGCAGGTATTTGGCCTGCCCGGTCATG
>JBGFRS010000044.1:0-55465 GCA_041694995.1 Pseudomonadota bacterium | reverse complement strand
GCCGCAACGCAACCCGGCAAACGCCGCGGCAGCACACGCCGCCGCAACGTCGCCCGCAAGCCGCGCAGCAGCAGCGCCGACAGCCGGCGCAACCGCAACGTCCCCCTTCCTCCACGACCCCACGCAGCTGAGATGTCGGCCCGGTTCGGATTGGGCCTCGCGGCCGCGTTCGCGGGCGGGGTCGCCTACGGCTCAAACGCTCCCTTCGCGACGCTCGCCGCCGGCATGGGGGTCCCCGGCGCCGACGCCGTGTTCTGGCGCGCAGCCTTGATGCTCGCGCTCTGTCTCGCCTTCGTTGTCGCGATGCGCCGCAGCTTGCGCGTGCCGCCAGCCAAGCGCGGAGCCGTCATCGGACTCGGCGTGACGACCACGATCACCTCGATCGCGTATCTCTCGTCCGTCGCCTATATTCCGGTCGCGATCGCAACCGTGCTGTTCTACACCTTTCCCGTGATCATTCTGCTGGTCAGCCCGATGATCGACGGCGAGCGCATCACGCTCGCGCGGCTCGGCGTGTTCGCGGTGGCGTTTCTCGGTGTCATCATCGTCGTGGGTCCGAGCTTCGGTGGGCTTGACGCGCGCGGCATGCTGCTCGCCGTCATCGCGAGCGTATCGGCCGCCGGCATGTTCTTTGCCGGCCGGCAGGTGATGACGGCCGTTACGCCGGAGAGCGCGGCGGTATGGGTGCACATCGTCATCCTGCCGCTCGCACTCCTTGCGGTGCTCGCCATCGGCGGACCGGCGACATTGCCGGCGACGTGGGCCTTCGCCGGCATCTTCGCCGTCATCGCCGGCTCCTACATCCTCGGCTTCCTGCTGCAGATGGTGGCGCTTCGTCACATCCCCGCCGTCGTCGCGGGGTTCGTCTTCTTGATCGAGCCGGTGGTCGCGATCTTGACCGCGGCCGCCGTTCTCGGCGAGCGGCTTCATGCCGCCCAGTATCTCGGCTGCGCGGTCGTGCTCGCCGCGCTCGTTGCTTCGGTGCTGGTCGAGCGTCGTGAGCTTCAACGCCGTTCGGTGCCGGCATGAGCGGCGAGCCGAAACCGCGCGGACCGAAGCCGCCGATCCCGGTTACGGTACTGACGGGCTTTCTCGGCGCCGGCAAGACGACACTGCTCAATCGCCTTCTCAAATCGCCCGGCATCGAGGATACCGCCGTCATCATCAACGAATTCGGCGAGATCGGCATCGATCACCTCCTCGTCGAGCGCGCCGACGAAGGCGTGATGGAGCTGTCGGCGGGCTGCCTGTGCTGCACCATTCGCGGCGATCTCATCGCGACCATGGAGAACCTGCTGCGCAGCCTCGACAATGGCCGCGTGCGTCCGTTCAAACGCCTGGTCATCGAAACGACCGGCCTCGCCGATCCGGCGCCGATCCTGCACACCTTGATGCTGCACCCCTATCTCGTCATGCGCTATCGCCTCGACGGCGTCGTCACCGTGGTCGATGCGGTGAACGGGGCTGCGACGCTGGACGCGCACCTTGAGAGCGTGAAGCAGGTCGCCGTCGCCGACCGCATCGCCTTGACGAAAACGGACCTCGCGCCCGCGAGCGAAGGGCTGCGCGCGCGCCTGCAACGGCTCGCGCCGGGCGCGGTTCTTCTCGACGCCGCGGCCGGCGAGGCAACGCCCGCTGCGCTGTTGAGGGCCGGCCTCTGGGATCCGGACACGAAGGTGCCCGACGTCGCGCGCTGGCTCGCCGAGGAGGCGCATGACACGCATGATCACGGGCCGGGCTTCACCTTCGACGTCAATCGGCACGACGCGGCGATCCGCGCCTTCGTGGTTGCAACCGATCGTGCGATTCCGGCCGGCGCCTTCGAATTGTTCCTGGACCTCTTGCGCGCCGCGCACGGGCCGAAGCTCCTGCGGGTCAAGGGCATCGTGAAGATCGCCGAAGACCCGACGCGCCCCGTGGTCGTGCACGGCGTGCAGCATGTCTTTCATCCACCTGTGGTTCTCGAGCGCTGGCCGGACGCGGACCAGCGCACGCGCCTCGTCTTCATCGTCAACGGCCTTGCCCAGGACGATGTGCGCAAGCTCTACGCTGCGTTTCTCGGGGAGCCGCGCATCGATGCCCCAGACGCACAGGCACTGGTGGACAACCCGCTGCGTCTGCGATGACGTCGCGCGATAGTTAACGCTTCGTTGACGCTGCAGCCCGTCGCAGTGTTCCGTCGAACCGTTCCTTAAGCCTGCTTGCGCTATGCCTGAACCGAAACGGCGCGGGACGGGTGCGGTGCGCGAGACAAGTGTGACATCGAGCGGCGCTGGCACTTCCGTCGGGCTTGTCGCGCGTGCCCGTCAGCGCCTCGCGCATCTTGCGGCTGATGCTTCGCACGATGGCATCGCCCGCCGCACCGCTGCTTTCGCGTTCGCCGTGCGCGTGGCCTCGGCCGCCATCGCCTACATCGCGCAGATCGTGCTCGCGCGCTGGATGGGCACGTTCGAGTACGGCATCTATGTTTTCGTCTGGACCTGGGTGCTCATTCTCGGAAGCGTGTCGGGGCTAGGCTTCGGCGTCGCGGCCGGGCGCTTCGTGCCGGAGCATCAGGAGAAGAAGGAACCGGATCTCCTTCGCGGGTTCCTGCGCGGCAGCCGCGCCTATGGCCTTGCGGCGGGCACGGTGTTCGCGGCACTGGGCATCGCGATCATTCTCCTCCTCGGCGACAAGATCGAGAGCCACTTCGTCTGGCCTCTGATCCTTGCACTCATCTGCCTCCCCTTCTTCGCCGTGACGGAGACGCAGGACGGCATTGCCCGCACGCTCGATGCGCCGGGCATCGCTCTGGTCCCGCCTTACATCTTGCGGCCTCTGCTGCTGCTCGCCTTGATGATCCTGACGCACGAGGCCGGGCTCGCGGCGACGGCGACGGTGGCACTGCTCTGCGCCATCGTTGCGACGTGGCTCACGGCGCTGGTGCAGTTCGTCGCGCTCGCGCGGCATCTTGGCCGGCGCGTGCCCGCGGGACCGCGGCGCTTTGCCTCGCGCTATTGGCTCGCGGCGAGCCTGCCGCTCTTCGTCGCCGACGGCGCGCACGTCATGTTGCTCAACGTCGACGTTCTGATCCTCGCCTTCTTCGTGCCGCCGGATCAGGTCGGCATCTATTTTGCGGTGACGAAGACGCTCGTTCTCGGCGCCTTCGTGGCGTTCGCCGTCGGCGCCGCCGTGGCGCATCGCTACGCCGAATATCACGTCTCCGGCGATCGCGAGCGTCTTCAGGCATTCGTGCTGCAGAGCGCCCAGTGGACCTTCTGGCCGACGCTTGCGGCTGTGGCACTCATGGTGCTGCTTGGGCGGCCGTTTCTAGCGTTGTTCGGGCCGAGCTTCGTCGAGGGTTATCCGCTGATGTTGATCCTGTCCCTCGGCGTCCTCCTGCGCGCGGCCGTTGGACCGACAGATCGACTCCTGGCCGTTCTCGGCGAGCAGACGGTGCTCGCTCGACTGATCCTTGCGACGCTGCTCGTCGCCATCGCGCTGCATGTCTTGCTCGTGTCGCTCTACGGCGTCACCGGCGCGGCCATCGCCGTTGCGCTCACCACCCTGGTTGAAGGTGGCCTGCTTGCTTGGGCGGCGCATCGTCGGCTCGGGCTCAAGGTCGGGGTCTGGCACCGCGCCGGCGCGACGCCGCGCTGACGCCAGGGGAATGGTGATGCCTTGAGCGCCCAAGCCGAACTTCGCACGACAACGCCGGCTGTGATGCGCGTGCGTGGCGCACTCGTTGCCGCCTCCGGTTACGCCGCGCTTCACGAGGCGGTTGACAGCCTGCGCGAGCGGGCAGCGGAACCGAACGTCTTTGCAGAACCGGTCGTGGTCGGGGCCGCGGCGCGGTCCGGTGTGCCGATGCGTGTCGCACTCGCTTGGCACGACGTCCCCGGCGCTACGCCTCGTCTCGTCGGGGCAGTGCCGGTTACGGTCGAGCCCGCGCGACCGTGGCGTCCGGTGGCGCGTCTCTCGGCCCGTCCGCACCCTTATGCCGTGCTGTCCACGCCCTTGGTCGACCGCGATCACGCTGAACCCGCCATTGCCGCTGTGTTCGACGTTCTTTCGAACGAGCCGACGCTGCCGCGCGTTCTCGCTCTGCCGTATCTGGGCGATGATGGGCCGGTGCGCAGCGCGATCGACGCGGTCATCCGGCGCTCAGGCCGCGCGCTCACCGTGCTCGACGGTTATGATCGCGGTCGGCTTGACGCACGGTTCGGCGGTGGCGCCGCCTTCCTCGAGGCGCGGTTCACCGGTGCCAAGCGGAAGAAGCATCGTTACGAACGCCGCAGGCTCGATGCCACGTTCACGCGGCACCGTGGCGCGGGCGCGGTCGCGGCCTTCGCGGAGTTCCTGGCGATCGAGGCGGCAGGATGGAAAGGGCAGGCCGGCACGGCCGTGCTTTGCGATCCGACCGACACCGCCTTCATGCGCGACGTCATTTCTGGCCTCGCCGCCACCGATCGCGTGGAGATCGCCGCGCTGCGCCGCGGCACGCGCGCAATCGCCATCGGCGTCGTGTTCGAAAGCGGTGGCGCGCGCTGGTTCCACAAGATCGCTTATGACGAGGCGGAGGCGCGTTTCTCGCCGGGCACCCATCTCGGTTTTGAACTCACGACGGCGCTGCTCGATACGCCCGGCTTCACCTTCGCTGACTCCTGCGCCCTGCGCGGCGCCGGCATGCTCGAAGGGACATGGACGGACAGGCAGCTGATCGCGGATGTTCTGATTGATCTCGTTCCCGGCGGTGGGCGATCTTTCGCTCTCGCCGTCGCGACAGAGCGCTTGCGCCGCGCCGTGCGCGGCCCGGCGAAGCGGGTCTATCACCGGCTGCGCAAGCACGCGCGTTGAACGCTACGCCTCTCGCAGCAAGCGGCGGATGATCTTGCCCGTCGTCGTCATCGGCAGACCGTCGACGAAGGCGATCTCGCGGGGGTACTCATGCGCGGAGAGGCGGCCGCGCACGAATTGCCGGATGTCCTGGTCGAGCGCCTCGCTCGGCGCAAAGCCGGCCTTGAGCACGATGAAGGCTTTGACGATCTCGGTCCGCACGGGATCGGGCTTGCCGACGGCTGCGGCGAGCGCGACGGCGGGATGCTTCAAGAGGCAATCCTCGATCTCGCCGGGACCGATACGGTAGCCGGCGGACGTGATCACATCGTCATCGCGGCCGACGAAGTGAAAATACCCCTCCTCGTCGACCAGGCCCTGATCGCCGGTCATCATCCAGTCACCAATGAACTTCGCTGTCGTCGCCTCTAGTTTACCCCAATACTCGAGAAACATTGCCGGATCGGGACGCGCGACCACGATCTGCCCGAGTTCGAGCGGCGCGCACGGCGTGCCGTCGCTCCGGATCACTGCCACACGATGCCCAGGCACCGGTTTGCCCATGAAGCCCGACTTGGACACGCCAATGCCTGCGCACGACGCGACGACGAGATTGCATTCCGTCTGGCCGTAGAATTCGTTGATCGTCAGTCCGAAAGCCTCGCGTCCCCAGGCCAGCGTTTCGGCGCCGAGGCTTTCGCCACCCGATCCGATCGAGCGCAGCTTGAGGTCGAAGCGACCGCGCGGATTCGGCACGGCCCGCAACATCTTGAGCGCCGTTGGCGGAATGAAGGTGTTGCGCACCGCCATCTCCGCCATCAACTGATAGGCGGCATCGGGATCGAACTTCTCGAAACGCCCGGCGACGACGGATACGCCGAAGTGCAGCCCCGGCAGGAGAATGTTCAAGAGGCCGCCGGCCCAAGCCCAATCGGCCGGCGTCCACAAACGATCGCCAGGCTGCGGCAGGAACTCGTGCGGCATCTGCACGCCGGGCAAATGACCGAGCAGAACGCGATGGGCGTGCAGCGCACCCTTCGGTGGCCCGGTCGTGCCCGACGTGTAGATCATCATCGCTGGATCGTCCGCGGCGGTGTCGACCGTCGCGAACTCGGGCCGACACTCATCGATCAGCGACCGCCAGCCGAGCGCACCTCCCTCGGCACCGTCGATCGAGATCACGGCCTCGAGCGCCGGCAACGCCGCCCCGATCTCGCGGAGTTTCGCCAGCCCCGCGGCGTTCGTAATCACAACTTTCGCCCCCGCGTCCTTCAGGCGATATTCGAGCGCATCGATGCCGAAGAGCGCTGCGAGCGGCAGCGCGACGGCACCGAGCTTGTAGATCGCCATATGCGCGGTCGCTGCTTCGTGACCTTGCGGCAGAATGAGCGCCACCCGATCCCTGCATGCAACCCCAAGGTCGCGCAGCGCATTCGCGAGCCGGTTCGCATCGGCGCGCAACTGGCCATAGGTCAGCACGGAAACGCCCGAACCCGTACGCGCAAGAACAGCCGGGCGATCGGGTTCCGTCGCAGCCCAGCGGTCGCAGCAATCAGCGGCGATGTTGTAGCGCGTGGGGATCCGCCAGCGGAAGCGGGCGGCGAGCGTTGCGTAATCAGAAGCGGGCGTGAGCATGCGGCGGCATCGACAATGGGGGCGACAGCATTACCGGGCGGCCGCATTCGCCGCAATCGTCGCCATTACCGCCCTTTCGCCATCACCAATGCCCAATAGACCGGGTATCGCGATCCGGGAACGTGAACGGTCGCGATGCCGAGATGGGTCGCGCCAGGAAGCTTCATGACCCTGTCGTGGGGGCGCGAGCCACGCCAGCCGGAAAAGGCTTCGGCAAGTGTGCGATAGCCCGCCGACACGTTCTCGTCCGCCGTGATCATCGTGTAACCGCGCTGCTCGAGACGTTGACGCAATGGCGCCTGCCGGAGTGACGCGCGCACGTCGTCGGCACGTGCCATCGCCTGCGCCATTTCCAAGGCGACCGCCGACAAGCGCGGATCAACTGCGACGGGGCCGAAACCGTGATTGGCGCGATATTGCGAAACCATCGATGCCGCCATCTGTTGGTCGACGACGGCGGCGGCTCGCGCAAGGTCGCGATAGAAGGATGGTGTCTGAGGCTGTGGCGTGGCGCAAGCAGAGACCAAACAGGCAAATGCGGCAGCAAGCGCGAAGCGGGAGGTGGGCGCGGTCATGATCGATCCTTGCGATGTTACTTGATGTTGAGCCCTTCGTCGCGGAAGCGGCGCACGATCTCGAAGCGCAGGTCGCTACGAACCACGAAGGACTTGTCGACATTGGTCACCGTGAACGTGAGTTCGAAAAGCAAGGCATTCTCGTTGAAGTCGACGAGATAGGCACGCGGCTCTGGATCCGACGTGACGAGTGGATGCTTCTTCGCGATCTCCACCAGAAGCGCGCGAACACGCTCGGGTTCGGCGGTCTGCGGAACTCCAAGGTTGATTTTCGTGCGGCCGAACAGATCGTTGTGCATCCAATTCTTCACCGTGCCGGAAACAAGATTGGAGTTCGGCACGATCACGACGGCCTTGTCGAAGGTTTCGATCTCCGTCGATCGCACATTGATGCGCTTCACGTATCCCTCGGCGTCGCCGACAACGATCCAATCACCCTCCTTGATCGGTCGCTCTGCAAGCAGGATCAGGCCCGAGACGAAGTTCGACACCATCGATTGCAAACCGAAGCCGATGCCGACCGAGAGCGCGCCGGCGACGATTGCGAGGTTCTGCAAGTCGAGCCCGAGGAAGGATAAACCAAGCACCACGGCAACCAAGAAGCCGAGATACCCAAACACTGTGCGCACTGAGTTGCGCAATCCGATGTCCATGCGCGTCGACGGTAAGAGGCGATTGTCAAGCCAACGCTGCACGCCGCGCGTTGCGATAAGGGCAATGGAGAAAACCACCATGGCCAGCAGAAACACGGCCAACGAGATGTTGATGCCGCCGATCTGCACGCCGAAAAACAGCGCGCGCACGACGCCGAGCGCATCGCGGGATTCGACGCCCCACGGCACGATGATCATGAACGCTGCGATGGTGAGAAGGACGACGCGGACGATGCCCGAAACGACGATCCCAGCCTGTTCGACGGACGTCGGCTCGGCGCCGACCATGTCGGAGATACGGCGGCTGGTGGCGGTGCCCGCGCGCGTTCCTTCCGACAAGGTCTCGTCCACAAGGGCAAGCAACATCTTCAGGGCGCCGAGAACGATCAGCACCCAGACGGTTTGCCCCGACAGATACGCGCCGAAAGCGGAGTAACCGAGGAAGGGCGAAGCCCCGACGACGATGGCGACGAGCCACAGCACCGGGCGCAACCAACGCCATCCGCCGGTCGTCGTGGGACCAGAATAGGGATCCTTGGCCCGCTCCTCGCGCTCGTGCGCTTCGATCCGAGCCGAAGCGGTCAGGCCGAGCGCGAGAACCACGGAAAAGACGATGCAGCGAATACCTAGCAGAGCCACCGTCGCCGGCAGCGGCGCAATGATCGCCGCGTTGATGGTTTGCAGAACGAGAAACAGCGCGACGACGGCGCCGATCCAGGTTGCGGTGCGCACGGTACGGCGCGCGATCGCATCCGACGCAGGCAGAAACCGCCAAGCCGGGCGGTCCGGCGCAAGGAGCGCGACGGCGACGGCACGCAGGCTCGAGAAGATAATGACGGCCAGCACAAGCGCGTTCGCCACATCGCCGAAGCGGAACGGGACCAGTTGGAGGCTCTGCATCACGCGCACGACGAGGAAAGCGGCGATCGCCGGCAGCAGCGCATTCACGATCGCCATCCAGGCGGCGATGACCGTGCGCTGCATGGCCGTCGGGGTCTCGGTCGCGGCAAAGGAGAAGCGACTGCCGAAGGGGGCCGCAAGAAGCCGCCGTCGTACGGGCCAATACAGCACGACGGCGAGCGCCAGGGTGAGCGCGAGCAGCACAAACCCGAACAGGCTGCCGGAATTGCCGACGGCACGCAGCCAATCGTCAAAGAAGAAGCCGAAGCCCATGGCATAGCGTGGCAGGGATGCAGCGGCGTCGCGCCAGAGATTCGGGTCGAGAATCGAGGCGGAGCGCTCGAAGAGTTGTCGCGTGAGGAGTTCGCGACGCTTATCCGCCAGACGTTCGGAAATCTGGCCTGCGCGTACGGACAGGAGTCGCGCTTGGCGCAGGTCGGCATCGACGGTCGCGAAACGGCGCTGCGTTTCCTCTCGTTGCTGCGTGATCGCTAGGTCCTCGGTACGGCCTTGCTCTGGGCGTGGGCCAAGCTCCCTCAGCCGGTCCTCGACCTCCTTGGTCGCGGGTTCGAGTTCGCCGACGAGCTCGCGGAGACGATCGATCAGCGGGTCGAGCTCGTTGCGCAGTTCCTGCAGGCTGCTCTGGTCGATATCTTGCCGTTGCAGCGACTGTTCGATGCGATCAAGAGCAGCTTTCGCCTGTTCGAGGCGTTGCTTGACCTCCTCTTGCGCGAATCCGATGGCGACAGAAGCGGCGAGCGCGAGAAGGACCGCGACGACGGGAAAGATGCGGATGGCCCGCATGAACACCTCCGAGCGAATCAGGGGGGCGAGCCCGAATGATAGTTATCATCTACGCAAGGCGGCGAAAGCGGGGTCGCGTCGGTGAGGGGCTTGTGCTCAGTCGAGCCGGATCGACACGCTCGCGCTCTCGCCGCGGGCGTCGGTCACGGTTACGCGAGCAAAACCGGGCCCGGGGGGCGACCAGTCAAGGCTGCGGCGATGGCCACTTGAACCGATGGGCCTGCCATCGACGAGCCAGAGAAGGGGAGGCACGCCGCCCGACGCGCGCAAGATCACGCCTTCCCCCATATCGCGTTCAACGCGAGCGCCGTCCGGCGGGAAGGCAACGCGCAGCGGCGCTTCCGCCACGCCTGTGCCGAGCGCTCCAACGGCGGCGGCGCTGCCAAAGGCGCGCAAGGGCGGCGGCAGTGCCGCCGTGGTGGCGATGAGCGCACCCGAAGGTCGAGGCGGCGGATCAGGAGCGCGGTTGAGACGCGCGACCGCGTCGAACAGGATCGGGGCTGCCGCCAGACGCCCGACGAGACCGGCGACCGGCGCATTGTCCGGGCGGCCGACCCACACCGCAATCGTCCAGTTGCGATCGAAGCCGACGGCCCAGGCATCGCGATAGCCGTAGGAAGTTCCCGTCTTGAAGGCGAAGCGGCCAGTGGTTGCGCCATCCGGCGGCGGCGCGCCGCGGAGAATGTCGGCAACATACCAGGCTGCTACGGCATCGACGAGACGGCGGTGTGACGGCACCTCCGTGCGCGGTGTCGCGGTCAGTGCGATCGCGTCGCCCCCGCGGGCAAGACCGGCATAGAGCATCGCAAGATCGGTCAACGTCACCCCGACGCCGCCGAGGCCGACGGCGAGGCCCGGTGCCGTCTCGCGTGGCACTACGATCGATGCGCCGGCAGCGCCTAGGCGGCCGAGAAACTGCGCCGGGCGCACGTCGGTCAGGAGCTCGACAACCGGCACGTTGAGGGATTGCTGCAGCGCGCGGCGCATCGTGATCGTGCCCTGATGGCCGAGGTCGAAATTCTCGGGAGCATAGGCGCCGTAGCGCAGCGGTCGATCCTCGATCAGGGTTTCGGGGTGGGCAAGGCCCTGCTCGAAAGCGAGCGCGTAGACGAAAGGCTTGAGCGCGGAGCCCGGCGAGCGCAGCGCCATCGTCATGTCGACAGCGCCTTGTCGGGCAGCGTCCAGATAGCCGGCGGAAGCGACATGCGCGCGGATTTCACCGCTCGCATTGTCGATAACGAGCAGAGCCGCAGATAGGCGCGGCCCGAGCGCCGAGACGCGCTCGCGTATCAATGCCTCCAACGCGATCTGCAGACGCTGGTCGAGGGTCGTGCGCAAGATGCGGCTGGTCGCATCCGCATGTGCCAATCGGTCGGTCAGGTGCGCAGCGAGCATGGGGACGGGTCGGCGTGCCGTTGGAACGGGCTCAGCCTTGGCCCGCTCGACATCTTCGGTTGGGATGATACCCGCTGCCTGAAGGCGTTCGAGGACGCGATCACGGGCGACGCGTGCCATCGCCGCGTCGCGGTCTGGGCGTCGCGCTTCCGGCGCTTGAGGCAGCGCCACGAGAAGCGCCGCTTCCCCGAGCGAGAGTCGCCGCGGCTCCTTGCCGAAGTAGCCGAGCGACGCGGCCCGCACCCCTTCGATGTTGCCGCCATAGGGCGCGAGCGTCAGATAGAGCCGCAGGATTTCGCGCTTCGATAGTCGGCGCTCCAACTCGATCGCCCGTAAGGTCTGGCGCAACTTGGCCGTGAGGCTGCGCCCCTCGCGCGGCTCGAGAAGGCGCGCGACCTGCATGGTCAAGGTGGAGCCGCCGGAGACGATGCGGCCTGCCGCGAGCATTTGTCCACCCGCGCGCAACATCGCAAGAGGATCGACGCCTGGATGCCTCTCGAAGCGCTTGTCTTCGTACGCCTTCAGCATGGTGAGGAAGCGCTGATCGACATCGGCGACATCGACTGGCAACCGCCACACGCCTTCTGCCGTTGTGAAGGGCCGCAACAGACGTCCCTCGCGATCAACGACGAGTCGCGACACGTCGGATGTCCGATCGAACGGGAGTGGCCCCAATTCATGGAGCCACAGCAGGGCGCCGCCGACGGCCGCACTGCCCGCGAGCAACACTGCGCCAGCAAGCCTCGGCAGCATCTTGCGCCAACCGGTCATGGCGCAGTCGTCACCTCCACCGTGCCGGCCGCCGTACGTGCGAAGCGATCGGGCCGATACATGTCTTCGAGATAGGTTCCGGGGTGGGCGTATACGCCGGGCGCGACCGCGCGCACGATGTAAGCGACGGTGAAGATGGGAGCTTGTCCCTCGTTCCGGTTCCAGGCGGCAACGAAGCGGTCGTCCCGAAATTCAGTATGTACCGGGCGCGTCCCCTCGGCCTCGTCGTCAGCGCCTTGTACGCCTGTCAAGCGTGCCGACGGCACGAGGCTCGGGCTGTCGATCTCGAAGCCTGCCGGCAACCGATCTTCCAGCACGATGCGCCCGAATGTCGGCTCGGCTTCCGTGACGCGCAGCACGACCACGAGGCGCTCGTTCTGTCGTACCTGGCGCGGGTCGACGCGCGTGCCGTCGAACCGCTGGTAGACGCGCTCGATCTCGAAGCCGCTGCCACCGGCTGGCTCCGGCGTCACCGGCGAACCGATGATCGAGACGACCGCCTGCACGGATTGCTGGGCGACATTGCGGATCGTGACGTTCGCGGTGGCCAGATCCTGCGCCCGGAAGGTGCGCGAGAAAGGACCCGTCCTCCGTTCACCGTCGACCTCGAAGACGAAGCGTTCGCCGGCTTCGCGTGCACCTTGAGCGGCAAGCGCGAGCCAGACGTTCTCCTGCGTCGACAGGTAGCGACGCTGGCCACGGAAGCGTTCGACCAGGGACAGCACGCGCTGGCGCAGGCCGGGCTCTGCTTGCGCCTCGGCCATCAGCGCGAGAAGCGCCGCGCCGTCGCGTAGATTGGTGCCATAGTCCTGCCGACCAACTTCATCCTCTTGATCGGCAAGGCCGTCCACGGCCTTGACGAAGAGTGCACGAGCGCGGGTGCGATCACCAAGCAGCGCGAGAGCCGCTGCGACCTGCCCGCGGGCGAAATCGCTTTCGATGTCGTCGGCCTTGGCATCCGCGAGATAGCGCAGATCGCCGATCACAGGCCGCCCGTTTCGGGCAAGCACATAGAGCGCATAGACCTGCGCCGCCGATCCAGCCTGGCCCTCATCGCCGCTCGAGGGATTCGATACCGCGTTGCGCAGGCGATCGAGACCGAGTTCGAAGCCGACACGCGGCACCATGAAACCACGCTCGCGGGCCCGCGTGAGGAAATCCATCACGTAGGCGTCGAGCCACAGATCGCTGCCACCGACGCCCCACAGACCGAACGCGCCGTTCGAGGACTGCCGCGCGAAGGCACGCTCGATTGCCCCATTGATCGTGTCGGCCGGCGGCGTCTGGAACGCAATGTCGCGTTCGTTCGCAAGCTGCGACAGATAGAGGAGGGGGAGCGCGCGGCTCACCATCTGCTCCGTGCACGCGAACGGGTAGCGGTCGAGCGCTTGCAGCAGTCCCGGCACATCGAGCACGGTCGAGGGCTGCACCGACACCGTGACCGCGCCGGTACCTGGGATGACGTCGGCCAGCATGTCAGGCGTGATTTCGATCGACCCATTGGCCGCGAGCGGACGGACACTGCGGCGCGCCGTCACCGGCGTCGCAGGATGGAGAGCGAGCACGTAGCTCTGGCCCGAGGCAACGCTATTCGGCCCCGCGACCGCGACGTCGAAGCGGGCGCGGCCCATGCCGGCCGCCGTCACTGGGATCGTGACGCTCGCGCGTTGTCCACGATCGAGCCTGAGCGTGCGCCGCAGTGCATCGGCGGGGATGATCACCGGGCCACTGGCATCGAGCGACACCGTGTATTCACCTGCGGGCCCATCGACATTGTGCACGTCGATCAGCATGCGCGACCGATCGCCCGCCGCGAGGAAGCGCGGCAGCGTACCGGCGACGACGACAGGGTCGCGCACGATCACGTCGCGTGACGCTGAGCCGACCTTGGTCGGAGTCCAGGCAACCGCCATGAGACGGACCGTGCCGGCGAAAGCGGGGATGTCGAACTCGACGGTTGCCGTGCCGTCGGCTGTAACCGGCACGATGCCGGAGAAGAGCGCGAGCGGCGCTTGCGCCGGCGGTGTGCCTTGCAGTTCCGGCACCGCATCGCCACCCGACCGGATGCGCCCGCGCGTGCCTTGCATGCCGTCGATCAGGAATCCGTAGAGATCACGGAATTCGGCCCCGAGAGCGCGCTGGCCGAAGTAGAAGCCGCCGGGGTCCGGCGGGCGGTAATTGGTCAGGTTCAAGATTCCGACATCGACGGCGGCGACCGTGACGCGTGCCTCTTCACCCACGAGATTCGCGAGGCGAATCGGCACGCGCAACGTCGTGCGCGGCCCGATCTGGTCCGGTGCACCGAGCGTCACGCCGACGGTGCGCGGCGCGCGGTCGAGCGCAAGCCAGCGCACGCCGATGGCGCGACTTGGCTGACGTCGCGCCTGCTGATCGAGCGGCCGGATCGCGGAGACAACCACATAGGCGCCCGCGCCCCAGTCCGAACCAACGGGCAGATTGATCGTGTTCGCGCCTTGCGCGAGCTGAATCGATTGCGTCGCATGCACGCGCTCGCCCACGACCCGCACCGTTGCGGGCCCGGCAAAGCGTGTGTTGACGCGCACGCGCGCCGTCTCTCCTGCAGAATAGCTTGCCTTGTCGAGACCAACATCGAGCACGTCGGGAGAATCGGCGCGAACATCGCCCCCGGCCCAGCCCGCGCTGAACAGAACGCTGGTCGCAGCGTTCGACCCTTCCGCGACCACGTCCAGGCGATAGCGGCCCCAGGCGACGCGCGCTGAAATTCGACCCGCTTGGCCGGGCGCGACGTCGACGCGTCCGTCGGCCTCGCGACGGGCCGTGGTCGTACGCTCGAAATTCCAGCGCCCGTCGGTGCGATACCATTGGAAGCGCGTCTCGATGCGGGACAATTCCCAGCGCAAGCCGCGCAAGGCCGCCGGACGACCATCGGGACCGATCGCAGCGACATCGAACGTCGCCGTCTCGCCTTCACCGATCGAATCGCCGAACAGCGGCCGCACGCCGATCCAACTGCGGCGGTCTGCGACGCGGAAGGTGACACGACGCTCGACGCCGCGGCCCGAGCCTTCGGTCAAGCGGATCGAAGCTTCGACCTGCAAGGGACGCGAACTCGCGGGCAGATCCGGCACAGGCAAGGTCACGCGCGCCCGCCCCTGCCCATCCGTGCGCGGCAGGTTTTCGAGAGGACGACGCACGGGCGTCACGGTCTCGTCCGCAAGGCCGACGCGATAGTTTTCGAGGCCCGGCGGCGGAGCGTCGGTCGCCGTCACGATGGTTTCGCCTTCGAGCGCGAGATCGGCTGCTGGGGCTCCAAACAGCCAGCGACCGGTGACATCGATCTCGCCGGGCTGCCCTTCGCCGATGACCTGATTGCGCTGTTCGAGCGCGAGCTCGAGCCGATCCGGCACATAGTCTTCGACGAGGAACGTCGTTTGCCCGACCGGCGGGCGACGCGGATCGGCGAGCGCCTTGACGCGCCACGTGCCGGCCATTGCACCGGCGATCAATGGCACGGACCATGAGCGCCCGCCGAAGCCCTGGTCGTTGGCGAGCTGGCGACGCGCTTCGACGCCGTCGGGACGCTCGAGCACGAGCGTCAATGGCACGTTCGGGACCGCGTTGCCGGTCGGATCGCGCAGCAGAGCGGTCACGTGCACGGTTTCCGAGGAACGGTAGACCCCGCGTTCCGTGAAGACGAAGGCATCGAGCGGACCCGGGGCTTGCCGACCGGCGACGCCACGGTCTGTCAGGTCGAAAGGCGCGGCGGCAAGATTCAAGAAGGCGTAGTCGCCATCGAGCTGGGCAACGAGCACACCGGGTGCCATGCCGGCTTCGCCGCGTGTCAACCCCGCCTCGAAGCGCGCACGACCGCTTGCGTCCGTGCGCGCCGTGCCAAGCACTTCGTTGTTGCGCGCGATGAGGCGCAACTCGGCATTCGCCACGGGCGCGGCCGTTGCCAGCGAGCGCACCTCCGCGTGCAGGCCGTCACCGGCCGCCGTCGTGGCGAGGCCAAGATCGGAGACGACGAACCATTGGGTCACGCGCGGTTGCCAATCGAACTCCTCGCCGTCGTCGCGTTGATCGGCACGCCGCGCCGTCATCACGTAGACGCCGGGCTGCAAGCGCTCGCCGATCGCCTCGGTGACCGGGAAGGCCGTGACGACCTCGTCGTTCAGGCGGTTCTCGACGGCGAGAACGCCGGTCCATACGCGCGTGCCGCGCTCGCTCGCGAGCCTGCGGGCATCGCTCGGCGACAGCGCGCCGAGGAAACCTTCGTCGAGCACGGCCGGGGCGATCGAACGGTCACCGATGCGGAAGACGTCGAGGCGGACTTCGGCGAGATTGACGCTGACGACCGGAATTCCTTGCTGGCCGGCGCGCGGCAGCACGTAGTTGCGGCCCGTGAAGCGCACGGCAGGCGTACGGTCGCGGACATAGATCTGATAGTCCCCCGGCCGACGGAGAACTTCGCCAACAGCAGACGGCAAGCCGGTGCGGAGCTGGATTTCGTAGCGCTCCCCATGCTTGAGGCCGTCGAGGCACAGCTGCTCACCGTCCGCAACCACGGCGCCCGGAATGCCACCCGGCATACGCACATAGGGCGCAGCGTCGAGACGCGGTGCGAGTGCCTCCGAGAACTGGAAGCAAACCCGCGGAGACGCCGTGTCGGCGTCGACGCGATGGTCGAGAATGCGGAAGCCGTGCTGGGCGAGCAGTTCGTCGTAGCGCTCCGCGGCTTGTTGAATGCGGTTCGTCTCGATCGAAACCCGAAGAGCATCGAGCGCCATGCGGTATTGCGACCGCGCAACGAGCGACTCGGCGAGGAACCACAGGGAGCGCGCTTCATCAACCGGCGTGCGGGCGCGCTGATAGGCGAGATAGGCGGCAGCCGACGAGCGCTCGCGCAATTGCATGCGCAACGACCAGTCGTTGCCAGGATCCACTTGGCGGTAGAGATCGGACAGGCGCAACAACACGCCGACATTGTTCGGCTCGGCGACAATCGCGCTGGCGAGCGCTGTGGTTGCCGCACGCAGATCGTTGCGCTGCTGCGCCGCCGCGGCCTCTTGCAGCATCTGCACCGCTGTGCGGCCCTGCGGATTGGTCTCACGACGGATTTGCGCTTCGAAGCGCAGAGCTTCGGCTTGCAAGGAGGGTCGCACGAAGGGTTTCGCCGCTTGGGCCAGCGCGATCATTGCGCTCGCAACCACGAAAACCGCCGCCAATGCGGTACGAGCCGAGACCGTCTGCATGTCCGTCTCCCGAAGCGCGGTCGTCGCGTCGCGCCATGCCACTGCGGACCTGAACTACGACGGTTCCTTGTCTGGCGGCAGACCGCAAGCGCATCTACGTGCTCACACGTAGGTCGCTCGACGCGCGGACGCGGCTTTGCAACGCTATACGGGCGGTTCACGATTTGGGAGCTGCCCATGCGTCTCGTGCTTGCGCTTCTCTTCGCGCTCGCGGCACAGGCTGCGACAGCGCAACAAGGCAACGTGCCTTTTCCACGCGGCTACGAGGAGGCCCAGGCGGCGTTTCTCGCACTGCCTCTCGAGGAGCGGCGCGCCATCCAGGCAGCGCTGGTATGGACCGGGGATTTCTCGGCCATGGCCTCCGGCGAGTTCGGTCGCTTGACCTTCCAAGGGCTGACCAGTTTTCAGCACCGCCAGGGCATGCAACGTCCCGACGCGATCCTCACGCCAGACCAGCGTCGCGCCTTGACCACGGCGGCAAACCGCGCTCGCACCGGTGCGCGCTTCGAACCGACGACCGATGGGCGGACGGGTCTGCGCTTCGGTCTGCCGCTCGCGATCTTCGATGCGCCGCGCAGCGACGGTGCCACCGGCTCGCGTTACGCGGCCCGCGACGACAGGGCGTCGCTCGAAACCTTCGTCAACCCGCGCGGCGAACGCGATCTCGGCGCCTATTTCGAACGCCTGCGTACTGTTCAGGCGCCACGCACCGTCACATATAGCCTGCTTCGGCCGGACTTCTTCGTGATCACCGGCGCGCTCGATCCGCAGCGCCGCTACTACATCCGTGTCGCGCGCCGCGGCGCCGATCTCGTCGGTTACACCCTCGTCTGGGCGCCCGCGCGCACGCCGGAGTTCGACCGCATCGTGGTCGCGGTCGCCAATTCGTTCGAGCCTGCCGCGGCAGCGACGCCGGCTGCAGCGCCCGTTGTTGCGACACCCCAAGCCCCGCCCCACCTGCCCGAGCCGGCTGCAACCAACGTGGCGACGGCCGTGGTGGTCGCACCGAATGTCGCGCTTGCGCCGGCCCAGCCGCTCGAAGCCTGCCGTACACTCACGCTCGGCGATCGGTCTGCGCGGATCACGGGGCGCGATCAAGCTTCGGGGCTCGCCACGCTGTCGCTCGATGGCGCCGGCGCGCCCCTTGCGCTCGCGGACCAGGCGCCCGCGGCCGGTGCCCAGCTTCTCTTTCTCGCCTATGGACCGGGGGGATTGCTCGCAACGCCTGCGAATGCTGGCGCCGATGGTATCGTTTTGCCCGTGCAAGCGGGTCAAAGCGGTGGCGCGCTTCTTGACCGGCACGGCCGGCTCGTCGGTATCGTGCTTGGCCCGGGGCGTATCCGCGCGGTGTCGATCGGCAGTGTCGCAACGGCCGTTCCGCAGCGTGTCGTGACCGCGGAAACGGTGGTCCGTCTTGTATCAGCCACGCCCATGCCAGCCTCCGGCGCACCACTCGCGCCCGCCGACATCGTCGCGCGGTCGAGGGGTGCCGTGTCGCCGGTCGCATGCCGGCGGTAACCGCCGATCAAACCCTGACGATCGCCTCGAAGCCGCCAAAGATCATCCGCCGCCCGTCGAAGGGCATGGGGTTTGCGTTGGGCTGCATGCGCGGATCAGCCATGACCTTCGCCATGCCGGCGTCGCGCACAGATTTCGACGGCCAGGTGATCCAGGAGAAAACCACCGTCTCGTTCGACTCGCGCAGAACAGCAGTGTGGAACGAGTTCACTTTGCCTTCGGGCACATCGTCGCCCCAGCACTCGACGACGTCGAGCGCGCCGTGCTCCTTGAAGATGCCCGCAATCTCTTCCGCGTGGCGGCGAAAGGCCTCCTTGTTCGCGGTCGGAACCGGCAACACGAATCCATCAACATAGGCCATCAGAACCTCCGTCAGGCGCCGCGCGCGGCGGCTTCGATCGTTGCGATGTCGAGCTTGGTCATGGGCATGAACGCAGCCACCACGCGGGCCTTATGGGGACCGGTCATCAGCGCCGGCAGGATGCTCGGGAAGATCTGCCACGAGACGCCGTAGCGGTCCTTGAGCCAGCCGCAGCGGCCCGGCGCACCGCCATCGGCGGTTAGCCGATCCCACAGCCGGTCGATCTCCGTTTGCGTGTCGCAAGCGACCATAATCGAGGCCGCCTCGGTGAGCCTGAAATGCGGCCCGCCGTTCAGAAGTGCGAAGGGCGTGCCGTCGAGCGTGAGCGGAACGACGAGCGCCGTGCCTTCAGGGAGCGGCGCGCCGGGGCCGTAGCGGCTGATCGCGCCGATGCGCGAGTTGGGAAGAAGCGACACGTAGAACGCGGCCGCTTCCTCCGCATCACGATCGAACCACAAACACGTTGATACGCGCGAAGCCGTCATGACGTGACCGCTCACATTGGCATCACGGTGCGCGCCGCAGCTATGATCTCGTCTGGTGTCATCGCTTTCTGCGGCGTCGCGAGCGACCAGCGATGGCCGAAGGGGTCTTCGACGATGCCGTAGCGATCGCCCCAGAATTGGTCGGCGACGGGCATGACGACGGTCGCACCGGCGGCAACCGCTCGAGCCGTCGCTGCATCGACATCGTCGACGACGAGGTGGATCGTCACCGGTGTGCCTTTCAGCGTTTTCGGCGAGCGCGAGCGCCAGTCCGGCATCTCGTCGACGAGCATCACGGAGGAGCCGTTGATGCTGAGGCGGGCATGCATGAGCTTGCCGCCCGGGCCGGGCAGGCGGACCATTTCTTCGGCCCCAAAGGCCTTCTTGTAGAACTCAATCGCCGCAGTGGCGCCGGCGCACACGAGGTGCGGCGTTAGGCTGTGCAGGCCGTCGGGGGCAGAGGTCGTCTTGGTCATTGTTGGGGTCTCCCGGGGTTGGTCGGCTTTGAAGAGAAGTGTGATGTAGCGGCGCAGATGCGCGATGCTTTCGGCGGCGATCTCCGGCCCGCCCTTGGCCTTGGCGAGGATGAAGGCCCCCTGAAAAACCGCTTGCGTGTGCAGGGCAAGGCTTCCGGCCGTCCAATCCGTGACGATGCCCCGCGTGCGCATCGCCTCGGCGATGTCGGCTTCAAGCGTTGCAGCGTGGCCGGTGATGCTCGCCGCGCAAGCGGCGCAGATGTCGGGATGGGTATCGTAGGCTTCTTGCAGCATCGTGCCGGCGAGGCAGGTGAATTCCGGCACGGCGCCCTTCAGGAGAGCCGCGCGGAAATCGACATAGGCGAGCAGGCGGTCGAGGGGATCGGCCGGCGCGTGATAGGGCGCGGCGGCAAACAGCGCGCCGGTCATGCGCGTCCAATGTTCCGCGGCCGCAACGGCGAGGGCGTCCTTGCTCGGGAAGTGATGGAAAAAGGCCCCTTTTGTGACACCTGCCGCCTCGCACAGATCGGCGACCGATGTCGCTGCGTAGCCCTTGGCGCGGATCAGCGCCAAGGCGGCGTCGAGAAGTCTCGACTTCGCATCACCACGCGGGAGAACGGAAGGGGTGGACATAAGGATTGCATACCAACCGATCGGTATGTATGCAAGAGGAATCTTCCCTATGCCTTCCGCGCCTCGCGCAAGGCTGCGGATCGCCGACGAAAACCGAAAACCAGGCCGAACTGGCCTCCGCCTCACTGGGCGAGGCACTGCGCCAGTGCTGTCTCGTCCGCAGCATCGATGGTACCGCGATGTCGATATCGGGACCGGCACGCCGCGCGCAAATGCGGGTCGTCGACTGGTGCGAAGCGACCTATCGCGACCAGCGGACTCTTCTTTTCGAGTGGGACAGACGGTAAGATGGAGTGCCGTGAAGTGGCGTCCCCGGCGCGATTCGAACGCGCGACCCCAGGATTAGGAATCCTGTGCTCTATCCTGCTGAGCTACGGGGACAATATGGACTACCCATGCCGCTCCTAGCACGATTTCTTTGCATCATCATCGCCGTTGTGGGAGCTCGAGCGGCTCTGGCGCAAGACTGTCCGCCATCGGGCGGCGTCGAAGGTGCAATCGGCACCGCGACAAGCGGAACCGAATTCACCCTTGACGACGGTCGCCGTGTGCGGCTCGCTGGTCTTTTCGTGCCGTCGGCAGTTGCGCCCGACGCGCGCCGGGCACTCGGCGAGCTTCTCTCTGCAGGGCGCTTGCGCCTCGTCCCTCTCCGCGCCGCGCCCGACCGTTACGGCCGCCTCGTCGCTCATGCCGTTGTGGAAGGCGTCTGGACCGCGGAGGCCCTGGCCGGCGCAGGCCTCGGACTTGCGGACCTCTTTCCCGGTGAGGCCGCATGCGCCGCCGCCCTCCTGGCAGCCGAAGCGCGGGCGCGGGCCGGCCGACGCGGCATCTGGGCAATCTCACCAGGCCCGGCACTTCCCGCCACCGAACCGAGCGTGATCCGCGCGCAACAGGGGCGCTTCATCTTGGTCGAGGGACGAATTGTCGCCGTCGGCGTCCGCGAAGTCGCCACGTTCCTAGACTTCGGAAGGCGTTGGACAGAGGACTTCGCCGTGGTTATCCCCAGGGCCGAGCGGGCGCGGATCGAGGCGGTCGTCGGGCCGCTCTCGGCGCTCGTCCGGCGCAGCGTGCGTGTGCGCGGCGTCGTTGAGCCGGGACAGGCGCCGCGCCTGCGGATCGTGCGCCCGGAGGCGATCGAGGTTCTCGACTGAGCGGGGCGTAATGCGCAGGAGCGAGCGGGTCGATCCGTGGAGCCGTTGGGGGCGGAGGCTGGGAGCCGTCGCCCTCGCCCTCGCCCTCGCCTCCTGCGGCACGTTCGATCAGACCCGTCAGGCGAACGTGCCGGTGCCCCCGCCGGCACCACGCACCGAGATCAACTCCACGCGCGTGCCGCCCCAAGTCGCGCGCACCTTTGGCGGCGTTTACATCGCGCCGGAGCTTGAACGACGCCTGTCGAACATCCTCGCGCGCCTCGCACCCGTCTCCGAACGGCCCGATCTGCGCTTTTCGGTGACGATCCTCAACTCGCCGGTCGTGAATGCCTTTGCGTTACCTGACGGCCAGCTCTTCGTGACCCGCGGCCTGCTCGCCCTTGCGAATGACGATGCCGAAGTTGCCGGCGTCATTGCGCACGAAATGGGCCACGTCGTTGCGCGCCATGCCAGCCAGCGCGTCGAGCAGGCGCAGAACGCGCTACTCGGTTCACGCGTGCTCGCCGCGGTCACGGGCGATCGGCAGGCGAGCCAGACGGCGCTCGCCATGGGCGCGATCACGCTCGCGAGCTTCTCGCGCCAGCAGGAACTCGAAGCCGACATACTCGGCATCCGTAATGCCCACCGCGCCGGTTTCGACGCGTATGGCGCGGCGCGGCTTCTCGAATCGATGGACCGCTATGCGGCATTGCGCGCCTCCCTGCCCAACGCGCGTTCCGATCCGAGCGCGCAAGGCGGTTTTCTGGCGACGCACCCCTCGACACCGGAGCGCCTCGCGTTCGCGGTCACGGCGGCACGCCAGCTCGCGGGGCCCGATGTCGGCCAGCGCGAGCGCGACGGCTATCTGCGGGTCGTGGACGGTCTGATCTACGGCGATGACCCGCGCTCGGGACTCGTGCGTGGCCGGACTTATCTACATCCCGGTTTCGGCTTCAGCTTCACGGCGCCTGACGGATTCGTCCTCGAGAACACCGCCCGTGCCGTCATCGGCGTTGCTCCCGACGGGCGGGCGCTGCGCTTCGACACGATCGCGGTCTCCCCTTTAACCGCGCTCACCGAAGCACTGGCGCAGAGCGCCACCGCCGACCTTGCGATCGACGCCGTCACGCAGACCGAGATTGCCGGCGCACCGGCGGCGACGGCGCTCGGCCGTTCGCCAGGATGGACCTTCCGTTTCGTGCTCATCCGTCTCGGCAACGAGGTCTACCGCTTCATCTTCGCGGCACGCGGGCTGACAGAGGACCAGGATGCCGAGTTCCTACAAACGGCACGCTCGTTCCGGCAGCTCACCAGCGACGAAGTCGCCAGCATCCGTCCTTACCGCGTGCGCACGATCACGGTCGGAGCGGGCGATACGACCGACAGCCTCGCCGCCCGCATGGGCGGGCAGAGCCATCGCCTTGAACGCTTTCTCGTGATGAACGGCATCGACCGGTCGACGCCGCTGCGTCCCGGCATGCGCGTGAAGATCATCAGCGATTAGAGTGGTTTCCGAACCGCGAGATGCGGGCTGGATTCCCTAATTGTTTAGTCCCGGCATTTGGTGGAGCGGTTCGAGGTGATCAAGTGAACGTTCGCCGTCTGGAGTTCCCCATGCAGCCCGCTTCCCTACTCGGATCGCGTTCCGTTCATGAAAACGAGACCTTGAGCGCGCTGCGCGACCAGGTTCGCCGCTTCGTCGAGGCCGAGGTCAGGCCGCAAGGTGGGGTCTGGGAGCAGCAAGGCTTCGTTCCCCGAGAGGTTCTGCGCCGGATGGGCACGCTCGGATTTCTCGGCATTCGCTATCCTGCTGCCTATGGTGGCGCAGACCTGGACACGCTGGCATCCGTCGCTTTCGCAGAGGAACTTGGCCGGTCCACCTTTTCCGGTTTCGCCATCACCGTGTTGGTGCACACTGACATGGCTTCGGTCCACGTCCTCCACGGTGGTTCGGCGACCATCAAGGATCGCTACATGCCGAGCATCGTGGCCGGAGCGTCAATCTGCGCAGTCGCCGTGACCGAGCCCAGCGCGGGCTCCGACGTCAAGGCCATCCGCACCCGCGCGCGTCGCGACGGCGAACATTACGTCATCGATGGGACGAAGACCTTCATCACCAACGGCGTCCATGCCGATCTCTATTGCGTCGCGGCCCGCACGGATCCGCAGGCGCATCCCTCCCAGGCGCTGTCGATGTTCCTCGTCGAGAAGGGTGCGCCGGGCCTGGCGGTGGCGCGCACCCTCGACAAGCACGGCTGGCGCTCCTCCGATACCGCTGAACTCGTCTTCGACGGATGCCGCGTTCCCGCCACCCATCGCCTTGGCCCTGAGGGCGCCGGGTTCGGCGCGGTCATGCGAAACTTCCAGAACGAACGCATTGTGCTTGGGGCCATGGCTGTTGGCGAGGCGGAGGCAGCGTTGGCTATTACTCTCGATTGGGTGAAGACGCGCCAAGCCTTCGGCGGCAGCCTTTGGGACAAACAGGCCGTCCGCCACAAGCTCGCGATGCTTGCCGCCAAGGTCGAGGCCGCACGACACCTTGTCCAGCATGCCGCCTGGCTGGATGCCACGGGACAAGAGGCCGTCAAGGAGGTCTCGATGGTGAAGGCCTACTGCGGCGAGCTGGTCAATGAAGTGATGTATGCGTGCGTTCAATTCCATGGCGGCACCGGCTTCATGCAGGGCACGGCCATCGAGCGCATGGCGCGCGATGCCCGCGTGCAGGCGATCGGCGGTGGGGCGACCGAAGTGATGCTCGAAGAGATCGCCAAGCGCATGGTCTGATTCACGCTTCGTTGACCATGGCAGCGCTAACTGGGTCGGGTTGGCTCTCCGCGGTGATGAGGGCCGGGAGAGCACCATGTCGCGTTCCGCTCGCCGCCTGCCTGCCGTGCCGTTCGTCGTCGCCTTGCTGGCGATCGCCACCTCACCCGCCCTCTCCGCCGAGCAAACGGTTGCAGCCGCCTTCGATGTTCGCCTCGGCCCGCTGCAGATCGGCCGCGGCACCTTCGAGGCGCGCATCGGCCAAGGCGCTTATGCGGTCGGTGTTTCCGCCCGCGTTACCGGCGTCGCCCGTTTGATCGCAGGTGGCGAGGGGTCGGCTTCGGCACAGGGCGCTTTCGCACGCGATCGGCTGGTGCCGGAGCTCTACGAGATCAACAACACGGCAGGCGAAGTGAACAACTCCATTCGCCTCATCCAACGCAGCAATACTGTCACGGTCGAGCGAGTCGAGCCGCCGTCGATTCCGCTACCCGACAGAATCCCCGTACACGAGCATCACCGTCGCGGCGTCGTTGATCCGTTGTCGGCATTCGTTTTTCCCGTTGAAGGAACGGGTGAATTGACGGCGTCGACCAACTGCAATCGCACGCTTCGCGTCTTCGACGGCCGCGCGCGTTACGACATCGCCTTGACTTATGCGCGCACGGAGCAGTTGCGCGTGCGCGACTTCGAAGGCCCGGCGCTGGTTTGCCGCGCGCGCTACATACCAATCGCCGGGCATCGCCGACCTGCACGCGGTGAGGCACCAACGGAGTCCTACTCCGACATGGAAGCCTGGCTGCTGCCGGTTCAAGGCACGCGAGCGCTCGTTCTCTACCGCATGCAGATCGGAACGCCGGCGGGGCGTATGGTCATCCAGGCGAGCCGGGTCACGATCACGCCGGGAACGCAGCAAGCATCCCGCTGAAGCCTTGTGGCCCGTCGAGAATTGAGGGGCCGCTTCCAGGGCTCGGCATGGGTCCTCGATTAGCGAAAGATGCTCCCGCAGCGCCTTCAGGCGCTGTTTCTCGAAAACTTCGAGAGCGGCAATGACCATGACGGTGTTCCGAAACAAGGAACCCTCATGGAATCGGATCAATCGCAATCCAAAAGCGCGTTAACCGTGGTTAACAGCCATGGAGTGAGTCGACCGTCAATTAACGCGCCGAATCTCGGTATAGATCCCGGTCGTTCGCAATCTGACGGTGACCGGCCGGGTTCCCCTATTGCGGAAGAACCAGCCGTGGCTGCCGTCGAAACCGGCCGTCATAACGCCTTCGTCCGCGGTAACACCGCGAGCCGTCTTGTAACTCGTCTCGCGCCCGCCCCCCCTGGGCGTGCCGTGCATGTCGTAGTTGACCGGCCCCCCTTCGGTTCGCCAGGAGTACTCGATCTGCGCACCGCGCAGCAGGTCGATTTTGTATTCGATACCCTGCGCTGGCTGGAGCACGATCACGGTTTCATCCGTTCGCGAAGCGCTTTGCGCCATCAACACCGCCTCTGCAGCGCGGGCCTGCGGCACGATCAATGCGGCGAGCCCGCGCCAAGGACTCGATTGTGATGAGCGTGGCGGCGCTTCCCGTTCGCGCTGTTGCTGGTCGCGCTGCTGCTGGTCACGGATCCGATCAGCCGCCGCTTCTTCGGCAAGCTGCCGTTTGATCTCGCCCATCTGCGTCAACTGCAGAACGCGACCGATGCCGGTTGGATCAATCGCGTATTCCGCCGGCAGAACGATCGTGATCGAAATGACGAGTGCGGCGAGCAGGGCTGCGATCGTTGAGCGAACAAGCTGGCCGGTCGTCGGCAATTCAGCGCGGTTTGGAATATCGGAATTGTACATCGGGCTCCTCACGAGGGCATGACGAAATGGCCGACAAGCTGCATGCCCGTCAGCACAAATCCCGCTGTCATAATCCAGACGTTCGCGGTGTAGGCATGTCGCCAGAAACTGTCGGTCCGGCGCCAGAAGCTCATTGCGATCAAAATGACCGCGAGCGCAAGTATCTGCCCGACTTCGACGCCAAGATTGAACGCGATCAGATTGGTTAGCAGGCCGTCAGGCGCGATCTTGTATTCTTGAACCTTCGTGGCGAGGCCAAATCCGTGAAACAGGCCGAAGATGAAGGTCGCCGCTTTGGTGTTGGGCTGGAAACCGAACCAGCGTTGATAAGCCCCCATATTGTCGAGCGCTTTGTAGACGACGGACAGGCCGATGATGGCATCGATGAGATACGAACTCATCGTGATGTTGTAGTATACACCGATGATCATCGTCGCGGAGTGTCCAACGGCGAATAGCGTCACATAGATGGTTATGTCTTTGAGGCGATAGAGAAAGAAAATGACACCTGCTAGAAAGAGAAGATGGTCGTAGCCGGTGATCATGTGCTTCGCGCCCATATACATGAAGGGCAAGAAATGCACGCCGGTGATTTCTTGGATGTAGCCCTTGTCGCCCTCTGCGACGGCATGGGCAAAAGCCGGATCAGCAAAAAGAAGCAGGCCAACTGCGGCGAATGCAGCCAACCAAGCTACGCTCACCATTGCACCGACAGCAAAGCCTGGCACTATCAAACGAAATTTACGTTGTGCGAGCATAGCCACTGACAACACTTGGCACCTGGAGGACGTTCGGCCGCGGGTGCCGAATCAGCAATCAATGTGAGTTGACTATATCCCCTCCTGGAGGATAGCAAGTCACATGAAAGCCCCAAGTCCCCACGCAAGTCACCCCGATATCGTCAAGCGGCTCAAGCGGGCGAACGGCCATCTGAGCGGTATCATCGACATGATCGAGGCCGGCCGGCCCTGCGTCGACATCGCGCAGCAACTGCATGCCGTCGAGAAGGCGATCGGCGAAGCGAAGAAGAAACTGATCCGCGATCATCTCGACCACTGTCTGGAAGCAACAGTCGGAGCATTGCCGCACAGCCAGCGGCAGTCTATCGACGAGTTCAAGGACATCACGAAGTTCTTGTGATCGGATCGATGCCATCCTTCGCCGAACTCCTGCAACAGGGAACGAGCGCCGCCTGGCTGTTCATACCGACCGCCGTCGCGCTCGGCGCGTTGCATGGACTCGAACCTGGACATTCGAAAACGATGATGGCGGCGTTCATCGTCGCAATACGAGGCACCGTCTTGCAGGCGGTGCTGCTCGGTCTCGCTGCAACTGTCTCTCACACCGCGGTCGTTTGGGCGATCGCGCTCGGCGGCATGTATCTGTGGCAAGGCATTGCGCCTGAAGCGTTCGAACCATGGCTCCAACTCCTTTCCGGGGCAATCATCGTCGGACTGGCGCTCTGGATGCTTTGGCGCGTGCGGGAGGATGCACGGCGCGTGATGCTCGCTGCAGATCAGGCGCATGGGCGCGGCCACCACCACGCGCAGGACGACGTGCAGGTCATCGACACCGGGCATGGCGCTATCAAGGTCGAGGTATCCGAAGACGGCGTGCCGCCGCGCTGGCGCGTGCAAACTCTAAGCGGGCACCGCTGGCAGGCCGAGGACGTCACGATCGCGATCGAACGGCCGAGCGGTGCAACCGAGCTCTTCACCTTTCGCGACGCCGGGGCCTATCTTGAATCGCGCGACGCGATTGCCGAGCCGCACGAGTTTACGGCGCGCGTTCGTCTGTCGCACGGCGACCACGCACACGACTACGACCTGTCCTTCGTTGAATCCGATGTGGTTCCGCATGGGCATGCCCTGACGGCATCGAGCGTGACGCAGTTTACAGGTCACCAGAACGCCCACGAGCTGGCCCATGCCCATGACATCCGGCGCCGCTTCACCAATCGTAACGTCACGACGGGGCAAATCGTCGTTTTCGGACTGACAGGCGGCCTGATTCCGTGCCCAGCTGCGATAACCGTTCTCCTGCTGTGTCTGCAATTGAAGGAAGTGACGCTCGGCGCCGTCCTCGTATTGAGCTTTTCAGTCGGTCTGGCGCTGACCCTCGTCGCCGTCGGCGTCGCGGCCGCTCTGAGCGTTCGACACGTCGGCCCGCGCCTTCCGTGGCTCTCCATGCTTGTGCAACGCGCGCCTTATGTTTCGGGCGTCCTCATCCTCATCGTCGGGGTCTACATCGGTCTGCACGGCTTCTACAGCTTGCAAGGTCACTGATCGCCGGGACGCGGTGTCACCCGCCGATATTGAACGCGGCGAGCGCCGCGGCATTGACGATGTCGGAGTCCTTCGCGCCGAGCGGCACGATCTGCACCGGCTTGTCGAGGCCGACGAGGAGAGGTCCGATAACCGTCGCACCCCCCAGTTGCTGCAACATCTTCGTCGCGATCGAGGCGGAGTGGAAGGCCGGCATCACGAGCACGTTCGCCGGTGCGGTGAGGCGGCAGAAGGGATAGCTCGTCATCAGCGCCCGATCGAGTGCGACGTCCGCGGCCATCTCGCCGTCGAACTCGAAATCGACGCGGCGCTTCTCGAGCACCTTCACCGCCTCGATCACCTTCTGCGAGCGCTCGCCGGGCGGATGACCGAAGGTCGAGAAAGCGAGGAGAGCGACGCGCGGTTCGTAGCCGAGACGGCGCGCAGCGCCCGCTGCTTCCTCGGCGATGTCGGCCAATTCCTCCGCCGTCGGCATCTCAGTGATGGCGGTGTCCGCCACGATCACCGTGCGCCCGCGCGCGAGCACGATCGAGGCGCCGATGACGCGGTGGCCGGGCTTCGCATCGATGACGGTCTGCACCTCTTCGAGCACGACCGAGGAGTTGCGCGTGACGCCGGAGATCATCGCGTCCGCATCGCCCATCGCCACCATGCAAGCCGCGAAGATGTTGCGGTCCTGGTTCACCATGCGCTGGCAGTCACGGAAGAGATAGCCCTGCCGCTGCAGCCGCTCGTACAGGAAGTCGGCGTAGATGCGGTTGCGGTCCGACAATCGCGCATTGATGACGCGGATATCGTCACGCAGATCGATGCCGGCGTCTTCCGCTGCTCGTTCGACGCGCTCCTCGCGCCCGACGAGGATCGCGATGCCGAGCCCGTTGGCGACAAAGCTCTGTGCCGCGCGGATCACCTGTTCTTCCTCGCCCTCCGCGAAGACGACGCGCTTCGGCTGGCGGCGCACCTTCTCAAAGATCGAGTTGAGCGTGCCGGCGATCGGATCGCGCCGCGAGGCAAGCTGCAACTTATAGGCCTGCATGTCGACGATGGGGCGCCGTGCAACGCCGGAGTCCATCGCTGCCTGCGCGACTGCGGCGGGAATCGTCGAGATGAGCCGCGGGTCGAAGGGCACGGGAATGATGTATTGCGGACCGAAGCGCGGGCGCGCGCCTTGATATGCGGCCGCCACTTCATCTGGCACATCCTCGCGCGCGAGATCGGCGAGAGCCTGCGCTGCCGCGATCTTCATGGCATCGTTGATCTGCGTCGCTCGCACGTCGAGCGCGCCGCGGAAGATGAACGGAAAGCCGAGCACGTTGTTGACTTGGTTCGGGTAGTCCGAGCGGCCCGTCGCCACGATCGCGTCGGAACGGATGGCGTAGACCTCTTCGGGCAGGACCTCCGGATCGGGATTGGCCATGGCGAAAATAATCGGCTGCGGCGCCATCGAGCGGATCATGTCGGCCGTGAACGCGCCTTTGACCGAGAGCCCGAACACGACGTCGGCACCGATGAGCGCGTCGGCGAGAGCGCGCGCCTTCGTCTCGATCGCATGCGCCGACTTCCACTGGTTCATGCCGTCGGTGCGCCCCTTGTAGACGACGCCTTTGGTGTCGCACAGGACGACATTCTCCGACGGCATGCCCAGCGCCTTGACGAGCTCGATGCAGGCGATGCCGGCGGCGCCCGCGCCGTTGCACACGAGCTTGGTCGTCTTGATGTCGCGCCCGGTCAGGTGCAGCGCGTTGATCAATCCCGCGAGCGAAATGATCGCCGTGCCGTGCTGGTCGTCATGGAAGACCGGGATATCCATCAGTTCGCGCAGGCGGCTTTCGATGATGAAGCAGTCCGGCGCCTTGATGTCCTCGAGATTGATGCCGCCGAAGGACGGTCCGAGATAACGCACGGCGGCGATGAATTCGTCCGTGTCCTTGGTGTCGACCTCAAGGTCGATCGAGTCGACATCGGCGAAGCGCTTGAAGAGGACGGACTTGCCTTCCATCACCGGCTTCGAGGCCAGCGCGCCGAGATCGCCCAGGCCGAGAATGGCGGTGCCGTTCGAGATCACGGCCACCATGTTGCCGCGGGTGGTGTAGTCGAAGGCCTTCGAGGGATCTTCCGCGATAGCCTTCACGGGAACCGCGACGCCGGGCGAGTAGGCGAGCGAGAGATCCCGCTGGGTTGCCATCGGCTTCGTCGGCACGATCTCGAGTTTCCCCGGGCGGCCTTGCGCGTGGAACTGCAGCGCTTCTTGGTCGGTGAAGGTGGGACGTTTGCGGCGCGGCAATTCGGTCATGGGGGAGCTCTGGCAGGGAAGGGGTCGCGACCCTACCGGTGTGGCTTCGACGCCACAAGCCGGGGATCAGCGCCGCGCTGGTGAACCGCTCTCCGATTGGGAACGTAGCTTTCGCGGTGAAAATGATTTCATCGGGCGGTCACCGATGCGCCGCGCCGTAATAGCCGTTTGCGTTACGCTCCTTCTCGCCGGACAGGCGGCAGGATGGCCGGCCGACCTCGCGGTGAAGCGCGCCGGGGATGGCGTCGATTTGCGCGTCTATCTCGGTGCGGACGGCGCGGCGATCTGCATCGCGCCCCAAGGCGGCGCCACGCTCGATTCGAGAGCGGGCGTGCGCGTTCGTGCGATGTCACGCCGCGATGGCGACCCGCCACGGCTGCTTGCCGATGTCTCTCCGCAAGGCGAAGCGGCGGATGCGCGCCGGCCGCTGCGTGTGCATCTGGAGGCCGAGGAGATCGTGGGCGTGCTGCGGTTGCGCGTCGACCTCGGCGTCTGCCGCGCGCAGTCCTGCCACCCTGCGGCGTTCCAGCTTGTGTTGCCGCGCCCGCGCGAGAAGACGTCCGTCGCCGCGGCGTGCTTCTAGAGGATGACCGCGCGCCCGCCGCCGCGCTATCGTTGGCGCATGACCATGCCCGACCTCGCCACCTTGTTTGACCTCGCCGGCATCGCCGTCTTCGCCGTCACCGGCGCGCTCGTCGCCTCACGCCAGCAGATGGACATCTTCGGCTTCGCGCTGCTGGGCACCGTCACCGGCATCGGCGGCGGCACGGTGCGCGACGTGCTCCTCGGCCTTCCCGTCTTCTGGGTGCAGGACCCGACGAGCGTCGTCGTCTGCGTGGTGGCCGCGACCCTGGTCTTCTTCACCGCCCACATTCCAGAGAGCCGCTATCGCCTCCTGCTATGGCTCGACGCGGTCGGGCTCGCGGCCTTTGCGGTTGGTGGCGCGCAGAAGGCGCTCGCGGCGGAGGCTAGCGTCATCGTCGCGGTGGTGATGGGTGTCATCTCGGCGGTGTTCGGCGGCATCATCCGCGACGTGCTCGCCGGCGAGAGCCCGCTCATCCTGCGCCGCGACGTCTACGTGACTGCAGCCTTGGCCGGCGCCGTCGTCACCGTCGCGGCGGCCGGCCTCGGCTTTGGCGGCGTCGCCGCGGCCTCCGCAGGTTTCCTCACCGCCTTCGTGATCCGCGCCTGCGCCATCCGCTTCCGGTGGACACTGCCCGTCTACAAGACGCGGCCCGCGCGCAGCCCGGAAGAGCTGGGGCTGTGAGCGACAATGGCGCTTGGCGCGTTTGGGTTTCCTGACCTGCCCTGTTTTTTCGGATCACGGTTGGCTTGAGACGGCGCCCTCTGCTTGCTGCGTTTGCCTCTCGCGAGGCGGTTGCGCAACGGGTGTAACGATTATGAACCTTGACCGCGCACAGACGAACCGATGTAATTAACGCATAACGAACCCGCGCCGGCTGCAACGGTGCGGCGCTGCTCCGAGGCCATGCAATCCCGTGCCCTCGGGGAGGGGGAATGCGGCACTTTGGAGGGAAGTAACATGCTGAGATCGTTGGGACTGGCTGTTGCTGTTTTGGCCGCTGCGAGTGGCGGCGGTATGGCGCAGAACGCGCCGATCGAACTCCGCTACATGTGTTACGCCGACGCGAACGAATGCGAGGTCGCGCGCGATCTTCTCGACCGCTTCGAGCGTGCCAATCCGGGCATACGCGTCGTCGTCGATAAGGTCGGCTTCAACGTGATCCGCGAGCAGCTCGAGACGCGGCTCCAGTCCGGCCAAGGCCCCGATATGGCGCGGGTGACGAGCCTTCCCGGCCTCAACCGCTACTATCTCGACCTGCGCCCCTACGTCGACGCCAGCTACTGGGAGACGAACTTTGGCCCGACGCTGCAATGGATGCGCGTCGGCCCGGGCGATCGCGGCATCTACGGCTTCCTGACCCAGCTCACCATCTCGGGTGCCATCGTCAACGCGTCGATGTTCGCGGAGGCGGGTGTCAACATGCCCGGCGCCGGCGCGACCTGGGACGATTGGGCGGCCGCGCTCCGTCAGGTGCGCCAGAAGCTCAATCTCTATTCCGGCATGGCGATGGACCGCTCGGGCCACCGCTTCGCCGGACCCGCCATGTCCTACGGCGCGCGCTATCTCGACGCGCAGGGACGCGCCGCGGTGATCGACGAAGGCTTCCGGGCCTTTGCGGAGCGTTTCGTCGCCTGGCACCGCGAGGGGCTGATGCCGCCGGACATCTGGCCGGCTGTCTCGGGCGCACGCTGGCGCAACGCTGCCGATATGTTCGTCAACCGCGAAACCGCGATGCACATCTCGGGCTCTTGGATGGTCCAGCGTTATGCCGAGGTGATCGGCGACCGCTTCGAATGGGTCGTCGTGCCTTCACCTTGCGGCACCGCAGGCTGCGCTGCGATGCCGGGCGGCGCCGCCATGGTTGCCTTCAAGCATACGCGGCATCCGGAGGCGGTTGGTCGCGTCATGGCGTTCATGACCTCCGAGCCGATCCTCAAGGAGTATTACGAGCGCACGCTGCAGATTCCCGCCCATGTCGGCCTCGCCCGCGCCGGCCTCAACTACGGCGCGGGCGTGCCGCAATCGGCGGTGGACGCGCTGCGCGCCTTCTTGGCGAACTACCAGCAGGTGCCGCCGCAGGCGCATCAGCTGCAGGGCTATGAGCGCAACGCCGTCGTGTTCAACGCCACTGCGAACTTCATCTCGCAAGCGATCACCGGCGCGATCTCGCTCGACGAGGCCTTCCGCCGCATCGCCGAGGAGGTGAAGCAGGCGGGCGGCTGACCTCCTCCAGGCGGGTGCCGAGGGTCGGCCTTCGCGCCGGCTCTCGATGAAGCTGCCGCTCAGCATGGCAGACATCGGCAAGGGCGAAATCGCGAGCACGGCGGACGGCGGCATGGTGATGCGCCGCGCCGTACAGCCGGCGCTTTCGCTGTTCGGGCCCCTGATGAAGGCGTATCAGCGCCGCTTCGGCGCGAACGCCATGGCCTACGTGTTCATCGCGCCGACGCTGATCCTGTTCGGTCTGTTCTCCTTCACGCCGGCGATCCTGAACATCTGGATTTCGCTGACCGGCGGCACTTCGACGCTCCTGAGCGAACGTCCCTTCGTCGGAGCGGAGAACTACGCGACGTTGTTCGATTGCCGATCGATCCTCGAGCCGCGCTCGTGCCAGGTCTCGGGCTTCGGCTTCTGGACGGCCATGGGGAACACGTTCGTCTTCGCGCTCGTCCAGGTGCCGGTGATGATCGTGGTCGCGCTCGTCACCGCGCTGGTGCTGAACCGCGACATCCGCGGTCGCGGCTTCTGGCGGGCGCTTTATTTCTACCCCGTGATGCTCTCCCCCGTCGTGGTCGCGGTGATTTGGGACTGGTTGCTGAAGCGGCGTGGCATCCTCAACGCGCTCCTCGCGGATTTCGCTGGCTGGCGGAATCAGCTGGCGCAATGGCCGCCGACCGAATGGATCGGCAAGGCCGTGGTGATCGCCGCGCTCCTCGGGACGACGCTCGCGCTGCTGCGGCTTTCTGCGGCTTCGAAGCTCGCGCGCAGCATCGGCTTCGCTGTGTTCGGCCTGGCCGCCCTTGCGATCATCCTCTTCCTCGACGTGCGGCCTCATCTCGCGACACAGCCCTGGCAGCCGATCAACTGGCTGGTGACGGAGACGGCGCCATGGCCCTTCTTCTGGGTCGTGTTCGTCTACAGCTGGTCGCACCTCGGATTGTACATGCTGATCCTGCTCGCCGGCCTGCAGGCGATCCCGCGCGATATCTACGAGGCGGCGCAGATGGACGGCACGGCGCCCTGGCGTGTGTTCTGGCGGATCACATTGCCGTTGCTGATGCCGACCTTCCTCGTCGTCCTGGTGCTCTCGCTCATCCGCGCGTTCCAGGTGTTCGACGAGATCTACGTCCTGACCGGCGGCGGGCCGGGTACGGCGACCCGCATGGTCGTGCAGCAGATCTACGAGACGGCTTTCACCGGCGAGACCAAACTCTACGGCATCGCCGCGGCCATGTCGGTGATCCTCGCCGGCATCATCTTCGTGCTGACGCTTGCGCAGCTGGCGCTCAGCCGCAAGAATGCGGGGGCGTGATCCGATGGTCCTCGTCAAAGACTTCCTCACGCGACGCAGGAACCCTGAGCGCTGGTCTTGGACGGACGCGCTCGCCTACGCCTATCTGGCGCTGGGCGTGATCCTAATCCTGGCGCCGGTCGTCTGGCTCTTCGCCTCCTCGCTGAAATCGCAGCGCGCCCTCACCGAAAACGATCCGCGCTTCCTGCCATGGGAGCAGGCGCAGACCGTCCTGCCCAACGAGACTCGGCCCCGCTCTCTCTTCATACACCGCGCAGCGGACGGCCGGGAGCGCATCGTCGCCTTCGTGCGGAGCGCAGGTGCCAATGTTATCGTGGTCGATCCTGCCAATCCCAGCGTCGAGCTGACGCTGCCACGCCGCGAACTACGCCCATACGAGGTGGTTCAGCCGCGCTGGCGGAACTACACCGGTCCGACTCTCGAAGGGGGACAGTTCGGGACGTTTCCCTTCCTGCGCTATTTCTGGAACTCGACCTTCGTCACGATCGTCGCCACGGTGCTGACCTTGCTCGTCTCGTCCATGGCGGCGTTCGGCCTCTCCAAATACCGCTTCGCCGGCCGGTCCGTGTTCATGATGATGATCATCATGACCTTGCTGCTGCCGGCGAGCGTCATTCTCGTGCCGCTCTTCGTCGTCGTGCGCTCCTTCGGCATGCTCGACAGCCTGTGGGGCGTCATCATCCCGGCCGCCGCCACGCCGACCGGGGTCTTCCTGCTCCGGCAGTACATGCTGACGATTCCCGACGAGCTGATCGAAGCCGCGCGCATGGACGCGGCGTCGGAATGGACGATCTTCGTCAAAATCATCCTGCCGCTGGCGCTGCCGGCGCTCGCGGTCCTCGCCATCCTGTCGATCATCTGGCGATGGAACGACTTCCTCTGGCCGCTGATCGTCCTCACGCGTTCGGAAACATTCACGCTCCAGATCGGTCTATCCTCGTTCAAGGGCGAGCAGAACGAGAACATCCACGAGCTCCTGGCCATGACCGTCCTGACGCTTGTGCCCGTGACGTTCGTCTTCGCGGTCCTGCAGAAATACATCACCGCAGGCATCGCAAATACGGGACTGAAGTGATCGATGGCGACGCTCGAACTCGATACCGTCCGCAAGGCATTTCACCGGATCGACGTCATCCACGGCATCGATCTCGCGATCCAGTCGGGCGAGTTCATCGTCTTCGTCGGGCCGTCGGGTTGCGGAAAGTCGACGCTCCTTCGCCTCATCGCCGGGCTAGAGCCGATCACGGGCGGCGAGATCCGCATCCAAGGTCGGCGCGTCAACGAAGTGCCGGCGGCCGAGCGCGGGCTGGCCATGGTGTTCCAGTCCTACGCGCTCTATCCGCATATGAGCGTGCGGCAGAACCTCTCCTTCGGCCTCGAGAACACGCGCACGCCCAGGGACGAGATTGAGCAGCGTGTCGCGGCGGCCGCGCAGATGCTGCGCCTCGATAAGCTTCTCGGGCGCCGGCCCGGCCAGCTCTCCGGCGGGCAGCGCCAGCGTGTCGCGATCGGCCGTGCGGTCGTGCGCGAGCCGAAGATCTTCCTCTTCGACGAGCCCCTCTCCAATCTCGACGCGGAGCTGCGCGTGCAGATGCGCGTCGAGATCTCGGCGCTGCACGACCGTCTCGGCAACACTATGATCTACGTGACGCACGATCAGGTGGAGGCGATGACGCTGGCCGACCGCATCGCCGTGCTCAATGCCGGGCGCTGCGAGCAGTTCGCGACGCCGCTCGAGCTCTACAATGCGCCGGCGAACCTGTTCGTGGCGGGCTTCATCGGCAGCCCGCGCATGAACCTGCTCTCCGCGGAGGCGGTCGACAGCAACGCCGTCGCGCTCCGTTCGGGTCGGCCGATCGCCGTACCTGTCGCGCCGGCCAAACTCGCGGACGCCGGCAAACTCACGGTGGGCCTGCGCCCGGAGCACCTCACGCTCGGCGCGCCGGGGGAGGGGCTTGCGGATCTCGTCGTCGACGTCGTCGAGCAGCTCGGCGGCGAATCCTACGTGCACGGCACGCTCGCAAGCGGGGACAAGGCCACCGCGCGCTTGCCCGGGCAGACCCGAGTGGTCAAGGGCGAGCGCGTTTCGCTGAGCCTGCAGCCTGGTGCGCCCGCACACCTCTTCGACGGCGCCGGTCTGCGTCTCGTTCCCGAGGGAGCCTGAGCTTGCGCAACCTGCAGACCGTCATCGCCGCCGACGCGGCGGGAGACAGCGCCACCTTCTCGCTGGAGGGCGGCTGGACGCTGCGCCTCGTCGCGCTCGAACCATGGCATCTGCGCGTGGTGCTGGCGCCGAACTCGGGCCTTCCGGATAGCCGGACCTGGATGGTGGCTCCGGAAGGGGAGACGCCATGGGAAGGGAGGGACCGCGAGGATCGTTCGGGCTTCTCCTGCCCGCCTCTCCGACTCGATGGGGCCGGCCCCTGGACCGTGTCGGCCGGCGACTGGCGCGTCGTGGTCGCCTCCGATCCGGTGCGGATGAACGTCGAGCGGCGGCATGCGGACGGAACCTTCGTTCGGGTGCGCACGGACCGCGAGAGCGGCGCCTATGTGCTCGCCGAGCGTGGCGCGAAGCTCCGGCACTGCGTGCGGCGCGACCTCGCCGACCGCATCTTCGGGCTCGGCGACAAGACCGGACCGGTTGACCGCACCGGGCGGCGCTTCCGCCTCCTGCAGCTCGACGCGCTCGGCTACGACGCCGAGATCGGCGACCCTCTCTACAAGCACGTGCCATTCTGGATCGAGCGGAACGCGGCTGGTGAGTCGATCGGCGTGTTTCACGACACGCTGACGCCGATGACCGTCGATTTCGGCTGCGAACGCTCGAACTACCACGGCCTCTATCGCTACGCGGAGATGGAGGAGCCCGGGCTCGACCTGCATCTCCTCGCCGGGCCGACGGTCGCGGACGTGGTGCGCCGCTTCACCACGCTGACGGGGCGCCCGCATCTCGGACCGCGCTGGAGCTTCGGCTTTGCCTTCACCTCCATGCACCACGCCGACGATCCGCAGGCACAGACGAAGATCGCCGAGTTCGCGGACCGGTGCAGGGCCGAGCGCATCCCGATCTCTTCGATCCATTTCGGCTCGGGCTATTCGAGCCGGGGCAAGCGCCGATACGTCTTCACCTGGAACCGCGACAAGTTCCCCGATCCGGCGGCCCTCTTCGCGAAGCTGCGCGCCATAGAGCTGCCGACTGTCGCCAATCTGAAGCCCGTGCTGATCGACGACCATCCGGATTTCGCGGAGATCGCTGCGGCCGGCGGCTTCATCAAGGGGCCGGAGGGAGCGCCCGTGCTCGAGCAGTTCTGGGACGGGCACGGCGCCTTCCTCGACTTCACCAACCCGGCGACCGTGCGCTGGTGGCAGGATCGCCTGGCCAAGCAAGTGCTCGACCCCGGCTTCACCGCCGGCTGGAACGACAACAACGAATACGAGGTCTGGCGCGAGGGCGCGACCTCGACCGGCTTCGGCACGCCCATGCCCGCGGAACGGTCACGCCCCCTGCACGCCCTCCTCATGACGCGCGCCACCTTCGAGCGGACGCGGGCTCGTGAGCCGGACAAGCGCCCCTTCACCGTGACGCGGGCCGGCCCGCCCGGCATCCAGCGCTACGCCCAGACCTGGACCGGCGACAACGACACCTCCTGGCATACGCTCAGGTGGAACATCCGCAACGCGCTGTCGCTCTCGCTCTCCGGCATGGCGCATGTCGGCCACGACATCGGCGGCTTCTCCGGTCCGCGCCCCGACCCGGAGCTGCTGACGCGCTTCGTCGAGCTGATGGCGCTCCACCCGCGCGCGCTGATGAATTCCTGGAAGCCTAGTTACGGTGTCACGGAACCGTGGACGCATCCCGAAGCGGTCGATGACATCCGCAGCGCGCTCGTCCAGCGCTATCGCTTCCTGCCGCTGCTCTACACTCTGGCGCATCGCGCGCAGCGCACCGGCGATCCGATCATCGCGCCTCTGTTCTGGGCCTATGAGCACGACGCCGAGACCTTCGAAGACCACGACGCCTTCCTGCTCGGGTCGGACGTACTGGTCGCGCCCGTCGTTGAACCCGGGGCGCGCGCGAAGACGGTCTATCTGCCCGCCGGGCCGGAAGCCTGGGTCGATCTCGCCACCGGCATCGCGCATCCGGCGGGCTCGACCGTGACGGTCCCGGCGCCCCTCGGGCGCGTGCCGGCCTTCGCGCGCGTCGGCGCGGCGCTCATGCTGGCGCGCGGCCTGCCCGAGACGCGCCCGCACGACGCGCCGGCGCGCAACCTCCTCGTCGTCGTGGGTGCCGGCGGCGGCGAGGGCGGCGGCGAGCATATCGACGACGATGGCGAGTCCAACGCCTATCGCGCCGGCGCCTTCCTGCATCTTGGCGTGGCGACGGCCTGGGAGGCGGCGAGCGTGCGCGTGCGGCTCACACGGCTCGGCGGTGATTGGCCGGTTCCGGACGACATCGCGATAACGGTGCTGGGCGGCGGCGACCGGACGGTGGAGGTCGAGATCACCCCCTGACAACCCATCCTTGGATGATCATTGGCGCACCCGACAGGATTCGAACCTGTGACCTCTGCCTTCGGAGGGCAACGCTCTATCCAGCTGAGCTACGGGTGCCTTTCGCGTGTCTAGCCGATCGGTGGGTGGTGGGCAACGCTGGCCAAGCAGGCTGCTGTCGCCGTTCCGGCCGCTCTCGCGCGCACGGCTCTGTGACCATCTTGCCACAGTGGTTGCAGAATGCGGCCTCGCCCTGCCGCCCACGGCTGTACTTGAGGGTAGGCGATTGGTCGTTGTTGATCAGGTTTTCGTGCTGGTCTCTGCCTTAAGGGTTGTTTTTGGACGTCGTTTGGGTCGCGGCGAGCTTCTTCGCCTTCTTGAAGCCCCCGAAAGCGCTCGATCCCAGAGGCTCCTCCTTTCGGCAGGAAAATAGCAACACCTTTTGCTCATACTGCGTTCAGGTGTAGCGTGCGAGCGTTGTGCGTTGCGAAAGGTAGCGTCGATTCGTGCCATAATGGCGCAAGGTGCTTGTGTTTTTGCGTGTTGCCCTGCGGCATCGATCCGACAGCTGCCTTAAGCCGTATAACAAACTTGCCGGCCGTGCGGACGGCGATTAAGCGTGAATTCTCCCGCGGAAAACCGCGAGGCAGCCGGGAGAAGGGCGGAAAGCCCGGGCAGAGAACCCACAGCGGCACGACGAGGGACGGGGAGGCCGCGATAAGGCGGTCATATGCGGGGTTCGTTCGTACCAGGGATCTAATGCCGTGCCCTATTATCATCTCTACGAGATGCATCACGCCCTGATGTCGCCCTATCGGGCCATCGCGGATGCGACGCGCCTCTTCTTCCGCAATCCGATCAATCCGCTCACCCACACCGCCTATGGGCGCACGGTTGCCGCTGCGTGCGAAATGTTCGAGCGCTCCACGCGGCGTTACGGCAAGCCCGAATTCGGCATCGCCACGACGATGGTCGGCGGCGAACGCGTGGCGGTGCGCGAACAGGTCGTCTGGCAGCGTCCTTTCTGCAAGCTCCTGCACATCGAGAAGGTGATGACGCAGCCGCTCAAGCGGCGCCAGCCGAGGATCCTTCTGGTCGCGCCGATGTCGGGCCATTATGCGACGCTGTTGCGCGGCACGGTCGAAGCGTTCCTGCCGCGGCATGACGTCTACATCACCGATTGGGAAGACGCGCGCATGGTGCCGCTCGCCGAAGGCACCTTCGACCTCGACGACTATATCGACTACCTCATCTCCATGCTGCACGCGCTTGGCGGCGACACGCACATCATCGCCGTGTGCCAGCCCTCCGTGCCGGTGCTTGCGGCCGTCTCGGTGATGGAAGCGCGGCGCGACCCTTACGCGCCGACCACCATGACCTTGATGGGCGGCCCGATCGACACGCGCATCTCGCCGACGGCGGTGAACAAGCTGGCGGAGAGCAAGGGCCTCGATTGGTTCCGCGACAATGTGGTGATGAAGGTGCCGTTCCCGCATCCGGGCTTCATGCGCGAAGTCTATCCGGGCTTCCTGCAGATCACCGGCTTCATGACCATGAACCTCGACCGCCACGTCAATGCGCACCAGGAGTTGTTCCTGCATCTCGTCGAGGGCGACGGCGACTCGGCGAAGAAGCACAAGGAATTCTACGACGAGTATCTCGCCGTCATGGATTTGACCGCTGAGTTCTATCTGCAGACGGTGGAGACCGTGTTCGTGCGCCACGCTCTGCCAAAGGGCGAGATGATGCATCGCAACGAGCGCGTCGATCCCGCGAAGATCAGAACCGTCGCGCTGATGACGGTCGAAGGTGAGAAGGACGACATTACCGGCGGCGGCCAAACCGCAGCGGCGCACCGCCTGTGCACCGGACTGCCAGACGACATGAAGGCGCATTACCTCCAGCCGGCGGTCGGTCATTACGGTGTCTTCAACGGTTCGCGCTTCCGGACCGAGATTCAGCCGCGCATCGCCGACTTCATCTCCACCCATGAACAGCGCCGCGACAGATCGAAGGCATCCGCCAGGGCAAGCAACGTCATCTCGCTGGTGAAGGCCGCGGTCGGCGGCAAGGCCGCATCGAGCGGGCGGTCGGGCTGAGCTTACGCCTGCGCCCGCGCGAGCAATGTGAGCGCGCTCGCGGCCATCACCTTGGCGGAAGCGACCATGTCGTCGACGCCGACCCACTCGTCGGGCTGGTGCGCGAGATCGAGAATGCCCGGCCCGTAGGCGACGCAGTCGCGCACATGGCCGAAGCGCGTCACATGCTTCTGGTCGTAGGTGCCGGGTGAGGCGATGTGCGTCGCCGCCTTTCCGAACACCTCATGGATGAAATGGTCGAGCGCCTGCACGACCGGGGCGTCCGGCTCCGTCATGGTCGGCGCGAAGGTCATGATCTCGCGCAGGCGGTAGTCGAGCCCGGCGGTACCGGCCTTCATCTCGTCGAGCAAGGCGACGATCTCCGCCTTCACCGCGTCGAGCTGCTCCTCGATGAGATAGCGGCGGTCGATCACGAGCCGGCAGGAATCGGCCACGACGGGCGCCGGGTTCGCGCCATGCGGCTCGGGTTGGCCGCCGTGGATCGAGTTGAAGTTCAGCGTCGCCGCGCGCGCGCCGGGCGGCTCGCAGGGCATTCGCGTCTTGCGCTCCGCGAGCCGCGGCATCAGCTCCCGCTCGATCAGGGCCATCAGCTCGCCCATGCCGCGGATCGCATTGACGCCCAGAAATGGCATGGAGCCGTGGCCGATGCGACCGAGAACTTCCACCTCTGCCCACCACACGCCGCGATGGCCGAGGCACACGCGGTCCGGGTTGAGCGGCTCCGGGATGATGACGTGGTCGACACGCGGCTTCGTGAAATAGCCGTGCCGCGCGAGGTGACCGACCCCGCCGAAGCCGCCGGATTCCTCGTCGACGGTGCCTGATATCTCGAGCGCACCCGAGAAGGGCAGGCCCTCGGCGAGGATGGCTTCGACGGCGATGATCGCGGCGGCGAGGCCACCTTTCATGTCGCAGGCGCCGCGTCCATAGACGCGGCCTTCCTTGACGATGCCGGCGAAGGGATCGAGCGTCCAGCCGTGGCCCGCCTCGACCACGTCGATGTGCCCGTTGAAGTGGACGCAGCGGCCTGGACGGCCGCCCTCGATGCGCGCGATGACATTGGTGCGCGGATACGCATCGCTGTCGCCGGGGGCATCGCGCGCGCGGACGTATTCGACGGCAAACCCGCGCTTGCCGAGACGTTCCCCGATCAGCCGCGCACAGGGTTCGTAGGCATCGCCCGGCGGATTGAGCGTCGGAATGCGGATCATATCCTGCGTCAGCGCGACGACATCGTCGCGCATCGCTTCGACACGGCGGAAGAGGCGCTCGACGAACGCCGGAGCGAGAGTGGACATGGCAGCCGCGGAGTATGATCCGCTGTCCGTGCGCTCACAACAGGCTATCGGGCATCTTCTGCTCTGCCGCTTCGTTGGCGCGGCGGAACCAGAGCGTCACCAGCGTCGAGCTGATGACGATGAAGAGGGAATAGAGCGCCGGTATGACCATCACGGCCTGCTGCATCGCGGCGAGCGCGCCGGTGAAGGTCAGCGCCACGATGGCGATCGCCAGCGGACCGTTCTGAATGCCCGTCTCGAGCGCGATCGTACGGGCATTGCGCGGATGCAGCTTCAAAGCCATCGAGAGCAGATAACCGAACAGGAAGCCGAACACGCCGAGCCCGATCGCACCGAAATAGACAGACCAATGCGTGCCCATGAGGAACTGCCAGTTCCGCGGCACCCAGGTGATCATCAGGATCACGATGAAGACGATCGCGAGGATCGAGCCGGCCATCTCGATCACGGCACCAACATTGGCGTTCCAGCGCCGGATCGCCATGCCGACCGCGACGGGCACGAGCAGGATGAGGAGGGTGAGGATGATGTTCTCCGTCGGCACGCGTACCTCGAAGCCCAGCGCCTGCAGGAGGGTGAGGTAGGTCACGAGCACGAGCGGAATGGCAACCACGCCGACGATGGTGGAGTTCACCGTCATCAGCACGGACAGGGCGAGATTGCCCTTCGAGAAGTAGGTGAAGATGTTCGAAGTCGTACCGCCCGGCATGCAGCCCATGATGAGGAGGCCGATCTTCACCTCGTTCGGTACGGGCAGGAACACCGCGAGCAAGAAGCCGACCAAGGGCATGAAGCCGTATTGCGAGATGAGCCCGATCAGCATGCCGTAGGGCCGCTTGATGGCGAGCGCGAAGTCGGTGACGGTGAGCGACGCGCCCATGCCGAGCATGATCGCTGCGATCATCAAGGCGAGCATCGCCTGTTCGAATGCCCCGACCATGTGCCCCTTCCCCCTCAAGCCGCGGTTTGGTTGCAGCTTATGAGAACATCACGAAACTAGATAGCGGAGCTTCTACCCAAGGGAATGGCTAGTGCCCGATCTTGGAGAGCTCCTGACCGCGCAAATCCTTGCGCAGGATCTTGCCGACGTTCGACTTCGGCAGGTCGGTTCGGAACTCGACGAATTTCGGGACCTTGTAGCCGGTCAGATACACCTTGCAGTGGCTGCGGACGTCCTCCGCGGAGAGCCCTTGGTCCTTCTTCACCACGAAGGCTTTGACCGCTTCGCCCGCTGCCCCGTCGGGCACACCGATGACGGCGGCCTCGAGCACGCCCGGATGTTTGGCGAGGCAGTCCTCCACCTCGTTCGGGAAGACGTTGAAGCCCGACACGAGCACCATGTCTTTCTTGCGGTCGACGATCTTGAAGTAGCCGTCCGCGTCCATGACCGCGATGTCCCCGGTGAGAAGCCACCCATCCTTGAGGGCCTTCGCCGTCTCATCCGGCCGCTGCCAATAGCCGATCATCACCTGCGGGCCTTTCGCCGCAAGCTCGCCGGGCGTGCCCACCGGCACTTCGCGGCCGTTGTCGTCGACGCAGCGGATGTCGGTCGAGGGTACGGGAATGCCGATCGAGTCCGGCTTGCCCTTGCCGAACGGGTTGAAGGTGAGGACCGGCGAGGTTTCGGTGAGGCCATAGCCCTCGATCACGGGTGTCCCGGTCACCTTGACCCAGCGCTCGGCAACCGCGCTCTGCAACGCCATGCCGCCCGCGCAGGAGGCCTTCAGATGCTTCGGTGGATTCTCCTGGAACCAGAATTCGTTCAAGAGTCCGTTGAAGAGCGTGTTGACGCCCGTTATCCAGGTGATCGGGTAGTTCTCGAAGGCGCGACGGAGGTTGGAGAGCGGGCGCGGGTTCGGGATCAAGACGTTGCGCGCGCCGAGCCCGAAGAAGCCGAGGAAATTCACGGTAAAGGCGAAGATGTGGTAGAGCGGTAGCGCCGTCAGCACCACTTCCCTTCCCTTTTCGATGTTGCGGCCAACCATCTCCATCGTCTGCGCCACGTTCAGGATGATGTTGCCGTGCGTAAGCATGGCGCCTTTCGAGACGCCGGTGGTGCCGCCCGTGTACTGCAGAGCCGCGAGATCGCTTGGGCCCATGCTGGCCGTGTAGGAGGCAACGGTGATGCCGCCCTGCGCGATATGGTTGCGCCCGCGCGTCAGCGCCTCTGCAAAGCGGATGTGCGGCACCTCGACCGGCTTGACGGTCTGGTCCCAATAGCGCTGCACGACGCCGATGATCGCCTTCGGCAAGGTCGGGAAGAACTCGGCGATGTTGGTCACGATCACGTTCGGAATCGGATGCCCTTTGAGAGCGGCCAGCAGCTTGTCCGCGAACATGTCGATGATGACGAGCGCCGATGGTTTCGCGTCGGCGAAGGTTTTCGCCATCTCCTCCGCCGTGTACAGCGGGTTCATGTTGACGAGCACGCAACCAGCCTTGAACACGCCAAACGCGACGATCGGATAGGGCAGCGAGTTCGGCGTCTGGATCGCGACGCGGTCACCGACAGCAAGGCCGGCGACCTCGCGGAGATAGGCCGCGAAGGCGTCCGACATCTCGTCGACCTGCTGGTAGCTGAGATTGCCGAACATCCCGTTCGGCATCACGCAGGTGAACGCCGTGGCCGCTCCGTAAAGACGCGCGGTTGCCGTCGCCATCTCGCCCAAGGTGTGGAAGGGCGGCGCCTCGATCACTGTGCGAACACCGGGTTCATAGAAGGCGTGCCAGGGCCGAGTGAAGCCGGACATGGGAATTTCCTCCGAGCGTTTCATTGTCGTTGCTCGCAGTTGTATCGCCCCGGCTCCGCCGCGCAAACACATCTCGTTCCCCGCGATCAGAGCCGGGGAAGGTTGATGCGGCTTGAGACATGTGTCGGTGATGGTATGTCTCGCCCCGTTCCCACCTGGCGCTGCGTCGCCTGCCTATCCCCGAGGGCCTCATGTCCCGTGCCGCCACCGCGCTCGCCGCCTTCCTCGTCGCCATGGTCGCGGTGGCCCCGGAGGCGGCGCTCGCAGCCGGCGAAAGCCCCTACAAGATCAAGGGCGCCGAGCTGGGCATCCTGTGGGTCGTCCCCTTCGTCGGCATCCTCCTGTCAATCGCGCTCTTGCCGCTGTTCGCCCCGAGCTTCTGGCACCACCATTTCGGCAAGGTCGCGCTCGGCTGGGCAGCGGCGTTCGTGCTGCCCTATCTCGCGGCGACCGGCTTCGCGGCGACGTCCTACGTCGTGATGCACACGCTCCTCTTCGAGTACATCCCCTTCATCATCCTGCTCTTTGCGCTCTACACGGTCGCAGGCGGCATCTTCGTCAAAGGCAATCTGCACGGCACGCCCGCGCTCAACACCGGCATTCTCGCGCTCGGCACGGCGCTCGCGAGCTTCGTCGGGACGACGGGGGCCTCGATGATCCTGATCCGCCCGATCATCCGCGCGAATGATGATCGGCGGCACAACGTCCACGTCGTCGTCTTCTTCATTTTCCTCGTCTCGAACATCGGTGGCTCGCTCACGCCGCTGGGCGATCCCCCGCTCTTCCTCGGCTTTCTGCGCGGGGTCGACTTTTTCTTCACCACGAAATGGATGTTCGCGGAGATGGTGTTCTGCGCCGCCATCCTGCTCGCCGTCTTCTTCGTGCTCGACACCTATTACTATCGTAAGGAGACAGCCGAGGGCCGACGCGAGCGCGATCCCACACCTGACACGCGGCCCGGTGTCGTCCTGCACGGGCAGGTGAACTTCCTCTTCCTCATCGCCATCATCTTGGTGCTCGTGGCGAGCGCGGCCTGGAAGCCCGGCATCTCGTTTACGATCCACTACAATACGATCGAGCTGCAATTCCTGATCCGCGACGTCCTCTTGATCGCGATCGCCTTCACCTCGCTCGCGCTCACCCCGCGTTTTGCGCGCGAGGGCAACGGATTCAACTGGGACCCGATGATGGAGGTCGCAAAACTCTTCATCGGCATCTTCATCGCCATGACGCCGGTGCTCGCGATCTTGAATGCCGGTTCGCAGGGGATCGCCGCGCCGCTGGTCGCGCTCGTGTCCAATCCGGACGGCACCCCGAACAACACCATGTATTTCTGGCTGACGGGCGGTTTATCGTCCTTCCTCGACAACGCGCCGACCTATCTCGTCTTCTTTGAACTCGCCGGAGCTGCCGCGCCGCAGGGGCAAACGACGGCGCAGTTCCTGATGACGTCGCTTCCCCTCACGCTCACGGCGGTCTCGTGCGGCGCCGTGTTCATGGGGGCGAACTCCTACATTGGAAACGCGCCGAACTTCATGGTGAAGGCGATCGCGGAGAATATGGGTGTCAAAATGCCGTCCTTCTTCGGCTATTGCACCTGGGCGCTGATTTTCCTGATCCCAACCTTCATCCTGTTGACTTTCGTATTCTTCCAGAGGTGAGGATACTGCCGCCGGCCGGACGCTTCGCCGTGAAGATTGCCGCAGTGGCTGTACCAGCGCATCCTTGAACGATGATCGAAGTCTTGGTTGACCCACGCTTGGCCGACGGCCGGCAGGCCGCGACGGCGCTCGCCGTTACGCGCGGCGTGGGGCGGCTCTTGTCGTCGCTCGGTTTCGCGGTGGTTCGCGAACTGCCCCTCCTCTCCGGCCGGCGCGCCGATCTCGTCGCGCTCACCGCCTCAGGAGAGGTGTGGATCGTGGAGGTCAAATCCTCGGTCGACGATTTCCGCGCCGATCACAAATGGCCGGAGTATCGCGCGCATTGCGACCGCTTCTTTTTCGCCAAGCCGATCACGCTCGATGCCGGAATTTTCCCGGAAGGGATCGGTCTCATCGCCGCCGACGCGCATGGCGCGGCAATTCTGCGCGAAGCCAGCGAGCACCGGATGGCTGCAGCGACGCGCAAGGCCGTGACCTTGCGCTTCGCGCTGGCGGCGGCCGGTCGCCTGCATGCCCTGTGGGACCCGGGGGCCCGCCTGGGTGCATGAAGGGCTTCACGCAGCATTGGGCTGGGTGCTGGTCGTGAGGATCGTGAATAGCGCGGTGGTATCCATCGTACCGCGCAATTTTGCGGCGATCGCCGGATCGCGCAAGACGCGCGCGACGCGGGCAAGCGCCTTCAAGTGATCGGCGCCCGCCCCTTCTGGCGCGATCAGCACGAAGATGAGATCGACGGGCTCATCGTCGAGCGCCTCGAAATCGATCGGCTTCTCGAGGCGCGCGAACAGCCCGAGAATCCGCGGCATGCCGGGCAGTTTCGCGTGAGGGATCGCGATCCCGTGGCCGACGCCCGTCGAACCCAGGCGTTCACGCTGCAGGAGCGCGTCGAAGACGGCACGCTCGTCAAGCCTCGTCATTTTGCCGATGCGTTCGGCCAACACCTGCAAAGCTTGCTTTTTCGACGATACACGAAGAGCCCCTATGACGGCCTTCTCGTCGATGAGGTCACCGAGATCCATGAGGTACCCCGTGGTCGGGCTGCGTCCATGTCGCCGGCGCGAGCCTCTCTTTGCGATTGTGAATGAAAATCATGATGCGGCAGGCGCTCCGGGCGGATCGATCCAGCCAATATTGCCGTCTGATCTTCGGTAAACGACGTTGATGCGGCCATGTTCCGCGTGACGGAACACGAGGACCGGGGCTCCGGTGAGATCGAGATCCATCACTGCTTCAGCGACGGAGAGCGCCTTCAGTCCGGTGGTCGATTCGGCAATGATCACCGGATGATACACATCATCGTGGGGAAGCTCGTCGTCAGGCGGCTGCTGAATGACGTAGGAAGAGGCCGCCGGGACGTCGAGCGCCGTCGAGCGCCCAAGATAATGGTCCTTCAGCCGCCGTTTATACCGCCGAAGGCGCTTCTCCACATGTCCCGCCGCCGCATCGGCGCTGGCATAGGCTTCGTGCGCACTGCCCTCGGCGTGCACCGTGGTGCCCGAGGACAGGTGCAAGACGCAATCCGTTCGAAATCCAGACCCATCGCGCTCGACGATGACGTGACCCGTCGCCGAGCCATCGAAATACTTCTGGAGGGCTTCGTCCAAACGATCGACGATGCGGGTCCGCAGAGCGTCGCCGATATCCATGTTCTTGCCGGAAACGCGAAAGGCCATAACGGCTTCCCCGATATTCGGTCGGTCGGTGTGATGTGGTTGCTTCTATGCCGTTCAGGTCGGCTCGCCGTCCGCCCCGGAGCTTCGCCACGACAGGCCGCTCCGACGCCTCACTGGTAGGCGCGCCGGTTGTCACTGTCAATTCGCAGTGCGCTGCGGTGCGGTCGAGACCGTGCGTGGATTGTCGGCGAGATTCATTTGACATTTCACAGCGCTATCGCGCCCTTCGCCCGGCGACGCTGGACTGACGAGGCGATCTTCATGGCTTCGCGATATTTCGCCACGGTGCGGCGCGCAATGTCGACCCCCTCCGCTTTCAGGAGATCGACGATCATGTCGTCCGAGAGGACGGCGTCGGCAGATTCTGCGTCGATCAGCTGCCTGATCCGGTAACGGACCGCTTCGGCAGAATGCGCTTCGCCGCCTTCTGCCGAAGCAATGGCCGAAGTGAAGAAATACTTCATCTCGAAGACCCCGCGCGGGGTGCCGAGATACTTGTTCGACGTGACGCGCGAGACGGTCGATTCATGCATGCCGATCGCATCGGCAATCGTCTTCAGGTTCAGCGGGCGAAGGTGCCCCACGCCGTGGACGAGAAAGCCATCTTGCTGGCGGACGATTTCGGTCGCGACCTTGAGGATCGTCTTCGCCCGCTGGTCGAGGCTCTTCACCAGCCAATTCGCCGTTTGCATCTGTTCGGAAAGATAGTTTTTGTCGCGATCCGACCGCGCGGTCTTTTGGACGGTTGCGTAATAGCTTTGATTCACGAGGACCTTCGGCAGGGTGTCGGCGTTCAGTTCGAGCTGCCAGCCGCCATCCGGCCCTGGCCGCACGAGAACGTCCGGCACGACCGGCTGGATCGTGACCGAACCGAGGGCAAGACCCGGCTTTGGCGCGAGCCGCTTCACCTCAGCGATCATGTCGGCGAGATCCTCGCCGTCGACCGCGCACACGCGCCTGAGAGCCGCGTAGTCCCGATGGGCAAGAAGGTCGAGATTGGCGATGAGGGCCTGCATCGCCGGATCGAAGCGATCCCTGTCGCGCAGCTGCAGCGCCAGGCATTCTTTCAGATCCCGCGCGGCGATACCTGGAGGATCGAATGTCTGAATGACGGCGAGGACCGAAAGCACCTCTGCTTCGCCGGCCCCAAGGCGATCGGCAATCTCGCTGATCGGTAGAGTCATGTAGCCCGCCTCGTCGACGAGATCGACGAGATGGGCCCCGATCAGCAGACGCTTCGGATCGGTCTCGGCGACCTGCAGCTGTTCCCGCAGATGTTGGTGCAGCGTGCGCTCGCTCGCGACGAAGGCTTCAAGATTGTAGTCGCCGTCGGCGGATGGCGCGCCACCGCCGATGCCGCTCCAAAACGGACTGGCCCCGTTCTCTGCCATGGGGGCGGGGCTTGCCACACGCGATGTATCGTCAGGGAAGACGTTGTCGACTTCGGTTCCGAGCCGTTCCGCGATGCGCTCTGCCGACGGCGCAAGATCGCTCTCGAGCCAGTCGCCCGAACGCGGATCGGCCGGAGCGTCCTGCGCACCGTCCCACCCCTCCTCCGCGGGATCGGCACCGTCCGACTCATTCCGAGCGTCGCCGTCGCGTTCCAGGAGCGGATTGCGCTCCAGTTCCGCTTCGACATAGGCAGTCAGGTCAAGATTCGACATCTGCAGGAGTTTGATCGCCTGCATGAGCTGCGGTGTCATGATCAGGGCTTGGCCCTGTCGCAGCTCCAGTTTCGGTCCGAGCGCCATGAACCCGCTCGTCCTATAGGGAGAACTGGTCGCCGAGATAGAACCGGCGCACATCGGGGTTGGCGACAACCTCCTCCGGCGAGCCCTCCATCAGCACGCGCCCGGAGTGGATGATGTAGGCGCGGTCGATCAACCCAAGCGTCTCCCGGACGTTGTGGTCGGTGATCAGCACGCCGATGCCGCGCTGCGTCAGATGGCGGACAAGCACTTGGATGTCGCCCACGGCGATCGGATCGATGCCGGCAAACGGTTCGTCCAGCAGCATGAAGGACGGTCGGCAGGCGAGGGCGCGTGCGATCTCGGTGCGGCGGCGCTCACCGCCCGACAAGGCAAGCGCCGGGGACTTGCGAATGTGCGTGATGCGGAACTCATCGAGGAGTGATTCGAGCTCGGCCTCGCGGCGCGCCGGGTCCGGTTCGGTTACTTCGAGTACCGCCTTGATGTTGCCCTCGACGGTCAGGCCGCGAAAAATGGAGGCCTCCTGCGGCAGGTAGCCGATGCCGAGGCGCGCGCGCTGGTACATCGGCAAGGGCGTGATGTCGTACCCGTCGAGTTCGATGCGCCCTGCATCGGCGGTGATGAGGCCGGTGACCATGTAAAAGATCGTCGTCTTGCCCGCGCCGTTGGGCCCTAGAAGACCGACCGCTTCGCCGCGGCCGACGGAAAGGCTCGCCCCTTGGACGACCTTGCGGCCCTTGAAGCTCTTCTCGACACCGTGTGCAGCGAGCCATCCCGCGCGCGTCGCCGGGTTCGGCTCCCCACCGGCACGGGGTTCAAGGGAGATGCCACCCGTAGCGAGAATGCCGCCCGCGGCGTGGCCATTGGCCCGCGCAACCACGGCCGTCGGCGGGACCGGCGCAGGCGCACGGGCGTCCGCGGACGACCTCTTGTCCGCAATCGGGTGCGATGGCGGTCGTCGTCGGGTCAGCCGTTCGATAAAGCGTCCGAACACGAAGTCTCACTCGACAGGCGGCTGGGGGATATGCGTGGCGGCCGGCGAGCGAACGACCGCCGTTCACGCAAATCCCGTGCCGGGATTTCTGCGCGGCGATCGTTACCATGCCGCGAACACGGCGCCGAGTCCCGACCGATGGCCGACGTGAGGCATTCAGCACTCGGGACGCTGGGGAGAGGCAAGCTGCGCTGGAGGCGCACCGGCTCGCGGCGCATCGCCCGGAACGAGCAGGCTGCGCACCCGCTCGTTCGGGTTTGCCGGGTCGCGTTCGACATGCGCCTGATTCGTCCGCATGTTCACCACGAGTCGCGGGCCGGTGACGACGTTCTGACCCTGCGTCAGCACGACGTTCCCGGTCATGACCAAAGTCTCGCTGGCGCGCTCGTAGACCGCCCGGTCGCCGCGCGCCGCTTGGTCGCGATGGCAGAAGAACACGGGGCCGGTCAATTCGATGCGGCGGATCTGCTGATCCTGCGCACCTGGCGTACTGCCGCGCGCCTGTACGGCGCCGGCCGGCTGTTCGCCGTCATAAAGCACGACCATCGTCGTCGAGCGCATGATCATGTCGCCGCGCTTGGCGACGACGTTTCCGGAAAAGATTGCCCGCTTCTCGCGATCCCGGACTTCGAGACGGTCGGCATCAATCGTGATCGGACCCCCTGGCATTGCCTGACCAAGAGGATTCGCGGTTGCGGGCGGCGCTGGGGGCGCTGGGCGAGGCTGCGCCGCAGCGAGCGATGCGCCCGACACCGCGGCGCAGATCACCAGGCACCGCCCGAACACCGTCCACCCCATCACGGCTGTGCCTCGCCATCTTCTCTTGGATGAAAGACCACGCGCACACGGTCGTCGAACACGACAACCATGCCCCGCTCCGTCGCCCTCATTCTGTTTCCGAAAATCCGGTTGGGCCCATTGCGCACCTCGACTGGGCGATCGGAAACAAGCGTGTCCGACCGAATGTCGACGTGAGCCTCTTCGAGCAACATTTCATAGCCGAGACTGGAGGTGACGTGCACATTCTGTTCGACGCGAACGCGGTCGGTCTCGTTGTCGTAGAAACCACGATCGGCGGTCAGCCGCACCCAGCCATTGGCCGCCAGTTCCAGACGCGCATCGACCTTGTCCAAGGAGACCTGGCGCGGCGTGCGGATGTCCTGCCGCGCCCGGGCCGCTGTCAACTCATAGGGTCGACGGTTCGAATCGAACCCGGTCAAGCGCGGATTGTTCATGACGAGGGTCGTCCCCTCGATCATCGGCATGTCGATCGACACCTTCTGCACCCAGGATCCGACCGTCGAGATGCCGGCGAAGACGGCGACGACGCCGATCGCGAGGCTCGGCAACAACCAGCGCAGACGGCGGACAAAGCGCGAATGCCGCGCCGCCGCGGCGAAGCGGCTCGCGCGGCCAGACCCGACGGCGACCTCGCCGAGGCTCATGATCGTCCCACTCGTCCCTAGCGCCTCCGCGCCCGCCCCGCCCTTACGCTCCGCCTGACACCGAAGAGTGATGGCAGTATGGCGGTCCTGATTTCTCAAGAATGCGTGAAGATATCCTCTTCCGGCCAGCCGGCGAGGTCGAGCGCCGCGCGGGTCGGCAGGAAGGCGAAGCAAGCCGCCGCCAGCGCTGTCCGCCCCTCGCGCGCGAGGTTGGCGTCGAGCCACGTCTTGAGCGCGTGCAGATGCAAGACATCGGCAGCGGCGTATTCGAGCTGTGCTGGTGTCAGGGTCGCAGCCCCCCAATCGGAGGATTGCTGCTGTTTCGGTAGATCGATGCCGAGAACGTCCTTGGCGAGATCCTTGAGACCGTGCCGATCGGTGTAGGTGCGGGTCAGGCGAGACGCAATCTTCGTGCAGTAGACCGGCGCCGGCATGACGCCGAACGCATGTTGCAGCACGGCCAGATCGAAACGGGCGAAGTGGAAGAGTTTGGTCACCGCCGGGTCGCCCAACATCTGCACCAGGCGCGGCGCCGATTTCTGCCCCGGCGCGATCTGCACGATGTCCGCTGTTCCATCGCCCCCCGACAGTTGGACGACGCACAGACGATCACGATGCGGCACGAGCCCCAAGGTTTCGGTGTCGATCGCGACGATGGGGGCCGGGCGCCACGCGGCCGGCAGGTCCCCCTGATGAAAGCGGATGGTCATGCGACGGACGAATCCCGAAGCGAGGAGGGAGGTGGTGCCCAGGATAGGACTCGAACCTACACGGCGTTAGCCACTGGTACCTGAAACCAGCGCGTCTACCAATTCCGCCACCTGGGCACGGGAGCCCCGGGACGTACGGTGAAAGGGGCCGCGCCGTCAAGTGAAAGCCCGGCGCCCAAGCATCATTCGCATCCGCTCATTCGCATCCGCGTGATCGCCTCGTCCACGTCGCGCGCCGCCGTGCACAGGCCGAACCCGAACCGCAGACGGTCGGCGCGGTGGTCGCATTGGATGCCGAGGGCGGCGAGCGTCGCTTCGATCTCGCCCGCACGGTCGGTGCGGAAGGTCAGGAAGTTGCCGTGCGCCGCGCCCGCGCCGAAGGGCGTGATCAGGTCGGCGCGCGTCATCCCCGCAATCCCCAGGGCATCGACGGCGTCGAGGAAGCGCGCCATCAACGCCGTCGCATGGGCGTGAATGGCCGCGACGGTCAGGCTCCGTTCTTCCATCCACGCCAGCACGGCGCGCTGGCGATAGAGCCCGACGGGATCGAAGGTGGCGCCGAGGAAGCGCCGTCCGTCCCCAGGATATCCAACGCTTGTTCCCAGGGGCGCCGCGAGCGCGCCGAAATCGGCGAACCAGCCGGTGTCGCGCGGCCGCGCACCGTAGCCGGGCGGGCAGTGGAGGAAGCACGCGCCTTCGCCGGCCATCGCATATTTGTAGCCGCCGGCCATGTAGAAGACGCGATGGGCGACACGGGACAGATCCGTCGGCCGCGCCATGAAGCCATGATACCCGTCGATGACGATGAAGGTCGTCTCGTCGAGGCCGCCGACAAGCTCTTCCAGCGATCCGCATGTGGCGCCGCTCGTGAAGAACACCTGGCTCACCAGCACGAGATCGGGCGCCGCACGTCGCGCCGCTGCGTTCACGCGCGCGGCGAAGGTCGCGAAAGGCTCGGCCGGTACGCGCTCGATGGCGACAAGGCCGTCGTCTTCGAGCCGCGCGAATTGCCGCCGTGCAGTGTGGAACTCAGCATCGCTCGTCACGATGCGCGGTGCGCGCCCCGCCGGCAGGCAGGAGAGAAGGCGGCGCAGGAAGTCGTGCGTGTTCGGCGCGAACGCGAGACTCGAGGGATCAGGTAGCCCGAGGATTGCCGCGATGCCGCGCTGCACCGCCGGGATCACCTCGCCGAACACGACGCTCCATTTGTCGTTCGCAAGCCGCGCCGCGTCTTTCCAGCAGCACTCTTGCGCGGCGAAGGTGACGTCCGGCCAGTCGTGATGGCTGTGGGCGGCGAGATTGATGCGCGTCGGTGCGGTTGCGCGGAAGCGCGCGAAATCGGTTGAGAGGTCGAGGATCGCGTTCATCGCGCGGTGTAGACGAAGCCCATGCGCGCGCGCACGGCAGCGGGGAGGTCCGGCAAGGCCGAGCGGGGGATGAGGAAGGTCGAGAGCTGGAACAGGTCGGCGAAGATGCGGTGGCGCTCGGCGGTCGTGCGCAGATAGGCGTGACCCGACGAGCCGCCGGTGCCGATCTTCCGTCCGATCATGCGCTCCACCATCAGCGCGTGGCGGTAGCGCCACAGAGTGAGCGTCTCGTCGATGTCCATGAGGAGGGAGAGGAGGCGGAACGGCTGCTGGGCTGCCGGCATGTCGCGATAGACCGTGATGAACAGTGCTGCTTGCACGGCGGCGGGCGACAAGCGCCACGCGCCCGGGCTCGCGGCCGGGTCGAAGATCGCGGCAAACGCCGCGAGCGCCTTGTCGAGGCCGCGCGCCTCGCGCTCGCGCCGTTCGGCGGGCATGGCATCGTCGCCGCGGACGACCTCCATATCGGCCTTGAGATGCGCTTCGACCGCGGCGCGATAGGCCTCGCGGAACGAGCCGCCGCCCCAGTCGAGGAACGGCGTGCGCGCGAGCCAGGCGTCGAGGAGCGCGTGCAGCGCCGGTCG
>JBGFRS010000011.1:0-55996 GCA_041694995.1 Pseudomonadota bacterium | reverse complement strand
CGCTCTGCTGACCCCATCATGCGGCGGCCGAAGCGCCGACCGCGAAGAGAAGCGAGTAACCCGCGGAACGGTCCAGGAAAAAGCGCAGGAGCACCTTGACCTCAACGACCCCAATCAGAGAGGGCACTCAGACAGAGATGGACAGTCACGGGAAGTCACGATTAGCCTTTTCAAGACTTTCCAGCGTGCCAATATCGCGGAAATAGGCTGTGGTTTCCTGGGCGGCAATGCGCCCAGCAAAATGCGGAATGACCTCGGTCTGAAGATCAACCACCGGTTTGGCAAGACTAACAGCACATTGTATCACATCCTGCTCCAAGATGTAGACCGCCGCATTCGCGAGATTGCCCGGCGGGTTCTCAACTTTTTCATGAAAACCGACGACCAACCCTTCGCCATCAAGTTCGAGAATGCCGCAGCTCCTTGGCGTATCCGTGCGGAAGGCGAGCATGCTCATCTGCGCTTTTGCTGGCCGATGGGCATGAAAATCGAGAAATGAGCCGAGATCGAAATTCGTCAGGTTGTCGGCATGTGCGAGTAGAAACGGCCCGTCGGATAGCATCTCGCGGTTTGCCAGCATGGTGCCGCCGGTGCCCAGCAATTCGGTTTCATGCGCCAGCACAACCCGATCCCGCCAGCGCGAGCCGCGCACATGCGCTTCAACAGCCGGTGCTAGATAATGCGTGTTGACCACCGCCTTTTCAATCAAGCCTTGCGAGAACAGGAGATCGAACCAGATTTCCAGCAGCGGCTTGCCGTGGATTGGCACGAGGCATTTCGGAATCGTGTCCGTCAGCGGACGCAAGCGCGTGCCGAAGCCTGCGGCCAACAACAGGGCGTTCATCTCAGCCTCTCCGATCGGCCAGTTCGGCCTCGATTTCCGATGCCTGAAGCGGGATATTACCGACGCGCGATACCTGGATCGAAGCCGCAAGAGAAGCGAGATAGGCCGAACGCCAGATGTCATAGCCCGCGCGCAACGACATCGAGATGCATGTGAAAAGCGAATCTCCTGCCCCCGCCACATCTTTCGGGGCCGAGTTGAAGGCCGGCAGCTTATCAAGCCGCTCGGTGCCGTCCTTGTCACCGATCACCAGAAGACCCTCACCGCCCATCGTGACGATGACATTTCTTGCATCGGATTTCTTGCGCAACCTTGAGCCGATCACCGCGATACCGGATTCAAAGTCCTGCAAGGCGAGGCGAGCCTCGCGCTCTGTCGGCGTCACCACGGCCATGCCCGTAAAACGCGAAATATCAGAGAGCTGCGAGGAAGCCTGACTGTCGGCCGCCATCATTACACCGTGACGATTTGCCAGCTTTTCGATTTCCACAACAAGGCTTTGTGGCAGGCAGCCATAGTTGAAATCCGCGAACAGGATGAGATCGGTCGTCGAAATATGCCGCTTGACCCAGGCGAACATCTTTCGTTGCACATCAGCCGCCACGGCATGCTGACGCAATTCGTTGATGCGCAGCAGGGTCTTGCCGTTAGCGCGGTAGCGTGCCTTCAATGTGGTCGGGCGTGTCGCATCACCGACAATCATCGCCTTGACGCCGAACTCGCCAAGCTTCTCGGCCGCGTATTTTGCGAGTTTGTCCTTGCCGCCGACCGTGAGAAAGCGCACCTCCGCACCAAGGCCGTGCGCGTGCGCGGCAACAATGCCGGCACCGCCCACGAAGGTACGTTTGTCGATCGGCGTCACGACGATTGTCGGGTCTTCTTGCGACATGCCGAGCGGATCGCAATTGACGTAGTCATCCACAATCAGGTCGCCCAGCACCATCACGCGCATGCCAGAGAACGAATTCAGGATTCCCAGCAAGTCCTTGATCGGAAAGCCGTGCCGGATCGGATATTCCACCGGCTTGCTGACAGAAGAGCGCTCGATCGGGCTGAAATCGCGCTGGAGAAGGTCCATCGACGAAAAGCGCATCTCACCCGAACTGAACAGCAGCTTGCCGCCATAGGCCGCAACCGCAGCCTCCTCGGGGTTTTGCTGCGTCTCGAATTCCTTGCCCTTGACCACGAGATCGGGCTTGAGCTTGGCGATGAATTCTTCTGGCTTCTCGGTTAGCGGGTGAATGTCATGCACGAAGTTGATGGCGCGCAACGCCTCGATGCGCAGGTTCAGTGGCATCGTCACACCCGATGCGCCATCCGGGTGGATGCCGACAATCAGGATATCAGAGGCATCGGCCGCAAATTTGAACAGCCGCATATGCCCCGCGTGGATGACGTTGAAATTGCCAGAAATGAACGCGATGCGCGCGCCATGCGGCTTCGAACGGTGAATGCGTTCAATATCCAGCGGTTGAATGATCGGCATCTCGACGAAAATTCCCGGATTTCAACCGGAACTCCCTGTGAAAGCCACGTTTTCCAAGGGTGAAAACCGGCCGTACCCCTTTTGAACTCGCGTCCCATACACGAGTTCGTAAACGCGTGAAACCGCTTCAAGTCGGCGCTATCGACACGAGCGTTGCCACCTGATGAGAACCGCGAAGGATTGTAACTTCAAAGACACTGCTGAAGGAAAATGTTCCTGAATCGCGCAAACCCAACCATATACTTGCACAATCAGGAACCTGTGGCTAAGAGGAGCCTGGCTTTGTCGGTTTTTCTTTGTCAGTGATGGATTGGAATTGGTATGGGCTCGTCCGCAAAGACCGTGCAGCGGATCATGCAGCTCACGCATGGTGGGCATTTGCCGCCGGGCTCAGCGATCTGCGATATCGGTGCAACGCAGCTTTTTGGCGCAGCGACAGAGGAGGCGGTAAGGTCCTGCCTGTCGTTCTACGCTGCGCGCGACCCGAATGCTCGCGCGCCGGAGATGGTGCCTGCAGCCAAGATCGCCGAAATCGCGAATGGCGGCTTCATCGGTGATTTGCTGCTGCTATGCGGCTTCAAATATGTGGCGCTCGACATTTTTCACGCCACCAACACGATCCTTTTTGATCTCAATGTTCACGAGCCCGGCCCGGAACTGGAGGGTCAATTCGACCTGGTGATGAATCTCGGAACGACCGAGCATGTGTTCAACCAGTTGCGCGCCTTCCAGAGCCTGCATGCGCTCACCAAGGTCGGCGGCATAATTTACCATGACTTGCCGATGGCGGGTTACATGAACCATGCGCTCTTTCGCTACGACCCGCTGTTTTTCCGCACACTGATTGATGCAAACCCCTATGAGGTCCTTGTCGAGGAGATCACGCCGGGGGCAGTGCATCCGACGCCTTCCGATCTTCGTGCCAAGGGATATGCGACAGACACCTACGCCGATATGGGCATCGAGATCATGCTCAAGCGCATGTCAGGCGAGCCGTTCCGGATACCGCTGGAGACGACCACCAGTCTGTCTGTCGATCCGGAATTCGCGCGCGTCATGCAGGATGGCAAAGTGCGCATGCCGACGGGCACTGTGGTTTCGTATGGGGCAGTGAACCACCTCGAGCACATTGACTTCAAGCAACTGACCAACCTCTGGTTCGGTCGCGTTACCAGCGGGATTTCGCGCAGGCTGGGGCTTTCGAGGCATTGACGTCAGTCACGCCGCAAAAGGTCGTTCTTCGCATAGATTGCACTGCAGGCCGCCAAAACCCGACCAAGGAGAGATTTGATGGGTATTGCAATGTCGACGGTTCACGTCATGGAAAGCTATGGCATGCTCGGTCCGGGCAAGAACCTGCTGGATTTTGGCAGCTCTAATCTCTATACGGCCACGCCGGAGCAGATCGCCGATTTCGTCAACCGGCATAACCCCAATCCGCGCCCCGACCTCAAGGAATGGGCGGAGCGGCTCTCGGCCGGCGCGGGCAAGGATGCTTCAGGAAGGAATCTCAGTCAGAGTTTTGCAGGCGAACTCTTTGAAGCCATCGGCATGGGTTATACGGCGATCGATATCGCCATAGGCTACAAGACTACCGTGGTGGACCTCAACAGCCAGCGATTGCCCGATCACATGGTGGGCGCATTTGACAGTGTCGTGAATATCGGCACCAGCGAGCATATTCTCAACCAAATGAACACTTTTGCTGCTGTGCATGCCGCCTGCAAGCCGGGCGGGCAAATCATGCACATAGTGCCAAGCATCGGTTGGGTGGACCACGGCTATTTCTGTTACACGAGCCGCTTCTTCTTCGACATGGCTGGTTATAACAGCTACGACGTGGTGGATATGTGGTATGATGGCGGCGTGGCGACCGAGAATGTGTTCGCGACGGCCCGTCAATACCAGACCTATTTCCCCTCGCTCACCCAACGCCTCGACAAGATTGGCAAGGTCGATCGCGAGACGATGTTGGACAACCTCAAGATCCCGATAATCTCGATTGGACTGGTGTTCAGGAAGGTGAAGGACATGCCGTTCATGGGCATGGTGGAAACGAGCACTTCGGTGGGCAATGTGCCGACCGAGGTCACGGATAGCTACGTCAACAAGGCGAAGAAGGCGAAGAAGTGGCTCGGTTTGTTTAAACAGTTTCGGGGCGTTTCCTAAGTGGATTTCCGCTTCCCCGAGCCAGCTCTCGAAGTGAGGGGAAAAGACCTGCCGGTTCCGAAGCCAGGCCTTTCAGGCGCGCAGCAGGGCCTTGGCCTCGTCCCGCATTTTCAGCGGGATGTTTGAATCGGATTCTCTGATCAGCACATCAAGGCGGCCAGCGATATCCGCCCGGCTCGGATCGTTCTGAAGAGTGGCAATCAGCAGTCGCATCTCGATATCGGCGGGCAGAGGCTTCCCCTGCGTGGTGATCACCTTGCCGAGGCGCTGCCACATAGCGATATCGTCGGGCTGGAGTTGCAGCGCGTAACGCAGGCCCTGTTCCTCCAGCTCAGGCGGCGGAAGTTCTCCCCGCTTGGCCATGTCATTGGCCAACACATAGGCCTGGCGCAAGCCATGCTGATCGTCGGCGCGCGCGGCCTCGATGACGGCGTTACGGTAATTCTCCACCAGCGTATCAGCACTGCCCTCAGCGACAATGCGGCCATGCTCCAGCATGACGCAGCGCGTACACATATTGGCGATCAATGCCTCGGAGTGAGAGGCAATGACCAGGATGGAGGAGCGGGTCACAAGCTCGGACATCCGCTTTTCGGCTCTGTGGGCAAATTTGGCGTCGCCCGTCGCAAGGCCTTCATCGAGGAGCAGGATTTCAGGATCGACCGATGTGGCGATCGCAAAAGCCAGCCGCGTGAGCATGCCGGAGGAATAGATGCGCACCGGCAGGTCGATGTAATCGCCAAGTTCGGCGAAATCGATGATCTCATCCATGCGCGCCGCAATCTGCGCGCGGGTAAGCCCAAGATGCAGGCCACAGATCAGGACGTTCTCGCGCCCTGTTCCGTTCAGACTCAAGCCAGGCGTCGTGTTGAACAGCGTCGAGATGCGCCCATCCACGTGGATGCGCCCGCGCGTGGGTGGATAACACCCTGCGAGCAGGCGCAGCATGGTAGATTTGCCGGCACCGTTATGACCGATCAGGCCAAGACGATCACCTTCACGAAGGTCGAAAGTGACGTCCTGCAACGCCGTGACGACGCCGCGGGCGGAGTCGATCATGCCGCCAGTCGCGGCCTGTTTGGATTGATGGCTCCGGGCGATCGCAACCGGAAATTCCACCCAAGCATGTTCGACATGAATGCGAGCCATGTTCAATACCAGTACACGATGCGATCGCGCTTGCGACCATAAAGCCAGAGCGTGGCCAGCGTGCCGAGCACAAGCGTGCCGCAAGCCCAGAGCCAGCTCTCTGTTGTCGGCACCCGGCCAAGCATCGGCTCACGCACGACATTCAACAGGTGATAGAAGGGATTGTAATCCGACACCCACGCATATTGCGCGCCGAGCAGATCCTTCTGCCAGAAGATCGGTGTGGCGAATAGCAGGAGTTGCATGCCGCTCGCCACGGCCGGTCCGAAATCGCGTCGGCGCAGGCCGATCATGCCGAAGAGCAGGCTGACCCAAACACCGTTTGCAAGCACCAGCAGCAGTCCGGGAATGGCGAGCAGCAACGCCCCGCCGGGATTGTAGAAAGTGGCCACCATGATCACCGCATAGAGCACGGCATGGTGGAGAAATAGCAGGAACGAGCGCCAGACATGCGCGAAGGCGAAGGCGATATAGGGATAACGCATCGCGAGCACGGTATACTGCCCGTTGATCAGGATGGCCGTGCCATCATTGGCCAGAGTTGAAATGAGCGACCAGATGATGAGGCTCGTCGAGACATACTGGAAATAGCTGACCGGGTCCTGCTTCAGCACCTTGCTCCAGATCACGCCCATGACGATCACGAAGACCGCGAGCCCGAGGGTGTGCCAGAACGGCCCGAGACGCGTGCGACGGAACCGCCAGACCACTTCCACCCAACCGGCATGCAGCCAGACAGGCGAATAGTGAAAGGCATCGCGAATATCCTGCATAGCGACCGCGAATGGTCCGCCGGGCGCAGGCGAGATGAACGAACTCGGCGCAGGGCCCGTTTGCTTGCTGGTTTCACGGATCGTTAGATCAACCATGAGAATTTGACTTCCTATCGGGAGCAGAGGCTGAAGGCGGCTGTCTGCCCTCAGACGGAACCATTGAAAATGGACCGGGGCGAGGCACGGAAAATGGAGCGGAATTCGCCGCCAGCTTCGACAAAAGCCCGATTGCGGGCAATCACGTTGTTTTCATTGTTAATCGAGAGCGCCAGCAGGCACAAGGCAATCTTGCGCTCCACAAGTGCTGTCGAAGGCAGGATCGGCAACCGCGCGCCGGGCAGGAATTTGCCCTGTTTCTGCGGCGTATCATCGGCAACGAAATCGATCAGGTCAGCCACGCCCATGAAATTCGAGAAAGCATGCGCGAGATGTCCGGCACCGAACAGGGCGACGGGGCCCTTTTCGCGCCGCACCTGCTCCAGCAAGGTCCTCAGATCGCGCTTGGCCGGTTCGTAACGTTTGGCGTAGCGCTTCAGGAGCCCGATCTCCGCGCGAGCAGCCGACGTGATCCTGACGGAACCAGGCGATGCAATCTTGCGACCGAGATAGACTAGGGAATTCTCAAAGGGCAGTGGATAGATGCTGGTCGAGATGGTTTCGAACCCGCCGATCGACATTAACTGCTCGAATGTCGCGGGCGTGAGATAAAGCGAATGTTCTTCCCACACCATGCAGAAATCAGCGATTTCAAGGCTGCGCGTGCAATCCGGCACTTCGACCATGATAACACCGCCCGGTTTCACGAGTGCAGAGATGCCGCCGATGAAGGCATGAATATCTTCGGCATGCTCGGTGATGTGGCGCACCATCAGCACATCGGCAGCACCACGCTTCGCCGCGATTTTCGTCATCAGGGCCGGGGTCGTCAGCTTCTGGATGGTCTCAATATTTTCAGCCGGATTGGTGATGCCGAGGTCTTCGGAGAGATCAACACGCCACGATTGTGTGAAACCCTTGCGAGTGAAGCGATCGACCGTCGTATCATCCTTGTAGGTCAGGGCACCGATCACACTGGCTGTCGTCACGCCGGGCAGGCCGACGATCTGGTCAACAACCGTATCGAGATGCTCTTCGGGCTCGCGGGCCGGGATGAAAGCCGGGGGCACCAGCGCATCATGCGGCACCGGCTCCATCATCTGGATCGTGCCGCATTCCTCGCATTGCCCGAGGGCAAGCGGAAATTCACGCTCGGGGGCGTTGCGTTCGGTGAGAAAGAACGAGGCAACCGAATGCCGCCCCACAGAAATCTGCTCGACCACTTTCGACGAACGGCAAACGAGGCATGTCATGAAATGGTCTCCTCGCCCCAGAGAACTTGGATCATCGAGCGTGGCGCTCACTGCAGATTCCAGTTGAAAGCGTCAAGAGAAAGCCGGCCGGTTTTTGCTGCAAAGCAGCATCACCCGCTTCGCTTCAACGATTTCATCTCCCGGATTTCAGGGCTGCCAGAAAGGCATTGCCGACCTGCGGATCGGTCTCCGGCGGTGCCCAGACGGCCCCCTCCGAACTGGCGGTTGTGAACGGACCGATCGTGGTTTCGATAAAGACGAACCATTCCGATTTAAAGCGCAGGGTGTGAAAGGTCTCGGTCGGCATGCGGTAGAAAAAATGCCCACCCGCACCGGGTGCCGTCATCGGGATGTTGTCAGTCACATGGCCCGCCTCATCGAAAATCAGGGCATCGGCCTCTCCATCGACAACCATCAGGGTTTCGACTTTGCCGAAATGGCGATGCGGGCGCACATAGGAATCGCGGTGCATCACGATCAGCATTTCCTGCTGGGCGCTTTCCGGTCCGGCATGAAAGCACAGGCGGCAACGCTTGCGGGGCGAGCGTGCGGCGGCTTGTTTCAAAACCGAAACAATTTCGGGGCCAACCGACAGGAACGAGCCGTCCGAATAGGCCACTTCGGGCGCAACCCATTTCAGCGGGCGGGGTGTGTGTGTCGGGGAAGGAGCGACCATGAAAAGACCCTGACTGGAAACGGGGAAACTCCCGCGGCAAAAACGGCAAAGCCCTCGAATTCACCGGACACCGCGGTAAATCATTGGTGGTTTTGGTGCAACCCTCGCCTGAATATCGGACAGATTGTATGAAACTTCAGAAGGCGCAGCTTGACGGACGCCCCGGCGCGGTCAATGGCGCGGTGCATAAATGGGGCTCGGGGCACGATGACGCAGCAGAAATCGCACAAGCGGCTGAAATTCCTGACCGTGATCTGGGGCGAACGCTACGTTGAGGAGTTCGCGCGGGTCTCGCTGCCGTCGTTCATGGCACCGGGCAACCTGCCGGCGCTGGCTGCGGATCGTGATCTTGAAATTCTGATCATGACCACCAAAGCCAGCCACCCCGTTTTCGAGCGGCAGAAGGCTTTCCGCAAGCTCAAGAAAATTGCACCAGTCCGGTTCATCGATATCGATGACCTCGTCACACAGGGAAATTATGGAGTCACGCTCACCTATGCCTATGCCCGTGGCATCATGGACAGCGGTGAAGAGCAGACAAACACAACCTTCGTGTTCATGAACGCGGATTTCGTGCTCTCCGACGGCTCGCTGGCTCACCTGCTAGAAAAGATTGATGCGGGCCACCCGGCCATCATGTCCGCATCCCTGCGGGCCTGTTCGGAACCTGTATTCCCGAAATTGCAGGAAGCCGTTGATCCGGCGACCGGGCTCTTGGCCATGTCATCGCGTGAGATGGTCGGGCTGGCTCTGGCGAACCTGCATCCTACCGTGATCGGCAAGACCGTGACTCAGGGCTTCATGAGCTGCTCCACCTACAATCAGTGCTACTGGCAGGTGGATGAGAACACCCTGCTCGGCCGCTATCACCTCATTTTCATGCTCGCCATCAGCCCCGAGAAGCCGCTGTCGGAGGTAAATTCCTACTGCGATTACGGCTTCGTGCCCGAGATGGTTCCCTCGGGGAAATTCCACATGATCGGCGATTCGGACGAGTTCTTCATGCTCGAACTGGCCCCGACCACGCAGGAACGGGAGTTCCTTTATTGTGGCAAGGCCCCGATGAGCGACATCGCCTCGGCGCTGTCGCTCTGGACCACGAAAGAGCACCGGAATTTCGCCACTGTCGATACGGTGTTCCACGCGAGCGAACTGCCGCCTGAACTTGCCAAAGTTCGCCAGCAGGCGGATGACTACGTCTCGCGCCTGCAATCGATGATGCGCCGCGAGCCGGTGACCCACGTGGACCATCATTACTGGGTGAGCGGTGTTGCTTCCTGGGAATTGCTCCGTGAGGCGATGCGGCTCAAGGAGGAAGAGGCGCGGAAAAAGGCTGCACTGGAGAAAGAAGAGCCTTCAAGAGCGGCGGGCAGTGCAAGATCAGGCGAGGACGAGAATGTGGTTCAATCTTCTCCTCTAAGCCAAATCGCGCGGAAACCGCCATTCAACTGGAACATGGTTTCACCGCGCGCGCTGATACTGAAAGCCTTTTTTGGCCTTCTGCTCATCGCACGGCGTGTGACGGGCATTCGACCGCTCGTCGCGATCTGGCACCATCTTTGGCTCGATAGCGCCCTCGCTCTCGATTGGGCGCGTCGTGCCACAGCGAAGGCTGGTCAACGCAACCTGGTGATCGGCGACGCCGATGATGCGCTGGCCGCAACCTTGACACGCCGTTCCCAAGGCAAGTTGCGCGCGATCAACCTGTTTCTTGAAGACGAAGGCGGCGAATTCGACAACATTTTCCTGCACGTGTACCGCAAAGATATCCGCTTTGCCGCGCCGCTGATCGAACATGCCCTTGAAAAGCTCGCTACCGGAGGCGAACTCACACTGTTCGTCGAGCATGCCGATGCGGATACCGACGCGTCGAACTTCACCTCAGAACTGGCGCAATATGCCTCCGAGATTTTGCCACGCAGTTGGATGCGTCTCGATATACGGGCAAAATTCGTGGGCGGACACACGAAGCGCTACCTTCGCCAGATTGAACGTCGCGTGCTTCCGTACATCATTCCGAACCGATTGCTGAGAATTCCGCTGTCGATCGCGGCCGCTCTGACTTGGTCGATCGTGGCTGTGCTGACCATTCTCAACAACGCCGCGCAACGCCTCCTCTCGCGACGGAATCCGGATCGCCGACCGGCCTTTTGCACTGCTGCTTCAATCCGGTTCAAGGAGCGCATGTCGGCGAAAAGAGCTGGATCGACGCCCCGCAATGCGGTTGACAACGTAGCCGATGCCGTGGTTTCGCTCCCGCCCGAACGGAGGGCTGCGGAGTGACGGGCAAACGCTCATCCTATCTGGTGGTCGGCGGGGACAGCCTTGTCGGCGGGGAGACCGTGCGCGCCTTTCAACGGCGCGGACTGAAAGTGTTCGCCACGACGCGCCGGGCTGAGACGTTGAGCGCGGACCGCATCCTGCTGGATTTCGAGCGCCCGGAAACCTATCAGGTCCCCGAAGAGATCGGCTGCGCGCTGGTGATCGCAGCCGCCACGAATTACGAGCGCTGCGCCACGGACCCGATGGCGCGGAAGATCAATGTGGAACTGATCCCGGACCTTGTTGTCTCGCTCATCGGCCAAGGCGTGCATGTGATTTTCATCTCTACCAATTCGGTCTTCGGCGGCGAGCAGCCCTGGCCGGATGAAGACGCGCCTCATCGCCCCGGCATTCCCTATGCCGAGCAGAAATCGCTCGGGGAGGCAGCGATCCATGCCGGCCTGAACGGCACGGATGGCGAGAAGCGGCTCTCGATCGTGCGGTTGACGAAAATCCTCAACCATGATGTTTCCCCTCTGCCCGGTTGGCGCGCGGCCTGGGAGCGCGGCGAGACTGTGGAACCGTTCGAAGACCTGATTTTCGCTCCGATGTCGGTGACATTCTGCGCTGAGTCCCTGGTGACTTTGGCCCAGAAGCGGCCAGCGGGAAACCTGCATCTTTCGGGTGCTGAGAACGTAACCTATGTGCAGCTGGCGCATGCGCTTGCACAGCGCTTCGGTGCTGATCCGGCCCTGATCCGCCCGACAACCTCGAAGGCGAAGGGCATCCACATCGCCTTCCTGCCCACCTATAGCGGCCTCGGCATGCCGCGCACGGCGCGCCTCACCGGCGTGCTTCCGCAGCCGCTCGATGCGGTGATCGCCGATATTTTTCCGAAAGATGCTGCGTGATGAAAAAGATGCTGCGTGATGAACAAGCCCATGAAAGACCCGGTCACCCATCGTGACACCTGCCGCCTGTGCGGTTCGGCCAATGTCGAACTCGTGGTGGGCCTGAAGCCCATTCCGCTTTCCGAAAATTATACGCTTGAGCCGGAGAGCGCCAAGAAGGCGGCGCGATTCCCGGTCGATGTCTATATGTGCGGCGATTGCGGGCACGTTCAGCATCTCGACGTGATCGACCCCGAAGTGCTCTGGGACAGCTACACCTATTTCTCGGCCGATGCGAAGGGCATGCCGGAGCACTTCAAGGCCGTTTCAGAGCGCTTCATTGCGGCCACGAACCCTCCAGCTGAAGCCCTTGTCATCGATATCGGCTCGAATGATGGTTCGTTGCTCAAGCCGTTCCGCGACAAGGGTTTCAAAGTTATCGGCATCGACCCCGCGACGGAAGTGGCACGCCGTGCCAATGCCGCCGGCATTCCCACTTATGCCGAGTTGATGTCCCGCCCGCTCGCGAAGACGATCCGCACTGAGAAGGGCCCGGCGCATATCATCTGCGCCTTCAATGTGTTCGCCCATGCTGACGATCTCGGCGAGATGGTCGATTGCATCAAGACCATGCTCGCACCGGATGGCCTCTTCTTCTTCGAGGCGCAATATCTGATGGACATCATCGATGGTGTGCTGATCGCCACGATCTTTCACGAGCATATGAGCCACCATTCGGTGAAACCGCTTGTGTCGTTTCTCGATCGGCATGGGCTGGAACTCATCGCGGTGGATCGCGTGAAAATCCAGCATGGCTCGATCATCGGCACGGTGCAGCACAAGGGCGCGGGGCGCCCTGTGCAGCAATCATTGCGTGATCTTCTGGCGCTGGAGGAAAGCCGGAAGCTCGACAAGATCGAGACGCTGAAAGCCTTTGACAAAACCGTCGATACGCTGCGCCAGACCACGGCGAAGCTCGTCGAGAAATGGAAAAAGGACGGCAGCACCGTCGCGGCTTATGGCGCGGCGCGTTCGGGCCCCACGCTCATTGCCCAGTTGGGTCTGAGCGGCGCGATCGAGTATATCGTGGATGATCACCCGCAGAAGGTCGGGAAATACTCCTCCGGCGACGGCATTGCCATTTTGCCGACGAAGACGCTTCTGGAGCGGATGCCGGATTATTGCGTGATCCTGGCCTGGGTGCATTCTCAGAAAATCATCGAGACCAACCAGGAATACCTCGAGAAGGGCGGGCATTTCGTTGTGCTTTGCCCCGAAACACGCGTTGTCGGCAAGAACGGCGACGACACCCTGTAATCTTGCGCGCATCCCGCACCTTCACCCAATGAGCAAGCGTCATGGATCAGCCCAAGACCAAGGAAACCCAGTATCAGGTCATCGTCGAAGCGGCGGCCAAGCGCGGTGTGGAGCGCATGGGCTTCCGTGCCAGCGAGAGCTGGTATGAGGACCCCAAGCACATCGTGTTCCGCTTCTCGCGCTATAAATTCGTGGCGAAGATGCTCTCGGGCAAAAAGAACGTGCTGGAAATCGGCTGCGGCGACGCCTTCGGCACGCGCATCGTGCAGCAGGAAGTCGGCAAATTCACAGCGATCGATTTCGACCCGGTTTTCGTCGAGGATGCGAAAGAACGGATGGTCGGCAAATGGACCTTCGACTGTTTCACGCATGACATGCTCGATGGTCCGGTTCCTGGCCATTTCGATGCGGTCTATGCTTGCGATGTGCTGGAACACATCGACCCGGCACAGGAGCGCAAGTTCCTCGACAATTGTTTCGCCACGCTCGACGTGAATGGCTGCGCCATCATCGGCCTGCCCTCGCTCGAGAGCCAGATCTACGCCTCGGTGCAATCGAAACTCGGGCATGTGAACTGCAAGTCGGCCCCGGACCTGAAGAAGCTGATGCAAGAGTATTTCCACAACGTCTTCATCTTCTCGATGAACGACGAAGTGGTGCATACCGGCTTCCACAAGATGGCAAATTACGTCTTCGCCATCGGCGCGGGCAAGCGCCAATAAGGCAGATCATGAGGCTCCCCGCGACCGATCCGATTTCGACGGTTCGGACCAGCATGAGCGATCACCGAACGGCCGGATTCGGGGGGCCGATTTACCTTTGCGACGGGAATGCCACTTCCTGAGAAATTGCCGAGCCCGGCGCGATGATTGACCAGACTGCATGGGCCATTGTCCGAGCGAGAACGGATTTTTGCGGGTTCTGTGCTTTGCTTCGGCGGCTGGACGTGCGACAAGCCCTCGCATGATTTTGGTGAGCTTCAGGTTTTCGCCGGGCCGACCAGGGGCCTGGTCATCCAGTTCGAACAATGGGGCATCCATATGCGGAGTGATGCCCGTTTGATCCATCATTCATGATTGCAGAGGGCGACGGGCATGAGCACTTCCACAACCGTAACCGATAAGGCGGTTATCGACATCCCGGCCCTGATCGCGCAGATCAGAGCGGGCTGGGCCAGTCGGGACAGCGTGATGGCCGGCCTCGCGAAGCTCGTCGAGGAAGGGCAATCCATCCCAGCTGAGATCGAATACGCATCCCTGCAATTTTACGTCGCGGACGATGCTGCCCGTCTTGACCTCAAGCGGCGGATGGTGACGGTCGCCCGGATCAATGGCTTCGAGATTGAACCTGCAATTGTGGAAGAAGTCAGGGCTGCATTGATCGAGGAAGAGAACTCGACCGATTTTCAAGCACTGCTTGACGACTTTGATCGAAAGGTCCGTTTTGCGGATCTCGAACCGGAATTCATGGCCGTTTCCGATCGGGTTCGCCGCTACACGATGGGAACGATCGAGCGCCTTTACGCATTGTGGGCTCAGGTAGGCTATGTCTGTGAGGCGTCTGTTCCCGGAGACTTCGTAGAATGCGGTGTGTGGCGCGGCGGCAGCGTCATGACAATGGCACTCGAATTGTTGCGTCGGGAAAAAGCCGATCGAGTACTCTGGCTTTACGATACGTTTGCCGGGCTTCCGCGGCCCGACCCCGTTGATGTGGATGTTCTCGGCAATCGCGCAATCGACGGTTGGGACGCCCATACGTTGCCTGATGGACAGACATTATGGGCTTATGCGGATGAAGCCGATGTGCGCCGCAACATGAATTCCACCGGCTATCCTGCGGCGCAAATGCGTTTTGTCGCGGGGATGGTCGAGGACACTATACCGCAAACAGCGCCGGAGCGCATCGCGATACTGCGTGTCGATACGGATTGGTATGCTTCCTATCGGCACATCCTCGATCATCTCTATGATCGGGTGGTTCCGGGCGGCGTTATCATCTTCGACGATTACGGCCATTTTGGCGGGGCACGGAAGGCAGTCGATGAGTTCAGGGCGCAACGTCACATAGCCTCGCCTTTGATGCGCGCGGATTACTCCTGCCGGGTCATGCTCAAGCTGCCGGGACGAGATGAACGATGAGTGAGACGGTCGTCCCGCGACTCTCCGCGATTCTGCCCAACTACAATCACGGGAATACGATTGGCGAGGCGATTGCGGCTCTGGCGAGTCAGGCGCCGGCGCCGGACGAGATCATCGTGGTCGATGACGGCTCGACGGACGACAGCGTCGGGATCATCCGCAATCTATCCAGGCATGTCCCGAATCTGCGCCTGGTGGCTCTGCCACGGAATGTCGGCGCCATCGGGGCGCTCAATCGCGGGCTTCAGGAGGCGCGCGGCGAATTCGTCTATTTCGGCGCGGCGGATGATCTTACTTTGCCGGGCCTGTTTGCGGCCCTGCTGCCGCTGCTGGAAGCCTCGCCCGATATCGCCTTCGCTTCGGCCGAGGGCCTTGTTTCCGATAGCGAGACCGGTGAAACAAACCCGCGCCCGCCCGTTCGGCCAGCGGATTCAGCGGCGATTTTCACGCCTGCCGACGTTGCGCGGATATTCAAGCGGATCGACAACTGGATTCTCACTGGCGCGGCGCTGATCCGTCGTGATATGATGTTACGTGACGGTGGTTTGGATGCATCTCTCGGCGCTTTTGCGGATGGCTACGCGCTGCGCGGGCTCGCCTTCGCGCATGGCTGCGCCTTCGTGCCCCATACTGGGCTTATCTGGCGGATCAGCGCCAGTGGCGTTTCACGATCACAGGCAGCGGACCCCACCAAGAGCCTCGCGGTTCTCACCAACGCTCTCGATCGCATGGGCAAGGATTCGGCCTTCCCAGATTGGTATCCGGCCCTGTTCGCGCGGCGCTGGCGATTCGGGATCGGGCGTCTCGCCGCCGATGCCGTGCCGATGAACCGCGAAGTTCTCGAATGTGTCGCGGCACGAGGAATCCCTGGGCGATTTTTCCTTGGTTTTGCTGCGACAATCGGCGGTCCGGTCGGGCGCTTTCTCGCAAAATCATGGCTGACCCTGAGGGAGCGACCGACCTCGATCATCGGGCTTGTTCAAACGGTTATCGCCCGGAGAAGAGTCGGCCACTAAATGCATATGCGAATTGCCAATCTTGGATTTGTTGCATTGCGCTAAACGAGTTAAGTCACGCGCGACAGGCCACAGGGATGTGGCCCTTAATCATGTTGCGGATTGGAGCGGCGGAGATGAAACTCCTGGTCACGGGCGCATGCGGCTACAAGGGTAGCGTTCTTGTCCCGAAACTTCTGAAAGCTGGCCACCAGGTTGTCGCTTTTGACATCCAGTGGTTTGGCAACGAGCTTCAACCCCATCCCGATCTGACAGTGGTCAAGGGTGATGTGCGCAACATCGACGAAGTGCCGCTCGACGGCATCGAGGCAATCATCCATCTCTCGAGCGTGGCAAACGATCCTTGCGGCGATCTCGACCCCAAGTTGACTTGGGAAATCTCGTGCCTTGCCACGATGCAGCTTGCGGATCGCGCGCAGCGCATGGGCATCAAGCGCTTCATCTACGCCTCTTCCGGCTCGGTTTACGGCGTGAAAGAAGAGGAGCAGGTAACCGAAGACCTCGAGCTTCTGCCGATTTCGGAATACAATAAGACCAAGATGTGCGGCGAGCGCATCATGCTCTCCTACAAGGATGACATGGTCGTGCAGATCGTGCGCCCCGCCACCGTTTGCGGCTTTTCGCCGCGCATGCGCCTCGATGTGTCTGTGAATATGCTGACAATGCAGGCGCTCAAGAACGGCAAGATCACAGTGTTTGGTGGCGACCAGACCCGCCCCAATGTGCATATCGATGACATCACCGATCTCTACATCTTCCTGCTCGATAACCCACAGCATACTGGCATTTTCAACGCCGGTTTCGAGAACATCACGATTCTCGACATCGCCAATATGGTGAAGCAGCATCTTGATGCGGAGGTGATTGTCACTCCGTCGAATGATCCTCGCTCGTATCGCGTGAATTCCGATCGCCTGCTCGCCACCGGTTTCCGCCCGAAAAAGACGGTGGAAGACGCGATCAAGGAACTCATCGGCCTGTATCGCCAAGGCGTGCTGGTGGATCAGGACCGCTGGTACAATCTCAAATGGATGCAGCAAAAGGCAGCTCAATGAGCATGAAGGCTTTCGCCAATCCGGGCGAACATTTCCGCGATTATTCGAAGCGGCTCTCCGCTGTTCTCGGCGCGTTTGACTGGTCGCCGGTCGAGGAACTGGCGCAGGACCTTCTTGCGGCGTGGAAAAGCGGCGCGCAGGTGTTTTTCGCCGGCAATGGCGGCAGTGCCGGCAACGCGGTGCATCTTGCAAATGATTTTCTCTATGCGCTCTCGAAACAGCCGGGTTCGGGGCTTCGCGTGCATGGCCTGCCGGCCAACCAGGCCGTGATCACTTGCCTCGCCAATGACGAGGGATACGACAAGATTTTCTCGCTCCAGCTCGCCGTGCAGGCGCGCAAGGGCGACATCCTGATCGTGTTCTCCGGCAGCGGAAATTCGCCCAATATTCTGCTGGCACTCGAGGAAGCGAAGCGCATCGGCGTCAAGAGCTATGCCGTCCTCGGCTTCTCAGGCGGAAAGGCCAAGGCGATGTCGGATGTGCCGATCCATTTCGAAATCGACGACATGCAGATCGCCGAGGATGCGCAGCTCATCATCGGCCATATGATGATGCAGTGGCTCTCTCAGCATCGCGATACGGTGGCCGCCGAACTGGCGAAGGGTGCGCGATGACGAAGGCAGAAAAAATCCTCGTTCTGGGCTCGAACTCGTTTTCCGGCGCGAGCTTCTGCGATTTTATCGCCGGCACCGGCCGGGACGTGATCGCGACCTCGCGCTCGGACGAGCCGCACGAGGCGCTGCTGCCCTACAGGTGGCAGAAGCGTCCCGGATCGGTGCGTTTCAAGCGGATCGATATCAACCACGATCTTGACGCGCTGGATGCGCTGCTGCGCGACGAGAAGCCGACCCATATCGTCAATTTTGCCGCTCAAAGCATGGTCGGCGAAAGCTGGGTAAACCCCGATCACTGGATGATGACAAATGTCGTCTCCACAGTGCGCCTGCACGAGCGTCTGCGCCGCTATGACAAACTTGAGCGCTATGTGCATGTGACGACGCCGGAGGTTTATGGCTCGACCGAGGGCTGGGTGAAGGAAGATTGCCCCTTCAATCCCTCAACCCCCTATGCGGTGAGCCGTGCAGCGGGCGACATGAGCCTGCGCACCTATTTTGCGACCTATGATTTCCCGGTGCTGTTCACGCGCGCTGCGAATGTCTACGGGCCAGGCCAGCAGCTTTATCGCATCATTCCGCGCACCATTGTGGCGGCGGTGGGCGGGCAGAAGCTCAAGCTCGATGGCGGCGGTAAATCCGTCCGCGTTTTCATCCACATGACCGATGTCTCGGATGCAACGCTGAAAATCGCAGAGAAGGGCACGCTGGGCGAAACCTATCACATCTCGGGCTATGAACTGGTGTCGATCCGGCAACTCGTGGAGATGATCCTCGCGCGGCTCGGCAAGAAGTTCGAGGATTGTGTCGAAATTGGCCCGGAGCGTCCGGGCAAGGATACCGCCTACACGCTCGACAGCGTGAAAATCCGCACTGAACTCGGCTGGCGTGACAGCATCGGTCTGGAGCACGGTGTCGCCGATGTCATCGACTGGGCGAACCGCTTCAAGGATGCGGTCGGCACACTCCCCACACGCTATGAACACAAAGCCTGAACCGGCAGGTTGCATCAAGGACCGATCATGGCCTCAACAAATGGTAAGAACGCGCCTGATACGGCCCGCCTCAAGCAGGTGGCCGCCGAGCTGCGCGGCAAGGTGATTGAAATGAGCTCGGCAGCGGGTGCGGCGCATCTCGCTTCCTGCCTCTCCTGCTGCGACGTGCTCGCGGCGGCCTATTGGCATGTGCTCAACATTGATCCGCAAAATCCGAACTGGGCGAATCGCGACCGCTTCATCCTCTCGAAGGGGCATGCGGCGGCGGCACTCTATGCAACGCTGGCCTTCAAGGGTTATTTCCCGCGCGAGGAGCTTGCGACCTATTGCCAGAATGGCGGACGGCTTGCGGAGCATCCGCCGGCGAACCTGCTGCCGGGTGTCGAAGCCGCCACCGGCTCGCTTGGTCACGGACTTCCGATCGGCATTGGCATGGCAGCCGCTGCGCGCATCCACGGGCAGAAATACCGCGTCTTCGCACTGCTTTCGGATGGCGAGAACAACGAGGGTTCGGTGTGGGAAGCGGCGATGTTCGCCTCGGCCCGGCAGCTCGACAATCTCTGTGTCGTTGTCGATTACAACAAGTGGCAAGCGACCGCGCGCTCGAACGAGACGCTGATGCTCTCGCCGCTGCGTGAAAAATGGGCAGCCTTCGGCTGGGATGCGCGCGAGATCGATGGACATGATGTCGAGGCCCTCGCCAATGCGATGTCGGAAATGCCGAACACCAACGGCAAGCCGCTGGCGCTGATTGCCCACACCGTGAAGGGCAAGGGCGTCTCCTTCATGGAAGACGATAACAACTGGCATTACCGCGCACCGACTCCGGAAGAGGTCGTGAAAGCGCACAAGGAGCTTGGCCTCGTATGAGAAACGCATTCGCAGACGAACTGACCAAGCTTGGCGACGACGATTCGCGCGTCGTGATGCTCTCGGGCGATATCGGCAACCGCCTCTTCGACAACTTCAAGGACAAGCATCCGAGCCGGTTCATCAATTGCGGTGTGGCCGAGCAGAACATGATGGGTGTTGCTGCCGGCATGGCGATGTCGGGCCTGCGCCCGGTGGCGTATACGATCACCCCATTCGTGACCACGCGGTGCCTCGAGCAGATCCGCACAGATGCCTGCTATCACAATGTGCCGGTGACGGTGGTTTCTGTCGGTGCGGGCTTGGCCTATGCCGGCCTCGGCCCGACGCACCATGCTTGCGAGGATATCTCGTTCCTGCGCTCGATCCCGAACATGAAGGTGATCTGCCCCGGTGACCCGTGGGAAGTGCGCGCCGCGCTCCGTGCCGTGATGAAGCAGGATGGTCCCTGTTACATCCGCATGGGCAAGAAGGGCGAGCCGAACATCCATAAATCCATGCCTCTCGATTTCCAGATTGGCAAGGCTCTGATGATCGAGGATGGCGCGGATGTCTGCCTGCTCTCGACCGGCAATATTCTCGATGAAGCCGTTCATGCAGCCCACGCGCTGAAAGAAAAAGGCATCTCGGCCCGCGTGATGAGCTTCCACACGGTGAAGCCACTCGATGAAGCCTGCCTGCGTGAAGCATTCGGCAAGTTCAAGCTGGTCGCGACCGTGGAAGAACATTCGCTGATCGGTGGGCTGGGTTCGGCGATTGCGGAATGGATTGTCGACAACGAGATCCAGACCAAAAAATTCCTCCGCTTCGGCACACCGGATATCTTCTACAAGCAATCCGGCGAGCAAGAGTATGCGCGCGAGCAACTGGGCCTCACCGGCCACCAGATTGCCGAACGCATCCAGAAAAAAATCGCCTGAGCAAAAAATCCGAGTCCGCCATCATGAAAACCGAAGCCGCCATCCTCGTTGAAACCGGCAAGCCGCTGGAACTCGTTGAACTTGCGATCCCTGCCATCAAGCCGGGGCAGGTGTTGGTTGAGATCAGCTTTTCCGGCGCTTGCGGCACACAGGTCATGGAATGGCGCGGCGACAAGGGCGAGGACAAATGGCTGCCCCATTGCCTCGGCCATGAAGGGGTCGGGAAGGTTCTCGAAGTGGGCTCCGCTGTCACCAAGGTAAAGGTGGGTGACCAAGTTGTGCTCTCCTGGATCAAGGGCAACGGCATCGAGGCCGGCGGCGCGGTTTATGAGTGGGGCAGCAAAAAGGTGAATGCGGGGGGCGTCACCACCTTCCAGCGTCACGCGGTCGTGTCGGAAAACCGCCTGACACTGCTTCAATCTGGTTTGCCGCCGGAACTCGGCGTGCTGCTGGGATGCGCAGCGCCGACCGGGATGGGCGCGATTTTCAATGTACTGGATGTACGTGCGGGCGAAGCGGTCGCGGTGTTTGGCACCGGCGGGATCGGCATCAATGCCGTGATGGCGGCGGCCTTTGCTGGCGCGATGCCGATTATCGGTATCGACCCCAGTCCGACGCGCCGGGCGCTTGCCAAGCTTTACGGCGCAACCCATGTGATCGACCCCAATGAGGGCGATGTGATTTGCCAGATCAAGGCAATCGCGTCCCAAGGCGTGGACCGGGCGGTGGAGGCCTCAGGTATTCCAGAGGTGATGGATCAGGCGATCAACGCCACCCGCCAGCAGGGCGGACGGGCTGTCGTCATCGGCAATGCGCGCTACGGCGCGGAACTGAAGCTCAACCCGGGTGTGTTCAACCAAGGCAAGAGCCTGCTCGGCACTTGGGGTGGGGACAGCATCCCCGACCGTGATTATCCGCGCTTCGGGAAGCTGATCGCGAGCGGGCGCTTCCCGGTGCGTGATCTGCTCTCGAAGCCCTACTCGCTGGCGGAAGCCAATGATGCGTTGACTGATCTTGCGGCGGGCAAAGTTGGGCGTCCGCTCATCGACATGAGTCTCTAAAGACGGTGACAGGCGATGCGGATCGGGATCGATTTTGACAACACCATCGCCTGCTATGACGGGGTATTTCATAAGGCGGCGCTCGAAAAAGGGCTGATCCCGGCCGATCTCGGCTCGAGCAAGAATGCCGTGCGCGATTTTCTCAACGGCTCGGGCCGCAAGGACGAGTTCACGGCGCTGCAAGGCTATGTCTATGGTGCCCGGATGGACCTTGTTTCACCCTATCCCGGTATTGTCGACTTCGTCGATGCGGCGCGTACGGCGGGGCATGACCTGTTCATCGTGAGCCACAAGACGAAAACCCCCATTCTCGGCCCGGCCTATGACATGCACGAGGCCGCGCGCGGATTCCTCGGCGCGCAGGCCATTTTGGGTGAGGCACGAATTCCTGCTGGCAACATTTTCTTCGAACTGACCAAGGAAGAGAAGATCGCGCGCGCGGCGGCTTTGGGCTGTACAGTTTTCATCGATGACCTGCCTGAAATTCTGGCGATGAGCGGGTTTCCCGAAGAGACACGGCGCGTCCTGTTCGACCCGGACATGAATCCCAAACACTCCGACCTGCCCTACGAGCGCCACAGCAATTGGGCTGGTATCCGCCAAGCAATTCTAAGCGGATGAATGGACGATATCATTGCTATCGCGGCGCCGCTTTCAACCGCGGCCGGCCTGCCGAAACCGGTTGACGCGAAGCGCCTCTCCGGCGGCAAGAACAACCGCGTTTTCCTTTTGACCGATGATGCCGGACAGGCGCATGTGCTCAAGCTTTATCATGTAAGTGTCGGCGACCAGCGCGACCGCCTCGGCGCGGAATGGCAACTGATCAATTATGCACGCCAGCGCGGCATTGGGAGCGTGCCGGAACCGCTGGCGATGAACCGCGCCATGAGCGCGGCGCTCTACACGTTCTGCGAGGGTGAGAAATTGGCACCTTCTGAAGTCACTGCAACCCATATCGACGCCGCACTCGATTTCATCGTGGCACTGAACCGCATACCGCGCATGATCGAAGACATCGCGCCCGGTTCCGAGGCGTGCTTCAGCATCGCTGATCATGTCGAAACTGTCACGCGGCGCGTGCAACGGCTTGCGAACCTCGATCGGGAAGCGCCGCATGGCGCGGAAGCACTGGACTTCGTCAAGGCCCGACTGAACCCCGTCTGGGCACGGCTCGAAGCACATATTTTGGCCCAGGCCGGAGATGGTGCGGCGCTGCCCCTGCCGGTGGAGGCGCGGATCGTTTCGCCTTCTGATTTCGGCTTTCACAATGCTTTGGTGAAGGGAGATGCGATTTCATTCATCGATTTTGAATATGCGGGGATGGATGACCCTGCAAAGCTTGTGGGTGACTTCTTCTCGGTGCCGGAAATTCCGACGCCCGTGTCCGGCCTCGATCGTTTTGTTGATGGGCTGGAGCAAGGCCTCGGGCTCGGTGCCAGTTTTGGCGCACGGGCGCGGCTATTGCTTGATGCGTACCGGATCAAATGGGCCTGCATCATCCTCAATGACTTCCTGCCGCAGGGCGAGGCACGTCGTGCCTTTTCGCTCGACACGGCGCGTGCCGAACGCTGCCGCAACCAGCTCGACAAGGCGGCGCTGAAATTGTCCGAACTCTCGACCCTCTGACCAGGAGAATCGTATGGCCTATCGTGAATTTGTCGGCCTGATCCACAAATCGACCAAGCGAGATTACCTCGCGCGCGTCACCGAACGCGACAAGGCGGAAGTCGCTGAACTCGCCGTGAAATTCGATTACGATTACTGGGATGGCAGCCGCCAGACCGGCTATGGCGGCTACAAATATGACGGCCGCTGGCGCAAGGTCGCCGATGCGATGATCGAGACCTATAGCCTGAAACCCGGCATGCGCGTGCTCGATATCGGTTCGGGCAAAGGCTTCATCCTGCATGACTTCAAGGAGGCGATGTCGGGCCTCGAAGTCGCCGGCCTCGATGTCTCGCCCTATGCGGTCGAGCACACGGTGGAGAGCGTGAAGCCGTTCTGCCAGGTGGGCAATGCGGCGAAACTCCCCTACCCTGACAAGCATTTCGACCTGATCATTTCGATCAACACGCTGCACAACCTTTATATTCAGGATCTATGGTCGGCGTTCCACGAGATTGAGCGCGTGGGGCGCGGCGCAAAATATATCTGCGTCGAGGGCTATCGGAACGAGCGTGAAAAGGTGAACCTGATGTATTGGCAACTCACCTGCCGGGCTTTCCACACGCCGGAAGAATGGAATTTCGTGTTCAAGGAAACCGGCTATACGGGCGACCACGAATTCATTTTCTTCGAATAAGAATGACGCTGCTGGCCAATCATTGCTGGGCGGATATCGCGGGCAGCCGGGGAGAAATGCCCCGGCCTTGCCTGTTTCTGGACCGCGATGGCGTGGTGATTGTCGACAAACATCACCTCAAGGACCCCGATGGCGTGGAAATCATTCGCGCGACCCTTGCGGGGATGCACCGGGCCCGCGAACTCGGGTTCCTGATCGGCCTCGTGACCAACCAGAGCGGGATCGGCCAAGGCATTTTCCGGGTTGAGGATTTCATTGCTGTTCAAGCAAGAATAGTATTGGAGTTAGCCCGGGAGGGGTTGGCTTTCGATTTTGTCTGCGCCTGCCCGTTTCACCCCGAGGCCAAACCGCCTTTCCAGGCCGAGAGACACGCCTGGCGCAAACCGGAGCCTGGGATGCTGCTCTATGCGTGTGAAGCGCTCAACATCGATATGTCGCGCTCGCTGATCGTGGGGGATCAGACTACCGATCTCGAGGCGGGCGAGAAGGCAGGGCTGAAGACCCGCGTCCTGCTGCCGAAAGGTGAAAGCTTCTATCGCCCGGACGGAGATGCGCCGTGCGGTCCGACAGCGTGCCTCGGTGACATCCTCGATACTATGGTTTCTGCTCATGCCGCCTATTAGCTAAGGCGGGATGACTTTATCCTGAATCGATTTGGGATTCCCAAATCGGCGGATTTTTGATTCACCATGCTGGCTGGGATGGAGGCCGGCATGGATGGGCAAAGGCAAACCTTATACCAATTCCCACTGATCAGAACCCCTTTGCCCAGTTTCGGATGCCGATAGACATGATGCGCCAGGGCTGGTCGATGAGTTTGTTCCAGGCGTGGCAGCGGTGATCGACGATGTCCTCGTGATCGCGGAAGACCCGGTTCGACAGCCAGTTGTCGCGCATGAACTGCCAGATGTTCTCCATGACGTTGAGCTCGGGGCATTTGGGCGGCAGCGGCAGCAGGGTGATGTTGTCGGGCACGGCGACGTCGCCGGAGAGATGCCAGCCGGCCTGATCGAGCAGTAGCACGGCGTGTTTGCCAGGGCTGACCATGGTGCTGATCTCGGCCAGGTGCAGGTTCATTGCCGCGGTGTTGCACAACGGCAGGACCAGGGCCGCGCCCTTGCCCTCCTGCGGGCAGACGGCACCGAAGATGTAGACCGACGCATAGCGCTGGTCTTGCGGCGCCGCGGGCCTGGTCCCGCGCCGCGCCCAGCGGCGGGTGATGCCGTGTTCCGCACGGCCGCTGGAGGACCATGACCTTCCTGGCGGCATTGCGCCACGATCGGATCGATGCGCCGTGGTTCATCGAGGGGCCGATCGATGGCGCCAGTTTTCGGATCTATGTCGATAAGGTGCTGCTGCCCACGCTTCGGCCTGGCGATATCGTCATCATGAACAATCTTGGCAGCCACAAAAGCAAAGCCGTGCGGCAGCTCATCCGCAGCGTCCAGTTCATTCGTTCGACTTGCCCGTTCGTCCACGGATGCTTCGGCTTGGTCAGGCGATGATCGATGTCGTTTTTGGCGCAGGCATACTCGAACGCGATGCCGAGAACACCCTGCAGCGCCAGCTGCCGCCCCTTCCTTCCACGCCGGTCCACGATTGCCCCCAGAGCATCCCAAAGTGTCCGTGCCATCGAGCCACCTCCTGTGCCGGTGGCTCCCTAAAGAATCTGATTTGCCGCCACTGTCAGCCAGGGTCAGGTGCGGTTCTTTGAATCACCCTGTGGAGGTCCCGTTTCCCTGCACCCTACTTGCGTGTGATGCTATGATAGTTCCATTTCACGGCTATGGATGAGCCACCCGAACTGATCAGTTTAGCATTGCCGACGTCACGCGGTGCCCACGTGATCGCCGAGGCTGTAACACGTTTGCCTGACAGACCTGGCGTCTATCGCATGTTCGACGCGGCCGGAGAGGTTCTCTATGTCGGCAAAGCGCGCTCGCTCAAGAAGCGTGTCGCCGCCTATGCGCGCGGACAAGGTCACACCAATCGCATCGCACGCATGATCGCCGAAACGGCGACCATGGAGTTCGTGACGACGGAGACGGAAACCGAAGCCCTCCTTCTCGAAGCCAATCTGATCAAACGGCTGCGCCCTCGCTTCAACGTGCTCATGCGGGACGACAAATCGTTCCCCTACATTCTGATCACCGGGCATCATGAAGCGCCAGCAATCGTGAAGCACCGCGGCGCCCGTGCCGGCAAAGGCGACTATTTCGGTCCCTTCGCCTCAGCGCTAGCAGTCGGCCGGACCATCAATGCTCTGCAGAAGGCATTTCTCCTGCGCACCTGTTCGGACTCAGTCTACGAAAGCCGAACCCGCCCCTGCCTGCTCTATCAGATCAAGCGATGCTCGGCGCCGTGCACGCGCGAAATCTCGCTTGGTGACTACGGCAAGTTGGCTGCCGAAGCGAAAGCTTTCCTGTCCGGCAGGAGCGAGATGGTTCGTGATGATCTCGCCACGAAAATGGAAGCCGCCGCCGGGCGGCTCGATTTTGAGCTTGCGGCCGTCTACCGTGATCGGCTTGCCGCCTTTTCCGCCGTAACGACAAGCCAAGGCATCAACCCGCGATCCGTCGGTGAAGCCGACGTCTTCGCCGTGCATCAGGACGGCGGCCAAACCTGCGTGCAGGTCTTCTTCTTCCGCACGCATCAGAATTGGGGCAACCGCCCCTACTTCCCGCGAGCCGACAAATCCCTCGGGCCAGGAGAAGTCCTCGGCGCATTCATCAGCCAATTCTACGACGGCAAGCCTGTGCCGAGGCTCGTTTTACTCTCGCACGAGATCGACGACATGGATCTGCTCTCTCAAGCCTTGTCGACTCGGGCGGAGGGTCGGATCGAGATCGCGGTGCCGAAGCGTGGCGAAAAGAAGGATTTGGTCGATCACGCGCTCGCCAATGCACGCGAGGCGCTGGCCCGCCGCCTCGCCGAGACCTCCACGCAAGGCAAGCTGCTCGCCGCGCTTGGTCAACTTGCTGGCCTTGACGAGGCACCACAGCGCGTCGAGGTGTACGACAATTCCCATATCATGGGAGCGAACGCGCTCGGCGCCATGATCGTGGCTGGCTCAGACGGTTTCTTGAAGGCTCAGTATCGCAAGTGGAACATTCGCTCGGCTGAGATCGCGCCTGGCGACGATTTCGCAATGATGCGCGAGGTGTTCTCGCGGCGATTTAACCGTCTTCTCAAGGAAGAAAAAAACGATGACCCCGCGGATGGCGGTGATGGGAACGGTACGAAATGGCCTGATCTCGTCATCATCGACGGCGGCAAGGGCCAGCTCGATGCCGCTCACCAGGTCCTCGCCGATCTAGGTATTGCCGACGACGTCATGCTGCTCGCCGTGTCAAAGGGCCCGGACCGGGATGCTGGACGCGAGCGTTTTCACATGTTAGGCCGCGACCCATTCCAGCTCGAGCCCCGCGACCCCGTGCTCTACTTCGTGCAGCGTTTGCGCGATGAGGCGCATCGGTTTGCAATCGGCTCGCACCGCGCCAAGCGATCAAAGGCCATGACGGTGACCCCCCTCGACGAAATCGACGGTATCGGACCGGCCCGCAAGCGCGCGCTTCTTCGCCATTTCGGCACCGCGAAAGCTGTGTCTCGCGCGTCGTTGGATGATCTTCTGAAGGTGCCAGGCATCAACGCAACGAGCGCCAAAACCGTGTGGGCCTTTTTTCACGAGCGCGGATAGTGAGACCGCAGCAGAAGAAGAGTACCCCGGCACGAATTCGCATTGACCGACGCGCTTTCGGATGCTTCCTCGGCGGCATGACGGCCGGACCGGACATCGCTCCGCCTCCCCGCTCGGCCGGCGGCAAGCTCCGCCGCCGCGTGAGCCATTGGAATCTTGCCAACGGGCTAACCTATGCGCGGTGCCTCGCCGTACCGCTCGTTGTGGCCTGTTTTTTCTGGGGTTGGGAGTTCTCGGCAGCGAACCACACGGCGCGCTGGATCGCGCTCACGATCTTCGTTGCCGCTGCCGTTACCGATTATGTCGATGGCTGGGTCGCCCGGAACTACAATCAGGCGACCAATATCGGAAAGATGCTCGACCCGATTGCCGACAAACTGCTCGTTGGGGTCTGCCTCCTGCTCTTGGCGGCCGATGGTTCCATCGCGGGATGGTCGTTGTGGGCGGCCGTGATCATCCTCTCGCGCGAGATCGTTGTGTCGGGCTTGCGCGAATATCTGGCGACATTGCGCGTCTCGGTGCCGGTCACGCGCATCGCCAAGTGGAAGACGACGCTTCAACTGACGGCGGTCGGCTTCCTTATCGCCGGTCCAGCCGGGGATCGCCTGGTCGGCGTTCCGGCTGCGACATTGGCGGGCTTGAGCCTTCTCTGGATCGCGGCAATCCTCACGCTGTACACTGGCTGGGACTATTTGCGCGCCGGCGTAAAGCATCTCGTTCGGGAGGACGAGGCGTGACCGTCAAATTGAAGTACTTTGCTTGGGTTCGAGAACGGATCGGGACGCCTGAGGAAGAGATCGTGCTGCCGCCGGACGTCGTCACCGTAGCCGACCTGATCCAACATCTGAAGACGCGCGGCGAGGAGTACGTCTACGCGTTCGAAAACGACGGTATTGTGCGGGCGGCTGTCGATCAGCGGCATGCTGCAGCCGGTGCCGACGTGCGGGCGGCCCGTGAAGTCGCCTTCTTTCCGCCGATGACCGGCGGGTGACTGCGTCGGGATGAAACTGACGCAACGTTCGAGGCTTGCTGTTCCTGCCGCAGAGGGATGATGACCGTACGGATACAAACGGAGGACTTTGACGCCGCGGCTGAGGTCGCGCGCCTGCGCGGGCGGCGAACCGATATCGGAGCTATCGTGACCTTTACCGGCATCTGTCGCGACAATGATGACGGCCGCGCACTCGCCGCTCTGACGCTTGAAACCTATGCCGACATGGCCGTCGCTGAAATCGAGCGCATCGTGGAGGAGGCCAAGCGCCGCTGGCCGCTTCATGACGCACTGGTGATCCACCGCTACGGGCTGATGCGTCCCGGAGACGACATCGTCTTGGTCGTTACGGCGTCGGCGCATCGTGAAGCGGCCTTCCGGGCGGCTGCGTTCTTGATGGACTATCTTAAAACCCGCGCGCCGTTCTGGAAGTCCGAGGAAACGAGCGCCGGTGAGCGCAGCTGGGTCACCGCTAAGGACAGTGACGACGCAGCCGCGGCGCGATGGTGAATCGAAGATGCTCTTGAAGCCGCGGAATTCGGGAGGCATCGCGGCAGTCCTCGCGGCACTCGCCGTGGGAACGGGCGTTGTTTATTGGTGGAATCTGCCAACCACCCTGAAGCTCGTCATCCCGAATGTGGCCACGGCGGAGCAACGTCTGTTCGGGAACTTCGCGGAACTGTTGCGCCGGGACGGCGCCGGTATTCGCCTCGAGATTCAGGCGGTGGACAATCCCGCAACCGCGATCGAGGCGATGGGCCGGGGCGCGGCGCATCTCGTGCTCGTTCGATTGGACGCTGTCCCCGCCAGTCAGATGCAGGCTGTCGCCGTCTTGCGCCGAGAACCGGTCATGCTCGTTGTCCCCCGCAACGGGGGCATCGATTCGATTGCCGGCTTGGAAGGCAAGACCCTTGGTGTGACCCGCAGCATCCCACCGAACACGGCGCTGGCACGTGAGATATTGGCACAAGCCGGCATTTCACCTGACAAGGTTATCATCAAACCCCTCGGCTATCACGACGTCGGCCCTGCGGTGCGTGAGCGCAAGGTGCAGGCCGTTCTCGTCGTCGGTGCTCCTGGCGCAAGCGCGATTCGCGATGTTATCGCGGACATCGCGCGCGAAGGTCGCGGCGAGCCGACATTCCTCCCTGTCGAACTCACCGAGGCGGTGTCTGGACGCTCCGCGCGCTTCGACATGACCGAGGTGCCGCGCGGCGCCTATGGCGGCTCGCAACCGCGCCCGCCCGAGGCGATCTCAACCACCACGGCGCGCGTTCGCCTGATGACGCGCACCGAAGTCGACGAGTCGCTGATCAACGAGTTGCTCCAGCGCTTGCTTGAGAATCGCCAGCGTCTCGTTGCCATGGAGAACCCGATCGCCGCCTTGATCGAACCACCAGACACTGATGCGGATGCAACGGTCCCGGTGCATCGTGGTGCGGTCGCACATCTGAATGGCGAGAGGCGCGGTTTCCTCGACCGCTACTCGGACTGGATCTACTTCTTGCTGTTCGCGGGCTCGATCTTCGGCTCTGCCTTTGCCGGTCTCATGAGCATCGGTTCCCTGAAGGACCGGATGAAGGCACCAGACAAGCTCGCACAGCTGTCGAAACTCATTGCAGCCGCGCGCGGCGCGGCATCGTTGTCCGAAATCGATCGCATCGAGGACGAAGCCAGCGACATCGTGATCTTCGCCATCAATTGCGCCGCCGAGCGTGTGCTCGACTCGACCGATGGCGCGGCAATCCAGCTAGGTATCGAAGAACTGCGCGCCACTATCGCGCGGGTGCGGCGCGCGCTCGAAGGCCGGCACCTGGCTGCAGCGGAGTAGCTACGCCGCCTTCGCCTTCGGCTGCACCTCCACGGCATAGTCCTCCATCAGCACCTTCGACATGTTGCCTGGAGTGTAGGTGAAGGGGCCGATCCCGGACACCGGCGTCACCTCCGCCGCGGTGCCCGTGATGAAGCACTCGTTGAAGGATGCGAGTTCCTCCGGGAGGATGCGGCGCTCGATGACCTCCATGCCGCGGCGGCGGGCAAGATCGATCACCGTGCGCCGCGTAATGCCGTCGAGGAAGCAATCGGCGAGTGGCGTATGAATCGCGCCGTCCTTGATGAAAAAGACGTTGGCGCCCGTGCATTCTGCGATACGGCCCTGCCAGTCAAGCATCAGTGCATCCGCATAACCTTTCCGCTCCGCCTCATGCTTGGAAATCGTGCAGATCATGTAAAGGCCAGCTGCCTTCGATTTCGACGGCGCCGTTGCGGGGTCGGGGCGGCGATAGCGCGCGATGTCGAGACGAATGCCTTTCATCTTCTGGGCGGGGTCGAAGTAGCTCGGCCACTCCCAGGTCGCGATCGCGAGATGGATCGTGTTCACTTGAGCCGAAACCCCCATCATCTCAGACCCGCGCCAGGCGATGGGGCGCACATAGGCGTCAGTCTGGCCGTTCTTCGCGAGCACAAGCCGCTTCGCGACGTCGATCTCCACAACCGAGAATGGAATTTCAAAATCGAGAAGCCGTGCCGATTCCTTGAGGCGTTCCGAGTGCTCCGTGCACTTGAAGATCTCGCCCCCATAGGCCCGTTCGCCTTCAAAGACAGCCGAGCCGTAGTGCATGGCATGGGTAAGAACATGGACCTTGGCATCACGCCAAGGGATGAGGGCGCCGTCCATCCAAATAACGCCGTCACGATCATGGAAAGGCTGCGCAGCCATGTTTCTCTCCCTTGCTCGCCGGTCGGAGGAGCTCGAGGCTTTTGCATCGCGGTCGTCTCGCCGCTAAACAGGTTGCCTCTGACGCGCACTGCCGCGGAGACAGAATGTGCCATGGCGCACCCTGCGAGCACGATCCTTTCGTGCCAGCGAAGAGGGTAGTAACAATCGACATGAAATATGTCAATAATACTGACGCAAATTCCGAACCCGGCAACGACCGCATAGACGGCAAACGGCCGTCCGCCGACGGCTACGATCCCGAAACGGTCGTTTTGATCGAGCTCCTGTTCTTTGCCTATCGCGATTTCGTGGCGGCGCCCGATCAACTGCTGGCGCGGCAAGGCATGGGCCGCGCGCACCACCGCGTTCTTCATTTCGTCAATCGGCATCCGGCGTTGCCAGTCGCGGACCTCCTGAAAATCCTGCGCATCACCAAGCAGAGTCTTGCCCGAGTGCTGCGCGACCTTGTCTCGGCCGGTTTCATTGATCAGCGGCCCGGAAACCGCGATCGACGCCAGCGTTTGCTTTCGACGACGCCGAAAGGCCGTGATCTCGCGCTGAAACTGGCGGAGATGCAGTCTCAGCGCATTCGCATGGCGCTGGCGGAGGCATCGGAGGATAAGCGTCGAGTCGCGGAGCAGTTTCTGTTCACGATGATCGACGCCGATGACCACGCTACCGTCGAGCGGCTCATCAATGGCGGTGCGTCCGGTCGCAATAGGACGAGAAAGGGGGACGAATGAGCGCTGTTCGAGCCGAAATTGTCCCAATCACCGATGACGCGGCACATATACTGATTGTCGACGACGATCGCCGCATACGCGAACTTCTCCGACGTTATCTGTCCGAACGTGGATTTCGCATCTCCGTTGCAGTGTCGGCGCGTGAGGCACGCACGAGCATGACCGGCCTCGTGTTCGACCTCGTCATCCTGGATGTGATGATGCCGGGTGAATCGGGTTTTCAGTTCCTCGAGTTGCTCCGCCAATCCGGCCGCGATGTGCCGGTGCTGATGTTGACCGCGCGCGCTGATGCTGATGACAGGATCAGCGGCCTGGAACTCGGGGCGGACGACTACCTCGCCAAGCCCTTCGAACCGCGCGAACTGCTCCTGCGCATCACGAATATCCTCAAACGCAATGCGCCGCCACCGTCCACAACCCGGCCAGAGATGGTTCGTTTTGGACCATTCGTCTTCTTTTTGGACCGCGCGGAACTCCGTCAGGGCGAAGATACGGTCCGGCTGACCGAGCGGGAGCGTGACCTCCTGCGTGCCTTGGCGGAGCGCGCGGGGGAAACTGTGTCGCGCTTCGATCTCGTTGGCACCGAAGGCGATACGTCCGAGCGCGCTGTCGATGTCCAGATCAACCGCCTGCGCCGCAAGATCGAACGCGATCCGGGAAATCCCGCCTTCCTGCAAACCGTGCGCGGGATCGGTTATAGGCTCGTCGTACAATGACACCTGTCAGCGAGCCCGCACCACGGCGACGCGCATTCGACGCCATCGGCGCGTCGGCGCGGGGGCTGCTTGATGCGACGCGACGCACCTATGATTGGGCTCGCCCTCGGCTTGGTCCGCTGTTCGCCATACCGCGCGAGCAGTTGAGTAAGGTGTTATGGTGGCGCAAGTTCACGCATTTCCTTTATCGCATTGCTCCCAAAGGACTCTACGGACGCTCCCTCCTCATCATCATCATGCCGATGGTGATCCTCCAATCCGTGGTTGCCTTCGTCTTCATGGAAAGGCACTGGCAAACCGTCACCAATCGGCTTTCTGCGATGGTGACTGCCAACATCGCCGCGCTGGTGGAGGTGTATCGCGCCTATCCGCAGGACCGCGACACGGCCACGCTCTCAAGGATCGCTCGAGAAACCTTGAACATGCAGGTCGAAATCCTGCCGCCGGGACCATTGCCGCGACAAGGCCCGCGACCATTCTTCTCGATCTTGGATTCTGCCCTCTCGAAGGAGATCGAGCGCCAGGTGCGTCGGCCGTTCTGGATCGACACCGTCGGACGATCGGCGGTGATCGAGGTGCGCATACAGCTCGACGATGCCGTGATGCGCATTTTCGCCATCCGCAATCAGGCCTACGCCTCGAATAGCCATATCTTCATTCTTTGGATGCTCGGAACGTCGAGCGTCCTGCTCGTCGTGGCCATTCTGTTTCTGCGCAACCAGATCCGACCCATTCAGCAACTTGCCTTCGCTGCCGAAGAATTCGGCAAAGGCCGCGACGTTGTCGGTTTCAAACCGCGCGGGGCGCGTGAAGTCAGAGCTGCCGCAGCTGCGTTCCTGCAGATGCGCCGACGCATCGAGCGACAAATGGAGCAACGTACCACGATGCTCAACGGCGTCAGTCACGATCTGCGCACCATCCTGACGCGCTTCAAGCTGCAGGTCGCGCTTCTCGGCGAGGGTCCAGAGGTGGACGAGCTGCAGCGCGACATTGAAGAAATGCAGCGGATGCTCGAAGCCTATCTTGCTTTCGCCCGCGGTGACTCAGGCGAGGTTCCGGCGCCAACGGACATGGCGGCATTTCTCGACACGCTCAAACAAGACGCCGAGCGCTTGGGTCACTGTACCACCGTGACCTTCACCGGCGATTCCGTCGTTGTGGTTCGCCCGCAAGCGTTCAAGCGCTGCTTGACCAATCTCGTGGCAAATGCAGGCCGATTTGGCGACAAGATCGCCATCACCGGCATCCACGCCGACGGGTACCTCACAGTGGTCGTCGACGATGATGGTCCGGGCATTCCGTTGGACAAGCGAGAGGATGTGTTCCGGCCCTTCTATCGTCTGGATGGTGCGCGCAATCAGGACGAGGGCGGAACCGGGCTCGGCCTTGCGATCGCCCGCGACATTGCGACGAGCCACGGTGGCGACATCACTCTCGAAACATCCCCGATGGGCGGACTGCGCGCGACCGTACGCGTGCCGGCGTAACGAAAACGGGGCCGTTGCCGGCCCCGTTTTTGCAATCATGTTTGCCCGGTCAGGCCTTGTCGACGAGGACAAGATTGCCCGCAGAGGTCTTGCCCGTGCGGCGATCCGTTACGAGCTCAAAGCCAATCGGCTGGTTTTCGACGAGAGGTGGAATTCCCGCCCGCTCGACGGCGGAGATATGGACGAACACGTCCGGGCCGCCGCCCGTCGGTTGGATGAAGCCGTAGCCCTTTTGGGTGTTGAACCACTTCACGGTTCCGGTGCGCATGAATCGTTCCTTTAACACGCATCTCTGGTAGTGCCACCACACGCGAACGTGCGGAAGCGGGGTGGTCGAAGTCATGGGGAGGTCGAGGTGCGTGCGCCGAAGATCGCCTCCAGCGAGACGACCAGACGAAACGGCCCGTAGTCCGGCCAGAATTCGAACATCTAATTTCTACCTTTAGATCGTGACGGGCTCAAGGCCGCGAACGCTACAGGCCGCGAACGCCCCAGGTGACGATGGGAAAGAGCGCTTTGCCTCCCTCTGCCCCCATTTCGGCACGATCCCCGGCGCTGTGGCGATGAAATGCTTACCAATGCAGGAGGCTGTCTCAGTCAGACAAGCGCTTGCGCACGAAAACGTGCCCAGTGAAGGCGAAGACGAGTTCTCCCTTTTGATTGAACCCCTCATTGCGGCTCGTCACCATGCCCCATTTCGGCCGGGACCGCAGCTCGCGCTTTTCGGTAACCCGAGTCGTATAACGGACGACGTCGCCCGCATAGACCGGACGTAACCACTTCAGGTCTTGGAAACCGGGCGACGGACCGAACGCCTCGAGGGGTTCGTTGATGCCGCGATCAGCCTCGCGTACCTTCAGCTGCGCGACGCGCAATTTCATCCAAGCGGCAGCCGTGTGCCACCCCGAGGCGCACAGATCGCCGAAATGGCTCTTCTTAGCCGCAGCGCGATCCATGTGAAAAGGCTGAGGATCGAAACGTCGCGCGAAAGCAATGATGTTTTCGTCGGTGAACGCATAGGTGCCAAGCTCGATGGTTTCCCCGATCCGGACGTCTTCGAACCACGCCATCACACAGCTCCGATCACAGCCGTCGGCCTGCGCCCGAACATGATGAGATTGTCCATGGTCGCGACGCGCTCGCCGGCCTGATTGGTCAGAACGAAAGCGAACTTCACGAGGCCCATATCCGGCCGCGATTTCGACGGCCGGGATTCGACAACCGTTCGTGTGAGCGTGAGACGATCATTCGGACGCACCGGCTTCAACCACTTCACCTCTTCGATGCCCGGCGACCCCATCGATGCCGACGACAGCAGGAAACCCTCCGCAATCAAGCGCATCATGAGAGAGCAGGTGTGCCACCCGGACGCGGCCAGCCCTTCAAGAAGAGTGTTTTCCGCCGCCCTGGCGTCGACGTGAAAGGGCTGTGGATCGAACTCCTCAGCAAAAGCAATGATGTCCTCGGCGGTGACGGTCAGTGGCCCGTGCGTCGCAACGGCGCCCGGCGCAAAATCTTCGAAGTAGAGCATTCAACCCATCGTGGTGGTGCAACACGGTACCGCGCATCTTCGGCATCCAGCCACAGAGCGCAAGCCCCGGCAACGGAGCCCCGGCAGCGGAGGATGAGGATGGCCGCAACGCCGAGATGATCCGCTTGCAGCGACAGCGTTTTGGAACGGCACGCTGCATCGCGCGCCGAGCCCGCATTACACTAGGTCGCGAAGCGGAAGTGGAGCACATCGCCGTCAACGACGACGTAGTCCTTGCCCTCGAGACGGAGTTTGCCTTCGTCGCGCGCGCCGGCTTCCCCATTCAGACGTACATAGTCGTCATAGGCGATGGTCTCCGCGCGGATGAAGCCCTTCTCGAAGTCGGTATGGATGACACCGGCCGCTTGCGGCGCGCGCGTGCCCTTCGTCACAGTCCAGGCGCGCGCTTCCTTCGGCCCGGCCGTGAAATAGGTGATGAGACCAAGGAGCGCGTAACCGGCACGGATGACCCGGTTGAGGCCGGGCTCGGCGAGCCCGACGGCAGCCAGGAAGTCCGCCTGATCGGCTGGCGCCATCACCGCGATCTCGCTCTCGATCTTGGCCGACACGACGACCGCTTGCGCTCCCTCCTCGGCGGCGCGCGCGAACACCTGTTCTGAAAATCGGTTGCCTTTATCGGCAGATGCCTCCTCGACATTGCACACGTAGAGAACGGGTTTGGCAGTGAGAAGCTGCAACATGTCGAACGTCTTGCGTTCTTCGGCGGCAACCTCCGCAAGACGCGCCGGCTTGCCCTCGCGCAGGAGGCCAAGAGCGCGCTCGACGAGAACGAGCATCTCCTTCGCCTCCTTGTCGCCACCGCGCGCCCGCTTCTCGAGCCCGGCGACGCGCTTTTCCAGGCTGTCGAGATCGGCGAGCATCAATTCGGTCTCGATGGTCTCAATGTCGGCGATCGGATCAATCCTGCCTTCGACATGGGTGACGTCGCCGTCCTCGAAGCAGCGCACGACATGCGCAATCGCGTCGACCTCGCGGATATTGGCCAGGAATTGATTGCCGAGGCCCTCCCCTTTCGAGGCGCCCCGCACGAGGCCGGCGATGTCGACGAACGTCAGGCGCGTCGGCACAATCTGGGCGCTCTTGGCGATCCGTGCGAGCGTTTCGAGGCGCTCGTCCGGCACGGCGACGTCGCCGACATTCGGCTCGATCGTGCAGAAGGGGTAGTTCGCCGCTTGCGCCGCCGCCGTCTGGGTCAGCGCATTGAAGAGCGTCGACTTGCCGACATTCGGCAGGCCGACGATGCCCATCTTGAAGCCCATGCTGGTTCCGAATTCAACGCGTCACTGGCAAATCGCCGCACGCCCCGCGCGACACCGCCGTCAGCGACCGTCCTTTCGAGGAGGAGTGATGACCGGCGCCGAAATCGTGGTTCTGCGTCGCCGTGTCAAGCGCCGATCGGCCGCTGCCGGGGGGATGGACGGTCGTGAACGAGAGGACGGACGGGTCTGTTCGACACGAAAACGGCTTTCGACAAACTGAATGTCGGCCGCGTTTTCAAGCTTGAACACGACGCCGACATCAAACGGCACACGCTCCATCACAGCGCACGTCAAATCCGGCCGGTCGCCGGCGATCAACGCCACATCGGTCGCATCAGGCTAGGTGCGGCGGTCATGGGCGCCCGCCGCGACCTCGACGGGCACGGCCGCGGCGCGATCAGGCCCTGCGGACGACACCACGGTTTACCCCTCGCCGACCGGCTTGGCCTCGCCGAAGCCGCGGCCCTGCATGCGCAGGGCGACGTCCGACTGGAAGCGCTCGTCGCGGCCCTCGACGAGGGTCGCGGCGAACTCGGCGCAGGCCTCGCACAGAGCCTCGACCCACGGCCACTCGTCCTTGCCGAAATCGCTCAGCACATAGGCGTGCACGAGCGCCTTGTCGCCCGGATGGCCGATGCCCAGGCGCACGCGCCGATAGTCGTTGCCGCATTGCGCGGTGATCGAGCGCAAGCCATTGTGGCCGGCATTGCCGCCGCCGGTCTTCACCCGGAGCTTGGCCGGGGCGAGATCGAGCTCGTCGTGGAAGACGACGAGGTCGTCGAGCAGCACTTTGTAAAAGCGCAAGGCCTCGCCGACCGCGCGGCCGCTCTCGTTCATGTAGGTCTGCGGCGCGAGCAGGAGGACGCGCGCGCCCGCGATCGTGCCTTCCGCGGCGCGGCCCTGGAACCGCGACCGCCACGGCGGAAAGCCGTGGCGCCGGTGAATGGCCTCGACCGCCATGAACCCGACATTGTGCCGGTTCTTCTCGTAGCCCCGGCCCGGATTGCCGAGCCCGACCAGGAGGCGCATGGCGGCGTCCCGATCCGTGCCGGATCAGGCCTTCTTCTCGGCCTTCTCGCCTTCCGCGGCCGCAGGCGTCGCGCCGGCGGCGGCCTCGGCCGTCGCGGCGGCGGGCGCTGCTTCCTTCGTCGGCGGCGCGATCGAGCACACCGTGAAGTCGGTGCGGTTCGTCGGCTTGATGCCGGGCGGCAGGGTCAGTTCCGAGATGTGGATGGAATCGCCGATCGCCTTGCCCGCGAGATCGACCATGATCTCGGCCGGAATCTCGTCCGGCGGGCACATCACCTCGATCGCGTGATGGATGATGTTGATGACGCCGCCCGCCTTCAGGCCCGGCGACAATTCGCGGTTCTTGAAGTGCACCGGCACGTCGACGCGGATCTTCACGCCCGCGGTGATGCGCAGGAAGTCGACATGCACCGGACGGTCGGTGACGACGTCGAGCTGATAGTCGCGCGGGATGGCGCGGATCTTGGTGCCCTCCACGTCGATCTCGACCACGGTCGACAGGAAATGGCCGGCATAGATGCGCTGGTTGACGGTCGCGTAGTCGAGCGCGATCGGCAGCGGGGGCTCATTGCCGCCATAGATGACGGCGGGAACACGGTTCTGACGACGTTCGGCACGCGCGGCCCCCTTGCCCGCCCGCGTGCGCTTCGTCGCCGTGAGGTCCTTTGCGACGCTCATGGCTTCTTCCTCGACGAAAAAAGGCCGCTTCCCGCGGCCCCGGGGCCCGCATCCCTCCAGGGGTGGAGAGCGAGCAAGCGGCCTCTAACGGAAAACCGCGGCAGTGTAAATGGGAGGGGGAGAGGGGGTGGTTTGCGCGCCGCAGCGGACATTACGGAGCTGACTTCTGCACCGAGAAAGCGCTGAGAGTCCAGAGCACACGGTCGGTGCCAAAGTCGTATCGAAGGCGACCCGATATAGGCACGTCGCTCACCGAAACGATGACCCCGCCTCAAGGGGCGGGGTCGGTGCGCGTCAAATCGGATAGGAAACCTGCTGCACCCACGTCGGTCGGCGAAGCCGACACCGTGATCCTTACGTTGCCGCGATTTACTCGGGGCCGAAGCCCTTACGCCCTTTCGACCCCTATCTGGTCGGATTGCCCGTGGGCCGAGAAGCCCCTTGCATTCTGGGGCTTTACGGGTCCTTCAAAGAGAGGGTCATAGGAACCTCCTCGTTGAGAGTTGGGATGTGGGGAGCGGCTGTCTAATCCTCAAGTAGGCAATTACGGTGACATGCAATTACGAATTACGGTGACATGATATCAATTGTCGATATTCCTCCGGCCCCGCCTGTGTCATCCCCCGCCGTTGCAAAGCAGGAGCTTGGAGCGGATATCGCTATCCGCTCCAGAGTTCGGTTTCCGGCGGTTTGATCCGAAAAGCCGACATGCTTTCTCGTGTCTCTCCCCAGCCATAAGCCAAGATCAAACCGAGACACGACACGACATCGCGCCGCCGCTGACGCCGCCTTGTCGACCGCCGCCCGCAACGCCTCTTCGCCGAACGGGTTGCGGCTCTGGCCCGCGGCCTCGGCCGCGAACGCGGCGCGCGCCCAGAGCGTGTTTCGGCCCAGTTCAATCGCGCCGTCTTCGCGAGGAGGGCGAAGCCCGACGTGGCGATCCAGTCATCTCCAAGCCTGGATCGCGTCCCGCCGCGGCTTCGCCGCGCGGTCGCGATGACGATGGACGAGGCCCTCTCCGGCGCCTTGCCGACGGAAAGAGGGAGCCCGGCTGTCGTCCCGGATGCGGCAGGGCGCGCTCTTCCTGCTCTACCGCCTGCTCTTCGTGCTCTATGCCGAGGATCGGAACCTGCTGCCGGCAATCCGTGATAAATCTATGTTTACCGCCTGCGGCTGAACCGTCATCGTCGCCGCAAACGAACACTGGCGCAAAAGCACCGATAGCATTGCCCCGCGATCCGAGGTCAAACGTGGAACAGAACAGGGATCATTGATGAAACGCGTGCGCATCCTGGGCCTTCTTGCCATGGTTGTGATCGGCGCCGCCGTCGCATGGTGGTTTGCGACGCAACGACCCTTGCCTGTGACCGTGGCTGCCGTTGAGCGCGACGTTCCGATCACGGTGTTCGGCTTGGGGACGGTCGAAGCGCGGGTTCTCTCGCGGATCGGTTTCGAGGTCGCCGGGACGCTTCTCGAGGTCGCCGCGGACCATGGCGATCTCGTACCGCCCGGCGGCACCCTGGCCCGACTAGACACGGCTACCCAATCGGCACGGGTTGCTCGGGCACAAGCCGCGCAACGATCGGCGGAAGCGGCAGTGTCGCGGGTTCAGGCGCAAACGGAGCGGCTGACCGCGTTGCTGGCGCAGAAACAGAGCACGGCGCAACGACGGCGGGAGTTGGCTTCTCGCGGCGCAGGAAGCGCCGAGGCCGCCGAAGCGGCGGAGACGGAACTCGCGACGGCCATTGCGGACATGACGGTCAACCAGGCCGATCTCGCGGTGGCCCGCGCCGCGCTCGCGGAGGCCGAAGCCAATCTGCTGACGGAACGAGTGACGCTCGAAAAGCATGTCCTGAAGGCACCTTTCGCCGCCCGCGTCGTTGCACGTTTGAGAGAACCGGGGTCGGCACTGACCGCCGGGGCGGATATCTTCACGCTAGTGAGCCCCGAAACGATCTGGGCGCTCGTCCATGTCGACGAGGGACGGGCGGGCGCGCTTCGTATCGGTCAGGTAGCGCAATTGACGCTCCGCAGCCGTCCAGGAGAGCGCTACCGGGGCGAGATCGTCCGGATCGGTCTCGAAAGCGATCGCGTCACGGAAGAACGCCGGGTGTATATCGTCTGCCGAGACTGCCCGCAGGAGCTTTTTCTCGGAGAGCAGATCGAAGCACTGATCGAGGTGTCCCGCCTGACCGTGGCATATCTTGTTCCCGAAACGGCAACCTCGGGATTCGATCGCGGCGAGGCGACTTTCTGGACCCTCGAAGACGGGCGCCTGGCCCAGCGGCGAATGACCGTCGCCGCACGCACCAGCGATGGGCGCCTGGCAGTCACCGAGCCGCCGCAGAATGGCGGTGCCTTCATTATCAGCAGCGCCGCGCAGTTTGCCGTCGGGCGTCCTGCCCGCGCGGCGCCTTGAGGTTGTGGCGATGAACCTCGCGCTCGCCGACATCCGGCATAAGCTTGGACGTTTTCTGCTCACCTGCGTCGGCCTCGGCCTGTTGATGGCTGTCGCGCTGGCAATGGTCGGCATCTACCAGGGGGTGGTGGCCGAAGCGCTCGCTCTCTCTCGCAGCCTCAAGGCTGATCTGTGGGTTGTCGAAGCGGGAACAAATGGCCCCTTCGCCGAAGCGTCACGCATGCCGGGCGATGTGCGGGAGATCGTCGCGCGCGTTCCAGGCGTCGCCGCCGCAGGCTCGATTACCTTGCAGACCGTCGAGGCAAAGGCCTCGACCGGCATCCGGCGGGTTCAAGTCATCGGGTTTGAACCTGGCCGGCCTGGCGGCCCTGTGGAGATCGTCCAAGGGCAAGCGCTCAGCGGAGCGCGTTTCGAATTGATTGCCGACATGCGCGCGGACCTGCATCTTGGCGCTGTCGTCGAGATGGGGCGTGACCGCTATCGTGTCGTCGGATTGACACGCGGGCTTGTGGCGTCCAGCGGAGATCCGCTTGTTTTCATAACCCTGCGCGACAGCCAATTGTTGCAGTTCAAGCTTGCGCCGACCGCCGCGCGCCGGAGCCTTGCCGCAGGCGCAGCCGGCGCTTCGACCGACACGATCAATGCGGTTGTCGCGCGCCTGAGCCCAAGCGCGTCGCCCGATGTGGTTGCCGGGTCGATCCGGCGCTGGAAACACCTGTCCGCGCTCACCGACGCTGAACAATCGGACCTTCTGACACGATCCGTCGTCAATCGTGCCCGCGTTCAACTGGGGATGTTCACGGTCGTTCTGCTTTTCGTCTCGGCCGTCATCATCGCCCTGATTATCTACACGATGACGATGGACAAGCTGAAGGAGATCGCCACGCTGAAGCTAATCGGCGCGCCGGACAGCCGGATCGTCGGCCTCGTGCTGCAACAGGCGCTGCTGCTCGGTTCGGTTGGCTTTGTGTCCGGTCTTGCGATCATCCTTTCGGTTCGCCGGTTCTTCCCCCGGACTGTCGATCTTGGTCCTGTCGAAGTAGCGATTATGGGCTTGATCATCGGCGTCATATGTATTCTCGGCAGCCTCATCTCGATCCGCGCGGCGTTACGCATCGACCCACAAAAAGCATTGGGTGGGTGACCATGAACGTTCCGATGGTCGATGTGGTAGATGTCAGCAAGTGCTTCGGCGGCGGCGATAACCAGGTGAAGGCGCTGGACGGCGTGTCGATGGCGGTCACGCCCGGTGAGGTCGTCGGTATTCGCGGGCCGTCCGGGAGCGGGAAATCGACGCTGCTGAACGTCGTGGCCTGTATCGCGGAGCCCGATTCAGGGCGGCTGTCCCTGGCTGGTGAGACGATCTGGGACGCCGGCTACCGTGTGCGCGACCTGCGTCAGCTGCGGCGCGAACGGATCGGATTCATCTTCCAGTTTCACAATCTCCTGCCGTTCCTCGATGCCACCGACAATGTCGCCCTCGCCATCACCCTCGCCGGGCGGGACATCCGGGTTGCGCGCGAAAAGGCACGTAATCTGTTATCTTATCTTCAGGTCGATCGACGCGCGACCGCCATGCCTTCTGAACTCTCGGGTGGCGAGGCGCAGCGGGTGGCGATAGCACGGGCGCTGGCCAACGAACCGCGCATCATCCTCGCGGATGAACCGACCGCGGCGCTAGACAGCGAGCGCGCGCGCGTCGTCATGGACCTGCTTCGACAGGTGGCGATCGAACAATCGGCGGCGGTGCTGGTCGTGACTCACGACGAAAAGATCTTCGACCGTTTCGACCGAATGATCAGTCTCCGGGACGGCCGGATCGAAAGCACGACGCGGCCGACGGAGCGCGTGACCGCCTGACGGCGGGGCGGACACATTCAATTACGCAATTACGGTGACATGCAATTACGGTGACATGATATCAATTGTCGATATTCCTCCGGCCCCGCCTGTGTCATCCCCCGCCGTTGCAAAGCAGGGAGCTTGGAATTACGGTGACATGATATCAATTGTCGATATTCCTCCGGCGCTCCGCCTGTGTCATCCCCTGCCGTTGCAAAGCAGGAGCTTGGAGCGGATATCGCTATCCGCTCCAGAGTCCGGTTTCCGGCGGTTTGATCCGAAAAGCCGACATGCTTTCTCGTGTCTCTCCCCAGCCATAAGCCAAGATCAAACCGAGACACGACAAGACATCGCGCCGCCGCTGACGCCGCCTTGTCGACCGCCCTCCGCAACGCCTTCGCCGAACGGGTTGCGGCTCTTGCCCGCGGCCTCGGCCGCGAACGCGGCGCGCGCCCAGAGCGTGTTTCGGCCCAGTTCAATCGCGCCGTCTTCGCGAGGAGGGCGAAGCCCGACGTGGCGATCCAGTCATCTCCAAGCCTGGATCGCGTCCCGCCGCGACTTCGCCGCGCGGTCGCGATGACGATGGACGAGGCCCTCTCCGGCGCCTTGCCGACGGAAAGAGGGAGCCCGGCTGTCGTCCCGGATGCGGCGCAGAGTGAAACGATGCGGAATTACGCAATTACGCAATTACGGTGACATGATATCAATTGCATGAATTCGAGAGCATTCGTCCGTGCGCGGCTCACTGTTTGCAATTGATATCATGTCACCGTAATTCCCGTAATTCATGCCGCAATGCGCACGGGATGACAGCGGAGGTGCTGCGACGGTGGGGCGGTTGGTGATGACGTTGGGTGTCGTCCCGGATGCGGCGCGAGCCGTGCAACGGTGCGCCGCTGGTCCGGGACCGGGCGGGATGGGGTGCGAGAGGCGATCCCGTGTCTGCGCCGCATCACGCCGTGCTGCAGCGCGCACGGGATGACCGCCGCCGCGCGGTGAACCCCGACGACGTCATCGATGCCGGCGATGCGCCGTCGAAGATGTCGTCCTCCCGTCGAATGCGACGATCGCCGTGAAGCCCCGGCAGGTCATGCGTCTGACGGCGCCGCCCCCTCACCTTCGCTCCAGCCACGCCGCGAGCACCTGGCGCTCGTCGAGCGTCATGCCGGTGATGTTGTTCGGCGGCATGGCGTAGGTGAGCACCGACTGGACGGCGATCTGCTTGCGCCGCCGGGCGATGTCCTCCGCCGTGTCGAGGCGCACGCCGCCGGCCGGGGCGGCGTAGGTCGCCCACACCGGCACCTCGGCGTGGCACATGGCGCAGCGCATCTGCACGACCTCGACGGCGGCGAGGAAGCGCGGGTTGCGGTGCTCGTCCGGGTCGGCGCGCTCCTGGGATTGCGCGGCCGGCGTCGCCCCGACGCGCGGGGTTGCGACCGAGATCCACGCGGCGAGGGCGAGGCAGGCCGCCGCCGCGCCCCAGGTCCACCACGGATGGCCCTTGCCGGCATGGCCCGAATTGAAGAAGTGCCGGACGACCGCGCCGGCGACGATGACGAGGCCGACGATCGCCCACGCAAAGGTCGAGGAGTAGGCGAGCGGGTAGTGGATGCCCAGCATCAGGAAGACGACCGGCAGCGTCAGATAGTTGTTGTGCATCGAGCGCTGCTTTGCCGCCTTGCCGAGCGCGGGGTCGGGCGTGCGGCCGGCGATCAGGTCAGCGACCACGCGGCGCTGGTTCGGAATGATGGTGTGCGCGACCGAGGCGACCATCAGCGTGCCGATCAGCGCCCCGGTGTGGATGAAGGCGGCGCGCGCGCCGAACACCTGCTGGTAGCCCCAGGCCGCCGCGCACAGGAGCACGAAGCCGACGAGGCCGAGCGCGAGATCGTTCTTGCCGAGCGGGGACTTGCACAGCTGGTCGTAGACGACCCAGCCGACGATCAGCGAGCCGATGCCGATCGTTGCCGCGAGCCAGGCGGGCATCGCGCGCACCGCCGGGTCGATCAGATAGATGTCGGCCTGGAGATAATAGATCCAGACGAGCAGGGCGAAGCCGGTGATCCAGGTGGTGTAGGCCTCCCACTTGAACCAGGTGAGTTCCTTCGGCAGTTCGGGCGGGGCGACGGTGTATTTCTGCATGCGGTAGAAGCCGCCGCCGTGCACCTGCCAGGTCTCCCCCGCCACGCCCTGCGGCAGCCCGTCGGCCTTGCGCAGCGCGAGATCGAGCGCGATGAAGTAGAAGGACGAGCCGATCCACGCGATGCCGGCGATGACGTGCACCCAGCGCAGCAGCAAACTGCCCCATTCAAGCAGGATCGGGTTCGAAAGAAGATCGGCCACGTGTCAGGCTCCAGCGCCAGTTGAGTCGCGCGAGCATGGCGCGGCAAAATCCGTTTGAAAACCCGCGGAACCTGTCGCAGGTAGGGGCGGACCACGAGGGAGACGGCGCATGGGCCGGCTGACGACGCATGTGCTCGACCAGGTGCACGGGGGGCCGGCGGCGGGCGTCGAGATCGAGCTTTACAGCCTCGGCGGCGACGGCGTCCTGCGCCTTGAGGTGCGCACGACGACGAACGCCGACGGGCGCACCGATTCGCCCCTGATGGTCGGCGACACCTTCAAGCCCGGCACCTACCAGCTCGTCTTCCACATCGGCGCCTACTTCAAGGCCAAGGGCGCCGCGCTTGCCGACCCGCCCTTCCTCGACGCCGTGCCGATCCGCTTCACCATGGCCGAGACCGACGGGCACTATCACGTGCCGCTGCTGTGCTCGCCGTGGTCGTACTCGACCTACCGGGGCAGTTGATGCTGCGCCCCTCGGCCATGGACCGGGCGACCTTCGTCGCGACCTTCGGGGGCGTCTTCGAGCACTCGCCGTGGGTCGCCGAACAGGCGTTCGACAATGGTCTCGATGGCTTAGCTGATAGCGTCGACGGCCTGCATGCAGCGCTCGTTGCCGTGCTGCGCGCCGCCTCGCGCGAGCGCAAGCTCGCCCTCATCAACGCCCATCCCGACCTGGCCGGGCGGCTCGCCCAGGCAAAGCGCTTGACCGCCGACTCCACCGCCGAGCAGGCCTCCGCGGGGCTCGATGCCCTGACGAGCGACGAACTCGCCCGCTTCACCGCCCTCAACGACGCCTACAAGGCGCGCTTCGGCTTCGTCTTCATCATGGCCGTGCGCGGCCGCAGCAAGGGCGACATTCTCGCTCAGTTCGAACGGCGCCTCGCCCACGGCGCCGAGCAGGAATTCGCCGAGGCGCTCGGGCAGATCGAGCGCATCGCACGGCTGCGCCTCGATGCGATGTTTGCGGAACGCGCATGACGAGCCTCCTTAACGGCGCGGCGATCGAAGCGCGGCTGCGCGAGCTTGCGGCCTTCACCGACGAGCCCGGCCGCATGACGCGCCTGACGCTCGGGCCCGCGCACGCCCAGGCGGCCGACCGCGTCGCCGGCTGGATGCGGGGCGCAGGCCTCGAGGAGGTGCGCCGCGACGGCCTCGGCAATGTGCGCGGCCGGCGCGGACCGCATGACCGCAAGGCGCTCGTCCTCGGCTCGCACATCGACACGGTGATCGACGGCGGCATCTACGACGGCAACCTCGGCGTCGTCCTTGCCATCGCCGTTGCCGACGCCACGCGCGAGACGAGGACAGCGCTCGAGGTCGTGGCCTTCGCCGACGAGGAAGGCGTGCGCTTCCCCTCGACCTTGACCGGCTCGCGGGCGCTCGCCGGGCGCTACGACCCGACCTGGCTCGACGAGCGCGATCGCGACGGCGTGACGCGGCGCGCGGCGCTACAGGCCTTCGGCGTGACGCCGGGCTGGCGCGCGGGCGATACGCTCGATCCGGCCATGACGCGTGGCTATGTCGAGGTGCACATCGAGCAGGGGCCGGTCCTCGAAGCCGAAGGCCGCGCGCTCGGCATCGTCACCGCGATCGCGGGGGCGAGCCGCCGGCGCGTCACCGTCACCGGCGAGGCCGGCCATGCCGGCACCTTGCCCATGGCAATGCGCCGCGACGCGCTCGCCGCGGCAGCCGAAATGGTGCTCGCCGTCGAAGCCCGGGCGCGCGCGACACCGGGGCTCGTCGGCACGGTCGGGCGGATCGAGGTCGCCGGCGGCGGGGCGGTCAACATCGTCCCGGGCGCGGCGACCTTCTCGCTCGACCTGCGCGCGCCGGAAGATGCGATGCGCAAGGCGGCGCTGAGCGATCTCGCGGAGGCATTCGCCGCAATCGCCAGGAGGCGCGGTGTCGCGGCCGCCCTTGACATGCCCTATGACGCGCCGGCCGCGCCCTGCGACCCGCACTTGCAGCAGGCGCTCGCAGAGGCCCTGGCACAGCGCGGGCACGATGTCTTCTGCCTGCCCTCCGGCGCCGGCCACGACGCCATGGCCTTCCGCGAGCGTCTTCCGCTTGCCATGCTGTTCGTGCGCTGCGCGGGCGGCATCAGTCACAACCCGGCCGAGGCCTGCGCGCCAGCCGACATGGAGGCGGCCGCGTTGACCATGCGCGACGCCGTGCTTGCTCTGGGGGACACCGGATGACCGTTCGCATCGACGGGCGAAAGCTCAAGGCCCATCACGTCGTCCGCGTCGCCCGCCCCGGTCCGAACGGACGCTTCGAGAAGGCGGCGCTCGCGCCTGAGGCGCGCGAGCGGATCGCGGCCACGCGCGCCTACATCGATGCCAACTGGATGTCGGACGACACGCCGCTGATGTACGGCTTCAACACCGGCGTCGGGCTGTTCAAGGACCAGCGCGTGCTGATGGCCGACATGGTGCCGTACCAGGCAAAGACCATCTACGCGCACGCGACCGGCGTCGGCGAACCCATGGCCGAGGACGTCACGCGCGCGACCATGCTCTTGCGCGCAAACGCCTTTGCATCGAACTACTCCGGCCCACAGGTCGCGCTCGTCGAGCGCTTGCTCGATTGTCTCAACAAGGGCCTCCATCCGGTGATCCCGCGCAAAGGCTCGGTCGGCGCGTCCGGCGACCTCGCGCCGCTCGCGCATATGGCGGGCGCGGTGTGCGGCTTTCCCGAAGCCGAGATGATCTACAAGGGCAAGCGCCTCCCCGCGCGCGACGCGCTCGCGAAAGCAGGCCTTTCGCCGAGCTTCGATCTCGGCGCCAAGGACGCCTCCGCCCTCATCAACGGCTCGACCGTGTCGCTGGCCTTCGGCGTGCTCGCCCTCGAAGATGCAAAGCGCCTCGTCAAGGCCGCGGACGTGGCGCTCGCGCTCTCCCTCGAAGCGATGCGCGGGGAACTCGCCGCGTTCGACCCGCGCGTGCACGCCGCCCGGCCGCATCCGGGGCAAGGCGCCGTCGCGCGCAACCTCCTGCGCCTCACCGCCGGCACGAAGCGCTGTTCGGAAGCGGCCCGCCTCACCGCCTTTCCGGAAGAGAGCCGCGCGCCCGGCAAGGCGCCGCCACCGCGCGTGCAGGACGTCTATTCGCTGCGCTGCGCGCCGCAGGTGCACGGGCCGGCGCGCGAAGCGCTTGAATACGTCGAGCGCGTGACGACGACGGAGATCAATTCGGCGACCGACAATCCGCTGATCTTCGACGACGGCACGGGCGGCTACGTCTCGATCTCGGGCGGCCACTTCCACGGCCAGTACATGGCGCAGGTGCTCGACATACTCGGCATCGCGATCGCCGATCTTAGCTCGATCTCGGAGCGCCGTCTCGCGCGACTGATCGACCCGACCATGAGCTACGGCCTGCCGCGCAATCTGCTCGCCGGCAAGAAGGGCCTCAACACCGGCTTCGCCACCGTGCAGTGCTCGATGTCGGCGCTCGTCATGGAGAACCGCCACCTCGCGACGCCGGGCTCGGTCGACTCGATCCCGGGCAAGTCGAACGCGGAGGACCACGTCTCGAACTCGGCCTGGTGCGGCCGCAAGGCGCGCGCAATCGTGGAGAACACCGAACAGATCGTTGCCGGCGAACTGTTGATGGCCGCGCAGGCGCTGACCCTCGTTGCCGACATCGCCAAGGACCATCCGCTCGGCAAGGGCACGCAGGCCGCGCTCGACGCCATCCGCGCCGTGATCCCGCCCGCGCTCGATGGCGACCGCTGGTACGCGACCGAGATGGCGCAGGCCCTCGACCTCGTGCGCTCGAACGCCGTCGTCGCGGCGGTCGAGGCGGCAATCGGGACGCTCGAATAACATGCGCTTTGACGTCGTCTGCATCGGTGGTGCGACGCTCGACCGCAAATACCGTGTGAGCGACCCGCCGCGGCTGGGCACGTCGAACCCGGCGACGGCGCTCACGAGCTTCGGCGGCGTGGCCCACAACGTGGCGGTCACGCTGGCCGATCTCGGCCTCAAGGTGGCGCTGGCCTCGGCGCTCGGCGCCGACGAACCCGGGCGCGGCTTCTTCGCCGAGATGGTCCGCCTCGGCATCGACCCCACGGCCCTGGTCGTGTCCCCGGAGGCCCGCACCGCCGAGTACGTGGCGGTGCTCGACCCCGACGGCGATCTCGTCATCGGTCTCGCCGACATGTCCGTGCTCGACACGCATCTCGATGAGGTGATCGACCGGGCGTGGCCGCTCGCGCGAGAGGCGCGCTGGGTGTTCGCCGACTGCAACATGCCGCGCGCGACGTTCGAGACATTCTTGCGCCGGCGGCACGACATGTCGTTCCGCCTCGTCGTCAATACGGTGTCGATCGCCAAGGCGACGCGGCTGCCGAGCGATCTCACAGGCATCGACCTCCTCGTGACCGCGGAGGACGAAGCAAAGGCTGTCCTGAACTCACCCGACGGCGCGCCGATCGGCCTCGCCCACGCGTTGCGCGCCCGCGGCGCGCGCGCCGTGATCGTGACATCCGGGGCAGCCGGGCTCACTGGTGTCGACGACGCCGGAAGCGGCTTCGAGCATGCCGCGCGTCCAACCAACGTCGTCGACGTCACGGGCGCGGGCGACGCCTTCATCGCCGCCACGTTGTGGCGTTTGGTAGCGGGCGATGATCTTGCAACGGCGACGGCCGTCGGCCGCGACGCTGCCGCCCTGACCATCGAAACCGACCAGAGCGCACGACGCGGACTTCGCGCTATGCTGCAGCCATGACCGACGCAAGCGAGAAAATCGCAATCGCCCCGGACGTCGCCGCCGCCCTGAAGGATCGCCGGCCTGTCGTCGCGCTCGAGTCGACCGTGGTGACGCACGGCATGCCGTTTCCGCAGAACCTCGAGACGGCGCGCGCTGTCGAAGCCGCCGTGGTCGCCGCCGGTGCGACGCCGGCGACCATCGCGATCGTGCATGGCCGGATGCGCGTCGGCCTTCTCGACAACGAGCTCGAAGCGCTCGCCTCCACGGACGGCGCGCTGAAAGCGTCGCGCCGCGATCTTGCCGCCGTCGTCGCACGCCAGCAGACGGCCGGCACCACCGTATCGGCCACCATGATCATCGCGGCGATGGCCCGCATCCCGGTGTTCGCAACCGGCGGCATCGGCGGGGTGCACCGTGGGGCATCGGAAACCTTCGACGTCTCCGCCGACCTCACGGAACTTGCGCGCACGCCGGTCACCGTCGTCTGCGCCGGCGCGAAGTCGATCCTCGACATCCCGAAGACGCTGGAAGTGCTGGAGACCTACGGCGTGCCGGTGATCGGTTACCGCACCGACGAGTTTCCAGCGTTCTTCTCGCGATCATCCGGCGAAGCGCTCGACGTGAGCTGCGAGTCGGCCGCCGAAATCGCAGCCATCATACGTGCCCACCGCGCGCTCGGACTCACGTCCGGCTTGCTCGTCGCCAATCCGATCCTAGAAGCCGACGCCATTCCGGCGAGCGAGATCGAACATCACATTGCGGAAGCGCTCGCCGAGGCCGATGCCTATGGCATCACAGGCAAGGCCGTGACGCCCTATCTCCTCGATCGGCTGGTGCGCGCGACCGGCGGCCGCACGCTGACGGCCAATATGGCGCTGATCCGCAACAATGCGCGTCTCGCGGCTGAGATCGCGGTGGCGCTCGCGACGACGGAGTGAAGACGGCATGACCGACAACCCCCTGCTCGCACCGTGGACGACGCCGTTCGGGGTGCCGCCCTTCGCCGCGATCCGGCCCGAGCACTTCCCTCCCGCCTTCGACCGCGCCTTCGCCGCGCACGCGGCGGAAGTCCTCGCCGTCGCTGCCGATCCGGCGCCGCCGACCTTCGCGAACACCGTCGAGGCCGTGGAGCGCGCCGGTGACCTCCTCGATCGCGTCGCGTCCGCCTTCTGGAATCTCACCGCCGCCGACACCAACGATGCGCTGCAGGCGATCGAGCACGACGTCGCACCACGCTCGGCGAAGCACTTCACCGACATCTACATGAACGAAGCCCTGTACCAGCGCTTCGACGCCGTGTGGAGCGAGCGCGAGGCCTTGGGGCTCGCGGGCGAGCGCTTGCGCGTCGTCGAGCGCTACCGCCAGGCCTTCTTGCGCGCCGGCGTGCAGCTTCCGCGCGACAAGAAGGAACGGCTCGCGGCCATCGTGCAGCGGCTCTCGACGCTCGGGACCACGTTTTCTCAGAACGTGCTCGCCGACGAGAAAGCCTATGCGCTGATCCTGGACGGCCGTGACGATCTTGCGGGTCTGCCGGACTTCCTGGTCGCGGCGATGGCGCGCGCCGCAGCCGATCGCGGCCATCCGGGCAAGCACGCCGTCACCTTGTCGCGCTCGATCATCGAGCCGTTCCTGACCTTCTCGCCGCGGCGCGATCTGCGCGAGACCGCGTTCGAGGCGTGGATCAGGCGCGGCGAGAACGGCGGCGCGACCGACAACCGCGCCGTCGTCGCGGAAATGGTGGCGCTGCGGGCCGAGCGCGCCGCGCTGCTCGGCTACCCGAGCTTCGCGCATTTCAAGCTCGACGACACCATGGCGAAGACGCCGGATCGCGTCCGCGCGCTGCTCGAAGCCGTCTGGAAGCCCGCCGTCGCCAAGGCGGCGCGCGAGCGCGACGATCTGCAGGCGATCGTCGATGCCGAGGGCGGCGACTTCCGCATCGCGCCGTGGGACTGGCGGTACTATGCCGAGAAGGTGCGCCGCGCGCGCTATGCGCTCGATGAAGCCGAGCTGAAGCCGTACTTCCAGCTCGACCGCATGATCGAAGCAGCCTTCGACGTCGCGACGCGCTTGTTCGGCATCCGCTTCACGCCGCGCTCCGACGTGCCGGTGTATCACCCCCAGGTCCGCGCCTGGGAGGTGACGGATCAGGCCGGGGCGCCCGTGGGTCTCTTCCTCGGGGATTATTTCGCGCGCACGTCGAAGCGATCGGGGGCGTGGATGTCGAGCTTCCGCACGCAAGAAAAGCTTGCCGCCGACATTCGTCCGATCATCGTCAACGTCATGAACTTCGCGGAACCCGCCGGGGGCTCGCCCGCGCTCCTCTCCTTCGACGACGCGCGCACGTTATTCCACGAGTTCGGGCACGCGCTGCACGGGCTTCTGTCCAACGTGACCTATCCGCACCTTGCGGGCACGGCGGTTTCGCCCGACTTCGTCGAATTGCCTTCCCAGCTCTACGAGCACTGGCTGGAGCAACCGGAGATCTTGAGCCGCTTTGCCCGCCATGCGCGGACGGGCGAACCCATCCCCCAGGCCTTGATCGACAAGCTGAAAGCGGCGCGAACCTTCAATCAGGGCTTCGCCACGGTCGAGTACACATCGTCCGCGCTGGTCGATCTCGACTTCCATCTGCTGTGTGCCGCCGATCAGCTCGACGTCGCCGCCTTCGAGCGCGAAGCGCTCGACAAGATCGGCATGCCGCGCGAGATCGTCATGCGGCATCGCACGCCGCACTTCGCCCATGTGTTCTCGGGCGACCACTATTCTGCCGGTTACTACTCCTACTTGTGGTCGGAGGTCCTCGACGCCGATGCCTTCCGCGCGTTCCTGGACACAGGCGATCCCTTCGATCCTGCGACGGCCGCGAAGCTCAAGACCTTCGTCTATGCCGCCGGCAACACCCGCGCACCGGATGAGGCTTACACCGCCTTCCGCGGCCGTCTGCCGACGATCGACGCTCTCCTCGAGAAGCGCGGCCTCGTCTGACCGGCGCACCCGTGCGCTGCGGAACCGAAGGAACCGAACGCATCGCCTGCGGGTTTGCACGAATGGCTCCGCGCGCCTCGCCACGTATCATCAGCCTTGCTCACCTTGCTCGCGATGGAATCGTCGCGGACGAGAGGCGCACATGGCGATGTTCGCAAGCGTGCGGCAGCTCTTTCTCGCGGTCTGCCTGATGGCCGCGGCGCTGGGCGGTTCGTGTACGCCTGCCGCCGCCGATGATCCGGTGCTTGCCGCGATTCAAGCCGCGCAGATCGACAAGCGGTCGGCCATTGCGTATCTGCGCGCCGGCGACTTCGAACGCGCGCGCCTTGCTCTCCACCGGCTGGAGACGCGCTGGCGGCGGGACACCGCCGCCGTCCCACGCATCCGGCGCGATGCCGAACCGCGCCTGGGTGAGGCCCTGCGCCGGTTCGACGCCGACCTGTCGGTCACCATCGCTTTGGTGGTTCTTGGCGACGGCGACGGGGCCATCGAACGCCTCGTTGCCCTCGACGATGCATTTGCCCCGTGGCGCACCGCACGGCGCCAGCCGCTCTTGGCCGACTGCGTCGCGGAGTTCGCCCGCGTTTGGGAGCGGATCGATGGGGAGCGGTCACAGATGGCCTCGCTCACGCCTGAGGCGGCGATGGACTTGTCGGCTGCGGCCCTTGCGGCGCAAGTGATGATCGACCGCTGCGATGGCGAGGCGCAGCGCCACATTCGCCTCAACCCCTACTTCCGCGACCTCATCGACCGAATGCGGACATCTTTCGTTCGCCTGCAACGCGCCCTCGCCGAGCGGGATGCCGAGACCGCCCGCCGCGTGCTCGCCGAGCTGCGCGCGATCGAACGCCTGATCGGCTTCCGCTTCGGCTGATCCGCCGCGGCACCAGGGCCGTTGCCTCAGGCACCCCCGACCGCCTACGATCAATCAAACACCATCGACCAGGGGGAACTCCATGACGATCCGCCCAAGCCGCCGCCACCTCCTTGCCGCCGGGGCCTTCGCGGCAACCGCGCTGGCCACGCCGAGCATCGTCAAAGCGCAAGCGAACGCGCTGCGTGTCGGCGTTCTTCTGCCGCGGTCCGGCTTCTTCGCGCAGGCCGGGCAAAGCATGCACCGCGGCGTGCTCGCCGCCCCGCAGGTGCTGTCCGATCTCGGCTACCGCATCGAGATCGTGAACATCGATACCGAATCGAATGCCGACGTGGCGCGCACACAGGCCGAGCGCGCCATCAATGACGGTGTGCATTGTCTGGTGGGCGCGTTCGACTCCGGCCACACGCTCGCCGTCGCCCAGGTTGCCGAGCAGCGCCGGGTGCCGCTCGTCATCAACATCGCGGCTGCCCCGCAGATCACCGAGCAGGGCTACCGCTACCTCGTGCGCAATTTCCAGACGGGCGGTCAGCTCGTCACGAACGGCCTGCGCCTGATCAACGACCTTGCCGCCGCGCGCAATGTCACCTTCCAGACCGCGGTGTTCCTGCACGCCAACGACACCTTCGGCACGGCGCAGCGCAACGCCATGGACGCGATCTTCCCGCGCCTCAACATGCCCTTCCGCCTGGTCGAGTCGATCGCCTATGATCCGCGCGCGCAGGACTTGGCCGTCGAAGTCACCCGCATGCGCGCGATCAATCCCGACCTCGTGATGGTGGTGACGCGGGCCGGCGACGCGATCCGCCTTGTCCGCGACATGGTACGGCAACGCTTCGAGCCCCGCGCGATCATCTCGCCGGGCTCGCCGGGCCTCTACGACGAGGAGTTCTTTCAGGCGCTCGGGCCACTGTCAGACTTCCTGCTCTACAACCTGCCTTGGGTCAATCCGCGTTCGCCGATGACGCAGGCGCTGGAACGCTCCTTCCAGCGCGCGAACCCCAACAACCGCTTCGCGGTCGACTGCTTCAACGCCGGCTTCACCTTCGAAGCCCTGCTGATCGCGGCCGACGGCTTCAAGCGGGCCGGCACGACGAGCGGCGAACAGCTCATGGCGGCGATCCGCGCGACCAACATCGCCGAGCATGTGATGATCGGCGGCCCGATCCGCTTCGACGAGAAGGGCCAGAACCCGAACATCGGCTCGGCGTCCGTGCAAAACCTGCGGCGCACGCCGACGGTGGTTCTGCCGCGCGATGCGGCGAGCGCCGAACCGGTTCTGCCCATGCCCTCCTGGCAAGGTCGGAGCTAAGCCGTCTCACGATCGACACGATCGTGGCCGATATGCCCCGCGTCATGCACGCGCAGTTCGCTTGTCTTGCCGGTGTCGTCGCGGCGGCGATGGCCGCCTCTGGCGGCGCCTTCGCGCAGGAGGCGTGCCTGTCGGTCGCGCAGCCGCAGGTTACGCTGCGCAGCGCCGAAGGCTGCCGCATCCAGGCTGCGGTCGCCAATGCCTGCGACCGGCCCGTGCGCTACGCGATCGTTCGTGCCGTGCCACACCCGCAGCGCGGGCCGCTGCCGACCGTCACGCTAACCGTCGGGCGCTTTCGCCTCGATCCGCTTCTGTTCGAGCGGGAGCTCTGCGATCAATCGATCCGCATCATCGAGCTGTCCGGCGATGGCGCCTCGCGCGACGTGACACTCGTCCCGCTCGTGCCGGCGACGCCGCTCGCGGGCATCGACGCCCGGGCGCGCAGCGTGAACGCCTGCGTCGCAGCCTGCCCCGTGCCCGATCTCGACCAAAACTCCGTCACAGGTGAGCTGCGCAACCGGTTCCGCCACGCGCTCGACGATACCGACGGCCGGCCGCATGTGCGCACCGTCGTCGACGCCGTCCTCAACGAACGCCGCGCGCAGGACCGCGTCTGTGCCGAGGTCTGCCACGGCCGCCTCGCGGCGGCCGACGCGCCCGCAGCCATGAATGCCGCGACGTCCGAACGCACCGCCGTCTCCGCCGCCGCGTTGGCCGCGCTCGGGGCGATCGCCGCGCGTCCGCCGCGC
>JBGFRS010000015.1:0-57525 GCA_041694995.1 Pseudomonadota bacterium | reverse complement strand
TCCCCGACCACGGCCGTGCCCGTGAAGCCGTCGCTGGCGGCGAGGATGACGTCGCCTCCGCGCGCGAGGCCCACGGCAGCCGCGACGGCGAGATTGTCGGCCGGGCCGCACCGGCACGGGAGGGCCGCGCCGACGAAGGCCGGCGGCGTGCCGGGGATCGGCTTGATGCGCCAATCAAGCGCGCCGCGCCCGCCGAGCGCATCGACGACGAAGCTCGTCGGGGCCCCGGCGAACCGTGCGATCGTGGTGGCAGAAGGTCGCGGCCAGGAGCGCCGGATGGTCAGGACGGGAGGATCGTCGATCATGGAATTTCGCCTTGCTTTGCTATCACGTGGCGCTGGACCATCACGCGATAGACACTAGAATGAGGAGAGAGACGCCGTCGACAGCCGTCGCGGCATGACGCCACGAAGAGCGATCCCGAGGAGACGCGATCCATGACACTCACCCGACGCCATCTGTTGGCCGGCGCCGCAGCGCTGCCCTTCGCGCCGGCCCTCGCGCAGACGCGCGATCCGAGCTGGCCCGCCAACGTCACGCTTGGGACCGCTTCGGTGGGCGGTACCTATTTCGTCTATGGGCAAGCCTGGGCGAGCCTCGTCGGCGAGAGGATCGGCATCCAGATCAACACGCAGCAAACCCAGGGCCCGAACCAGAACATGCTGCTCGTACAGGGCCGGCAGATCGAGCTTGGCATGACGACCATGGGCGTCGCGCTCCAGGCCTGGAACGGGCAGGGCGAGTGGACGCGCGGCCAGCAGATGCGCGACGTGCGCGCCCTCTTCCCCATGTACGACACGCCGTTCCATTTCGTCGTGTTGCGCCGCTCCGGCATCACGAGCGTCTCGCAACTCGCCGGCAAGCGCGTCGGCGTCGGTCCGCGCGCCGGCACGCCGGGAACATATTTCCCGCTGATCTTCCAGGCGCTGGGGGTTGCCAACGTCACCATCCGCAATGGTCAAGCCTCCGACATGGCGTCACAGCTCGCAGACGGGCTGATCGATTGCTTCGCCTTCGCGGCCGGCTTGCCGATTGCGGCCTATTCCGAACTCGCCGCCAGCCAGGACGTCGTCTTCTTCGGCTTCACCGAGGCCGAGGTCGCGCGCATGCGCCAAGCGATGCCCGAGCTCTCGCCGGCGACGATTCCCGCCGGCACCTATCGCCAGATGACCGCGCCGCAGCTGACGGTCGGCCTGTTCAACTTCGCGATCACCCACCGCACCCTGCCCGAGACGCTTGCCTACGCCATCGTGCGCGCCGTGCACGAGAACCACGAGGCGATGGTGCGCGGCCATGCGGCGGCCGTCGAAACGGTCCCGCGGAACGTCTCGAAGAACACCTTCTTGCCGTTCCACCCGGGCGCCGTGCGCTACTATCGCGAGAAGGGTATCGAAATCCCCGCGAACCTGGTCGGCTGACGCATTCGGCTCCGTCCCTCCGACGTTTTGGCGCTTGCGTGATCCGCAAGCGCCGTCATGCTGCAGAAAACGCATAGGGACGGGGACGTGCATGGCCAAGCTCGAGGCGCGCGGCGACGCGGAGAACGACAAGCCCGTCGACGTGCCCGAAGAGGAATTCGCGGGCCTGAAGCGCACGCTGTCGGGCCTTGAGAAGCACCTCTTCGTGGTGCTCGCGGCGGGCTTCACGCTCTATCACCTCGTCGTTCTCAACCTGTTTCCGCAGGAAGCGCTGCTGTTCCGCGCGACGCACGTCGCCTGGGGCGCCGCGCTCGGCTTTGCGCTTTACCGCCCGTTCAAGGCCTCGCGGTCGGATCGCATCCCTTGGTATGATTGGGTCTTGATCGCGCTGTCGATCGCCTGTTGCGCCTACATCTATTGGGAGCTGCAGGGCCTCCTCTTCCGGGCGGGCGCGATCCCTGATCCGCTCGACGTGTGGTTCGGGCTGATCGGCACCCTCCTCGTGCTCGAGTTCGCGCGGCGCACGGCGGGGCTGGCGCTGCCGATCATCTGCGGCGTGTTCATTCTCTATGTCTTCATCGGGCCATGGATGCCGGGCGTGCTCCATCATCGCGGCTTCGACTGGCAGCGCTTCTTCGCCTACATCTACTCCGATCTCGGCATCTTCGGCACGACCACCGAAGCCTCGTCGAACTTCATCGTGCTTTTCGTCGCCTTCGCGGCGTTCCTGCAGATCTCGAAGGTCGGCGACTACTTCAACGATCTCTCGCTCGCGCTCTTCGGCCATCTGCGCGGCGGGCCGGCCAAGGCGACGGTTGCCTCCGGCGTCTTGTTCGGTTCGATTTCGGGATCATCGGTTGCAAACGTCGCGGCCTCGGGTGCGATCACCATCCCGATGATGCGTCGCGTCGGCTACGACCGTGCCACCGCGGGCGCGGTCGAAGCGACGTCCTCGACCGGTGGGCAGATCACGCCGCCGGTGCTCGGCGCCGGTGCGTTCCTGATGGCGGAAATCACCGGCATCCCCTATGCGGAGATCGCGTTCGCGGCGATCATTCCCTGCCTTCTCTTCTACGTCGCCTGCTACGCGCATGTGGAACTGCACGCGCGGATGAAAGGCTTGTCCGGCCTGCCGCGTTCCGAGCTGCCGGCGCTGACGGTGCTTCTCAAGAAGGCGTATCTCTTCGCGCCGCTCATCGTCATGGTCTGGCTCCTGGTGTCAGGCTATTCCGCGTTCCGCGCCGGAACGCTCGCGATCTTCGCCGCGGTCCTGGTGAGCTGGCTTGATCGGCAGAATGCCGTCGGGCCGATGCGCGCGATGGAGGCGATGCACCAGGCCGCGCGCGACTCGCTGCAGCTCGTCTCCGTCTGCGCCGCGGCCGGCATCATCGTCGGGGTCATCGCCTTGACGGGCATCGGCGGCCGCTTCGCGCAGCTTCTCTTGCAGCTCGCCGGCAACAACGTGCTGTTTGCGATGATCTTCACCATGGTCGTCGCGCTCATCCTCGGCATGGGCATGCCGACGACGGCGGCTTACGCGATCGCGGCTGCCGTGCTCGCGCCCGGGCTCCAGCGCCTAGGCGTCGAGCCGCTCGTCGCGCACATGTTCATCTTCTACTACGCCGTTGTCTCGGCGATCACGCCGCCGGTGGCGCTCGCCTCCTTCGCGGCAGCGGCCATCGCGCGCGCCGATCCATGGAAGACGGCCTTCATCTCGGTGAAGATGGGCCTTGCCGTCTTCATCGTCCCGTTCATGTTCTTCTATTCGCCGCTTCTCCTCGGCCAGGGCTCGCTCTGGGCGATCTTGCCGGTGCTCGCCACGGCTCTGGTCGGCGTTATCCTGCTTGCCTGCGCGACCGAAGGCTGGTTCGGGCGGCCGATCGGCCGGGCTTTGCGCGTGCCGCTCTTCGTGGCCGCCATGTTCATGATCGTTCCCGAGCCCATCACCGATGTCATCGGCCTGGTGGTCGCGATCGCCATCTTCCTCGCCGCGCGCTACCTGCCGGATTTTGCCAAGGCATGAGCGGCGATCTCGACGGAGTGCTCGTCGTCGCGGTCGAGCAAGCCGTCGCCGCGCCGTACTGCACGAGCCGGCTCGCCGACGCCGGCGCACGCGTCATCAAGATCGAGCGGCCCGAGGGCGACTTCGCGCGCCGTTACGATCGGCACGTCATGGGCCAGTCGACCTATTTCGTCTGGCTCAATCGCGGCAAGGAATCGATCTGCCTCGACCTGAAGCGCGACGCGGATCGAGCGCTCCTCGAGCGCATGATCGGATCGGCGGACGTGCTCGTGCAGAACCTGGCCCCCGGCGCCATGGACCGCCTCGGCTTCGGGAGCGAAACGCTGCGCGCGCGCCATCCGCGCCTCATCTGCTGCGATATCTCCGGCTACGGCGACGGCGGACCCTATCGCGACATGAAGGCGTACGATCTCCTGGTGCAGGCGGAAACGGGCCTCTGCTACGTCACCGGCAATGCTGCGGGGCCAGCGCGCGTCGGCGTTTCGGTCTGCGACATCGCGGCGGGCATGTACGCGCATGCCGCCATCCTGCAGGCGCTCTACGCGCGAAGGACGACGGGGCAGGGCCGCGTGATCAAGGTCTCCCTCTTCTCCGGCATGGCCGACTGGATGAACGTGCCCTATCTCCAGCGCCGCTACGGCGGCTCTGAGCCTCCGCGGCTCGGCTTGGCGCACCCCTCCATCGCGCCTTACGGCGCCTATGCCTGCCGCGGCGGGGATATTCTCTTCTCGGTTCAGAACGAGCGCGAATGGGCGGCGCTGTGCCGCGACGTGCTCGGCGATGCGTCGCTCGCCACCGATCCGCGCTTTTCTGACGGGCCGGCGCGCGTCGCGCACCGCACCGCGCTCGACCGCATCATCGCCCGCGTCTTCGGCAGCGTGGATCGCGCAAGCATCATCGAACGCCTGCAACAGGCCGACATCGCCTTCGGCCTCGTCAACGACATCGATGGCCTGATCGCCCATCCGCAGCTCAAGACCGTGACCTACGACACGCCGGCTGGGCCGGTCGCCGTCATCGCGCCGGCAGCGGAGATCGTTGGCGCCGCCCCGGCGTTCCGCCCGGTGCCGGACATCGGCGCGCAGGACGCGGCGCTGCGCACCGAGTTCGGGTGAGCCCGCCTCAGTCGATCCCGCCGCCGCGGCGGCCTTGCGTCTCCGGCGTCACGTCGAGCACGCGGGCGCGGCCGGTGATCCGCGCCGTGTCGGGGGCGCAATTGGTCATGCAGGGCTCGCGCCAGAACGACGCTTCGGTGCGCTCGCGATCGTCGAGGAGGAAACCGTCGCGGTTCGGCATGCGGATGCCGGGCAGGTTCTCGTTGGTCAGCACGAAATTCGAATCGGTGATGACGTCGTTGAGATAGAGCACATAGGCCGTGATGGCGTAGGTCTCGTCGGCGGTGAGCGACTGCGCATTGCCGAACGGCATGGTTCGATAGATGTAGTCCCACAGCGTCGTCGCATAGGGCCAGAACGAGCCGACCGTCTTCATCGGGTCATGCGTCGAAAGCGAGCCCTGGCCACCGGAGAGCATCGGCCAGCGCCCTGCGCTTTCGCCGAAGTCGCCATGGCACGAAGCGCACTGCGCCATGTAGAGTTCTTCGCCCTGCGCGACCGAGCCGCGCCCGACCGGCAGGCCCTGGCCGTCCGGGCGGATGTCGATGTCCCAGCCGCGGACCTCCTCGGTGCGAGCCTCGCGGCCGATACCGAGGCGGCGCTCGGGGAAGGTGCCCGAATCGGAGCGCACGACGCGCGACCCCATGATCTGCGCATTCGGGCTATTGGCCCAGGGCAGCGCCGATTGTGCCGGCGGCTGGGCTTGTTGCTGTTGTGCCGGGCGCTGCTGCGGCGTCTGCGCGACGCCGACGGCGGTGACGGAGAGGGCGGCAAGGCTGGCGAGGGCGACGGCCTCAGGAAACCTCGACATTCTCGACCTCTCCGTTCGCCTTCACATGCCACGTCTGAATGCCGTTGTTGTGATAGATCGAGTTGGTGCCGCGATAGCGACGCAGTTCCGCCTTCGTCGGCTGCACGTAACCGGTCTCGTCCATAGCGCGCGATTGCAGCAGAAGCTCGCTGCCGTCCCAATCGAACTCGAAGTAGAAGCGCGTCAGCGACTTGTCCCACACCGGTCCGTCGAGCCGCGCCGTGCGCCAGTTCCGACCGCCGTCAAGGGAGACGTCGACGCGCCGCACCGTGCCGCGTCCCGACCAGGCAAGCCCGGACAGAACCGTGAAACCGCGGCCATGCCGGATCGGCGCCTGCGGGGACGGTGTGGTGATGACGGACTTCGCGTCCATGATGAAGGTGAACTTGCGCGATATGCCGCTTTCGAGGGTGTCGGTGTATTTCGACGTCTCCTCGCGATGATACCAAGGCTGATCGCCGATCTCGATGCGGCGCAACCATTTCACCCACATATTGGCTTCCCAGCCGGGCAGCACCGCACGCGCCGGATAGCCGTTCTCCGGCCGCAGCATTTCGCCGTTCATGCGATACGCGATGATGACGTCGTCGAGCGCCTTTTCGATCGGCACGGAGCGCGTCATCGCCGCGGAGTCGGCCCCTTCGAGCAGGAGCCAGCGCGCGTTCGGGCGCAATCCGGCCTCTTGCAGGATGAGGCGCAGCGGCACGCCCGTGTACAGGACGTTGTGGATCATGCCGTGCGTGAATTGGCAGCCATTGAGCTGCGCACCGCGCCACTCCATGCCCGAATTCGCGGCGCACTCGCAGAAATAGGCGCGATTGATGCGGGGGAAACGCTTCAGGTCGTCGAGCGTCAGCATCAACGGCTTCTCGACGAGACCGTGGATCATCAGCTGGTAGTCGTTCGGATCGAGTTCCGCGATGCCGGCATGATGGCGTTCGAAGCACAGCCCGTTCGGCGTGATGTTGCCGTCGAGTTCGTGCAGCGGGGTGAAGGAGACGGAACTCTGGCGCGACGCGGTGAGCCATTCGACGTCGCGGCGGATGACGTGCGCCTCGTGTTTCGACGGCTTGCCGTAGGCCCGTACCGCAACCCCATCGCCGAGAACGCGCGTCCACTCGGGGATGTTGGGTGCGCGATTGGCAGGATTGCCGGCCGCCGACGCCGCGCCGCTGGTGAGAGCAATGCCCCCGACGGCCAACCCTCCCGACAGAAGAGCGCGTCGGGACGTCACGGATGTCTTCGTCTCTTCAGCCATGCTTCCCCTCGAAATTCACGGGTCTCATGCTCCCAGCACGCGGACGGTCGAACGGTCCTGCGGCGCAACCACGCGCGTCTTGGCGAGGTGTGCGAACACGACGTCCCAAATCGGCGGCCCCTGCGTGTCTTGGTTGATCGAAGCCCAGCCGGCGACGGTGTAATCACGCCGCGCCTCGATCGGCTGGCCGGTACGGATCAACCGCATGCCGGAAATGCGCCGCCCGACGGATTGCGACACGTCGATCGTGAACGACATGCCGCCGACGCGCACCATGTCGCCGCCCTGTTGCAGGTACGGGTCCGGGTTGAAGATGTTGTCGGCGACGTCCTCCAGAACTTCCTTGAGGCGCGCGCCGGACATCGTCATGCGATAGGCGGCCGGATAGCTCATCGCCGTTGCATTGTAGACGTCCTCGCGCGTCACCTCGCCGGCAAGGAGCGTCCCGCCCCAGCGGAACCCCGGCGACAATGCGATCTCGGCGTCGCGTTCGGCGAGGAGCGCGTCGCAAATCACGTCGTCCAGCGTGCCGTTGAAATTGCCGCGGCGGTAAAGCGTCGTCTCCGTGCGCGCGACCACTTGGCCGAGCATCGCCGCGTGCGGAGCGCGCGTGCGCGCGACGAGCGCCGCCATCTCCGCATCGGGCGCAATCGCATCGGACAGCACGGGGATCAGGCGGTAGCGGAAGCCGGCGACGCGGCCGCCCTGAACATCGAGATCGAGCCGCGATACGAACTTGCCGTGCGAGCCGGAGGCGACGAGCAGCGTCTGCCCGACCTGCACAGGCTGCGGCAGAGCATCATGCGTGTGCGCGGTGAGGATCACGTCGATGCCCCGCACGCGACCGGCCAATTTGCGGTCGACCGCGAAGCCGTTGTGCGACAGGAGCACGACGAGCTGCGCGCCGTCCGCGCGCGCTTCGTTGACCTGGGTCTGGATTTCGCGTTCGCGAATGCCGAACGACCATTTCGGAATCATCCACCTGGGGTTGGCGATCGGCACATAGGGCAGGGCCTGGCCGATGACGGCGATCTTCACGCCGCCGCGCTCGAACATGTGCCGCGCGTCGAAGACGGGATCTTCGAACTCGGTGTCGCGCACGTTCTGGCAGAGGAACGGAAAGCCGAGTTCGTCCTTGATCTCGAGCACGCGCTCCTCGCCGAGCGTGAACTCCCAATGTGCGGTCATCGCGTCGACGCGCAGCCCCTTCATCGCTGCGATCATGTCGGCGCCCTTCGTTTCCATCGCGACGAAGGAATTCGTGAGGGTGTCGCCCCCATCGAGAAGGAGCATATTCGGGCCGCGCTCGGCACGGATCGCCTTGACGATGGTCGCGATGCGGTCGAGGCCGCCGACGCGGCCGAAACTGCGCGCGAGCGCATCGAAGTCCTGATCCGTCAACATGTAGGCATCGAGCGAGCGCGGCGCGATGCCGAAGTGCTCGAGAAAGGCGCGCCCGGTTATGAAGGGCGGACGGCCGCGTTCTTCGCCGACGCCGATATTGACCGCCGGCTCGCGGAAGCGCAGCGGCACCGCTTGGCCGTGAATGTCGGCGACATGGACGAGCGTCACATTGCCGAAAGCGCGAAAGTCAAGGAGGTCCGCTTGGTTCGGTCGCTGCTGCGCGAATGCACGCGTCGAGGCGCCCGCGCCGAGTGCCGCAGCGGTTGCGGCGGAGAGCTGGAGGAGGTCGCGGCGCGTGAGCATGATGGGTGCGTCCGGTCACGGGGCATCGCTCATGCCGGCACGTGCGCCGGCACGGTCATTCGCGGCAACGAGCGCCGCACTCAGGACGTGACGGTGATCGTTTCCTGCCCGACGATGCGGCTGCCGTCGTCGTCGATCCAGGTCAGCACGACCGGGCCCGACTCCTCCGCGCGGAACTTGAACTGCATGTACGGGTTGGCCGCGATCGCCGGCTCCAAATCAACCGCGAACACGTCCTTCCCGGCGACCGTGCAGGTGAACCGGTTGATGATCTTGCGCGGGATCACATTGCCTTGCGCATCGCGCCGCTGACCCGTTTCCATGATGTGGCTGACGAGCGCGCGCACTTCGACGATGTCGCCCTTGCGGGCTTCGCGCTTGTCGAGGCGGATGCGGGGACGGGGTTGTGTGGACATCTATATCTCCCGATCTCTGATGGCCTCAGCCGCCGCAGCCGCCGATGGTGACCTTCACGTTGCGGCGGCCCACGAAGAACGAGCCATCGTTCATCTTGGCGACTGCAATGAGGTCCTGCGTCTCGCCGAGACGGACGCGCGTGTTCGCTTCCGCGACGCCCGAGGCGAGCGTGAAGTGGAAGGTGCAGACGCCGCCGCGCGGATTGCCGTCGGCGACGACGAGGACGTCGGTGACGTGATTGTCGGCGGTCATCGGGCTTTCGACCGATACCGTCATCGGCACCATGTTGCCGTTTTCGGCGATCTCCGGCGCATCGATGCGCACGCGCGCCTCTATCGTCGGCTTGCCGCCGGTGAAGCGGGCGATCAATTCTATCGCGTCGTTCTTGGCCTGCGCGCGGGCCGTCGACGCCGGCGCGCCCGCCGTGACGATCACCGCCGCACCGACGCCCAGCGTCATGGTCTGGCGGCGGGTCAAAGTTCCCTTCATCGCTCTCGCCTCCGTTCGTCCCTTGGCGGCATGACAGCCGCGCAATCACATATGCCAACGCCACGGTTGCACCGCAGCCTGCAAACGCCATTTGGAAATCACACCGTGAACATAAAGGTCCGACCCCAGCCTGCATGGCCTTCAGCCGGTTTCTGCCACTCCGCGATTTCCTCACCCGCCCGATTCCGACGCCGGACGATATATTCGAATTTTTGAAAATATGTATCCGAACCTGTCGAAGCGTGCAAGGGGGGACTCGTCAGGGGGGACTCGTCGCGTGCAACCTCTTGCTATTCGAATGTGTCTACCTAAACTTTAATGAAGAGAGTCTGAGACAAAGACCGGGCACAACGGTCGCGGGCAGTCCGAGGAAACGACGGGAGAGTGACCTTGAGAGCGCTTATGAAAGCGTTGGCGGCAGCCTTTGTGCTGGCCGGCCTAAGCCTACCAATCTTCGCGCAATCGCAGACGCCGCCGTCGGACGATGAGGTCGAACGCGCTCTTGAGCGCTATCGTGAGATGATCTCCGATCCGATGTCAAACCCAGGTTTTCTGGCGGTCGACCGTGGTGAACAGCTGTGGATGGAAAGGCGCGGTGCGCGAAACGCCTCACTGGAAACCTGCGATCTCGGCCGCGGCCCGGGTGTCGTACAAGGAGCATACGCGCAATTGCCGCGCTATTTCGCGGATGCCGATCGCGTGATGGATCTGGAAGCACGCCTTTTGTGGTGCATGGAGCACATCCAGGGGCTTGACCTGCGTCCGATTTTGCAGCGGCGGTTCTCGCGACCCGGCATCTATTCCGACCTCGAGTCGCTGACCTTCTATGTTGCCCATCAATCGTCCGGCGAGCGTTTTGCCATGCCGCTCTCGCACCCGAAGGAAATCGAGGCGAACGTATTGGGCGAGCAGCTCTACTATCGCCGATCTGCGCCCTTCGACTTCTCCTGCCAGACGTGCCACAGCCAGGAAGGCCAGCGCATCCGCCTGCAAAGGCTGCCGCATTTCGACACGCCGCGCGATGCACAAGCAACGATGGGATCGTGGCCAACCTTCCGCGTGTCGCAGACGGCGCCGCGTACGATGCAGCACCGCATCTGGGACTGCATGTGGCAGATGCGCTTGCCCGACGTCGGCTATGGGTCGGAGGTGACGATTGCGCTCATCAGCTACCTCACCCACAAGGCGCGCGGGGGCGAAATCCAAGTGCCTTCCATCAAGCGGTGATGGGGAGATGGTGACGATGAAACCCGTGCTTCTCGCGACGCTCGTAGCTGCGACCCTCGTAGCGACACCTCTCGCTGGGCAGCAGCGCCCAACCATCACGCCTGAGCGGCTCGAACAGGCCGTTCAGTCCTCCTGGCCGGGTATCTCGCCGGAGCTCAGGCGCCGGATCGAGCAGGATGACACCATGCGCATCTGCTCAATGACGCGGAACAACCCGACCCAGGCGCAAGCCAATGACATCATGACGCGCGAGCGTGGCTCGATCCGCTTACCAGCAAATGGGCAGCTCATGGGTGACTGGCGACGCGGAGAGCAAGGGGCGCTCTCAGGCTATGGGCTGCGTATGGGCGACAACGACCCGCGGCGCGTCAATGGCGGCAATTGCTACGCTTGCCATGCTCTCAATCCGGCCGAGATCAGCTTTGGCACGCTCGGCCCACCGCTGACGGGCTATGGCAAGGCGCGCGGGACAAGCGCGGAGATTCAACGCGAGGTCTACGAGAAGATCTACAACATCCAAGCGTGGATCGCGTGTTCGAACATGCCGCGTTTTGGCGCGAACGGCATTCTGACGCCAGAACAGATCGCCGACTATGTCGCGCTGCTCTTGCATCCGGAATCACCGGTCAACAGGTGAACTCCGCCCGCTTCCTTTACCCGCCCTGCGTGCGCAGGAAGTCGCGCAAGCTGCCGCGCTCGTAGGCTTTCTCGGCCACGTAGCGGAACATTGATAGAAAGTGGTCAGGGCGTAGATAGCCTTGGGCGCGCGTGACTTCGCGCCGCATGGGTGCACGCGGTGCCAGTCCTTCTACGCTCTCTGGGAAGAACTGGAACGTCGGTGTGAAACGGATCGCGTATTTCGCCGCGAAGTTCCGCTCGCTCAGGCGCTCACCGTCGATATCGGTGACCTCTCGCGCCCCTTGGATGTTCAATTGCAGGATGTCAAAGCGTTCGCGCACATACGATTCGATGTCCGGACGTGTAAAATTGACGAGGTGCGTTTCGCGGCAATAGGGGCAACCACGCAGCTCCCACATGATGGCGAAGCGCTTGCCCTTTTCGGTCGCGGCCGCGATGTCTTCAGCGACCACGAGGAAGCTTTCGACGAACCAGGGTTGCGTGTAGAGCCCATCGTCGGTCATAGTTGCGGCTCGAGCACTGAACCCGACGACCACAGCGGTAGGAGCGGCAAGAATAGCGCGACGCGAGATCATGCCCGATCCTTGTAGGGTTCTATCCGTCGCCAAACTACGCACGCTGCCCGTGAGTGCAAGACGAGCACAGACGCCAAGCCGCATGTTTCACCTCCTCGTGATGCTCATCCTGCTGCTTGCCATCCCCGGCACGGCGCGCGAGCTGTCGCCATCGGACATGGAGACGGTGCTGGACGCGCGGCGCACCGCGCTCGGTTATCTGCGCACGCAGAATGTCGACCTCGCGGCGCTGGAAATCGAGCGGCTGGAGAAGGCGCTGGACAGCACACCACACGACGGGCTTGCGGCAACCGCCCGCGCCGCGCTTGAGACAGGCGATCTCGAAGGGGCAACTCGAGCGCTCAATACCCTTGGTGACGCATTGGCCAGCGAACGCCAAGCGCGTGGGACACTACTTCTCGCGGATTGCGTCCAGGCCTTCACGCAAACATATGCTGCGCTCGACGTCTATCGCACATCGCTGCCTGACCTCGCCGATGGAGCCATCGCGCAGAGTGTTGCAACGGCCGCCGAACGCAGCCGCGCAATGCTCTTGCTCTGCGACGGCGAAGCCCCGCCCAACCTCAAGAGCGATCCTGGGTTTCGACGCCTCGTCGAGGGCGCAGCTGCAAGCCTCGCCCTCGTACAGCAGGCGACAGCACGGCGCGATCAGGGCCTATTGTTTCGCCTGCTCATCGAATTGCGGTCTTTCGAGCAATTGCTGCTCTTTCGCTACGGCTGAACGCCGCGATCAATCGATTCGTCGCGATTTGCTTTGGGGGGCATTCGCATTATTCGCAGGCCTGCATGGCGCGGCCCGCAGCTATCAGTCCACATTGTTTCCACGAATCCCGCAGCTATTTTTACCTGTGCTCCCGTCGCTCGTCAGTCTTCTTCATGCTCCAAAACCGGCACCAGCGTGGTCGGTGATCGTCACCATTTTCGGCGATGCGGTGATCCCGCGGGGCGGTGAGTTGTGGCTCGGGTCACTCACCGAAATCGCCTCGGCGCTGGAGATCGACCCAGGCGCTGTCCGCACCGCGCTGACCCGCCTGGCGGCTGACCACCTCATCACGCGAACCCGAGTCGGCCGGGAGAGCTTCGTTCGGCTCGACCCGCGGGTGACCGCCGACTTCGAGCGGGCGACCGAGCGCATCTACTTCGCGCACCCGACGCATTGGACGGGGCGATGGCGCATGGCGGTTCTGCGCCCGCTGACAGGAGGTGCCGACCCGCGCACCGTCTTGGCCGCCGCGGGGTTCGCTCCGCTTGGCTCCAATGTGATGATCGCCCCGCAGACGCCGGCCGGAGCGCTCGTGTCCGGGCGCGAGCAGGAACCCGCGGGGCCGCTCTATCTCGACGCGCACGGGCCGGTGGAGGAAGGCCGCGTGCTCGCCGGTCTCGCTTTTCGGCTCGACGATCTGGCCATGGCCTATCGTCGGTTTCTCGCGGACTTCGCGCCGACGGCCGCGCGGTTGCGCGAGATGCGCGAGATCGATCCGTTAACGGCGCTCGTTGCCCGCGTGGTCGTGGTCCATGCCTTCCGGCGCGTGGTCTTGCGCGACCCGCTCTTGCCGTTGGAACTGCTCCCGGACGCCTGGCCCGGAACCTCGGCGCGGCGCCTGGCCGGAGAGATCTACGACGCCGTGCGCGCTCCGGCGGAGGTCTGGCTCGACAATGCGCGGAACGCCGGCGGCAAGCTTCCAAAGGCCGTTGCCACGCTCTGGCGCCGCTTTGCGGATTGACTTTGCGGATTGACTGGTTTCGCGCCAAGAGTCGTGTTACATTTGCCAGTGTTATGATATAGAATATGTTACATGACAGGCCGATAGAGCCACACCATCGTGCGAGGCCCCCATGTACACGCAGGCGCTGAACCTTCATGAGGCGATGGAAGCCGATGATCCCGTGCGCAGGGCGCGGTTCCAGGCTCGCGTTGATGCTGACGAAAAGATCGAGCCGAACGATTGGATGCCGGCGGGCTACCGCCGCACGCTGGTTCGGCAGATCTCTCAGCACGCGCATTCCGAGGTCGTCGGCATGCTCCCGGAAGGCAACTGGATCACGCGCGCGCCGACATTGCGCCGCAAGGCGGCGTTGCTCGCCAAGGTTCAGGACGAGGGCGGCCACGGGCTTTATCTCTATGCCGCGGCCGAGACCCTGGGGGTGACGCGCGAGGAACTCGTCGACCAGCTGCTGGCAGGGGCGGCCAAGTATTCTTCCATCTTCAACTACCCGACGCTCACATGGGCCGACATTGGGATGATCGGCTGGCTCGTCGATGGCGCGGCGATCATGAACCAGATCCCGCTGTGTCGTTGTTCTTTTGGTCCTTATGCCCGCGCGATGATCCGCATCTGCAAGGAAGAGAGCTTCCACCAGCGCCAGGGTTACGAGATCGTGTTGACGCTCGCGCGCGGCACGCCGGAACAGAAGGCGATGGCGCAGGATGCATTGAACAGGTGGTGGTGGCCGGCGCTGATGATGTTCGGTCCGTCCGACAAGGATTCGATCCACTCCGCCGAGACGATGGCGTGGAAGATCAAGCGCTTCTCCAACGATGACCTCCGCCAGAAATTCATCGACGCGACCGTGCCGCAAGGCCGTTTCCTCGGCCTTACCTTCCCGGACCCCGAGCTGCGTTTCGACGAGGGGAGCGGGCACTGGCGGCACGGCGAGATCGATTGGGAGGAATTCAAGCGCGTCGTCGCGGGCAATGGACCGTGCAATCGCGAGCGGCTCGCCGCGCGGCGCAAGGCGCACCGGGAGGGGGCGTGGGTGCGCGAAGCGGCACTCGCTTATGCCGCAAAGCGCAAGGCGCGCCGGACATCGGGCCCCGACGTCTTGCCGGTCGCTGCGGAGTGATGACCATGGCCGAACAACCAATGCCTCTATGGGAAGTCTTCATCCGTTCGCGGAACGGCTTGGCCCATCAGCACTGCGGTTCGGTGCACGCGGCCGACGCCGAGATGGCGCTGCACGCCGCACGCGACGTCTATACGCGGCGCGGAGAGGGGCTCTCGATCTGGGTCGTGCCGTCGGCGGCGATCATCGCCTCCGATCCGGCCGACAAGGAGGTGCTGTTCGAGCCGACGGCCTCGAAAATCTACCGGCATCCGACCTTCTACACGGTGCCCGAGGAAGTCGGCCATATGTGAGCACGATGACCATCGCCCCGACCTTCGATTATTGCTTGCGGCTCGCCGACGACGCGCTCGTGCTCGGCCACCGCTTGTCGGAATGGTGCGGTCATGCGCCGACCCTCGAAGAGGACATCGCGCTCGCCAATCTTGCGCTCGACTATGTCGGCCAAGCCCGCGCCCTCTACGCCTATGCAACCGAGGTCGAGAATGACGGCCGCACGGAAGACGATCTCGCCTATCTGCGCGAGGAGCGCGAGTATCGAAACCTTCTCCTGTGCGAGTTACCGAAGGGCGACTTCGCCACGACGATCGTGCGGCAGTTCCTGTTCGCTGCGTTCATGCTTCCCTTTTGGGAGAAGTTGACGCGCTCGAAGGATGCAACGCTCGCAGCCATCGCGGCCAAAGCCGAGAAGGAGGTCGCCTATCATCTGCGCCATGCGGCCGAATGGCTCGTGCGTCTCGGGGACGGCACGGAGGAGAGCCGCGCGCGCGCGCAGGATGCGCTCGACGAGCTGTGGCCGTACACTGGAGAGATGTTCGAGATGGACGAGGCCGAGCGCGCGCTGGTCGACGCCGGCATTGCCGCCGATCGCCGCAGCGTGCGTCCGGTTTGGGGCGCAACCCTCGATGCGGTACTCGCCGAGGCGACGTTGGCGCGGCCGCGCGACGGCTGGATGCAGACGGGCGGCCGGCGCGGCGTGCATTCCGAGCATCTCGGCCATGTCCTTGCCGAGCTGCAATATCTGCAGCGCGCTTATCCGAACGCGACGTGGTGACGGCGATGGTGGCCGCAGCGCAGGATCGGCCCGACGTGGCGGAGCGCCGCGCGCGCGCTTGGGCGGCGGCGGCCTCGGTGGTTGATCCGGAGATCCCCGTGCTCACCATTGCCGACCTCGGCGTGTTGCGCGAGGTGCGCATCGATGACCACGGCCGCGCCGAGGCGGTGATCACGCCGACCTACAATGGCTGTCCGGCGATGAATGCCATTTCCCTCGACATCGAATTGGCGCTGGAGAGGGCCGGTTTCCGCCAACCGAAGATCACCACCGTGCTCGCACCCGCCTGGACGACCGATTGGATGACGCAGGAGGGCAAGGCGAAGCTTCTGGCGTATGGCATCGCGCCGCCGCAAGCGCGGGCCTCGCGCCGCGCGCTGTTCGGCGAGGTTGCCGTCACCTGTCCACGGTGCGGCTGCGAGGAGACCGAACGGCTGGCCGAGTTCGGCTCGACGGCGTGCAAGGCGCTCTACCGCTGCACGGCCTGCCGCGAACCCTTCGACCACTTCAAGTGCATCTGACGAGCTGCCGCGCATGACGCCCCACTTCAATCGCCTGACGGTGAAAGACATCCGTCGCGAAACGCCGGATGCGGTGTCGGTGACCTTCGACGTGCCGCCCGATCTCGCGGCCGCCTACCGTTTCGATCAAGGCCAGTACGTGACGCTGCGCACCATGCTCGGCGGAGAGGAGCGGCGGCGCTCCTATTCGATCTGTTCGGGCCTTGACGATGGCGAAATCCGCATCGGGGTGAAGAAGGTGCCCGGTGGCCAGGTCTCGACCTTCGTCAACGAGGCGCTGCGCGTGGGCGATGTTCTCGACGTGATGACGCCGATGGGTCGCTTCACGACCCCCCTGGTGCCGTCGGAGCCGCGCGTGCATCTCGCCGTCGCGTGCGGTTCCGGCATCACCCCGGTTCTGTCCATCGTGAAGACCGTGCTCGCGCGGGAGCCGGAGAGCCGCGTGGTGCTCGTCTATGGCAACCGCACGGCCGACGACATCATGTTCCGCACGACGATCGATGATCTCAAGGACAGCTACGTCGACCGCTTGTCCGTGTTCCACGTGCTGTCGCGGCAGGGGGGCGATGTGCCGCTTCTCTCGGGCCGCATCGATCGCGACAAGCTCGCGCGCATCGTCACGCGCACCATGGCCGGAGGCCATGTCGATCACGCCTTTCTGTGCGGTCCGTTCGGCATGATCGAGGAGGCGCGCGCCGCCCTCGAAGGCCTCGGCGTGCCGCATGCGCGGATTCACGTCGAACTGTTCTCGACGGATGGCGCGCGTCCGATCGAGGTGCCGCGCCCCTCCACGACGCTTGCGCCCGGTGTCGCCAGCGCCGAGGTCATCTTCGCCGGCCGGCGCCAGACGATCGCCGTCACGCCATCGGAATCGATCGTCGATGCCGCCCGCCGGCAAGGTGTCGAAGTGCCGTTCTCGTGCAAGGGCGGCATGTGCTGCACCTGCCGCGCCAAGATCGTCGAGGGCGAGGTGCGCATGGACGTGAACTACTCACTGGAACCGTGGGAGACGACGGCAGGTTTCGTCCTCACCTGCCAATCCCATCCGGTGACGTCGAAGGTCGTCGTCGACTACGACGCGCTCTGACCGGGCTCCGTCCGGAACGCCTTTCGGCGCCCCGGGACGCCCCTCGGCCGTCCCACATTCCGACCGTTCGCGGCGTCGGGAAACCGAGGGGTTACGGCCTCGGAACCTGCCACGCTCTCACTCGCGCCCGGCATTTCCGTCGGCAGCACCGGCGTCGCATCCGATTTCTTCTTCCACTTGAGCGCGGAGAGAGCGGGCGCGTCATCAGGATCGATCCGGACGGCGGCCGTGGAACTCGCGTTCGCGGACGCCGGCTCTCCTCAAGCCCCTCCTGCACGTCGTAGCGTCGTGCGTTCCGCAACCTCGCCCGCCGCGCCGTCGATGATCAGCCCGACCGCGAGCCGCGCATAGTCGGGGCGCGAGAGCGGACCGCTCGGCCGGTGCCAGAGATAGTGCCAGTTCAGCATGCCGAAGAGCGACATCGTCATCGGGGTGAGGCGTGCGCGGTCGTTCGCAAGATGGGGGTGAACGGCCGCGATCGCTGCAGAAAAGCGGCGCACCAATTCGCGTTCCAGGTCCTTGAGCCGCTCCTGCGCGTCCTTGGGCAGCTTGCGCAGTTCGTTGATCTGGATCTGATGCTCTGCGTTGGCGTCGCGGTAGGCGTCGAGCAGCGCGATGGCGAGTGCTTCAAGCCGCGCCGCCGGAGCAAGACGACGATCATCCGCTGCCGCGACCACGGCGACGAGGTCCTCGAGATGGGCTTCGAGGATGTCGACGAGCAGCGCCTCTTTCGACTCATAGTAGTGGTAGAGAAGTGCCTTCGACACGCTGCACGCTTGCGCCACCTCGGCCATGGAGGTGCGATCGTAGCCAAGTTCGGCGAACTGCTGCGCTGCGGCGCGTAGGATCGCGCGCCGTTTGTCGTCGTAATCTCTGGCCCGCGCTCGCGCCATGCGGCTCATGCCTTCGGACGGCGATCGATGACCCGCTTCGCTTTCCCGAGCGAGCGTTCGATACCGCCAGGCTCCGCGACGTGCACGCGCGCGCTGATGCCGATCAGGTTCTTCACGTAATGCTCGAGCTGGATGCCTTGTCCGGCCCGATGCGCCTTGTCGGCGAAGCCCGTGCGCGCCTCGACGTGAATGGTCATTTCATCGAGACGGCCGGTGCGCGTCAGCTCGATGAAGTAGTGCGGGGACAGGCCGTCGCACTTCAAGAGAAGCTCTTCGATCTGCGTCGGAAACACGTTGACGCCACGCACGATCATCATGTCGTCCGAGCGTCCCGTGATCTTCGCCATGCGGCGCATGCTGCGGGCCGTGCCAGGTAGAAGCCGCGTGAGGTCGCGCGTGCGGTAGCGGATGACCGGCATTGCTTCCTTGGTGAGCGAGGTGAAGACGAGTTCGCCCGTCTCGCCGTCGGGCAGGACGCGACCCGTCTCAGGGTCGACGATCTCGGGATAGAAATGGTCTTCCCAAAGGTGGAGGCCATCCTTGGTCTCCACGCATTCGTTCGCGACTCCGGGGCCGATCACCTCCGACAAGCCGTAGATATCCACGGCGTGCATGTCGAAGGTGTCTTCGATCTCTGTGCGCATCGCATTCGTCCACGGCTCGGCGCCGAAGATGCCGACCTGGAGCGAACACAGCTTCGGGTCGCGCCCACTCGCCCGGAATTCGTCGAGGATCGCGAGCATGTAGGACGGCGTCACCATGATGATTTCGGGTTCGAAATCCGTGATGAGCTGCACCTGCCGTTCGGTCATGCCGCCTGAGACCGGGATCACGGTGCAGCCGAGCCTCTCAGCGCCATAGTGGGCACCGAGCCCGCCGGTGAAGAGGCCGTAGCCGTAGGAGACGTGCACTTTCATGCCCGGACGCCCGCCCGATGCGCGGATCGAGCGCGCCATGACGTCGGCCCAGGTGTCGATGTCGCGCTTGGTGTAGCCAACGACGGTCGGCTTGCCCGTCGTGCCCGAGGAGGCGTGCACGCGCGCGATCTTCTCGTGCGGCACGGCGAACATGCCGAACGGGTAATTATCGCGCAAATCCGCCTTGCTGGTGAACGGGAACTTGGCGAGGTCGTCGAGGTGGCGGCAGTCGTCCGGGTGCACGCCCGCTGCATTAAAGGCCTTGCGGTAGTGCGGCACGTTGGCGTAGGCGTGCTTCAGCGTCCATTTGAGGCGTTCGAGCTGCAGCGCCGCGATCTCGTCGCGCGATGCGATCTCGATCGGATCAAGGCTGGAGCGGGGCGGTGTCAGGTCGAGCATGTCTTAAGCGCCGCCTCCCTTGTCCGCCAGAAACGTGCCTTGCACGGTGCGCGAATGGCCGCGAAACTCCGCGATCAGCGTGCCATCGGCGCGTGTGACGGTGACGTCGGTGATGCCCGAACGTCCGGCCCTGTGGCGCTCGACCGCAACTGCGGTGAGGATATCGCCGCGCTTCGCCGGCGCGACATAGGTGATGGCGCAGTGCTGCGCAACCGTGCGCTGGTCATGGCCGTTGCAGGCGAAGGCGAAGGCGGAATCCGCAAGCGTGAAGACGAAGCCGCCATGGCAGATGTCATGGCCGTTGACCATGGCGGGTGTCACCGTCATGCGGAGCGTCGCACGGCCCGCCGCGATCTCGATGAGCTGCATGCCGAGGCCGCGCGAGGCCTCGTCCTCCGCCCACATGATGTCCGCGCAGGCGCGGGCGATCGCGTCAGGTGAGAGCGCGGCCGTCATGGGCGCGGGCCGAAGCGCGCCGGGCGCTTCTCCATGAAGGCGCTCACCCCTTCCGCATAGTCTGCCGTGCGGCCGAGTTCGCCCTGCAGGCGCTTCTCAAGCTCGATCTGCTCATCGAGCGTCGCCGTCGTCGCCGCGTCGAAGGCACGGCGCAGCGTGACGAGTGCGTGCGTCGGCATGGCGGCGAGCCGCCGCGCGATCGCCTCGGCGCGCGAGGCGAGCTGATCGTCCTCGACCGCTTCCCAGATGAGGCCCCACTGCGCGGCTGTGGCAGCGGGCAGGGGCTCGGCGAGGGCGGCGAGGCCGTAGGCGCGCGCGGGACCAACGAGATGCGGCAGGAAGAAAGTACCGCCCGAATCCGGAATGAGCCCGATCTTCGAAAAGGCCTGCAGGAACTTCGCCGACTGCGCGGCAATCACGATGTCGCAGGCGAAGGCGAGACTGGCACCGGCACCCGCTGCCGCGCCGTTGACCGCCGCGACCACCGGCACGGGCAAGGCGCGCAGGCGTCGAATGAGCGGGTTCCACGCGCGATCGATGGTCGCCGCGAGATCGGGCGGCGTGCCGCCCTGGGGCATCACGCGCGCGGACAGATCCTGCCCGGCACAGAAACCGCGCCCGGCACCCGTCAAGATCAAGGCTCGCACGGCTTTGTCCGCGACGGCATCCTCGAGGGCGGCGCGCAGTTCGGCATGCATGTCCTCGTTGAAGCTGTTCAGGCGATCCGGCCGGTTGAGAATGATCCGGCGGAACCCGTCGCCGCGCTCGATCAGGACGAGCGGATCGGCCATCATGTCCTCCCGCGTTGGACACTTTTTTCTTGACTGACCGTCCGGTCAGTCAGTCATACTAGCGCCAGGCTGGTCACTGTCAACGCAAGCGTTCGCAGGGGCCGCCCCAAACGAGCGCCGGTGCTGCGGCACGACGGGTGTTCAGGGAGAAACGTCGTGAGCGGGTTCTTCGAACGCCATCGCAAGGTGCTGGACGAAGCCGTGGCTGCGGCGCGGTCGCGCATCTATTGGAGCGCCTATCCCGAGGCGCCTTCGGGAAAGATCTATGGCGAGACCGCCAAGGCCAGTGCTGAAGCGGCGTTCTCGGCGCTCACAGGCAAGCCCTTCGAACTCGACCACCCGAGTGACGGCACGCGCGTCGGCACCGAGGTCTCGCCGTATGGGCCGAAGCTCGGCATCACCTATCCGCACGCCCCCGTGGACACGCTCGTCGCCGCCGCCGAGCGCGCGGGCGCGGGTTGGGCCGCAGCCTCGGTCGAGGATCGTGTCGGCGTGTGCCTCGAAATCCTGCATCGGCTGAATCGCCAGAGCTTCCTGATGGCGAATGCCGTGATGCACACGTCGGGCCAGGCGTTCGTCATGGCGTTCCAGGCCGGCGGGCCGCACGCGCAGGACCGTGGCCTCGAAGCCGTTGCCTACGCCTACCATGAAATGGCGCGCGTGCCGGGCGCCGTGCGCTGGGAGAAGCCGCAGGGCAAGGCCGATCCGATCGTGCTCGACAAGACGTTTCGCATCATTCCGCGCGGGGTCGCCGTCGTCATCGGCTGTGCGACGTTCCCGACGTGGAACGGCTACCCGGGCCTGTTCGCCTCGCTCGCGACCGGTAATCCGGTGATCGTGAAGCCGCATCCGGGCGCCATTCTGCCACTCGCCCTGACGGTGCAGACCGCGCGCGAGGTCGCGCGGGAAGCCGGGTTCGATCCGAACGTGGTGCTGCTGGCCGCGGACGAGGCGGCGAAGCCGATCGCGAAGGAGCTGGTGACGCATCCGAAGGTCGCGATCGTCGATTTCACCGGCTCTCCCGCCTTCGGCACGTGGGTACGCATGAACGCTGCCGGCAAGCAGGTATTCACGGAAGAGGCCGGAGTTAATTCGATCGTCATTCAGTCGACGCGGGACTTCCGTGGCATGTGCGCGAACATCGCCTTCTCGCTGTCGCTGTATACGGGACAGATGTGCACCGCCCCGCAGAACGTGTTCGTTCCGAAGGACGGCATCGATACGAATGACGGCCGCAAGTCGTTCGACGAGGTGGCGCAGGGCATCGCGGACGCCATCGACAAGCTCCTCGGTGACCCGGAGCGCGCGGCCGGCGTTCTCGGCGCGGTCCAGAACCCGGCGACGATCGCGCGGGTCGACGAGGCGCGTGGCCTCGGCCGCATCGTTCGCAACAGTACGACGATTGCGATTGCCGGCTTCCCGGAGGCGCGCGCTGTCTCGCCCCTCCTTGTCGCGGTCGACGCGACGGACGAGGCGGCCTACGGCGCCGAGCGATTTGGCCCGATCAGCTTCGTCGTGGCGGTCAAGGACGCCGTCGACGGCATTCATCGCGCCGCGCGGCTTGCCCGCGCCAAGGGCGCGATCACGGCTGCGATCTACTCGACCGACGACGACACGATCGCCCACGCGGCGGAGGCTTTCGCAGGCGCGGGCGTGCCCTTGTCCGTCAATCTCGTCGGCGGCATCTTCGTCAACCAATCCGCCGCCTTTTCCGATTTCCACGTCACGGGTGCAAACCCGGCCGGCAATGCGTGTCTGACGGATACGGCCTTTGTTGCCAATCGTTTCCGCGTCGCGACGGTCCGCCGTCTTGTCGCTGCGTGACCGTCAGGCGATGAACGAAGATCAACGCCGCACTCTGTGGCGAACCATCGAGGGGAGGAGGGAATGCCGATGATGTCGCGTCGCACCGCTATGTGCTTCAGCGTCGCCGCCGCGCTCGCCGTGTCCAATGCGGCGCTCGCCCAACAGCCGCCGATCCGCATCGGGTCCGTGCTGTCGACGACAGGGCCGGCCTCGTTCCTGGGCGATCCGCAGGAGAAGACGCTGCGGCACTGGATCGCCGAAATCAATCGAGCCGGCGGCGTCAATGGACGTCAGCTCGAGATCGTCATCTACGACGATGGCGGCGACCCGAACCGCGCGCAGACCTTCGCGCGCCGCTTGATCGAGCAGGACCGCATCGTCGCCATGTTGGGCGGCTCGACCACCGGCACGTCGATGCCGCTCATCCCGATCTTCGAGGATGCTGAGATCCCCTTCATTTCCTTTGCCGGCGCGATCGAGGTGATCCAGCCGGTGCGCCGCTTCACCTTCAAGACGCCGCACACCGACCGCATGGCTTGCGAGAAGATCTTTGAGGATCTGCGCCGTCGCAACCTGACGCGCATCGGCCTCATCTCCGGCACGGGCGGTTTCGGTGCGTCGATGCGCCGCCAATGCATCGAGGTTGCGCCAACCTTCGGCATGCAGATCGTCGCCGATGAGACATACGGTCCGCGCGATACGGACATGACCGCGCAACTCACGAAGATCCGCGGAACGCAGGGTATCCAGGCCGTGGTGAACGCTGATTTCGGGCAAGGCCCGGCGATCGTCACGCGCAACTATCGCCAGCTGGGCATCACGCTGCCCTTCTATCAGAGCCACGGCGTCGCCTCGCGCTCCTTCATCGAGCTTGCGGGCGAAGCGGCGAACGGCGTGCGACTTCCCGCTGCCGCGATGCTGGTCGCCGACCGCCTGCCGGAAGCCGATCCGCAGCGGCGCGTCGCGCTCGACTATGTGCAGACCTTCCAGCGCGTGTTCAATCAGCCGCCATCGACCTTCGGCGGCCACGCCTATGACGGCTTGCTGATCCTCGTCGACGCCATGCGCCGCGCCGGCAATTTCGAGCCGCGCCGCATCCGCGACGAGATCGAGCGCACGCGCGGGCTGATCGGCACCAGCGGCATCTTCAACATGTCGCCGACCGATCACATGGGGCTTGATCTTTCGGCCTTCAAAATGCTCGAGATCCGCAACGGCGATTGGGCGCTAGTGGAGTGAGGTCGCGCGGTGGTCAGGAGAGGCCGGTGACATCCGGCCCCATCGTCGCGCCCGAAGCGAAGCGATCCAGAGCCGTTGGAGGGCTCCGTCGCTTCGCTTCTCGCCACGGCGGCCGCGTTTCACGGCTCGTGTGACGCGAATGGCCGAGTTCGTGCAATTCGCTTTCGCGGGGCTGACGATCGGGGCGGTCTACGCCCTGGTCGCTCTCGGCTTCACCATCATCTACAACGCCTCCGATGTCGTGAACTTCAGCCAGGGCGAGTTCGTCATGCTCGGTGGCATGACGACGGTCTTCCTCGGACTGTGGGGGCTTCCGCTGCCCGTGGCTGCGCTCGGCGCCATCGTTGTCACGGTCGTCGTCGGGTTGCTCCTGCACCGTCTCGCGATCGAACCTGCGCGCGGCGCAAGCGCGGTGACACTCATCATCATCACCATCGGGGCCTCGATTTTCCTGCGCGGACTTGCGCAAGTCGTCTACGACAAGCAGTTCCATCGGCTGCCGTCCTTCTCCGGCGACGATCCGATCCGCTTGCTGGGCGCTTCCATCCTGCCGCAGAGCTTGTGGGTCCTCGGGGGCGCGGTGGTGATCGTGACCGGCCTATGGGCCTTCATGAACCGAACCTTGATAGGCAAGGCATTGGTTGCGACCGCTGCGAACCGCCTGGCGGCGAAGCTCGTCGGCATCGATACCAGCATCATCATGGCGCTGTCGTTCGGCCTGTCGGCGGCGATCGGGGCCATTGCGGGCCTGCTGATCACGCCGATCACGCTCACAAGCTATGACGCCGGCACGATGCTGGCCCTCAAAGGCTTCGCCGCGGCCATGCTTGGCGGCATGGGCAATCCGATCGGGGCCGTCGTCGGCGGAATCGTGGTTGGTCTCCTCGAAGCATTTTCGGCCGGATACATCTCGTCGAGCTACAAGGACGCCGTCGCCTTCATCGTCATCCTCGCCGTGCTCTTCGTAGCGCCGAACGGTCTCTTCGGGCGCGCCAAGGTGGAGCGCGTGTAAGGCGATGAAGCTTGCGCAGCGCTATCTGCCGGTCCTCATCATTGCCGCCATCTGGCTTGTGCTGCCGCTGTTCTTCTCCTCAGGCTATCACTTCCGCGTCGCAACGCTCGTGTGGACGGCTGCGCTCGCCGTCATCGGGCTTAACCTGCTCATGGGTTTCGCGGGGCAGGTGAGCCTCGGGCATGCCGGCTTCGGCGGCCTCGGTGCCTATGCGGTCGCGGTTCTGCCGACGCATTTCGGCGTGCCGCCGCTGCTCGCCTTTGCGATCGGTGTCGTCGCGGCGGGTCTGATCGCCTTCGTCATCGGCCGGCCGATCTTGAAGCTGAAAGGCCACTACCTCGCCGTGGCGACGCTCGGCATGGGCATTCTCGCCTACATGGTGTTCCTGAACGAAGCGCGGCTCACCGGGGGGCCGGACGGCATGGCCGTTCCGCGGCTGGAACTCTTCGGCACGCGCATCCGCGCGATCGAAACCTGGTACTGGATCGCGGGCGCGGCGATGGTTCTTGGCGCGCTGCTCGCGGTCAATCTCGTGAACAGCCCGACCGGGCGCGCCTTGCGCGCGATCCACGATTCGGAAGTCGCGGCCAAGGTCGTCGGCGTCGATGTGGCCCGCGCGAAGCTCGTCGTTTTCGTGATCTCGGCGATCTATGCCGCCATCGCCGGCGCGCTGCTCGCCTGGCTCTCCGCGTTCGTCAACCCGGATATCGCGGGCTTCCTGCATTCGATCGAACTCGTGACCATGGTGGTGCTCGGCGGGATGGGGTCGATCGTCGGTTCGGTCGTCGGCGCCGCGGTGTTGACGCTGCTGCCGCAACTCCTCACGGCGTTCGCCGACTACAAGCATCTCGTCATCGGCCTCATCCTGATGACCGTCATGATCTTCATGCGCGACGGCATCGTTCCGACCTTGCTCAAGCTCATCCGGCGGAGGGGGTCGTGAGCCTCCTGCGCGTTGAAGGGTTGAAGGTCGCGTTCGGTGGCGTGCAGGCGCTGAAGGGCGTCTCCTTCACCGTCGAGCCGGGCGAGGTCTTCTCCCTCATCGGCCCGAACGGAGCGGGCAAGACGACGCTCTTCAACATCGTCTCCGGCATCTACAAGGCCGATGCGGGCAAGGTGTTCGTCGCCGATCAGGACGTCACGGGCCTTGAACCGCACCGCCTGGCGGCGCGCGGCCTATCGCGCACCTTCCAGAACCTGCAAGTGTTCCCGCGGATGACGGCTGCCGAGAACGTCATGGTCGGGCGGCATCTGCAGGAGTCGCACAACGTCCTCTGGCATCTCCTCGGGCTGCCGTCCGTGCAGCGCGACAACCGCACGAGCCGCGCCAGGGCCGACGATTTGCTGGCGCTGGTCGGTCTCAGCGACTATGCGGACACGGACGCGAGCGCCATGCCTTACGGCGCCCTGAAGCGCTTGGAGATCGCACGCGCGCTCGCCGCCGAACCGAAGCTCCTCCTCCTCGATGAGCCGGCAGCCGGGTGCAACGCGGTCGAGACGCAGGAGCTCGAAGAGGTGATCGCAGAGATCGCACGCAGCGGCATCACCGTCGTTCTCGTCGAACACGACATGAAGCTCGTGATGCGCATTTCGCGGCGCATCCACGTGCTCAATCACGGTGAGACGCTGGCCGAAGGCCCGCCCGACCGCATTCGCCTCGATCCCAAGGTCATCGAAGCGTATCTGGGCGTTCACGCGGCGGAGGTTGCTGCGTGAGCGCGCTCCTCGAGATCACAAACCTCGCTTCGGGATACGGCCGCATTCAGGCGCTGAAGGGCGTGAACGCCACCGTCGGCGCGGGCGAGATCGTCTGCCTCGTGGGGGCGAATGGTGCAGGCAAGACGACGCTCTTGCGCGCCGTTTCGGGTGTGCAGCCCGTGACGCGCGGTCATGTCCGTTTCGACGGCCGGGACGTGACGTCGTTGTCGCCGCATGCGCGCGTGCAGGCCGGTATCGCGCAGGTGCCGGAAGGGCGACAGATCTTCGGGCCGTTGACGGTCGCTGACAATCTGCGCCTTGGCGCGTATCGCCGCAAGGATGCGCGCATCGCCGACGACACGGAGCGGGTCTACGCGATGTTCCCCATCCTCGGGGAGCGCCGCCACAGTTTCGCCGGCGGGCTGTCCGGCGGCCAGCAGCAGATGCTGGCGATCGGCCGCGCGTTGATGTCGAGCCCGCGGCTCTTGCTGCTCGACGAGCCGTCGATGGGCTTGGCGCCGATCCTCGTCGAGCAGATCTTCGCGTCCGTCGTGCGATTGAAGAGCGAGGGCGTGACGATCTTCCTCGTCGAACAGAACGCGGCAGCCGCGCTCGCCATCGCGGATCGCGGTTACGTCCTCGAAACCGGAACCATCGCGCATCATGGAGCGGCCCGCGATCTTCTCGCAGACGACCGCGTTCGCGCGGCCTATCTCGGTCTCTAGGCCAATGGCGCGACCAGTTTGATCGTGGTTCGCATCAATCGCTTCGCGTCCGCGCTCGGCCCGATGAGAATGTCGATGTCACCCGGATCGATACGTGGCGTCAGGTCGGCATCGAGATAGCCGAGGTCGTCCGTCGTGAGTGCGAAGCGCACGGGCTGCGCCTCACCGGGAGCGAGCATCACCTTCACGAAATCCTTCAACTCGAGCTTCGGCCGGGCGATGGTTGCGACCGGATCGCGAATGAACAGGAACACCGTCTCCTCGCCGGCGGTACCGCCGGTATTGCGTACCGTGGCTTCGACCTCGATCGCGTCCCCGATCCGAGGGGCAAACGGCGTCGCCCGCAGCTCGCTGATCTCGAACGTCGTGTAGGAGAGGCCGTGCCCGAACGGGAATTGCGGTTCGAGGGGTAAATCGATCCAGCGGCTGGTGAAATGCTCGTCCGGTCGTCCCGGCCGCCCCGTCGCGCGTTCGGCGAAGTGGATCGGGATTTGAGCGACGTCCACCGGCCAGGTGATCGCAAGCTTGCCGCCAGGATTGGTGGCGCCGATCAACACATCCGCGATCGCATGCCCTGCTTGCGAGCCGAGGAACCAGGTGGCGAGCACGGCGCCGGGCTTCGCAAAGAGCCAAGGGAGGGCGAGGGGGCGGCCATGCGTGAGTATCGTCACCGTCGGCTTGCCGAGTGCGAACAGGGCTTCCGCGAGGTCGCGCTGTCGGCCTGGCAGGCCGATGTGGCCGCGGCTATTGCCTTCGCCCGTGAGTGTCTTCGGCTCGCCCAGCGCGAGAACGATCACATCGGCTTGCCGGGCGAGCGCGAGGGCATCGGGAATGCCGGAGGCATCATCCGCGGTCATGGGCACGCCCTCGGCGAAGCCGATACGGCCGCGGCCCAGAGCGGCTTCCAGCCCTTCGCGGATCGAAATGTGGCCGTCGATGCCGGCGGCAGCAAACCATGGTCCGAGCATCTCGAGCGGTGCGTCGGCGAGAGGCCCGATCAGAGCGACACGCCGCAGGTCGCGCGCAAGGGGCAGGATTGCGGGATCATTCCTGAGGAGCACGATCGAGCGTCGTGCCGCGTCGCGCGCAAGTGCGGTGATCTCCGCCCGTCGCGCGGACGCGAGCGGTGCCGCGCCACTACGCCGGAATGGCTCGTCGAACAGGCCGAGGGCCTGCTTGAGGCGGAGAACACGCCGCACCGCCGCATCGATCTGCGCAACGGTGGCTCGTCCCTGCTCGATCGCAGCCGGCAGGGCGCGCGGATAAGCGAGCGCATGCATGTCGATGTCCATGCCGGCATCGAGCGCCAGGGCCGCGGCCTCTCCCGCATCCCGCGCAAGGCCGTGCGCCGCCAGCTCGGCAACGGCGTTGTAGTCGCTGAGCATGACGCCGCCGAAGCCCCAGGTTTCTCGGACGAGCTTGCGCATCAGCGCGCGATGCGCGCTCATCGGAACCCCGGCGACATCGTTGAAGGCGGGCATGATCGCCGCGACGCCCGCCCGCACCGCCGCTTCGAACGGAGGCAAGTGTGTCTCGCGCAACTGCCGCTCGGAGATGTCGACGGACGCATATTCACGGCCGGCGATGACCGCGCCGTAGGCGACGAAATGCTTGGCCGTGGCGGCGATAGCGTCCGGTCGCGACAAGTCATCGCCCTGGAAGCCCTGCACCTTGGCGACGGCGTACCGGCTCGCCACCAAGGAGTCCTCGCCGGGACTCTCGACGATGCGGCCCCAACGCGGCTCGCGACTGACATCGAGCATCGGCGCGAAGGTGAGATCGACGCCATCACCCGTCGCCTCCTCCGCTGCGGCGCGCGCCGTCAGCCGCCACAAGTTGGGATCGAAAGCGCCTGCCTCGGCGAGGGGCACGGGGAAGATCGTGTGATGCCCGTGCAGGACGTCGAGGCCGAAGAACAGCGGAATGCCGAGCGCACTCTCCGCCACGGCGATGCGCTGAAGGGCACGCGTCGGCGCCCCGTAGACATTGAGGACACTTCCCACACGCCCGGCGCGGATGTCGTCTTCAAGCGCCGCGTGCCCGTTGTGCGGCAGGCTGCCGTCGACCATGTTGAGCTGGCCAAGCTTCTGCTCGAGCGTCATCCTCGCGAGCAGGCGGTCGATGTGATCAGACATGAGGAAGGGACTCTGGGGGGCTGGAACTCCGATCATAGTCGGCTATGGCATGAGCCGGCCGCACAGACCAGGCGTGCGACACGATCCATCGTCGGAGTGCGCTGCATGTATCCGTTTCCCGTCCTCGTCGGCGACATCGGCGGCACCTATGCGCGCTTCGCATCCCTCGCGGCGCCAGGCGAAGCGCCGGGTCCGCCGGTCCGCGTGGAGACGGCCACGCACGACGACCCGAGCGCGGCCCTACGCGAAGTGTGTTCCTATCTCGCGTCGCCGCCGCGCAGTGCCATTCTCGCCGTTGCCGGCCGCGTGGATGGGCCGGTCGTGCATATGACCAATGCACCATGGACGATCGATGCCGGGCGCCTCGGCCTCGATCTCGGCCTGGAACGCGTTGCCCTTCTCAACGACTTTGCGCCGGTTGTGATGGCGTGCGCCAACATCGATTCCCGCGACGGGGCGCAGGCGATTGGATGGCCCGTACGCCCCGGTCGCGGGGCACGGCTGGCGATCGGGGCGGGAACGGGTTTGGGCGTTGCCGCGCTTCTCCCGGTCGGTCCGCGCTTTCTCGTGCAGCCGACCGAGGCCGGCCACATCGATTTTGGCCCTCTCGACGACCGCGACCTGGCGATCTGGGCGCATCTTGAACGCGCGCATGGCCGCGTCACCGCCGAGTCGATCCTATCCGGGCCTGGCCTCGGACGTCTCTACCGTGCGATCGCCGCAACCGGCGGCGCCGAGGTTGCGCATGCCGACGCTAAGCGCATCGTAGCGGACGGTCTTGCCGGCACGGACGCGGTTGCCGCCGAAACACTCGATCGTTTCGCGCGGTACCTCGGTCGCTATGCGGGCGACATGGCGCTTGTCTTCGGCGCCGTCGGCGGAGTGTTCCTTGCGGGCGGGATCGCGCCGCGCCTGCGCCCTGTTCTCGAACGCGGCGGGTTCCGGGCGGCCTTTGCAGCGAAGGCCCCGTTCGAAACGATGCTGCGCGACATTCCCTCGCTCCTCGTGACCGCGCCGGACATTGCGCTCCGCGGTCTCGCCCTGCTCGCGGCCGAGCCGGACGGCTTCATCGTCGCGACGCATGGCTGGATGCGCTCAGGCGCGTGACGCGCACGCCTCGACACGTACGGCGGAGAACTTGAACTCGGGGATCTTGCCGTCCGGATCGAGTTCCGGACTGGTCAACATGTTCGCGGCCGCTTCGGCATAGGCAAACGGTACGAAAACCATATTCGGCTGCAACGCGGGGTCGGCGCGCGCAGCAAGCTCGATCGCGCCGCGTCGCGTGACAAGGCGAATACGCTCGCCCGCCGCGATGCCGAGCCGCGCCAGGGCCGCCGGATGCAAGCTCGCGGTCGGCGCGGGCTCGAGCGCATCGAGTACCGAGGCGTGCCGTGTGATGGCACCGGTGTGCCAGTGTTCGAGCTGGCGGCCGGTCGTCAGAACGAAGGGATACTCCTCCGTGAGGCGGTCGGGTGGGGCCGCCGCGGGCGTCGCGGGCACGAACAAGGCACGGCCGCCTGCACGCGGAAAGGCGTCGTGGAACACGACAGCCTCGCCCGGGTGATCGGGAGCAGGGCAGGGGTAGGTGACGGTGCCTTCACGCTCCAACCGGTCCCAGGTGATGTTCGCAAGCGAGGGCATCGCCAGCGTCATCTCGGCGAGCACCTCGCGTGGATGCGTGTAGCGCCACGGCAGGCCAAGGCGCTTCGCCATTTCGACGATCAAGTCGAAGTCCCGCCGCGCCTCGCCGGGCGGCTCCAAGGCTGCGCGGCCGAGCTGCACCTGCCGGTTGGTGTTGGTCACGGTTCCCGTCTTCTCGGGCCAGGCGGAGGCGGGGAGAACGACGTCCGCCAGCATCGCCGTCTCGGTCAGGAAGATGTCCTGGACGACGAGGTGGTCGAGCTCGGCGAGCGCGGCGCGGGCATGCGCCAGGTCGGGGTCGGACATCGCCGGGTTCTCGCCGACGATGTACATGCCCTTGATCTGACCTGCATGGACCGCGTCGAGAATCTCGACCACGGTGAGGCCCGGCGTCGGGTCGAGGGGAACACCCCAGAGTTCCTCGAAACGCGCCCGGTTTTCGGCAATGCCGACCTTCGCATAGTCGGGAAAGACCATCGGGATCAGCCCGGCGTCGGAGGCCCCTTGCACATTGTTCTGTCCCCGCAAGGGATGCAGCCCCGTGCCCTCCCGCCCGACGTGCCCGCACATCAGGGCAAGTGAAATCAAGCAGCGCGCATTGTCGGTGCCGTGGACGTGCTGCGAGATGCCCATGCCCCAGAAGATCATCGCACGCTCGGCGCGCGCATAGAGGCGCGCCACGGCGCGGATCGTCGCCGCGTCGATGCCGCAGATGGGCGCCATCGTCTCGGGCGTGAACGCCGCGAGATGGTCGGCGAGGCGCTCAAACCCCTCCGTGCGGGCGGCGATGAACTGGCGATCGTACAGACCCTCGGCCACGATCACGTTCATCATCGCATTCAGGAGCGCGACGTCGCTGCCGGCCGTGAATTGCAGAACGTGTCGTGCGTGCCGCGCCAGTCCGTTGCGGCGCGGGTCCATGACGATCAGCGTCGCGCCGCGCTTGGCCGCCTGCTTGAAGTACGTCGCCGCGACCGGGTGGTTCTCCGTCGGGTTGGCGCCGATCACGAGGACGACGTCGGACTTGAGCGCTTCGGCAAAGGTCGCGGTGACGGCGGCGGAGCCGACGCCCTCCATCAGGGCCGCAACCGAGGAGGCGTGGCAGAGCCGCGTGCAATGATCGACGTTGTTGTGCCCGAAGCCGGCGCGGATCAGCTTCTGGAACAGATAGGCTTCCTCGTTGGTGCCCTTGGCCGAACCGAAGCCGGCAACGGTGCGCCCGCCACGTGCGTCGCGCAGTCGCGCGAGCCCGCTGGCGGCGAGGTCGAGTGCTTCATCCCACGTTGCAGCGCGGAAATGCGTCCAAGGATTCTTGGGATCGACGTTCACGCCCTTCGGCGCGTCGGGACGGCGAATAAGGGGCGTGCGCAAGCGCTCCGGATGGGTGACGTAGTCGAAGCCGAAGCGGCCTTTCACGCACAAGCGGTTTTCATTCGCCGGGCCGTTCGCGCCCTCGACGAAGGCGATGCGGCCGTCGCGCAGGTTGTAGGTGATGCGGCAGCCGACGCCGCAGTAGGGGCAAACCGACTCGACCTGCCGATCGACCGCGCGCGTGCCGATCTGCGTGACCGCATCGACGAGCGTCTTCGGCATCAGCGCGCCCGTCGGGCAGGCCGCGACGCACTCCCCGCAGGCGACGCAGGTGGACTGACCCATCGCATCGTCGAGGTCAAAGACCGGCGCCGTGTGCGCGCCGCGATAACCCATGCCGATGACCTCGTTGACCTGCACCTCGCGGCAGGCGCGCGCGCACAGCCCGCACGCGATGCAGGCGTCGAGATTGACGGCCATGGCCGGGTGGCTGAGGTCGGGCGACGGCGAGCCGCGCGCGGCGAAGCGCGATCCGATGACACCGCACTGATCGGCCATGTCCCAGAACGACGAGGCTTGGTCATGCGCCCGCTCTCGTGGCGGTTGATCGGCGACGAGCAGCTCCAGAACGAGTTTGCGCGCCGCGCGCGCACGACTGCTCGCGCTGTGCACCACCATGCCTTCGCTTGGGATGCGTAGACAGGAGGCCGCCAGCACGCGCTCGCCCTCGATCTCGACCATGCAGGCCCGGCAATTGCCATCGGCGCGATAGCCGGGCGCCGGCCGCCAGCACAAATGCGGAATGGTCGTGCCCATCCGCTCTGCCACCTGCCAAATGGTTTCGCCGGCGTCGGCCACGGCCATCCTTCCGTCGAGCGTGAAGCGGATCGGTCCGCTCATGGCGCGAACTCCTCCCGGAAGAAGGTCAGGACGGAGCGTACAGGGTTCGGTGCCGCTTGCCCGAGGCCGCAGATCGACGCATCGCGCATGACCTGTTCGAGATCGGTCAGCAGCGTCTCGTCCCAGTCGCCGCGTTCGAGGAGGTGCGCCATCTTCTCCGTCCCGGCACGGCAGGGCGTGCACTGGCCGCAACTTTCATGCGCGAAGAAACGCAACAGATTGGTCGCGACGGCACGGACGTCGTCACGGTCGGAGAGGACAACCACGGCATGGCTGCCGACGAAGCAGCCATGACTGTCGAGCGTTCCGAAGTCGAGCGGCAGATCGCCGAGCGTTGCGGGCAAGATGCCGCCCGATGCGCCGCCGGGAAGGTAAGCCTTGAAGGCATGGCCATCGGCCATGCCGCCGCAGAACTCGTCGATCAATTCGCGCACAGTGATTCCGGCCGGTGCGATCTTGACGCCCGGCTCGCGCACGCGGCCCGACACCGAGAAGGAGCGCGGTCCTTTATGGCCGCGCCGGCCGAGCGAGGCGAACCAAGCGGGGCCCTTCTCGACGATGTCCCGCACCCAATGCAGCGTCTCGACGTTTTGATTGAGCGTGGGGCGCCCGAACAATCCCTTCTCGGCGATGTAGGGCGGGCGGTGCCGCGGCAAGCCGCGTTTGCCTTCGATCGACTCGAGCATCGCCGACTCTTCACCGCAGATATAGGCACCCGCGCCGCGCCGCAGCTCGAACGGCGCATGGCGTGTGAAGCCGGCCGCATCGAGCAAGCCGATCTCGCGCGCAAGGATCTCGCGCACGGCCGGATACTCGTCACGAACGTAGATGACGATGCGCTCGCAGCCGACCGCCCAAGCGGCGATCAGCGCCCCTTCGAGGCAGCGATGCGGATCGCGCTCCAGGTGGAAGCGATCCTTGAACGTACCGGGTTCGCCTTCGTCGGCGTTGACCGTCATGAGCCGCGGCGCTGGCTGCGCGCGCACGATCGCCCATTTGCGTCCGGCGGGAAAACCCGCCCCGCCCAGCCCACGCAAGCCCGCATCGGAGAGGCGCGCAATGATCGCCTCCTGCGAATGCGCGCCGGACAAGCACTCGTGCAGCAGCCGGTAGCCGCCCGCGGCGCGATAGGCGGCAAGATCGGCACAGGGCGGCGTGTCGGGCGCGGTTCGCCCAGCGGCGATCGCCGCCGTGATCGTGTCGAGGGTGGCGTGCGGCACGGGTCGCCACCCGACGGTTGCGGCCGGCGCCGTGTCGCAAGCCCCGATGCACGGCGCGCGCACGACGCGAATGCGTGCCGGATCGACACCCGCGCGCACGGCCTCGAACAATGCTTCCGCGCCCGCAAGCATGCAAGCGATCGAGTCGCACACGCGTACGGTCACCGGCGCCGGCGCGATCTCGTCCTCCTTCACGATATCGAAGTGGTGATAAAAGCTCGCGACCTCGAACACCTCCGCCTCGGCAAGCGCGAAGGTCTCGGCCAATGCCTTGAGGTGCGCCGCGCGCAAGCACCCCAGCGTGTCCTGGACGCGATGCAGGGCTTCGATCAGAAGATCGCGACGGATCGGCAGCGGACCGAGCGCACGGCGCACGTCGGCGGCCGCCGCGTCGTCGAGCGCGCGCCCCTTCGGGCGTGGACGGGCACGACGCAAACTGGGATCAACCGGGCGGTTGGTAGATGTACGCGGTTCGCTCATCTGCACACGGATTGAGCACAATCGTCTCCGGTGGCTCAAGCCTGATGGAAGTGCTTACGCGCGGCCGCGCCGACGCGGGGCGAAGCCGTTGCCTTTCTTGAGCTTGAACTCGTCGAAATGAGCGAGCGTTGATGCTCGCGCGCCCGCCGCGAGATCCGATAGGATCGGGCAGTCCGGCCGTTCATCGCCATGGCAACGCTCGGCGAGTTCGGACAGCGTTCGGGCCATGGTTTCGAGTTCGGCGATCTTACGCCGCAGGTCAGCCACGTGTTCGAGTGCGCGCTTCTTGACGGCGGCGCTCTTGCGCGAGCGGTCGCGCCACAGCGCCAGCATGTCGGCAATGCCATCGACCGAAAAACCGAGATCGCGAGCACGCCGGATGAAGCGCAAGGTATGCACGTCGCTGTCGGCGTAGATGCGGTAACCCGCTGCCGTACGGCCGACCGGCGCAATCAGGCCTATCGACTCGTAGTGCCGGATCATCTTGGCCGACACGCCCGAACGCCATGCCGCCTGACCGATGTTCATGGCGTGCGAGCCTGCATGCGAGGCGGCCGGAAGGCGCGCAGTCGAAGGGCGTTGGTGAGCACGAAAATGCTCGACAGCGCCATCGCCCCAGCCGCGAAGATCGGCGAGAGCAGCACACCGTTCACGGGATAGAGCATGCCCGCCGCGACCGGGATCAAGGCTGTGTTGTAGGCGAAAGCCCAGAACAGGTTCTGGCGGATGTTCCCGATGGTGGCTTGCGACAGCGCGATCGCGTTCGGCACGCCGTTCAGATCGCCGGACATCAACACGACATCGGCCGCTTCGATCGCAATGTCCGTGCCGGTGCCGATGGCAAGGCCGATGTCGGCCTCGGCCAGCGCGGGTGCATCGTTGATGCCGTCGCCGACATAGGCGATCGTGCCGTGTCGGCGCCGCAGGTCGCGGATCGTGTCGACCTTGCCGGCCGGCAGCACCTCGGCGACAACGACATCGATGCCGAGCTTGGCCGCAATGGCCTGCGCCGTGCGCGCATTGTCCCCGGTGATCATGGCCACCTTGAGCCCGAGATCATGCATGGCGCTGACGGCTTGCGGCGTCGAAGCTTTGATCGGATCGGCGACGGCAACGATCGCCGCAAGCTGCCCGTCGATTGCGACATAGAGCGGGGTCTTCGCCTCTTGCCCCAGGCGCGCGGCGTGATCGACGAACACGCTCGGCTCGATGCCAAGTGTCCGCATGAAGCGGTCCGCGCCGATCTCGATCCGCGCGCCGGCAGCCTCCGCACGGACGCCGAACCCGGTGATGGTTTCGAAGCGGTCGACCGGGGGGATCGTCAGCCCCTCGCGCTCGGCGGCGTGCACGATGGCGCGTGCAATGGGGTGTTCCGACCTCGACTCGACGGCGGCGATCCGGGAAAGGACCATGCTGCGCTCGAAGCCATCGGCAACGACGAGATCGGTCAGCTCCGGCCGTCCTTGGGTGAGCGTGCCGGTCTTGTCGAGCGCCACGACCTTGGCGTCGCGGAGGACCTGCAGCGCTTCGCCCTTGCGGAAGAGAATGCCGAGTTCGGCGGCGCGGCCCGTGCCGACCATGATCGAGGTCGGCGTCGCAAGCCCCATCGCGCAGGGGCAGGCGATGATGAGAACGGCGACGGCGTTGACGAGGGCAAAAGTCAAGGCCGGCGATGGGCCGAAGGCGAGCCAGACCAGGAACGTCGCCGCCGCCACCGCCATGACCGCCGGCACGAACCACAGCGTGACGCGATCGACCACGGCTTGGATCGGCAGCTTCGACCCTTGCGCCTGTTCGACCATGCGGATGATCTGGGCAAGCACGGTCGCACCACCGACGGCGGTCGCGCGCAAGGTCAGTGCTCCGGCTTGATTGACGGTGCCCCCGACGAGCGCGGCTCCCTGCGCTTTCTCCACCGGGATGGGCTCCCCCGTGATCATCGACTCGTCGACGAAGCTCGAACCTTCGATCACCTCGCCGTCCACAGGGATGCGCTCGCCAGGCCGAACCTCCACGAGGTCGCCGAGTCGCACGGCCGCGATCGGAACCTCCACGGCGCCACCCCCGCGCCGCACGCGCGCGGTCTTGGCCTGCAGTCCGGCCAGCCGCTTGATGGCCTCGGAGGTTCGGCCCTTCGCCTTGGCTTCGAGATAGCGGCCGAGAAGGATCAGCGTCACGATGACGGCGGCCGCCTCATAGTAGACGTGAACCGTGCCCTCCGGCATGAGTCCGGGCGCGAACGTGGCGACGACGGAGTAGAGATAGGCGGCGCTCGTGCCGATGGCGACGAGCGCGTTCATGTCGGGCGCGCCGCGGAGAAGTGCCGGTACGCCCTTCGTGAAGAAGCGCAGCCCGGGCCCCGCCATCACGATGCTGGTGAGCACGAACTGGATGATCCAGCTCGTATGCATGCCGATCGTGCCCATGACGACGTCGTGGATCGCGGGCACGAGGTGCGATCCCATCTCGATCACGAAGACGGGCAGGGTGCACAACGCCGCGAGAACCACCGACCGGCCGAGCGCACGCGTCTCCGCCGCCCGGCGCCCGGCATCGGCGTCGAGGGCGGCGTCGCTTGCTTGCGGCACCGTGGCGTCGTAACCGGCGTCTTCCACGGCGCGGATCAGATCGGCGACGTCGGTGCCGCGCAGGATGGTCACGGCGGCGCGTTCGGTCGCAAGGTTCACGGCGGCGGCGCGCACGCCTGGAACCCGCTTCAGCGCCGCCTCGACGCGACCGACGCACGACGCGCAGGTCATGCCGGCGATCGCCAGGTCGATCGTGTCGTGCGCGACATCGTAGCCGGCGTCCTCGACCGCGGCGATCAGCATCATCGCGTCGACCCGCCCCGCCACGAGGACGTCGGCCCGTTCGGTCGCGAGGTTCACATGCGCCTGCACCACGCCCGGCACGGCCGCAAGCGCCCGCTCGACCCGGCTAACACAAGACGCACAGGTCATGCCGCCGATCGGCAGACGAAGCGTCGCCGCCGTCCCGCCCGCCGTCGCTCGCACCGCATTGGTCATCGCCGAACCGCCTTCTCCACCATATAGGTAGGGCTTCCAACGATGGGAAGGTCAAGGCCAGGCACGCGGCCGGCCTTCCGCGAGATCGGCGCTTGCGCGCCCTCCGTAGGGCTCGATGCTCAGCGCTGGCGGCGGCCTCGGCCCGGCGTCTCGAAGCGGGACGGCATCATGCGCCGCCGGCGCGAGTCGACCTACCTACGCCGACATTCTCTACGATGCCCTCACGGGTTCGATCTTCCGGTCGGAGCCTGCCGAGGGGCGGGTGGGGCTCGAACCTGGCCGGCGCGGCTGCCGTCGGCCCAGGAAGCGGTCCCAGGAAGCGGTTCCAGGAAGCGGTTGTCGCGGGGCAGCGAACGGCCGATAGATAGCCCCAAAGAGGGGGAGCGCGCTTGCACAGCTCCGCGCAGGACGGGCTCATCGTCGGGGCCGCAATTGGCATCGGGCTCGCCGCCAAGGCGGCCGAGCGCGGCGGGGCCGACTTCCTGCTCGCGCTCTCGGCGGGGCGGTACCGGGCCATGGGCGCGGCTTCGACCGCTGCGATGCTGCCGATCGGCAGCGTCAATGCGCTCACCGACGAGTTCGCGCGGCGCGAGATTCTCGACCAGGTGTCGATCCCGGTCTATTTCGGGGCAGCGGCCATGGACCCGCGGCTCGACCTCGATCGTTTCGCGGAGGAACTCGCTGCGCGCGGCTATGCCGGAGTAGCGAACTTCCCGACCGTGATCCATCTCGACGGCCGCTTCCGCGAGGCGATGGAAGAGGCCGGGCTCGGCATTGCGCGCGAGGCCGCGTTGCTCGCCGCCGGCAAGAAGGCAGGGCTGAAGACGCTCGGCTACGCCAAGACGCGGCACGAGGCCGAAGCCTTGCTCGCCAGCGACCTCGACATGCTCTGCATCAATTTCGGATGGAATGCCGGCGGGTCGCGCGGCGTTGCCGTCGGTCCTGATCTGGACGAAGCCGCTGATCGTGCGCGCCAGATCATCCGGCATGTGCGCCTGCTGTCGCGCCGGACGATCACGCTCGTCGAAGGCGGACCGATCGTGAGCCCCGCCGACATGTCGCTCGTGTGCCGCGAGGCGAAGGCTGACGGTTACATCGGCGGGTCGACGCTCGACCGTGTCCCGCTCGAAATGTCGGTGATGCAGTCGACCTCGGCTTTCAAGACGATCGGGCTGGTCGCGCCGAAGGGCGACCCCGACGGCAAGGATGCGGCGCGTCTCGCCGCTTTCGTCGGGCTGGCGGGAGAATCGGCGGCGTTTCGCGCGGTCATGCAGTCGATCTCGGCGCTCGCCGCGACCGATCTGCCCGTCCTGCTCGTCGGCGAACCCGGCGTCGGAAAGACGGTCGTCGCGCGCTCCTTGCACACGCTGGGCGGGCGAACTGGACCGCTCGTCACGATCGAGGCCGATACCAATTCCAGCGAGATGACGCAGCGCCTGTTTGGCGAGCGCTCGCTCTTGGAGACGACGATGGCCACCGTCGTCATCGAAGACATCGACCGCCTGTCCGACAGCCTCGCCCACCGCCTGGCCGATTGGATGGACGGCAAGCGTTTCGAGCCAATTCGGTCGAGTCGCGGGCGCGGTCCCGCCCGTGTGATCGCAACGGTGTCCGGCGCGCGCGCACTTCACCCCGCGCTCGACGCGCACTTCTCGGCCGGCGTCATCGTCATTCCGCCCCTGCGTGACCGGCCGACCGACATCGCGCCGATCGTTGCGCAGTTCACGCAAGGCTGGGCGCGGGCGGCCCGCCGTCCGAGGCCGGATGTTTCGCCAGCCGCGTTCCGACTGCTTCTCACGCACGGTTGGCCGGGGAACGTTCGCGAGCTGAAGGCGATCATCGAACGCGCGGCTGCGGCCGCGCAAGGCGCGATCGAACCGCACCATCTCGGTCTCGAGCAAGCGGCGACGGGTGAAACCCTTGGCGGTGACGGTGGCGAGCGCGACTGGATCCTCGGTGCCTTGCGCCAGCACCGCTTTCGTCGCGGCGCAACCGCAGCATTCCTCGGCGTGTCGCGTAAAACGCTCTACAACAAGATGCGTCGTCACGGGCTGCTCGGCTGACGATCATCGCCAACGAGCCGGCACACCCCCTCGGTTCCGAGAGCCGCGCCGTCGAGAGCGCCGTCATAGCCGGCTGGGATGTGCAGGATGCACGGCACTGATCGCGCGCGGGTCTCGTCGCGGATGGCGTCGAGCAGACCGTGCACCGCTCGTGTCGCAGCGAGCCGCCGCGCGGGATCGGAGAGGGCCGGACCGGGATGCACGACGAGGCATTCGGGCGACAGCGCGATGATCGCGCGTGCCGCTTCCTCGTGCGCCGCGACGCCGACGATCCCAAATCCTGCATCGCGATAGCGCGCCAGCACGTCGACTTCGGTTCGCCAGCCTTGCTGGGTGAGGTCGAGCGCGCGACCGGCTTCACCGTCGATCAGCTGCACTGTCGGCAAATTCGCAATGGCGCGCACGCCCGCCGTGCGCAGGCGCTGGATCGCATCGAGGTGGCGCAGGAACGGGTCGACGAGGAAAAGGCCGACGGTCGCCGGGGCCGTCTGCTGGTCGATCAGCTCGAAAACCGCACGATTGACGTCAGTGACAGGCGATAGGCCGACCAGTTCCGCAGCATCGACGGAAAGGCCGCGAGCCCACGGGGCGGGGATGCGAGTGGCCGGTTGAACCGCGGCTCTGGAGCTTTTGGGCGTTCGCGACAGAAGATAGTGCATTGGTGCTTCTTACCCAAAATTACCCGCCCCATCGAGGGTCAGGGGGTCGACTCCGCAGACAATTCCGCCACCTTACCCGGCAAGAAAAGCAAAGCCTTCGGCGATAGCGGCCCTGGGGAGAGGGCATCCGGCGTGAGCACCGACCTGGTTTTGACCGTGGTGTTGAACGGGCTGACGCTCGCCGCCCTCTATTTCATCGTGGCTTCTGGCTTCTCCTTGATCTTCGGTCTCATGCGCACCGTGAACATGGCGCACGGGTCGCTCTACTTGATCGCCGGCTACGTCGGTTATGCGGTTTTCGAGCCGCTGTATGATCGAGACGTCTGGTACGCTTGGTATGCGGGCCTGGCGGCAGGCGTCGTCTTCGCGGCGGCCGCGGGCCTCGTCATGCAGAAGGCGCTGCTCGGCTGGATGCAGGGCCAGGAGCTGCGCCAGGCGCTCGTGACCATCGGCATCTCCATCATCGTCGCGGATCAGTTGCTCGCGATCTACGGCGGCACGCCCCGGCAGTTCTTCGCCCCCGATGCGATCTTCGGTTCGACCGTCGTGCCAGGTGTCGGCAACTACCCGACGTTCCGCCTCGTGCAGATCGCGGTCGCGGTTGCGGTCGGTATCGGGCTCTGGCTCCTGCTCAACCGGACCAAGCTCGGCCTGATGATCCGCGCGGGTGTCGATGATCGAGAGATGCTCGCCGCCTGTGGGGTCAACGTGCCGCTCGTGGCGCTCGCCGTGTTCGCACTCGGGGCGGCGCTCGCCGGGCTGGGCGGCGTCATCGGATCGACGGCGCAACCGCTCGCCCAAGGCATGGATGGGCGTTTCCTTCTGATTTCGCTCGTCGTCGTCATCGTCGGCGGCATGGGATCCATCACCGGGACGGCGATCGGCGCAATTCTGATCGGGCTTGCCGAACAGATCGGACTTGCCCTTTTCCCGACCTATTCTGTCATCCTGACCTTCGTTATCATGGTCGCAGTTCTCGCGCTGCGCCCGCAAGGCATCATGGGGCGCGCGCAATGACCCTGCCGCGACCCTCGCCGGTGATTGTCGCGAGTCTTGTCGGCATTGCCGCCCTCGCCGTGCTGCCCTTCGTGTTTCTCGCGCTCTTGCCCGACCACCAGGCGCAGTTCTTCACGTCCAACATCGTCGGGCGATCCCTCGTCTTCGGCATCATCGCGCTGTCGCTCACGTTCCTCGCCACCTATGGCGGCTTCATTTCCTTGGCGCAGATGATGGTCGCAGGCGTCGCCGGCTACACCGTGGCGATCTTCGTGCAAGGCGCCGTGCCGACCATCATTGGCGGCGTTCCCTATGCGCTGGCGATCCCGATGGGCATTGTCGCGGCGACCGTCATGGGGCTTCTCGTTGGCGCCATCTCCGTGCGCACGCGCGACATCTATCTTTTGATGATCACGCTGGCGCTCGCCATGGGCGTCTTTCGCTTCATCGAGACGAACATCGCCTGGTTCAACGGCTACGAGGGCATTCGCAACGTCGTTGGACCGCATGTGTTCGGTTTGCCGTTTCGCTCGACCTACGTCTTCTACTACATCGTGCTCACGGCCGCGGCTCTTCTCTATTTCAGCGTTCTGTATCTGGTACGCACACCCTTCGGCCTCGTTCTGCAGGGCATTCGCGACAATCCGCGCCGTGTTGCGGCGCTGGGCTACGATGTCGCGCTGCATCGCATTGCCGCCTTCGGTGTCGCCGGCTTCATCGCCGGCTGCGGCGGCGTGCTCGCGACGATCTACAATATCGGCATCTCGCCCGGTTCGATCGGCCTCGGCGCCACGGTGAACATCTTGATCATGAGCGTCATCGGCGGCCTCGGCCATCCGGTCGGCGCCTTCATCGGGTCTTTGGTCTTCACCGTGTTCGATACCTTCGCGGCGACGATCTATGACCGCGACCGCTTCAACACGCTGATCGGACTCGTCTTCTTGGTCATCGTCCTGGTGTCGCCGGACGGCATCGTCGGCCTGGGCAAAAAGCTTGCCGTGGCATTTCGTCGAGGCGCAACGGCGCAGGTGCAGGAGGTAAGACGCTAGCGGACACATCGGCCGCGGGGATGGCGCCCCGTTCGCGGCCGGTCGGTTCCGGGGCATGTCCCGGTCGAAATGAGGCGCCACGTCGAGCCGAGTGTCCCGCGGAACGACGATGAGGTGACGGGACGTCGTGAATGAGGAAACGAACCCATGACCAAGATCACACGCCGCCAAGCTCTGTTCGGGGCCTCGGGTCTCGCGCTCGCCGTCGGCACCAAGCTCGCCGCTCCCGCCATCGCGCAGGCCGCGCCGATCCGCCTGGGCGGTCTCACCACCCTAGAAGGTCCGTTCGCAACCGGCGGGCAAGACGCCTATCGCTGCGTGCAGATGGAACTCGAACGGCGCAATTTCACGGTCGCTGGACGCCGCATCGAGTTCATCCGCGAGTCGTCGAACGCGCAAGCAGACGTCGCTCTCGCCCGCGCCCGCAAGCTGATCGAGCAGGACAATGTCGACATCATCCTCGGGCCGCTCTCGGGCGCCGAGGGCCTCGCGCTGCGCGACTATTCGCGCACGTTGACGGGCAAGACGATCGTGAACGGATCATCGGGAGCTGCCGACACCACCTTACGCAATCCCTCGCCGAACTTCTTCCGCTTCAACACCGACGGCACGCAGTGGATGGCCGGCCTCGGCAATCACGTGCGCCGCACGATGAACATCGCCGATGTTGCCGTGGTCGCCGGCGACTACGCCTTCCCCTACGCCCAGGTGTTCGGCTTCAACATCGAGTATTGCCGTGCGGGCGGCAAGGTCACCCATTACTGGGCGCCACTTGGCACGACCGACTTCGGCGCGCAGATCGCACAGATCAATCGCTCGAACGTCGGCGCGCTCGTGGTCATCCACGGCGGCACCGACGGTCTTGCGTTCATGACGCAGTATGCGCAAGCGGGTGGCAACCTGCCACTCATCGGCGGCTCGATCATGGCCGACGCCACGATGTTGTCGGCGCGTGGTCCGCATCGCCGTCTGATGGTCGGCATGATCTCCGGCGGCCCCATTGCGGACGTGAACGATGATCCGATGTGGCGGGAGTTCGTCGACCGCTATCGCCGGCGCTGGCTCAACGAAGGCGGCTTCCAGTCGCCGTCGATCCACGGCGTCAACTACGCCACCAATCTGCAGGGCATCATCGTGGGCCTCGAAGCCGTGAACGGGGACCTGTCAGGCAACCAGGCGGCGTTCCAACGCGCCATGTCGCAGGCGAAATTCAAGAATCCGATGGGAGCTGACGTGGCGCTCGACCATAATCGCCAGGCGATCTCTGACATTTTCCTCAACCGAATCGAGGAGCGCGAGGGCAGGGCGCAGACCGTGGCCTTCGCGCGCGCGCGTCAGGTCAACCAAACCCTCGGTGTGCCGGAGGCGCAGTTCCTCGCGCTCGGCTCTCCGTCACGCGACAACCCCGGTTGCATCTCCGGCTGATCTGGCAGGGAGAGAACAGCCCACGCTCCCATTGCGCCACTCCGCGTCGATCGCGGGGTGGCGCCACACCGCGCGAGTCCGCCTTTCAACCATGCCTGCCGTGCCCGCGATCGCTCTGTCGTCTGTCAGTCGCCGCTTCGGGGCGTTGCAGGCGGTGAAGGACGTTACCTTCGACGTGATGCCGGGCGAACGCCGCGTCGTGCTCGGGCCGAACGGCGCCGGCAAGACCACGCTGTTCAACGTGATCTGCGGCGATTTCCCGCCGACCGCCGGTTCGATCGTCTTCTTCGGCACCGACATCACGCGCCTGAAACCCCACCAGCGCACGCGCCTCGGCATCGGTCGCACCTATCAGACATCGCTCCTCTTCAACGGTCTGTCGGTCCTTGAGAATCTCTTCGTCGCCGTGCGCGGCCTGCAGCCCAATCGTTTCTCCTTCCGTCGGCCGAGGCGGGACGATGCGGCGGTCGTCGCGGCGCGCGCGCTCGCAGACCGCATGCGCTTGAGCCATTGCGAGGAGGTCGAGGTGGTGAATCTCTCGCACGGCCAACGTCGCCAGCTCGAAGTCGGAATGGCGCTCGCCGGCAACCCGAAGCTGCTGATGCTGGACGAACCGGCCGCGGGCCTGTCGCCCGGCGATCGCCCCGAGCTGGTGAATCTGCTGAAGGAGCTACCGCGCGACCTGACACTCATCCTGATCGAGCACGACATGGACGTTGCGTTGCCGATCGCCGACATCGTGACCGTGATGAAGGACGGTGCGGTGATGGTGGAGGCGACGCCGGACAAGATCGAATCCGACCCGCAGGTGCAGGCGATCTATCTGGGCGGAGGGCACTGATGCTCGAGATTCGAGACCTGCACGTCCGCTTCGGCCAGGCGCACATTCTGCAAGGCGTGACGCTCGACGTCGGCGCGGAACCGCTCGCGATCGTCGGACGCAACGGAATGGGCAAGACGACCTTGTGCCAGGCGGTCATGGGCCTGACTGCAGGTGAAGGGGACATTCGCTTCGCAGGCACCTCGCTGCGCGGCAAGACGCCGAACCAGGTGGCCCGAAGCGGTATCGCGCTGGTTCCACAAGGTCGACGCACCTTTCCATCGCTTACCGTTCATGAACACCTGCGCCTGGTCAGCCAGGGACGCAACGTTCCTTGGACCATCGAGCGCATCTACGACACGTTTCCCCGCCTTGCCGAGCGCAAGAGCAATGGCGGCACTCAGCTGTCGGGTGGTGAGCAGCAAATGCTCGCCATCGCCCGCGCCCTACTCATGAACCCGAAGATGATCATCATGGACGAACCGTCCGAGGGCCTCGCGCCGGTCATCGTAGATCAGCTGATCGACCTTTTAAGAGACCTCGCGCGCAAGAAGATGGGCGTGCTGCTCGTCGAGCAGAATCTCCGCGTCGCGACCTCGGTTGCCGACACGGTCGCGGTGATGGTGACGGGGCGCATCGCGACCACGATTGCAGCAGCTGAACTCCAGGACAACGAAGAGCTGCAACGCCGCTATCTCGGAGTGGCGGCGCACGGCCATCATTAGATCGCGAGAGGGAGGAAGCGATGGCGAAGGTCTATATCGTCGGCACCTGCGACACGAAGGAACCGGAACTGCGCTATGCGAAGGCGTGCGTGGAGAAGGCCGGCGCCGACGCCGTGCTCGTCGACGTGGGGACGCGTTCGACGTCGAAGGTCGCCGACGTGCCGGCAGCAACCGTCGCGAAGCATCACCCGAAAGGCGCGGAGGCGGTGCTCGGCAAGGACGATCGCGGCGCGGCAGTCAGCGCCATGTCCGAAGCACTGGCGGCGTTCCTGGCGACGAAGAAGGACGTCGGCGCCGTGCTTGGCCTCGGCGGGTCGGGCAACACGGCACTCGTCACGCACGCCATGCGCACCTTGCCCATAGGCACGCCAAAGCTCATGGTCTCGACCGTCGCCTCCGGCAATGTCGCATCCTATGTCGGCCCGAACGACATCGCGATGATGTACTCGGTCGTCGACATCGCGGGGCTCAACGCCATTTCGCGCAAGGTCATTGGCAACGCGGCGCATGCGGTGGCCGGCATGGCCATGAACAAGGTCCGCGCCTCGAGCGCGGACAAGCCGGGGATCGGCATGACCATGTTCGGCGTGACAACCCAGTGCGTCACGCAAGTGCGCGAAGCGCTTGAGAAGAAGTACGACGCGTACGTGTTTCACGCGACGGGGACCGGCGGCCAATCCATGGAGAAGTTGGTCGATTCAGGTCTTCTCGCCGGGGTGATCGACATCACGACGACGGAAGTGCCAGACTACCTCGTCGGCGGCGTGTTCCCCTGCACCAATGATCGCTTCGGCGCGATCATCCGAACCAGGCTGCCGTATGTCGGATCGGTCGGCGCCGTCGACATGGTGAACTTCGGCGCGAAGGACACGGTTCCGGCCGAGTTCCGCACGCGCAATCTCTACGTTCACAATGCGCAAGTGACGCTGATGCGTACCACGCCGCAAGAGAACCGCGCCATTGGCGAGTGGATCGTCACACGGCTCAATCACATGGAAGGGCCTGTGCGCTTCCTTCTGCCACTCGGAGGCGTTTCGGCCATCGACAAACCCGGCGCTCCGTTCCACGACCCGGCGGCCGACAAGGCGCTCTTCGAAACGATCCGGGCCGGCTGGAAGGCGGCAAAGAACCGCAAGCTCATCGAGGTTGAGGCCAACATCAACGACAAGGTTTTCGCCGCTGCCGTGGTGAAGGCGTTTCGTGACATTGCCTGAGGCCGTTCCATGCCGCGCTTCACGCGTACGGAGTTACTGAAGAAGTTCCAAGCCATGGTCGCCGCGCGCCAGCCGATCGTCGGCGGCGGGGCCGGTACAGGTCTATCCGCAAAGTGCGAGGAGGCGGGCGGCATCGACCTGATCGTGATCTACAACTCGGGGCGTTACCGCATGGCGGGGCGCGGTTCTCTCGCCGGCCTCCTTGCCTACGGAAATGCCAACGAGATCGTGAAGGAGATGGCGCGGGAGGTTCTGCCCGTCGTGAAACACACGCCGGTTCTCGCCGGCGTCAACGGCACGGACCCGTTCGTCATCATGGATCACTTCCTGGACGAGCTGAAGGCCCTCGGCTTTGCCGGCGTGCAGAACTTTCCGACCGTTGGTCTGATCGACGGCGCCTTCCGCGCCAATCTCGAGGAGACGGGCATGGGCTACGGGCTCGAGATCGACATGATCCGCCTCGCGCGTGCGAAGGATATGTTGACGACGCCCTATGTGTTCTCGGCGGAGGAAGCCACCGAGATGACGAAGGCCGGCGCCGACATCCTGGTTCCTCACATGGGGCTCACCACAGGCGGCTCGATCGGCGCCGAGACGGCTCTGAAGCTTGCGGATTGCCCAGCGCTCATCGACGAATGGGCCGAGGCCGCCAAGCGCGTACGAAAGGATATCATCGTGCTGTGCCATGGCGGACCGATCGCAATGCCGGAGGACGCCGCCTACGTGCTGCGGCACACGAAGCTGTGCAACGGCTTCTACGGTGCGTCGTCCATGGAGCGCTTGCCGACGGAAAGTGCGCTCACGGCGCAAACCAAGGCGTTCAAAAGCATCTCGTTCTGAAGAACAGAGCACGAGGGAGAGGCAGCATGGCGAAGGCTTACGCAAGCGCGGTGATCGACGCCCCGGTGCAGGCGGTGTGGAGTGTGATCCGAGACTTCAACGGCCTTCCGATCTGGCACCCGGCAATCAAGGATTCCAAGATCGAGAAGGGATTGGATGCCGATGTGGTCGGTTGCATCCGTGCGTTCCATCTGCACGACGGCACGCTGGTGCGTGAAAAGCTGCGCATGCTCGATGACCAGAACTACACCTTCACCTACGATTTCCAGACGCCGTGCTTTCCCGTCGAGAACTACCTCGCAACCGTCCGCCTCTATCCAGTGACGAAGGGCGACGTGACGTTCTGCGAATGGGAAGCAACCTTCGATGAAGCGCCGGCCGACAAAGGCAAGTACGTCGGGATCATCTCCAAGGCTGTCTTCGCCGAAGGTTGGAAGGCGCTCGCGGCTCTGATCAAAAAGAACAGGATCGTCGCGCCGGAAGGCCGCGCGCGTTGGAAAGCGTGGCCGCCCAACAAGGTCTGGACGTCAGCGATTATCCACGGTCCTGTCGACAAGGTCTGGGGCGTGATGCGCGACTTCGCCGGCATGGGCGATTGGCACCCGGACATTACCAAGATGCACATGTTGAAGGGGGTGCGCCCCGACAAGGTCTCCGGCGTCCGCGACTTCTACTTCGGTGCGGGGCACTTGCACGAAGAGCTGATCCACCTGGACGATCTCAATCGCTCGTTCTCCTACCGCATCACCAAGTGCGAGATTCCTTGGCTGAACTATGTGTCGGGCCCGCGCCTGTGGCCGATCACGGCGACGGATGAGACGTTCGCGGTCTGGACGGGGGATTGGGACGCATCGCCGCACGATGATCTGGCCCTGATCCCGACGGCCGAGAACGAAGTGTACCAAAAGGCGTTCGCCACTCTGAACGCCAAGTACTTCGGAAAATCGAAAACAGCTCGCGCCGCGAAGCGGTGAACGGGGGTGACTATGCCGTCGACGATCAAGGGCCCGGCGATCTTCCTGGCGCAGTTCGCGGGAGATGCCGCGCCGTTCAACTCGTGGCCCGCGATCACCAAGTGGGCGGCATCTCTCGGCTATGTCGGCGTGCAGGTGCCATCTTGGGACGGGCGCTTGTTCGACCTCGCGAAGGCTGCGGAGTCGAAGACGTACTGCGATGAGTTCGCCGGTGTTGCGGCCGAGAACGGTATCGCGATCACGGAACTGTCCACGCATCTGCAAGGTCAACTGGTTGCCGTCCACCCGGCCTACGACCAGGCCTTCGACGCGTTCGCGCCGCGCGCCGTTCACGGCAAACCGCAAGCCCGCCAAGAATGGGCCGAGCAGCAGATGAAGCTTGCCGCGAAAGCGTCGCGTCACCTTGCCCTTGATGCACACGTCTCCTTTCCCGGCGCGCTCGCCTGGCCGTTCGTTTATCCATGGCCGCAACGGCCGGCGGGGCTGATCGACACGGCGTTTACGGAACTTGCCCGCCGTTGGAAGCCGATCCTCGACGCTTTCGACCGCGTGGGCGTCGACGTCGGATTTGAGATACATCCGGGCGAAGACGTTTTTGACGGCGCGACGTTCGAGATGTTCCTGGAGAAACTCGGCGGTCATCCGCGCTGCTGCATCAATTACGATCCGTCGCACTTCGTGCTGCAGCACCTCGATCATCTCGCCTTCATTGACATCTATCACACGCGTATCAAGGCGTTTCACGTCAAGGATGCTGAACTCAATCCGGATGGTCGCCAGGGCGTCTATTCGGGCTTTCAGCCTTGGGTGAACCGCGCCGGGCGGTTCCGGTCGCTCGGCGACGGGCAGGTCGACTTCAAAGGCGTGTTCTCGAAACTGGCGCAGTATGGCTACGGCTCCTGGGCCGTCCTCGAGTGGGAGTGCTGCTTGAAGCACCCCGAAGATGGTGCGCGCGAAGGCGCCCCCTTCATCGCCGAGCACATCATTCGCGTCACCGCAAAAGCCTTCGATGACTTCGCCGGCGGCAAGACGGACAAGGCGATGATCCGTTCGATGCTGGGCCTCGGGAGGAAAGACTGATGGTTTCCGGCCGGTCCGACCGCGCGCATGGGCGGCGTATTCGTCTCGGTATGGTCGGTGGCGGAGAGGGCGCCTTCATCGGCGCCGTGCACCGCATTGCTGCGCGACTCGACGACAATTACGAATTGGTCGCCGGCGCGCTTTCCTCGACGCCGGACAAGGCAAAGCGATCGGCCGCCGCGCTCGGCTTGGATACGCAGCGCAGCTATGGCGACTACGAAACCATGGCGAAAGCAGAAAGTGCGCATCCGGAGGGGATCGAAGCGGTCGCCATCGTCACCCCGAACCATGTGCATGTTCCGGCCGCGCTGGCCTTCTTAAAGCACGGTATCCATGTCATCTGCGACAAACCTCTCGCGACCTCGCTCGCCGATGCCAAGAAGCTTGCCAAGGCGGTGGCAAGTTCCGGCCGCATCTTCTGCCTCACTCACAACTACACAGGCTATCCGATGGTGCGGCACGCGCGCGCCATGGTCGCTGCGGGTGAGATTGGCACTATCCGCGTGGTGCAAGCCGAGTATCCGCAGGACTGGCTCACCACCAAGCTTGAGGACACGGGGCAGAAACAGGCCTCGTGGCGCACCGATCCGAAACGCTCGGGCGCCGGCGGCGCCGTCGGCGACATCGGAACGCACGCCTTCAACATCGCAGCGTTCGTCACCGGCCTCGTTTGCGAGGAGCTGTCGGCGGAGTTGACGACGTTCGTAACGGGCCGCTCTCTCGATGACAATGCGCATGTTCTCCTGCGCTACAAAGGCGGCGCGCGCGGCATGCTGTGGGCGAGCCAGGTGGCGCCCGGCAACGAGAACGCCCTGAAGTTGCGCGTGTTCGGAACAAAAGGCGGCCTCGAGTGGCATCAAGAACAGCCAAACCATCTCTACGTGTCTCCGCTGAATGAGCCGACGCGGCTCGTTTCGCGCGGCACCGGTGCCGCCAATGCCGACGCGGCGCGGGTCACGCGTATCCCTTCCGGGCACCCGGAGGGTTATCTGGAAGGGTTCGCGACGATCTACAGCGAAGTCGCAACCGCGATCCGTGCAGCCCGGTCAGGCAGGCGCCCGCCGAAGGAGGTGCTCTTTCCAACCGTCGAGGATGGCGTGCTAGGGATGGCCTTCATCGAGGCGGCCGTCGCCTCATCGAAGGCCAAGGGACGTTGGATTAAGCTGAAGGCGTAGCGACTCTATACCCAGCCACCGTCGACCACGTAATGCTGCGCTGTGCAAGCCGAGGCCTCGTCGGAGGCAAGGAAGACGGTGAAGCGCGCCACCTCGTCGGGCGTGAGCCAGCGCTTCAGGCATTGCGCCTCGAGCATCTTTGCTTCGCCCTCTGGCGTGACCCACTTCTCCTTTTGGCGCTCCGTCAAGATCCACCCCGGCGCGATGGCGTTCACGCGCACTCCATCCGATCCGTAGTCGCGGGCAAGCGAACGTGTCAGGCCCAGCACGGCGGATTTGGCGGCTGTGTAAATCGCCATGCCGCCCATGCCCGCCATCCACGAAATCGAGGCGAAGTTGATGATCGAACCGCGCCCTTGCGCCCGCATGTCGGGCAAGACAGCCTGGGCTGCGAAGAATTGGTGTTTGAGGTTCACAGCAATCCGTTCGTCGAAATAGGCCGGAGTCACGGTCTCGATCGGATGCCGGTCATCGTTCGCAGCATTGTTGACGAGCACGCGGATCGGCCCATGGGCGTTGCGCACCGTATTGATCGCCGCGCGCAACGCATCGATGTCGGTTAGATCAACATGCTGAAAAAGCGCATTCGGCCCGAGCTCGGCAGTCAGCGCGGCGCCACGTTGCGCTTGAATGTCGAGGAATCCGACCTTGGCCTTCTGACGGATGAAGGCGCGGGTGATCGCTTCACCGATGCCGCTCGCCCCGCCCGTGACGATGACCACCGCGCCATCGAGATCGGGGTAGATCGCTCCAGCTGCCATGATTTTCCCACTGGTTCTGCGCTGCGCCGGTGAGCACGGCAACCGACTTTACCAGTAGTGAACCGATCGGTACGCTCCGCACAAGAGGCCGAAGATGCCGGAAGATGCCGAAGGCGAAAGATGAACCGCACTGGGTTTGCCGGCGGCTCCAACTCCTGAGAAGGTGGAGCCACCATGAGCAAGACGACGAGCAAGTTTTCCCCCGAGGTCCGCGAGCGCGCCATCGCCAAGGGTGGTCGCTGCGGGAAGTGACCGGCCGGGCTCTCGCCGTGGATGGTGGCTTCTCCGCGAAGTAGGAAGCGGACTTAGGAGGCGGCTCATGAAGGCTCTAGTCTATACCGGACCGAATACGCTCGTGATCCGCGACGAGCCGGACCCCTCGCCGGGCCCTGGTGAGGTTCTGGTTGCGGTTGAGGCGGTCGGGATCTGTGGTTCGGACATGCACGCCTATCATGGACATGACGGGCGACGGCCGCCGCCGCTCATTTTGGGCCACGAAGCCGCTGGGCGAATCGTGTCTGGACCGCGCGCCGGGCAGCGGGTCACGATCAACCCCCTTGTGGTCGACCCAGCGTGCCCCTACGCGATCGAGGGACGCTGGCATCTGTCACCCACACGACAGACCATCTCCATGCCGCCGCGCGACGGTGCGTTCGCCGAGTTCGTCCGCGTCCCTGAACAGAACGCCATCACCATTCCCGATGCGATGGCGATGAGGCATGCGGCATTGGTGGAACCGATCGCGGTGTCCTGGCATGCTGTGCGCCTGGGAATGGAGCGCGGCTGTCGGCCTCTTGCCGCGAGCCGTGTGGCCATTCTCGGTGGCGGCGCGATCGGGCTTGCCGCGGCGCTTGTCGCACGCCATTTCGGCGCACGCGACATCAGCATTTACGAGTCAAATCCGTTGCGTGGGCGCATGATCGCCGACCGCGAAGGGTTCGATGTGCACATGCCCAGCGCGCCGGATCACGCTATCGTCGGCGATGTCCATCTCGTGATCGACGCGGTCGGTGCCACCGCAACGCGTGCGGCGGCCTGTGCCATGGCTCGGCCTGGCGGCGTGATCGTACATGCGGGCCTGCTGCCGGGACATGATGGGCTCGACATGCGCAAGATCACGCTACAGGAGATCACCGTCACCGGAACCTACTGCTACACGCCGATGGATTTCAGCCAAACCATTGATGCCATCGCCGGTGGTCGGCTCGGGGCGCTTGATTGGTTGGAAGAGCGCGCGCTCACCGAGGGGCCTCGCGCCTTTTCCGAAATCGACGCCGGGATCGTCGCCGCGCCGAAGGTCATTCTTCGTCCGTAGATGATTTGAGTTCTGTCTGAACGCGCTGTTGGTCGTCACGCAACTGTCGGCGAACCGTCGCACGCCCGTAAAGTGCTGACCTTAGCCCGCATATCGACGGGAGTCGATGATGAGCGGTATCGAGGTCGACAAGGTCACGAAGTCCTATGGTGTCGTAACGGCACTCGACGACGTGTCGTTGAAGGTCGCCCCTGGCGAGTTCGTGTCCTTGGTCGGACCGTCAGGTTGCGGGAAGACCACCCTGATGAAGATCATCGCCGGTCTCGATCGTGCCGATGATGGTCGTGTGAGCATAGCCGATCGCGATGTCAGCAAGCTCGGTGCCGCCGATCGCGACGTCGCGATGGTCTTTCAGAACTATGCGCTGTACCCGCACCTGACCGCGCGGCAGAACATCGCCGTACCGCTGGTCATGCGGACGATGACCGCGGCGCAGCGTCTGCCGTTCATCGGGGGCTTCGTTCCAGGTACGGGCGAAAGACGATCCACGATCCGTCGCGAAGTCGAACAAACCGCCGAACTCCTTGCGATCGGGCATCTTCTCGAGCGAAAGCCGGCGCAGCTCTCCGGCGGCCAACGTCAACGCGTCGCTTTGGCACGCGCGATCGTGCGGCGCCCGCTGGCGTTCTTGATGGACGAGCCTCTCTCGAATCTCGACGCATCGTTACGGGTGCAGACGCGCAAGGAGATCGTCGACCTCCATCGGCGCGTCGGCGCATCCACGATTTATGTCACGCATGACCAGGCGGAAGCGATGACGATGTCGGATCGCGTTGCCGTGATGATGGAGGGAAAAATTCTCCAATTGGGCACGCCTGAAGAGATCTACCTCGATCCATGGGATCTCCGCGTCGCAGCCTTCGTCGGCTCGCCGCGCATCAACGCGCTACCCGCAGACGTCGATACCGACGGGCAGGTCAGGGTCGACGGTGTGCCCATGGATGTGACGAGCCGCGTGCGGGGTCGCGTGACCTTGGCCGTACGCGCGGAAGATCTTGCGCTCGTTCGCGCCGATGGCCTGCCCGCAACCATCGAGCACGTCGAATTCCTCGGTGAAGCCGTTCTTCTTCATGCGCGCCATGCCATGTCGGGCGCGCTGCTGATTGCACGTCTTGAGCGCGACCATCGGCATCGACTGCCTCGCGGCGGCGCGGTGCACTTTCGCCCCAAACCCGATCGGGTTTTCCTTTTCGACGAGGCGGGCCGGCGCGTGACGCGTGTGCAGCCGACCGGAGCCGTGGGACGGGAGACGGCCCTTGTCTGACGTGGTCGCAGCCACCCCCTACCGCCTGGTTCGGGCCGCACCGATGCGGCGCGCCGGCGAGGCCGTTGCCGCTTGGCTGTTGGTTGCACCGGCCGTCATCGCCTTTCTTCTGATGTTGCTGATCCCGACCCTGGCAATGGTCGCGCTCGCCTTCACCGACTTCGAATTGGGCCGAACCTCGTTTCGCTGGATCGGCCTCGAGAACTTCTCCGAGCTTCTCGAAGACCGCGGCTTCCGCCAATCCGTGCAGAACACCGTGCTCTATGTCGCCTTTGTGACCCCGCTGTCCATTCTTGGTGGTCTCGGCCTGGCGATGCTGATCGAGGCGGGCCTGCGCGGCCGCACGTTTTTCCGTGCGGCGTTCTTCCTGCCGGTGGTCTCGCTCATGGTCGCCATGGCAACGGCCTGGCAATACCTCATGCATCCGACGATTGGCCCAGTGAACAATCTTTTGCGCTCCATTGGATTTGCCGGTCCCAACTGGCTCGGTTCATCCGACTGGGTGCTCATTTCCCTCGGCCTCATCGGCATCTGGGAGAATGTCGGCTTCAACATGGTCCTGATCCTCGCGGGACTCACCGCCATTCCACGTGATCTTTACGCCGCCGCTGAAGTCGATGGAGCGACATCCGCATGGGAGCGCTTTCGCCTTGTCACGTGGCCGCTCCTCGGCCCGACGATGTTGTTTGTGATCATCATCACAACAATCCGCTCGATCCGGACCTTTGACACGGTCGCGACGCTAACCCAGGGCGGGCCCAACAAGGCATCAGAGTTGATCGTGTGGACGATCTATCAGGAGGGGTTCACCTTCCTGCGCATGGGCTACGGCGCGGCTGTCACGGTCGTGTTCCTCATCGTCGTTCTGGGTCTGATGCTGCTGCAGATGCGCCTCGTCGAACGGCGCGTGCACTACGGGTGAATCCATGCGCGATGCACCCATCCCGTTCTGGCGAGACACACCGCGATTGGCCTTTCTGCTGGCGCTCGCCGTGCTGTTCCTGATGCCGTACATCTGGATGGCCGCCGTCTCGGTGAAGCCGCGCTCCGAGGTGTTCTCCGGTTCGCTTCAGCTGCTTCCACAAACGTGGAACGCGATCGAAAACTACGGGCGGGTCTTTCGGGAGATCCCAGTCGGACGGTATCTTCTCAACGGGATCATCGTCTGCGCACTGATCCTCGTCTTTCAGCTCGCCTTCGCAATCCCCGCGGCATATGCGCTCGCCAAGCTCAACTTCCGTGGACGCGACACATTGTTCGCGTTCGTCATGCTCGGCCTGCTCGTACCGGCACAGGTACCTTCGATCCCGCTCTATGTCGCAATCGCCAATGCAGGCCTGCTCAACACCTATGCGGCTCTCGTCATGCCGTTCACGATTTCCGTTTTCGCAATCTTTCTGTTTCGGCAGTTCTTCAAGGCGATGCCGGACGAGCTGATCCACGCTGCTCGGCTGGACGGTATGGGCGAGTTTTCACTCGTTTGGCGCGTGATCATTCCCAATGCGTGGCCTGCAGCAACCGCGTTCGGGATTTTTTCGGTCGTCGCGCACTGGTCAGACTTGTTCTGGCCGCTCGTGGTGATCAATCGCGGCGATCTGTACACGCCGGCACTCGGCGTTCTGCACTTCCGATCCGAGGAGGCAGGTGATGACTACGGCGCACTGATGGCTGCCGCTGCTCTCGTCACTGCACCGCTCGTGGCGGCGTTCCTGCTCGCGCAACGGCGCTTCATCGAAGGAATCACCATGACTGGCCTCAAGGGCTGAACGACCCGGCCCCGGGGATCGGGGCACACTGGTTTGAGAGGAGACCACACGAGATGACCGCTTCGACCTTGCATCCCTCGCGCCGGATGGCGCTTCATGTGATGGCCGGCGCAGCCGGTGTCGTCGCAGCGCCACGGATCGTCCGCGCACAAACCGTCGAGATCACGGCGCATTATTCGATGCCGGCGATCTTCAAGCTGGCACAGGAGGCGGTTGCCGAGGAGTTCAATCGCCGGCAGACAGCCGTGCGCGTCGTCTACTCCAATCCAACCCCGAGCTACGAGGATGGCGCGCAGCTGATCTTGCGCGGGGCGGCCACAGGTCAGCTTCCCGATATCTCGTTTCAGGGTCTCAACCGTCTGCGCATCTTTGCCGAGCGCGGTCTTGCGGTTGACCTGAGGCCTTTCCTGGCCGAACTCGGCGATCTGCGGGCGCTCGGCTACACCGAACAGCTCCTCAACCTGGGGCGCGCGAACGGCATCCAAGCCGGCATGGCTTGGGCCACTTCGAATCCGATTTCCTATTACAATGTCGATCTGCTCCGTCGCGCCGGGCTCGACGCCGACCGCTTCCCGACGAACTGGGACGAGGTCATCCGCTGGTCAGCGCAGGTCAAGCGGCTCGGTGGCGTCGAAGGCATGTTCTTCCGCTGGCCCGGCGACGACTGGATGTTCTCCGCGCTCGTCTTTGGCTTCGGCGGCCGCATGCTCAACGCCGATGAAACCGATGTCGGCTTCGCGGGACCCGAAGGTCTGAACGCCTTGCGTCTTCTCGATCGCTTCGTGCGCGAGGGCGGCATGCCCAACTATACCGGAGCGGCTGACTTGCAGGCCTTTGCCGCTGGCCGGCTCGGCATGATGTTCCGGACGACCGCTCAGGTTGTTGGCGTGCGCGAAAGCGTTGGTCGCAACTTCGAGCTGCGCACGGCGCGCCTGCCGATCATCGATCCGGTCAATGGCCGGCTGCCGACCGGCGGCGCGGGCGGCATGATCGTGACGCGCGACCCCGCGCGCCAGCGCGCGGCGTTCGCTTTCCTGCGCTTCTGCACGTCAGTCGAAGGGACGACGATCATGGTCCGGAACACCGGCTATGTTCCGACGAACCAGCTCGCTCTCGACGAGCCGCGTCACCTCGCGTCCTTCTACGCGGAGAATCCCCTGTTCCGGCCCGCAACGGAACAGATGCCCTTGATGATCCCGTGGACGCCGTTTCCGGGCGCCAATTCCGTGCGCATCACCGAAACGATCGTCAACAATCTCGCTCGCATCGTCGAAAGCCGTGCCACGCCGGAAGAGGTGCAGCGCGACATGGCGAATGAGGTGCGGCGACTGCTCCGCGCCCGCGCTTAATGCTTTCCACCGCAACACCGCCGGCCGGAGGGTCAATCCTCCGGCCGGCCTAAGCTGATAAAGCAAACATGCGAAAGGCTGAACGACCCGGTCCCGGGGATCGGGGCACACTGGTTTGAGAGGAGACCACACGAGATGACCGCTTCGACCTTGCATCCCTCGCGCCGGATGGCGCTTCATGTGATGGCCGGCGCAGCCGGTGTCGTCGCAGCG
>JBGFRS010000016.1:0-58920 GCA_041694995.1 Pseudomonadota bacterium | reverse complement strand
AGGCGCGGGCAGGCGGGGCAGTTGCGATGCGGATCGGAGGCGGTCACGCGCCCTCGCTCGCAGGCCGCCGCCGGCGCTCAGGTCTCGACGACGTCGTCGGCGCTCGCCGAGGGGGCGTGATCGCGCGGCGTGCCGCGGAACTCGCGACGGAAGCCCGGCTCGCGCTGCGGCCGGTCGGAGGCCGGCCGGCCGATTTCGCCGGAGAGGTCGGCGAGGTCCACGAAGTGGTCGGCCTGGCGGCGCAGCTCGTCGGCGACCATCGGCGGCTGGGTCGTGATCGTCGAGATCACGGTGACCTTTTTGCCTTTGCGCTGAAGCGCTTCGACCAGGCGCTTGAAGTCGCCGTCACCCGAGAACAGGACGATATGGTCGATGTGGTCGGCCATGGCCATGGCGTCGATCGCCAGCTCGATGTCCATCGAGCCCTTGACCTTGCGACGCCCCATCGAGTCGTAGAACTCCTTGATCGGCTTGGTCACGATCGTGTAGCCATTGTAATCCAGCCAGTCGATCAACGGCCGAATCGACGAATATTCTTCGTTTTCTGCAACAGCAGTGTAATAGAACGCGCGGATCAGATAGTGATTATTCGAGAATTTTTGCAACAGCTTCTTGTAATCTATGTCGAAGCCGAGGGCTTTCGCCGTCGCGTATAAATTTGCCCCATCGATGAAAACGGCAAGTCTTTCTGTTGAATGAAAGCGCATCTCAGATCCTCTACGTCATGCACGCGATCTTGTTAACAATCGCGGCGCGCCATGCGTCCATGGGGAACGCCGGTGGCGTACGATCAAACCCCTGTTTGCCCCAGGACAACCTGAAATGCCACCGCCGAATGCGCCCGCCCGCGAGCCTTCGGCGACCGGCAGTCACCCCCCGCTACGCCCGCCGCGCTGTCGATAGCACGCTTGCGCCGGCGGCGGATCGGAGGTATGCGAGCCGCCGATCCAGATCACAGGCTACAGCATAAGGAGCGCCGCGACCATGGCTCGCGTCACCGTCGAGGATTGCGTCGACAAGGTCGACAACCGCTTTGAACTCGTGCTTCTCGCCGCCCACCGCGCCCGCACCATCGCCACCGGCGCCCCCCTGCTGGTGAGCCGCGACAACGACAAGAACCCGGTGGTCGCCCTGCGCGAAATCGCCGACGGGAAGCTGAGCCCGGACGATCTCAAGGAAGAGCTCATCCATTCCTTGCAGAAATTCGTCGAGGTCGACGAGCCGGAGCCGGAAGCGGTTCCGCTCATCGGCGCGCGCGGGCCGGGCGACGACACCGACATCGCCTTCGACCGCATGTCGGAAGAAGATCTGCTGCGCGGCCTCGAGAACCTCGTGGCGCCGGAAGCGGCACCGCCGGAGGAGGACGAGCGCGAGTGAACGCCGTCTTTCGCAGGCGGAGGCTCTTGCGGCGGGGAGGTCCCCGCCGCATTTTTTTAGCCAGCAGCGGAGGTGAGGCGGCGCGACGGCCATGATGCGGCAGTACGAGCTGGTCGAGCGGGTTCAGCGCTACAATCCAGGCGCCAACGAGGACCTGCTCAATCGCGCCTATGTCTACGCCATGAAGGCGCATGGGGCGCAGAAGCGCGCGTCGGGCGACCCCTACTTCACCCATCCCCTGGAGGTGGCCGCCATCCTGACCGACCTCAAGGTCGACGATGCGACCATCGTGGCCGCGCTTCTCCACGACGTCATCGAAGACACCGATGCGACGCGCGAGGAGATCGAGCGCGTCTTCGGAAAGGATATCGCGGGCCTGGTCGACGGGCTGACGAAGCTCAAGAGGCTCGACCTCGTGGTGAAGCAGGCGGCGCAGGCCGAGAACCTGCGTAAGCTCTTGCTCGCCATCGTGTCCGATGTCCGCGTTCTGCTCGTGAAGCTCGCCGACCGCCTGCACAACATGCGCACGCTGCACCACGTGCCGGCGCCGAAGAAGGTGCGCATCGCGGAAGAGACGCTCGAGATCTACGCGCCGCTCGCCGGCCGCATGGGCATGCAGGAGATGCGCGACGAGCTTGAGGATCTGGCCTTCGAGGTGGCGCATCCGGAGCAATACGCCGCGATCGTCGAGCGCCTGAACAGCCTGCGCGAACGCCTGACGCAGCGCCCGGATTTCGAGGACGGCGGCGGCGATTTCATCAATGTCATCGAAGGCGAGCTGCGCACGCGCTTGCGCGAGCACGGCATCGACGCGGCGGTGTACGGCCGGCAGAAGCGGCCCTATTCGATCTACCGCAAGACGCTGCGGCGCGCCGTCGAGTTCGAGCAGCTCTCCGACATCTACGGCTTCCGGGTGATCGTCCGCGGCGTGGAAGACTGCTACCGCGCGCTCGGCGTCGTGCACACCACCTGGTCGATGGTGCCGGGCCGCTACAAGGACTACATCTCGCTGCCGAAATCGAACGATTACCGCTCGCTGCACACGACCGTGATCGGCCCCGGGCGCCAGCGGGTCGAGCTGCAGATCCGCACCGAGGAGATGCACCGCATCGCCGAGTTCGGCATCGCCGCGCATGCGCTCTACAAGGACGGCGCCTTCGTCGCGCACGACGCGGACGGCCACATGCGGCTTACCACGGAGAGCCGCGCCTATGATTGGCTGCGCCGCACCGTCGAGCGCCTCGCCGAGGGCTCGAACCCGGAGGAGTTCCTCGAGCACACCAAGCTCGAACTCTTCCACGATCAGGTCTTCTGCTTCACGCCGCGCGGCAAGCTGATCGCGCTGCCGCGCGGCGCGACGCCGATCGACTTCGCCTATTCGGTCCACACCGACGTCGGCAACACCTGCGTCGGCTGCAAGATCAACGGCAAGATCTCGCCCCTGACGTCCGAGCTCGCGAACGGCGACGAGGTCGAAGTCATCACTTCGAAGGCCCAGGTGCCGCCGGCCGCCTGGGAGGCGATCGTGGTCACCGGCAAGGCGCGCTACGAAATCCGGCGCGCCACCCGCGAAGCGGTCAAGGGGCAGTACGCCGGCCTCGGCCGCACCATCGTGAAGCGCGCCTTCGAGCGGGCGGGCAAGAGCTACGCCGACGAGAAGATCGAACCGGTGCTGAAGCGGCTCGCGCGCGCTTCGCTCGACGACGTGCTCGCCGCCGTCGGCCGCGGCGAGATGCGCGCCGAGGACGTGCTGCGCGCCGTCCATCCCGACTGGCGGGACGAGCGCGCGCATACGACCGCGACCGGCGGCAAGGCCGAGGGCGAAGGCTGGTTCGGCATGAAGCGCGGCGCCGGCGTCAAGTTCAAGGTTCCGGGTGGACGGCCGCCAAGCGGCATGGCCATCCCGATCCGCGGGCTGAAGAGCGATCTGCCGGTGCGATTCGCGCCGAACGGCGGCGCCGTGCCGGGCGACCGCATCGTCGGCATCCTCACGCCGGGCGAGGGAATCACCATCTATCCGATCCACGCGGAAGCGCTGAGGGAGTTCGAGGACGCGCCGGACCGGTGGCTCGACGTGCGCTGGGACGTCGACGACGACCGCGATCAGCGCTTCCCGGCCAAGATCGCGCTCGCAACCGTCAACGAGCCTGGCACCCTCGCGCAGATCACCCAGGTGATCGCCGAGAACGACGGCAATATCGACAATGTCAAGATGTCGCGCCGCTCGCCCGAATCGACGGACATGATCATCGATGTCGAGGTCTGGGACTTGAAGCACCTCAATGCGATCATCTCCCAGCTCAAGACGAGGAGCGTGGTCTCGAGCGTCAAGCGCGTCGAGGGCTAGAGCGTTTTCGGTTCCGACTGAACCGGCGATCTCCCGACACCGTCATTGCGAGTGAAGCGAAGCAATCCAACCTTCCCCCAGCTGAATCTCTGGATTGCTTCGTCGCCTGCGGCTCCTCGCAATGACGCTCTGCTTCGATCCAAGCTGATCCGAACCCGCTCCAATACCGCCGCTTCCCGCTTCTTCGGCGGCCGGCGGCCGGCAAAGAAAGAACCCGGCGGTCGCCCGCCGGGTTCCGAAAGTTCAGACTGACCGCGAGATCAGAACGAGCGCTGGACGCGGAAGATCGTGCCCCAGCCGTTGTCGCTGGTGCGCGAGATCACGCCCAGCGGCCCGAGGACCGGCGCGCCGTTGACGGCGATGTAGCGGGTGTTCGTGTAGAACACGTCGACACCGATGTCGAGGGCCCGCACGGGCGTCCACTGCAGGTTGCCGCCGATGGTCCAGGTGTAGTCCGGAAGGACCGCACCGGCGCCCGGCAGCTGGCCGGCGTTGCCGCGATAGCGCAGGTCGCCGTAGCCGCCGTACAGGCTGCCGCGAACCGCCGGCGTGAAGAACGCCACCAGGTTCGCGAACACCGACCACGAGTCGACGCGGTTCAGCGCGCGCTCGTCGATGATCGCCGCGCCGCCCGGCACGAAGGTCGACTGCCAGTGGTTCTGCGTGCTCAGAGCGCCCGGGGCCACGAAGTTCGTGGCACCCTGGCCGTACGCAGCTTGCACATTGATGTGCGAGCCCGCCCCGATCATCGGCAGGTTCACGCGGAGACCGCCCTTGATCGCCCAGATCGTGTCGTTCCACGAGCAGGTCGACGTGCCGACCGAGCCCGGGAAGACGCAGAGGCTGTCGAGGTAGCGGCGCTGGCCGATGACGCCCGACAATTGCGCCGTGCCCCAGCTCTGCGCGACGCGGAGGTTGCCGACGAGGTCGGGCAACTGCGAGGAGCGCTGCGCGGCGCCGGCCGAAAAGAGCAGGCCGCCCGTGCCGCCGCCGATGACGCCGATGCCGGCCCCCTGCGGAACCGTCGCGTCTTCGAGCGCGACCGTGGCCGAGATACCGTTCCCGAAGGTCGCGGTATAGGCCCAGGTGATCACGCGCGACGGGCGTTGGCCTGGAACCCCGGTGACGGCGGCCGGGGAGTCGAAGTTGAAGAACGAATCGGTGAGACCGGCCGTGATCGGGCCGAACTGCACGAAGCCGTAGCGAATCTCCAACCCTGTGCCGTTGATCGCGTTCGTCGCCGAATTGGCGTTGAACTCGAAGAACGAGCGCAGCACGCCCCACTCGGTGCGCGAGCGGGCGTCGAAGCGCAGGAGCGCGCGGACACCCATGTCGAGCTGGTCGCGATAGGGGTCGGAGAACTTCGCCCAGCCCGGGCCGACGAAGTTGACGCCGTTCACCGTGGTCGTGGTGCCCGCGATGCGGTTGTTCACCGCCGCAGCGAAGGTGATCGGGGCGCCGAGCCAGGTCGCCCCGTGCGTCGGCAGGCCGAGGCCCGCAACCGAGCGGAACGTCGGCGACAGGAGCGTACGGGACGCGCCGTCCCAGTTGGTCGCCGTGGCGTTGTCCGAGTGATAGAACGCCTGCACCCGGACCAAGCCCGAGATGCGCAAGCACGTGTCCGTGCCCGGGATAAAGAAGAAGCCGGCGCCGTACGCGTCGCAGACGCGCACGTATTCCACCGGCTCCGCCGCAGGCAGGTCAGCTGCCTGGACGGCGCTGGACGCGGCAACGGCCGCGGCACCAGCGAGAAGAAGGCTCTTCACCGTCTTCATGTGTTAGACCTCCAAGTCCTTGTTGTCGGATTGGGCGAACCGGAGGTTCCCCTTTCCCCGCGAAGCACCCGCCTGCCGACTTCGAGTTGCCCTCGACCCCAACTGCGGGAATGGCACGACTCCCGGAAGGGGGCCGCTGCCGGGCACCTTACGCGCCGCCGCCTCCCGATCAACGCGGGAATGGGCTTTCCACCGTCCGGGGCGCCGCTTTCGGACACGGTGTTGCAGCAACGCAACGGCAGGTCTTGCCGGGATCTGAAGAATCGATGCGCCCGGGCCACAGTCGGTAAGAAATCATTCACTCTTCCGGCTCGATTGGCGGAGACTGACGGCCGCAGACCCGTCCCCGGCCGGAGCAAAGCGGAGAGCCGGGGGGCCTGACCGGGAGGCGGTGGATGGACCCCCGGTCTCCCCCGGCTCGAAGCCGGGATCGCCCGGGGACGCGGCCGCACCTCACGTCCCCGGCCGGAGCGCAGCGCAGAGCCGGGGGCCTGACCGGGAGGCTCACGTCCCCGGCCGAAGCGAAGCGGAGAGCCGGGGACCATGACCAGGAGATGGTGGATGGACCCCGGGTCTCCCCCGGCCCGAAGCCGGGGTCGCCCGGGGACGCGGCCGCGCCTCACGTCCCCGGCCGGAGCGCAGCGCCGAGCCGGGGACCATGAACGGGAGACGGTGGATGGACCCCCGGTCTCCCCCGGCTCGAAGCCGGGATCGCCCGGGGACGCGGCCGCACCTCACGTCCCCGGCTGGAGCGCAGCGCAGAGCCGGGGGCGCCCGGGGACGGGAGCGGTGCCATGGGCACTGGAAGACCTCGCTGAGGCGCCTACCTCCTCGCCCATGCCTACCTCTTACGACCACCCCTGGTTCGTCTACATTCTCACCAACAGGCCATATGGCACGCTCTATACCGGCTCGACGAACGATCTGCGGCGGCGAACTTACGAGCACAAGCTCGGCGCCGTGCCAGGCTTCACCAAGCGCTATGGTCTACGCACGCTGGTCTGGTTCGAACAGCATGCGACGATGGCGGATGCGCGACATCGAGAATGGCTCATCAAGCGTTGGCGCCGCGCCTGGAAGATCGAACTCATCGTGACCGACAATCCCCGCTGGGACGACCTCTTCGACGATTTGGGGCCGCTCTAGTGCGAAACCAGGCTCACGTCCCCGGCCGGAGCAAAGCGCCGAGCCGGGGGGCATGATCGGGAGGCGGTGGATGGACCCCGGGTCTCCCCCGGCCCGAAGCCGGGATCGCCCGGGGACGCGGCCGCGCCTCACGTCCCCGGCCGGAGCGAAGCGGAGAGCCGGGGGCCATGATCGGGAGGCGGTGGATGGACCCCGGGTCTCCCCCGGCCCGAAGCCGGGGTCGCCCGGGGACGGGGCAAAGGGCTATGAGCGCCGGCCGGCCTTCCACGCCTCGTAGCGGGATTTCGCCGCCGCATCGGGGGGGTAGAGGCCGGGAAGCTTCACGCCGGCCTCAACCTCGCGCATGATCCAGCCCTCGAGCCGCTCCTGCTCGGCCGCCTCCTCGGCGACCTTGTCGACGAGCGCCGAGGGCACCACCACGGCGCCGTCGCCGTCCGCGACGATCACGTCGTTCGGGAACACCGCCACTCCGCCGCAGCCGACCGGCTCTTGCCAGCCGACGAAGGTCAAGCCGGCGACGGAGGCCGGGGCCGCGACGCCCGCCGCCCAGACCGGCAGCCCGGTCCCCATCACGCCGGCGCCGTCGCGCACGGCGCCGTCGGTGATCAGGGCGGCAACGCCGCGCTTGACCATGCGCGCGGCAAGGATGTCGCCGAAAATGCCGGCGTCGCGCACGCCGAGGGCATCGGCCACCACCACGACGCCCTCGGGCATGTCCTCGATGGCGGCGCGCGTCGAGCGCGGCGAGGACCAGGATTCGGGCGTGGCCAAATCCTCGCGGGCCGGCACGAAGCGCAAGGTGAAGGCGCGCCCGACGAGCCGCCGCTCGGCCGCGAAGAGCGGCATCGGCCCGCGCATCCAGGCGCGGCGGATGCCCTGCTTGAGAAGCACCGTGGTGAGGGTCGCCGTGGAGGCGGATTCGAGCGCGGACTTCACGGCGGGATCGAGCGGCATGTCAGGGGTCTCCAACGGCGGTGCGCGAGGCAAAGCGGATGCGCCGGCCAACGTCAATGGCCTCTTTCGGGCCTCTCTCGCGCCGCCGGCATGGCGTGCTAAGGCTTTGGTGCAAGACTGAGAGTTCCGCATGCCCGCATCGCCCCCCTCCCCCTACGACATCGCGATCATCGGCGGCGGCGTGAACGGGTGCGGCATCGCCCGCGACGCGGCCGGGCGGGGTCTCAGCGTCTGTCTGATCGAGCGCGACGATCTTGCCGCGGGCACGTCGCAAGCCTCGACCAAGCTCGTGCACGGCGGGCTGCGCTATCTCGAGCACTACGCCTTCCGCCTGGTGCGCGAGGCGCTGATCGAGCGCGAAGTGCTGCTCGCCGCCGCCCCGCACATCATCTGGCCGCTGCGCTTCGTGCTGCCGCACGATACCGGCCAGCGCCCGGCCTGGATGCTGCGCGCGGGCCTGTTCCTGTACGACCATCTCGGCGGGCGCGAGATGCTGCCCGGCTCGCGCACGCTCGACCTGACGGCCGATCCGGCCGGCGTGCCGCTGCAAGCCCGGCTGACGCGCGCCTTCGAGTACTCCGACTGCTGGGTCGACGATGCGCGGCTCGTCGTGCTCAACGCGGTCGATGCCGCCGAACACGGCGCGGAGGTGCGCACGCGCACGCGGGTCGTCACCGCGCGCGTCGACGGCGAGAATTGGACGCTGCGCCTGCGCGACGGTGCGGGCGCGGAGGCGGCGATCGCGGCGCGCGCGCTCGTGGTCGCCGCCGGGCCGTGGGTCGGCGAGGTGGTCGAGGGCGTGCTCGGTGCCACCACCTCGGCGCCGGTGCGCCTCGTCAAGGGCAGCCATCTTATCGTGCACAAGCTGTACGACCACGACCGCGCCTACATGTTCCAGAACCCGGACGGGCGCGTCGTCTTCGCCATCCCCTACGAGCACGACTTCACGCTGATCGGAACGACCGACGAAGAGTACACCGGCGATCCGGCCACGCCGATGATCTCGCCCGGCGAAGTCGACTACCTGCTCGCCTCGGTCAATCGCAACCTGCGCGCCCCGGCCGATCGCAGCGCGATCGTGCGCACCTATGCCGGCATCCGCCCGCTCTACGACGACGGGGCCTCGGCGGCGAAGGACGCGACGCGGGACTATGTGCTCGACCTCGACGCGGCCGACGGCGCGCCGCCGCGTCTCACCATCTATGGCGGCAAGATCACCACCTACCGCCGGCTCGCCGAGCACGCGCTCGACAGGCTCGCGCCGTTCTTTCCGGCGGCGGGACGACCATGGACCGCCCGCGCGCCGCTGCCCGGCGGCGATTTTCCGGCGCTGTCGTTCGCAGGGCTCGTCGCCGACATCGAGCGCGCGTGCCCGTTCCTCGGCCATGCGCATGCGCGGCGGCTCGCGCGGCTCTACGGCACGCGCGCCATGCGCTTCCTGCAAGGCGCGCGGCGGAGCGAGGACCTCGGACGGTCCTACGGTCCCGAACTGAGCGAGGCCGAGGTGAGCTACCTCGTCGCGCATGAGTTCGCGCGCACCGCGGACGACGTGCTGTGGCGGCGCACCAAGACCGGCCTGCGGCTCTCTCCCGCGGAAGCCGCGCAACTCAAAGATCGGCTCGGAGGCTAGCCATGACGTCACCGCTGTTCCTCGCGCTCGACCAGGGGACGACGTCGAGCCGCGCCATGGTCTTCGATGCGGCGTTCCGCGTGCGCGGCGTGGCGCAGGAGGAGTTCACGCAGCACTTTCCGGCGTCGGGCTGGGTCGAGCATGATCCCGACGACATCTGGCGCACGACGCTGTCGACGGCCCGGGCGGCGCTGACCAAGGCGAGCGCGCGTGCGGCCGACGTCGCCGGCATCGGCGTCACCAACCAGCGCGAAACGACGATCGTGTGGGACCGCGCCACCGGCGCGCCGATCCATCGCGCCATCGTCTGGCAGGATCGCCGCACGGCGGACGCCTGCGCGGCCCTGAAGACCGCCGGCCACGAACCCGGCGTGACGGCGAAGACCGGGCTGCTGCTCGACCCGTATTTCTCGGCGACCAAGATCGCGTGGATTATCGACGCCGTCCCAGGCGCCCGCGCCCGCGCCGAGCGCGGCGAGCTCGCCTTCGGCACGGTCGACAGCTGGCTCGTCTGGAAGCTCACGGGCGGGCGGGCGCACGCAACCGACGCGACGAATGCCTCGCGGACCATGCTGCTCGACATCGCCGCGGGGCGATGGGACGCCGGGCTGTGCGAGCTCTTCCGCGTGCCGATGGCCATGCTGCCCGAGGTGAGGGATTCCGTCGCCGATTTCGGCACGACAATGCCGGAGCTGTTCGGCGCGCCGATCGCAATCCGCGGCGTCGCCGGCGACCAGCAGGCGGCGACGATCGGGCAAGCGTGCGTCGCGCCGGGCATGATGAAATCGACCTACGGCACGGGCTGTTTCGCGCTGCTGGTGACGGGCGACGCGCCCGTGCCCTCGACGCAGCGCCTCCTCACCACCATCGCGTGGCAGATCGCGGGCAAGCGCGCCTACGCGCTCGAAGGCGCGATCTTCATCGCGGGAGCGGCCGTGCAATGGCTGCGCGACGGGCTCGGGCTCGTCGCCTCCGCCGCCGAAACCGGCGCGCTCGCCGCCGCGGCCGACCCGGCGCAGGATGTTGTTTTGGTGCCGGCCTTCGTCGGGCTCGGCGCGCCGTGGTGGGACGCCGATGCCCGCGGCGCGATGTTCGGCCTCACGCGCGGCACGACGCGCAAGGAGATCGCGAAGGCGGCCCTCGAAGCGGTGTGCTACCAAACGGCAGATCTGTTGGCGGCGATGCGCCGCGACTGGCAGGCGGCCGGCGCCACGACGACGGTTCTGCGCGTCGATGGAGGGATGGCGGCGAGCGATTGGACGATGCAGCGCCTCGCCGATCTCCTCGATGCGCCGGTCGACCGGCCGGTGGTGACGGAAACCACGGCGCTCGGCGCCGCCTATCTCGCCGCGATCGGCGCCGGCCGTCTCGCCGGGCTGTCGGCGCTGCCCGAGCGGTGGCAGCGCGAGCGCCGCTTCGTGCCGGCGATGCCGGCGGAGGAACGGGCGCGCAAACTCGAGAGCTGGAGCGATGCCGTGCGGCGGACGCTGACGCGATAGCCACGGACCCGCCGCCGGCTCAGGCCACCAGGCGGTCCTCGCGCGGGTCGGCGATGTGATGCAGCCTTCCGCGCGGGGCATAGACGAGGCCCGCGCGCGCATCGAAGCTGATGTCGAAACGAGCGGGCAACAATTCCGGTTCGCCGTCGAGAAGTGCGTGGACCGGGCCCAATGCTTGAAAAACGCGGAGGCGCGAACCGGTTCGAACCTCGATGGTCCGGTGCGACCGCCATGCGCCGGAGAGCGCCTTCGCCGCGATGACGACTGCGTCGCCCCATCCGTTCGGGGATACGCTGGCAAGCTCCAGTTCGCTTGGCACCGGCCCGCGCGGGGCGAGACCGAATGCCGAGTCCAGATCACCAACGGAGACGAGACCGAACAGCCCCGTTGCGGCGCAATCTTCGAAGCACATGTCGCGGCGGTGCAGCGCGAAGTCGAACCGACGAAGCAACCGGAACACCTCGCCCACCCGTCCGGCACGCATGGCCTCCCGCACGGCGTTGAGCCGCATGCAATCGCCGTAACCGGACGCCACGTAGAAGCGGCGCGATCCGATGCGCGCCCCGGGCAGCCACGCGACTTCGCCGCCGCTCATCGCCGCCAGCGCACTCCGCATGGACCGACAGCCGAACACCGCGACCGACAAGCGATTGAGACTTCCACCAGGAAGCGGGATGACCGGGATGCCGCGCGGCGTGAGGAATTGCAGCGCGGTGCGCGCCGTGCCATCGCCCCCGATCACGGCAACAGCCGGCGGGCGGCGCTCGGCGATACGCGACAAGACTTCCTGCAATGCCGCAGCGCGCGTTGCAGTCAGGTCGATCGTGCCGGCCGACAATGTCGATCGAATCACCTCCAGAGTGCGGCGCAGGCCTATTTTCCGACCGAAACCGGCATCGATGTTCGCGACGAAGGCAAAGTCGCTGATCCTCGCATCGAGAAGGCGCGTCGCGGCGACACGTTCGAGCGTTCGGCGATGCTGCACACGTCCAGCGGCAGGGTGAACTTCATTCGAAGCGACGAGACGCACGCTTTGCACTACGCCCCGACGCCGTTCACGAAGGGACGCGCTGCGCGAATGGCCGGCTCGCAAGCGGGCGCGACTTCCGAAAGAACAGCGTCAGGGGTTCGGCCTCCAATCGTCAACTGCACCGCGGTCGTTGCGGCCCACACCCAATCCGCGGTGATCCGGTCGACGATCTGCGGAGCCCCGTCGCGCATGCAAGCCGACACGTCTTGGACAATCGCCGCCGGGGCACCAGCGGCGGAGAGCCGGTCCGCGAATTCCGCTTGAAACGGTTCGATGACGAAGAATGTCACCAAGGATATCAGGATGTCACGAATCATGTCTCTCTCCGGTTTCGATTGGTGTAGTCGAGTTCTGCGGCAGCGCGGTCCTCGCACCGGTGCAATTCGAGCAAGATCATCGGGCGTGAGATCAACACGTCGTGATCGATGAAGTCTCGATGTACCTTTGCGATCATGTCCTGCGGCCCTCGGACGAGCAGGTCGGCCGTCATCACTTCGCTAGCGTAGCGCGCAAGCTCATGGTCGTACCGACCGAGCGTCCTTCCTGCCCAGAGTCCGAACAAAAAGTTACGACGCTCCACGACGCGCTTGTGGAACTCGGCGTCGTTGTTACGAACGGTCACCATTTCAGGTCTCCCTCGCAAATGAACAGACCACCGGACCTGCCCTCAGTCGGTACAGCGTAGCTCCGCCCACACTTCGCGCTCGACGCGGATGAGCTCGGCAACCAGATCGTGGCGCCTGATCACGATGCCGGAGCGCCACAAATCCTCGTAGACCCGTTCGATCACATCGTCCGGTCCAGTCACCGCGTAGTCTGCATCCATCACGCTCCTGGCGTAGAGCGCCAGGGCATCCTCGCGATGGCCAAGTCGCCGACCGACCCAAATGCCAAACTGGAGGTTCCGGCGCGCCACGAACGACTGGCGGGTTTCTTGATCGAGGCAGTCCAACGTCATCAGTCGATCCTCAACAGTCATCATGGTGCCGGTGCGCACGGCGCCCCGGCTACAACACGGGGCGACCAGCGCGGGTGCGCCGCTGCGCACCGGCGGAGCGGAGCGTCCCCCGCTCCAGTCGCGGCGGCGCGAGGTACATCCGCGCGCGCCGCCGCGATGTCACTCGGCAGACCGTACCGACGCGGTGAGCCTCGGCCTGTGGGTCTTCCACAGCGAATACAGCACGCCTGCCGACAGCAGCCCGAACGTGATCGCGAGCGAAACGGGCGGCGGGAACTTTTCGAGGCCCATGAGATCAGCAAGGAAGATCTTCGAGCCGATGAAGATCAGAACCGCCGCAAGGGCAAACTTCAGATAGTGGAAGCGGTGAACCATGGCCGCGAGTGCAAAGTAGAGCGCGCGCAAACCGAGGATCGCGAAGATGTTCGAGGTATAGACGATGAACGGATCGGTCGTGATGGCAAAGATCGCCGGCACCGAGTCGACCGCGAAGATGACGTCGGCGATCTCGATCATCACGAGCGCCAGAAACAAGGGGGTCATGAACCAGACGAGCTTCCCCGTCCTCGGGTCGGGCTGCTTGACCCAGAACTTCTCGCCGTGCAATTGCCCGGTGACATTGAATCGCTTCTTCATGAAGCGCAGTATCGGATTATTGGCTACATCGTATTCCTTGTCGGCGAAAATGATCATCTTGACGCCGGTAAGGATCAAGAACACCGCAAAGATGTAGAGCACCCACGAGAACTGAGCAACGATCGTGGCGCCGAGCCCGATCATGATAGCGCGCAGCACGATGACGCCAAGAATCCCCCAAAAAAGAACACGATGCTGGAGATGGCGCGGTATCGCGAAGAAAGCGAAAATCATGGCGATGACGAAGACGTTGTCCATCGCCAATGCCTTCTCGACGGCAAAGCCGGTGAAGTAGTTCATGCCGCTTTCCGCGCCGAGATACCACCAGACCCAGACGCCGAAGAGCAGCCCGAGGCCGATGTAGAATGCGGAAAGAATCAAGCTCTCCTGGACCTCGATTTCCTTCGCCTTCCTGTGCAAGACGCCGAGGTCGAAGGCGAGAAGGGCAATGACGATCGTGACGAACGCAAGCCACATCCACACCGGCTTGGTGAGCCATTCGGCGAACAGAAACTGGGAGATCAACTCCATATCGGACCCCTGCTCTCGTAGCGACGGAGAACGATCCGACATCACAGGTATCAACCTGCCAGAGGGGCCCGGAACGCGTCCGCGAACCTACGGCAAAATCAGGCAGGAGTGTGATCAGGCAGGTCGTGCCGTTCCCCACCAGTATTTGCTTGCTCAAGCCGAATGTGTTCGGCAGAAGAACGAGTTAGCGTCCAATCTGCTCATTGGCTTATCGAGCAACAAGGAATTGAAATGGCGCGAATTACAGACCAGCCGGGACGGTCCGGCGAGGTCGTCTATCAGATCTATGTTCGTTCGTTTCAGGACTCGGACGGGGATGGCGTCGGCGATCTCCGCGGTATCACGAGCCGGCTCGAGCATATCGCGCGGCTCGGCGCCGATGCCGTCTGGCTCACCCCGTTCTTCCGCTCGCCGATGGCCGATTTCGGCTATGACGTCGCGGACTATTGCGCCGTCGACCCGTTGTTCGGCACCGCCGAGGACGCTGCTGCCCTGATCGCGCGCGCTCATGAGCTGGGCCTCAAGGTCATCTTCGACCTGGTCGCGAGCCACACTTCCGATCAGCATGCCTGGTTCCGCGAAAGCGCGAGGTCGCGCGACAACCCGAAGGCCGATTGGTACGTCTGGGCCGATCCCGCGCCGGATGGAACGCCGCCGAACAATTGGCTCGCCGTCTTCGGCGGGCCGGCGTGGCAATGGCATCCGAAGCGCCGGCAGTACTATCTGCACAATTTCCTCGTCTCACAGCCGGACCTGAACTTCCACAATCCCGCCGTGCAGGACGCGATCCTCGATGCGGCGCGCTTCTGGCTCGATCGCGGTGTCGACGGGTTCCGCCTCGACGTCGTGAACTACTATGTTCACGACGCGAAGCTCAGGAACAATCCACCGGCGCCGCCCGACCGCATCTTGCGGGTCACGACGCGCGCCAACCCCTATGGCTGGCAGGATCACCTCTACGATCATACGCGCCCCGAGACGCTCGCCTTCGTCGAGCGCCTGCGCGTGCTCATCGACACATACCCCGGCGCGTTCCTGATGGGCGAACTCGTCACGGACCGCTCCCCGGAGAAGCAGGCGAAAGCCTACACGGCCGGCAGCAAACGCTTGCACATGGTCTACTCCTTCGATCTGTTCGGCGAGCAGATGTCAGCCGCCGAGATCCGCGCGACGATCGAACGAATCGACCGGGCGGTCGGCCCACGGGGCTGGGTCGCGTGGGCGCTCTCGAACCACGACGTGAAACGCGTTGCATCGCGCTGGGGCTTCGAGGACGTTGCGGCGGACGCCACTCCCGCCTTGATCGCGCTCCTCGGCGCGGTGCGCGGCGCGCCTTGTCTCTATCAAGGGGACGAGCTTGGCCTTGTGGAGGCAGACGTGCCGTTCGAAGCCTTGCGGGACCCCTATGGCAAAGCGTTCTGGCCCGAGTTCAAGGGGCGTGACGGCTGCCGCACGCCGATGCCGTGGGGTGCGGGTCCGGCCGCCGGGTTCTCCACCGCACAGTCCACGTGGCTCCCGGTCGATCCGCGCCACCGCGCGCGTAACGCGGCGGCGCAGATGGGCGATCCCGCGTCGACGCTCGCGCGCGTGACGCGCTTTCTGCATTGGCGTCGCGGCGTGCGGCCCTTGCTGACCGGGAGCATGCGCTTCCTCGAGGCGCCCGATCCAGTGATCGCGATCGAGCGGCGGAGCGGCGCGGAGCGCGTGATCGTCGCCATCAATCTCGGGCGGGCGCCGACCGACGCCGCAATCCCCGCTTTCGAGGGAAGCGAGTTGCTCGACGGGCACGGCTTCGCTGGCGTCGTCGACGGCACCCGTGTTCACTTACCGCCGTTCGAGGCGGCGTTCGCCGCTCAATAGCAACGCTCTCCCGCAAGCGGCCGACCGAACCCGCGACAAGGGAAGATCTCGGAGGAGGAAGCGACCAACATGCCTAAGGTGACTTACGAAAAAGACGGGCGCATCGCGCGCATCACGCTCAACCGGCCCGAGGTCCTGAATGCGATCGACGGTGATTTGCCTGCCGAACTCGCCGAGTGCGTCGCGCACGCCAACGCTGATGCACAGGTGCATGTGATCATACTCACCGGTGCCGGGCGCGCCTTCTGCGCAGGCTACGACTTGACCGCCTATGCTCAGGGGACCGGATCCAACAACGTCACGCAAGACATGCCGTGGGACCCCATGAAGGACTACGCCTTCATGATGCGGAACACGGAACTGTTCATGAGTCTGTGGCGCAGCTATCGGCCGGTGATCTGCAAGGTGCATGGCTTCGCGATCGCCGGCGGGTCCGACATCGCTTTGTGCAGCGACATGATCGTGATGGCTGACGACGCGGAGATCGGCTACATGCCCGTGCGCGTGTGGGGCTGTCCTACGACCGCGATGTGGGTCTACCGCCTCGGGCCGGAGCGCGCGAAGCGCATGCTCTTCACCGGCGACCGCATCAAGGGTCCTGAAGCCGCGGCGCTCGGCCTCGTGTTGAAGTCCGTGCCGCCGGAACGGCTCGATGCCGAGGTCGAGGCGCTCGCCGAACGCATCGCAGGCGTTCCAGTGAACCAGCTGATGATGCAGAAGCTCGTCGTCAATCAGGCGATCGAGGCGATGGGGTTGCGTAACACGCAGCTGCTCGCGACCGTGTTCGACGGCATCACCCGACACTCCCCGGAAGGGCTGAACTTCAAGAAGCGGGCGGAGGACGTCGGCTGGAAAGAGGCCGTGCGCAACCGCGACGAGGGCACGTGGGACTGGACGGCCAACCGGCCCATGAACCCGCGGTGACGGGCCGCCCAAAATGCGAAACCCCCGCCGCATCGCGGTACATCCGCGCGCATGCGGCGAGGGTTCGAAGCTCGATGTCGAGCAGGCGCGAATCATGGACCCTTCATGGTTACCATTGGGTGAACGGCCGGTTCGCGCTCGGCGTCGAGAAGCGCGGGGTGCTCGAAAGCGAAACGTCGATGCAGCGTTAGACTTCGCTGGCGATGATCTCGCCAGCCTCCGCCGTCGATGCGCGCCCGCCGAGATCGCGCGTGCGCGCGGAGTTGCGCATCAAGGCACGCTCGATTGCGGCAACGATGGCGGCGCCTGCCTCGGTCTCACCGAGATGATCGAGCATCATCGCCCCGGACCAGATCTGTCCGATCGGGTTTGCGATCCCCTGCCCCGCGATGTCCGGCGCAGACCCGTGCACGGGCTCGAACAGGGATGGAAAGTCACCGCTCGGATTGATGTTGCCCGACGGCGCGATGCCGATCGTTCCCGCGCAGGCCGGGCCGAGATCGGACAGGATGTCGCCGAACAGATTGGAGGCGACGACGACGTCGAACCAGTCCGGATGCAGCACGAAATGCGCGGTCAGAATGTCGATGTGGAACTGGTCGACGCGCACGTCGGGGTAGGCGGAGGCCATCGCCTTCACCCGCTCGTCCCAATAGGGCATCGTGATCGAGATGCCATTCGACTTCGTCGCCGAAGTAAGGTGCTTCTTCGGGCGCTTCTGTGCCAAGTGGAACGCAAAGCGAAGGATTCGATCGACGCCCGTGCGCGTCATCACCGTTTCCTGGACCACGACCTCCCGATCCGTGCCTTCGAAGATGCGCCCGCCGATGGAGGAATACTCGCCCTCCGTGTTCTCGCGCACGACCCAGAAGTCGATGTCGCCCGGCTTGCGCCCCCCGAGCGGACACGGCACGCCGGGCATCAGCCGCACGGGACGCAGATTGACGAACTGGTCGAAGTGGCGGCGGAACTGAAGGAGCGAGCCCCACAGTGACACGTGGTCCGGGATTTTCTGCGGCCAGCCGACCGCGCCGAAGAAGATCGCGTCGTGCTTGCCGATCTGCGCCTGCCAGTCTTCCGGCAGCATGCGGCCGTGTTTTGCGTGGTAGTCCCAGGACGCGAAATCGAACCAATCGAGCTGCAAGCGAAACCCAAATCGGGATGCCGCCTTCTCGAGCGCGCGGATGCCCTCGGGCACGACTTCCTTGCCGATGCCGTCGCCGGGGATGACGGCGATGCGGTATGTCTTCGTCATGGGATGCTCATGGGCTGGCGGGACTCGGATCAGGCGACATTAGCCGCTCGCGAGCGGGCGAGATAGCGCAGCGCGCATCACGCCCCGATCTTGGTCAGCACTTCTGGCTTCAAGAAGCGCTGCACCAGCACCATGAACACGAGCGAGGGCACGAGAAGGATCAGCGCCGTGATCGAGGATATCTGGTAGCTGCCGGCCATGCTCGCGGTGAACATCAGAAGCGGCAGCGTTTGGATGTCCGGCGCGCCGACGAAGAATGATCCCGTGAACTCGTCGAGGCTTTCGAGGAAGACGAAGATCGCGGCGACGAGAAGCCCGGGCAACGCGAGCGGCAGCGTGATCGTGAAGAAAGTGCGCGTGGCGGTGGCGCCGATATTGCGTGCCGCTTGTTCCAGTTCGCGATCGACGGCAGAAAACGCCGCCGCCGCGATCCACACCGCATAGACGAGGCCGTGCGTCGTGTGCACGAGCACGACGCCGAGGATCGTGCCGTTGAGGCCGTATTCGTAGAAGGCCCGCGCGATGTTGATGTAGACGGGCAGGCTCGGAAAGGCTTGCGGCATCAAGAACACGAGCATGATCACCGCGCGGAACGGCAATCGCACGCGAGCGAGCGCCCACCCGGCGGGAATCGCGAGCGCCAGACAGAGGACGACGGTCAGCAGCGCGATCAGGATCGACAGCGACAAGGATTCCATCGCGCGCCCCGTGGGTCGGAACACCTGCTCCCAGAAGCGGAAGCCCCATTGCGAGGGGAGCTTGTTCGGCCAGAACCAGGCTTCGGCGACGGACCAGATGAGCAGATTCGCGAGCGGCCCGAAGATGAACCAGGCGAACAGCGCGAGCAGGATCGCGCGCGGAATCCAGAGAAGGGCCGGCGTCATCGCGTGCGCTCCTTGACCGTCTCGCGCAAGTAGAACCACGCAAACACGGCCGCCATCATGTAGGAGACGAAACCGAGCGCATTCGCGACGCCGTAGTCCCCCATCGCCTGGATGCGATGCGCCATCTGAACCGTGATCATGGTCGGCGATTGGCCGGACAGCATCAAAGGCACCGACAGGACCGACATCATCGTTACGGCCGAGAGGATGAGCGCGACGGCGAGCGGCGTGCGGATCTGAGGCAGCACGATCTCGAACAGGATGCGCAGACGCCGCGCGCCGAGATTGCGGGCCGCTTCGATCGTCGAGCGGTCGAGCGCGGCCATCGCGCCGGCAACCATCAGCGTCACGAAGGGCGCCTGCTTCCAGACAAACGTGATGATGATGCCGCGCCAATCGAGGAATCCGACCGTATCGGCCGGATCGAGAAGGCCCATCGCCACCCACGTATTGTTCATGAAGCCGTTCTTCGCGAGGAAAGTGCGCATGCACTGCGCGGCAATGATGAACGGAATGAACAAAGGCCAGCGGTAGAGCGCGCTCAGGATCGCGCGCGCCGTCGCGTTGCGACCGAGCGTCAGATAGCCGCCGATCGCGATCGCCATCGCGGCGATGGCGATCGTGGACAGCACGATGATGACGGCGGTGAAACCGACATCGGACCCATAGAGGTCGAAGGCGCGGTGGAAATTGTCGAGGCCGAGCCCCCCGCCCCTCTCCACGAACGCGCCGGCGAGCGAAAAGCCGAGCGGGTACATGAAGAACAAGGCCAGAACAGCGAGCGCCGGCGCAACCAGCAGAAGACCGAAGGCCCTGCTTTCGCTCATGCGGCGGCGCTCGCCGCTGTGTGCGGCTCAGTTCGCAACCAGCCGCTCGTAATCCTCCTGAATCTCGCGGAAGAAATTGCCCATCGGCATCGGCTGACCGCGCTGCGCGAGCGTTTGCGGCGAGACGTCCCGGAAGAGGCGCTGCCACACCTGCGCTTCGAGATGCGGCTGGACGTGCTGAGCGTCGATGCCAGGCAGCCAGTTGAAGCGGCGCACGATGCCCTCAGCCTGCACCTGCGGCGAGGTCGCGAGCGCGATGAAGCGGCGCGCGATCTCCGCATTCGCGGCACGCTCCGGCACGACGTAGTACATCGGCTGACCCGGCAGACCGGGCGCGATCAGTTCGAGGCGCATGTTCGGGTTCAAGCGGCCTTCCGCCTGCCAGGTGTAGAACATGTCCATCCACACCGGACCCATGGCGATCTCGCCGCGGTTGAGCGCGTCGAGCGTGCCGGCGTTGCCAGGAGTGATGACGACATTGCGGTTGAACTCACGCAGGCGCTGCATGGCCGGCACCCAGGCTTGGCGGAAATTCGCGTCGTAGGGACCGTTCATCAAGCGCTCGGCACCGGGCGTGTTCGCGTACACCCAGCCGAAGACGAAACCCACACCGGACATCCCGCCGCGGATGCCGTTGTAGCCGAAGCGCCGCGGGTTCTGCCGCACCCATTGCTCGAGTTCCTGGAAGCTGCGCGGTGGCGTTGCGACCATCTGCGGATTGTAGGCGATGGCGATCTGGCTGTGGAACATCGGCATCACGAAGCCGTCGACATCGGCGCCGAGGGCAAGGCGCGCCGTGTCGCGCGTGACGAGCGTGCCCGTGGGCACGTCCGCGCGGTAGCGCTGCAACAGGCCTTCGCGCACCATCTGCCCAGCCATGGTTTGGTGAACGACGGCGACGTCGACGTCCCAACGCGGCTGATTGGCCTGGCGTTGCGCGTTCAAGCGCTCCCAGATGCGGTGGGAGCCGGCGTCACCGGGTCCCGTGCCGACCGCACGCACGCGCACGCCCGGATTCTGCCGTTCGAACATCGGCCCGAGATAGTCGGTGATGTAGTCGACCATGTTCTGGTCGCCGGCGGTGATGACGTTGATCGTGACCTGCGCCGTCGCGGCGCCGATCGAGGTACCGGTCGCGATCGCCGCACCCAAGAGCAAGGCGAGTGTCTTCCGCATGTTCTCCTCCACTGTTGTGCACCCGGTCCGCCTCCGAGGGCACGAGCGCGGTCATGCCGTCGCCGGAGTCCCTCCCGAGCGCGGAAAGGCGAAGTAGGTTCCCGGCGCCAGCACGACCGACACGTCGGTGTTCGGCGCGATTCGTTGCATATGGTCGACGACGATACTGGCGCCGTCGGCGTCCACGCCGTGCCGCCAGTGCCTGCCGAGATAGGAGACCTGCGTGACACGTCCATGAAGGCGCAAGACATCGGACGGGGCATCGGCGCTGGGCGCGGCGAGCACCGGACCATCCGGACGGAACAGAAGTATGTCGTTCGTCTCGTCGCGGCGGATCTCGTTCGAAGCGCCCATGAAGCGAGCGACGAAAGCCGAGGTTGGCCGATGGTACAGGTCTTCCGGCGTGCCGACCTGGACGATTCGCCCCTTGTCGAGCACGGCGACGCGGTCGGCCATCACCATCGCCTCCTCGCGATCATGGGTCACGTGAATGGTGGTGATGCCGAGCCGCTGCTGGAGATGGCGAATCTCGTGGCGCAACCCTTCGCGGATCTGCGCGTCGAGGCTCGATAGTGGCTCGTCGAGCAGGAGGAAGGCCGGATTGACGGCGAGCGCCCGACCGAGCGCGACGCGCTGGCGCTGACCGCCGGAGAGCTGCGCTGGCTTGCGGTCACCGAGACCGTCGAGCTTGAGGAGCGCCAGGATGTCGGCGACGCAGCTCGCGATCTTCTCCGTCGATCGGCCGCGCAGCTTCAGGCCGTAGCCGATGTTCTGCGCCGTCGTCATGTGCGGCCACAGCGCGTAGGACTGGAACACCATCGCCGTGTCGCGCTTCTCGGCGGGAAGTGCCGTGATGTCGCGCCCATCGGCCGAGATGCGACCGGAAGTCACAGGGACGAAACCTGCGATCGAACGCAACAGCGTGGTCTTGCCGCAACCGGACGGCCCGAGCAGCGCGACAAACTCTCCCTCCCCGACCGCGAGGTCGAGCCCGTCGAGGACCCGGCTGCGGTCGTAGGCCACCACGAGATCGTGGACGGACAAGGCTCCCGGCATCGTTTCCCCGCGGTCTCAAGCAGCGCCCCGTGCGGACTAGGTGCCCAGTTCCGGCATGTGGTTGATCGGATTGAGCGTGAACCGCGGCGGCCCTGAAGTCCAGCACTTGTAGATGAACTCGTATGGCGTGAGGCCCTTCGGCGTCTTCAGCCGCGCCGGTTCCGCGCGGCTCGGAGTAGCGTTCTGAAGTGCGGCCTTCGGCCCGTCACTTCGCCTTCGGGCGGAAGGCGACGACGACGGAAGGGTCGGTTTCAAGGAACGCCCCGCCGATCAGGTCGATGCAGTAGGGGATCGCCGGCATGATCGCCGACATGGTCTCGCCGATCGCCTTCGGCTGTCCCGGCAGATTGACGATGAGCGAGCGCCCGCGGATGCCCGCCGTCTGCCGCGACAGGATCGCCGTCGGCACGTATCTGAGGCTCGTCGCGCGCATCAACTCGCCGAAGCCCGGCATCATCTTGTCGCAGACTTGTTCGGTCGCTTCCGGCGTCACGTCGCGCGGCGCCGGTCCGGTGCCGCCGGTGGTGACGATCAACGGACAGGCATGCGTGTCGGCGAGGTCACGAAGCGCTGCCGCGATCTCGGAAAGCTCGTCGGCGACGAGGCGCATCTCCGCCCGCCACGGCGTCGTGAGCATTCGCGTCAACTCCGCCGCGATCGCAGGGCCACCGCGATCCTCGTAGACGCCGCGGGAGGCGCGGTCCGACACGGTGACGATGCCGATCGGGACGATGGCGGCGTGCGACATGGTTCCTCCGACGCGAGAGGCGCCCCTGTCGAGCATCGCGCGCGAAAGGTCAACCGCCTTCAGCGGATTCCGCCGTCGGGGGCGAAGCGCCCAGCGCGGGCATTGCGCGCCTCGATGTGCAAGGTTGCGAGGCGCTGATCTCCGGCGCGCGGCAACGCCCATCCCTGCTCAACGAGCCAGGCCGAGACATCCGTGCGGCCGACCGTGCAGCGCATCAAGGCGGTCGCCGCTTCCGTCCCGACCTCGACGCAACGCACCGATCGCTGGCGCAAGAGCTGCTGCACCGCCGCTTGCGCGCGGCGGCCGCACGGCCATTCGCGGCCCTGGGAGTCGCGGCAGGTCTCGTCGAGACCAAGCGCTTCGATACCGGCAAAGCGGAACGTGCGCCCGATCGCGCGGAACGTTCCCGCATCTGCAATCTCGAGCCGCGTGAAGACGACGGGAGCGGCGGCGCCCGGCGGATCGGCTTGCGCCTCCGATCCCCGCGTTGCTGCCGCGCCGACGAGCCCTTCGGCCCGCGGCTGTGCAGCCTGCAGGGGCGGTGATGGCTGAACGCCCGCAACGCGCGGCAAATTGACTTGCTGTTCGACGCGCTGCGGTGCGGCGGTCCATTGCACCGGTAGGGGCGTGGCGGGTTCGGCGGGTGGCGAAGGCGGCGGCATCACAGCGCTGGCAACCGGTGCGGACGGCAGCATCGTTGCAAGGTGCGGGGCGAGCGCCGTTGCGGCGCCAGCCGTAAACCCGACGGCTCCGACCATCGCTGCCCATCGCAGCGCCCGCCACACCGACACAGCGGCCTCCACGCCTCTGGCCCGACACGGCGCAATGGTGTCGCGCACAATCCTTGCAAGAGTATTGCGCGGCTCCGACGCTACGCGATAGCGGCGACGTCGCCGCGCGCCCAACCAGCTTTGGTTTCTGCCATGAAATCCGCATAGCGCCGTGCCTGGATGGCGGCCCGGGCGCCGGCCATCAGCTCCTGGTAGTAGGTCAGATTGATTTCGCTCAGCATCATCGCGCCGAGCATTTCCCCGGCGCGGACGAGATGGTGGAGATAGGCGCGGGAATAGTCGCGCGCCGCCGCGCAGGGAAGCTGTGGATCGAGGGGGCGATGATCGGCCGCATGGCGCGCGTTGCGCAGGTTGATCCGGCCGAAGCGCGTGAAGACCTGGCCGTGGCGGCCGGCGCGGGTCGGCATGACGCAATCGAACTGATCGATCCCGCGCGCGATCGCTTCGACAAGATCATCCGGCGTGCCGACGCCCATCAGATAGCGCGGTCTTGCGGCCGGCAGTTCCGGAACCGTCGTCTCGATCATGCGCAACATGACCGCCTGCGGCTCGCCAACAGCGAGGCCGCCGATCGAGTAGCCTGGGAAGTCCATCGATCCGAGCGAGCGCGCGCTCTCGATCCGCAAATCCGGTTGATCGCCGCCTTGCACGATGCCGTAGAGGGCGCGACCCCGCGCATCCTCACCGCGGTCATGGAAGGCTCGCTTCGAACGTTCGGCCCAGCGCAGCGACAAGCGCATGGCGCGCGCGACTTCCTCGCGCGTTGCCGGGAGCTTCAGGCACTCGTCGAGCTGCATCTCGATGTCAGACCCGAGCAGGGCTTGGATTTCAACCGCACGTTCCGGCGTCAGTTCGTGGCGCGAACCGTCGATATGCGATGCGAATGTGACGCCCCGCTCGTCGAGCTTGCGCAGCGCGCCGAGCGACATCACTTGGAAGCCGCCGGAATCGGTCAGGATCGGATGCGGCCAGTTCATGAAACGATGCAGGCCGCCGAGCGCCGCGATGCGCTCTGCGCCCGGCCGCAGCATCAGGTGGTAGGTGTTGCCGAGCAAGATGTCGGCCCCCGTCGCGCGCACCGTCGCGGGATAGAGGCCCTTCACGGCACCCACCGTGCCAACGGGCATGAAGGCGGGCGTGCGAACCACGCCGTGCGGCGTCGTGATCTCGCCAGCCCGCGCAGCGCCGTCTTCCGCCGTGACGCGGAACGCGAAGCCGGTCATCGCGCGTCCTCCGCTGGAAAGAGCAGCGACGCATCGCCGTAGGAGTAGAAGCGATAGCCGTTCGCGATCGCGTGCCCGTAAGCCGCTCGCATGGTGGCAAGACCCGAAAAGGCCGACACCAACATGAACAAGGTCGAACGCGGCAGATGGAAGTTGGTCATCAATGCATCCACGGCGCGGAAGCGATGGCCGGGCGTGATGAAGATGTCGGTCTCGGCGGCGAACGGGTGAACGACCCGGTTCTCGTCCGCCGCGCTCTCGAGAAGACGGAGCGCCGTGGTTCCGACCGCCACGATCTTGTTGCCACGCGAGCGCACGGCGTTGAGCGCTTTCGCCGTCGCCGGGCTCACGAGGCCCCATTCAGCGTGCATGCGATGATCCCGCGTGTCCTCGACTTTGACCGGAAGAAAGGTTCCCGCGCCGACATGCAGGGTGAGAAAGTGGAGTTCGATACCCTGTCGACGCAACCGATCGAGAAGCTCGTCCGTGAAATGAAGTCCCGCCGTCGGCGCGGCCACCGATCCGTCCTCGCGGGCATAGACCGTCTGGTAGTCGGCAACGTCCCGCGCGTCCTGCCCCCGCTTGGCCGCGATGTAGGGCGGCAACGGCGTCGTGCCGAGGCGCGCCACCGCCTCGTCGAGATAGGTCCCGGCGAGCGCGAAGCGGATGAGGATTCCGTCCCGATCGTGTTTTGCTTCGACCTCGGCGTCGAGGACACCGAGCAGGCAGGCGACGCCCTCGCTCTCCTCGCCGAAGCGCAAATGGTCGCCGATCTTCAGCCGCTTGCCGGGACGCGCGAAAGCCCACCACGCGTCGGGACGCGCCCGCTTGTGCAGGTTCGCGGTGAAGCGGAGCATATGCCCGTCGCGGTGACGGATCCCCGTAAGTTCAGCTGGAATGACGCGCGTGTCGTTGAACACCAGCGCATCGCCGGAGGACAGCAGCGCGGGCAGATCGCGCACGACGCGGTCCTCGGGCGCCTGCCCAGGCCTGATGATGAGCAGACGCGCCGCGTCGCGCGGATGCGCTGGTCTGAGCGCGATCCGATCCTCGGGAAGCTCGAAGTCGAACAGATCGACGCGCAGGGTTCAGCTCTTCACATCCGCCATCACGCGCATGGAGACGATGTGATCCGGATCGCGCGGCGGCTCGCCTTTGGCCAGTCTGTCGACATTCTCCATGCCTTCGATGACGCGACCCCAGACGGTGTATTGCCGGTCAAGGAAGCGCGCATCGTCGAAGCAGACGAAGAATTGCGAGTTCGCCGAGTGCGGGTAGTTTGTCCGCGCCATGGAGCAGATGCCGCGCACATGCGGCTCACGGTTGAATTCTGCCTTCAAGTCCTCGAGGTCCGAGCCGCCCGCGCCCGTGCCGTGGGGGCAGCCGGTTTGCGCCATGAAGCCGTCGATCACCCGATGGAATTTGATGCCGTCGTAGAACTTCTGCCGTGCCAGCGTCTTCAAACGCTCGACGTGGTTCGGGGCGAGATCCGGCCGAAGCTCGATCACGACCTTGCCTTGCGAGGTTTCGAGGATGAGGGTGTTCTCGGGGTCGAGCGCCAATTCGGTCTCCTCAAGCTGGCGATGATCAGCGAATGTCCGCGGCGACGCGGACCCGCACCATGCGATCCTGCGGAGCTGCGACCATGCCGCCCTGCCCGCTGCCGCGCTTGATGCGATCGACGAACTCCATCCCGGACACGACCTCGCCGAAGATGGTGTACTGACCGTCGAGGTGCGGCGCCGGCGCGAACATGATGAAGAACTGCGAATTCGCGGAGTTGGGATCGCTCGCTCGCGCCATACCGAGGGTGCCACGCCGGAAATTCGCTTGCCGGGTGAACTCCGCACGTAGGTTCGGCAGATCGGAGGCCCCCGTGCCGGTACCGGTTGGATCGCCGGTCTGTGCCATGAAGCCTTCGATGACGCGGTGAAACACGATGCCGTTGTAGAACCCGCGCCGCGCGAGGGTCTTGATCCGTTCGACATGGTTCGGTGCAAGGTCGGGCCTGAGACGGACGATGACCGGCCCATCCCTGAGCTCGATGACGAGCGCGTTCTCGCGGTCAAGTCCGGGCGGCAGCGCAACGGTGCCCTGCGCGGCGGCGGACCCTGCGACGGCAACGGCCGAGGCGGCGAGGACAAAACGACGACGATCCATGGTGACTCCGGAATGGCGAGGTCAGCGCCGACGGGCGGCAAGCCGTGCGGCAATGGCGGCAGGAACGAACGGCGCGACATCGCCGCCCATGCCAGCGATCTGGCGGACGAGCGTGGCCGTGATGTGACGGACCTCCGGCGGCGCCGGGAGAAAAACGGTCTGAACCGCCGACGCCATGGTGCCATTCATGCCAGCCATCTGCATCTCGTAGTCGAGATCGGTTCCATCCCGCAAGCCGCGGATCAGAAGCGTGGCACCCATCGTCCGCGCAAAGTCAACGACGAGCGTCGAGAAAGTTCTTACTTGTAAATCGACACCTGCATTTCGCGCCAGCGGCCCCGCGACATCCTCGATCATCGCGAGCCGCTCCTCGGCGGAGAACAGCGGCGCCTTCGACGGTTGCACCCCGATCGCGACGACGAGCCGATCGACCAAGCGAAACGACGCCGATAGCAGCGCAACGTGGCCGTTGGTCAAGGGATCGAAGGAACCAGGATACAAGCCGATGCGCATGGTTGCGGATCTCGTGCGGGGGACGTTCTCTTAGCGGCCGGTTCGGGGTTTGGAAACGCCGTCTCGGTGTCTCAGGCTGCGGGCGGCTGCGGACGCCCGCGAAACTTCCCGCGTCAACGCGGCGTTAATGATGGCGGGAACGTGATCTGTCCATGCGGTGAAAAGCGTATCCAAAAAGTCACAGGCAAGTGGTAATATGATACGGACTCATCGACGGGAGAAGCGTCCGAGGCCCATCGGACCGCGCTCGGCGAGCGTCCCAGAGGCGTCACATGTTGCTCACGACAAAAGTGGGCGCCGCTATTGCCACGACGGCCGCCATGAGCTTCGTCGCTGGCGCGACGTTCCATCCTACGACCCCGCCGACGGACGACCGCGGCGCGATCGTGCAGACGGCCAGCACACGGGCGGCGAAGCAGGACCGGCTTGATCTGGACATGCGAGCCGATCGCCGGCGGATGGCCTGCCTCAGCCAGGATTGGCTGCGGCTCAGCGGCGATTGCATCGAGCTGTTTCGCGTGGCGGCGCAAGCCCCCGCGGAAACGCGCATGACGACGATCGTCGTCCGCGACGGTCCTCAGTCCTCCGCCGCGATCCGTGTGCCACGTCCGGAAGGTGACCTCACCTTCCGTTAAACCGGCCAGAGGGGCGGTGCGCCCCCGACCGGCACCACGCGCGCTTCGCGCCTCGCGGTCGGTTTGGCCCGCGAAGCACCGATTTGGAGGCGCGGAGCGCGCTCGCGTTGGAATCGCTGCCGACGAGCTACGCCTCGTCGTCGTCCCCTTCGCTCACGCGTTCGACGGAGACAACGCGCTCGCCTTCGGCCGTGTCGAAGATGATCACGCCCTGTGTCGAGCGACCTTTGATGCCAATGCCGTTGACCGGCACGCGCAGCATTTGCCCCCCGTCCGTCACCAGCATGATCTGGTCCGTCTCGTCGACGGGAAAGGACGCCACGAGACCGCCGTTGCGCTCGTTCACGGTCATGGCAACGATGCCCTTGCCGCCGCGGCTCTGCGTACGGAAGGCGTAGGCTGACGTGCGCTTGCCGAAACCGTTTTCGGACACGGTCAGCACGAACTGTTCCTTCGCCGACATCTCGGCGTAGCGCTCCTGCGAGAGCTGGGCATCGCTCGCGCCATCCTCGCCATCGCCTTCATCCTCGCCGCCGCGCACGGCGCGCGAGCGGGCAAGATAGGCCGCGCGCTCGTCGGAATCCGTTTTCACGTGGACGAGGATCGACATGGAGATCACGCGATCCCCCTCGCCAAGAGTGATCCCGCGCACCCCAACCGACGAACGGCCTTGGAATACACGCACATCGGTGACGGGAAAGCGGATCGACCGACCTTGCGCCGTGGTGAGCAGCACGTCATCGTCGTCGGTGCACAACTGCACGTCGACGATCTGCGTGCCTCCGTCGAGCTTCATCGCGATCTTGCCGTTACGATTGACCTGCACGAAATCCGTCAAGTCGTTGCGGCGCACGTCGCCGTCGCTCGTTGCAAACATGACGTGCAGCCGATCCCATGTCGTCTCATCTTCGGGAAGCGGCATGATCGTCGTGATGCGCTCGTTCTCCTGGAGCGGCATGAGATTGACGAAGGCCTTGCCGCGGCCCTGCGGGGTGGCGATGGGCAAGCGCCACACCTTCATCTTATAAACGAGGCCGCGCGAGGAGAAGAACAGCATCGGCGCGTGTGTGGATGCAACGAAGACGCGCGTGACGAAATCCTCTTCCTTCGTCGCCATGCCGGTACGGCCTTTGCCGCCGCGGCGCTGCGCACGGTACATCGAGAGCGGCACACGCTTGACGTAACCCTCGTGCGATACGGTAACGACCATGTCCTCGCGCTGGATCAGGTCTTCGTCTTCCATGTCCGCGTCGGAATCGACGATTTCCGTGCGGCGCGGTGTCGCGAAGGTCTGTCGGACCGCCAACAGCTCGTCCTTGATCATACCGAGGATGCGCGGCCGGCTCATCAGAATGTCGAGATAGTCGCGGATCTCGCTCGCAATCTTCTGGAGTTCGCTTTGCAGCTCCTCACGCCCGATAGCGGTGAGGCGCTGCAAGCGCAGGTCGAGAATCGCCTTGGCTTGTTCTTCGGACAGGCGATAGGTTCCGTCCTCTGCTATGCGGTGCCGCGGATCGTCGATCAGCGCGATGAGGTCGGCGACGGCCTGGGCCGGCCAATCGCGCGCCATCAGGCGCTCCTTGGCGGTCGCAGGGTCGGGCGAGGAGCGGATCGTCTGGATCACCTCGTCGATATTGGCAACGGCGATCGCGAGGCCCACGAGGTTGTGCGCCCGTTCCCGCGCCTTGGCGAGCAGGTACTTCGTGCGCCGCGAGACCACCACCTCGCGGAACGCAACGAAGGCCTCGATCAGCTCCTTGAGGTTCATGAGCTGCGGCTTGCCGCCGTTCAACGCAACGAAATTCGCACCGAATGAGGACTGCAACGCCGTGTTGCGATACAGCTGGTTGACGACGACGTCGGCGACGGCATCGCGCTTCAGCTCGATGACGATGCGGATACCCTGGCGATTCGATTCGTCCCAGAGATTGGCAATGCCTTCCAAGCGTTTCTCGCGCACCATCTCACCGATGCGCTCGACGAGCACGCGCTTGTTCACCTGATAAGGCACATCGGTGAAGACGATGCTTTCGCGATTGCCCTTCGTCTCGATAACATGGCGGGCGCGCATCACAATCGAGCCGCGCCCGGTGTGGTAGGCCGCGCGAATGCCCCCCCGTCCCAGAATGGTCGCTCCGGTCGGGAAATCCGGACCCGGAATGATCTCCATCAGGTCTTCGATGGTCATCTCCGGGCGATCGATGAGCGCGAGCGTCGCGTCGATCACCTCGCCCAGATTGTGCGGCGGCACGTTGGTCGCCATCCCGACCGCGATGCCGCCCGCCCCGTTCACGAGAAGGTTCGGAAAGCGCGCCGGCAGAACCGTCGGTTCCTTCTCGGAACCGTCGTAGTTCGGCTGGAAATCGACCGTGTCCCTGTCAAGGTCGTCGAGGAGGTCGTTGGCAATGCGTTCGAGACGCACTTCGGTGTAACGCATGGCCGCGGGGGCATCGCCGTCGATCGAACCGAAATTGCCCTGCCCGTCGACGAGCGTGACGGACATGGCGAAATCCTGCGCCATGCGCACCAAGGCATCGTAGATCGATTGGTCGCCGTGCGGATGGTACTTACCGATGACGTCGCCGACGACGCGCGCCGATTTGCGGTAGGGTTTGTTCCATTCGTAGCCGTTCTCGTGCATCGAGAAGAGGATGCGCCGATGCACGGGCTTGAGCCCGTCCCGCGCGTCGGGAAGCGCGCGGCTCACGATCACGCTCATCGCGTAGTCGAGATACGAGCGGCGCATCTCGTCGGCGATGTTGATCGGCTTGATGTCGGACGGATCGCCGGGCGGCTGATCGCTTTCGTTGTTCAAGTCGCACTCTCCTCGCGCGCTTGCGCGCGTGCGCGTGAATGCTCGTAGACGATTCCGAAGACCCATTCCAATGGGTAATTTTAAGTGCAACGAATTCAGCGCGTTAGCCGCCCTCGCTGAACCGCGATGAGGCGATGCGCGCTAGCAGCAAATGCCTATAGTCTCGGCCCGAAGATCGACCAAAGAGAGCCGTCAATGAGAGGGTCAGGATATCGCCTTCGGCGGCCCGGTGGAATGGCGGGATATCCCGGCCAGGGGTGTGCGTGGCAATTCGCACATGTTGATGATGGAGGGGAACTTCAATGATGATATTGCGAACCGCAGCATCCGGTGGTTCAGGCAGCGTGGTTTCGTCGACCAGCGTCTGGGCTCGGACGAATCGCACGGGCTGAGCAGCATGACCTTCGATCAACTCACCAACGCCTTCGTCACACTGCTCGTGATCATCGACCCGATCGCGATCGTGCCGTTGTTTCTTGGTCTCACATCGGGGTTCTCGGTCGGGCAACGACGGCAGGTCGCGCTGCGCGCGCCCGTCATCGCCTTCTTCATCCTGGCCGGCAGCGCGGTCATCGGCGACTGGCTCTTGCGCAAGCTCGGCATCACGCTGCCGGCGTTTCGTATCGCCGGCGGCCTCCTCCTCTTCTGGATCGCCTTCGAGATGGTGTTTGGCCAACGCACGGAGCGGAAGTCCGGTACGGTGACGGATGCAATCGAGAAGGATCACGTCCGCAACATCGCGGCCTTCCCGCTCGCCATCCCGCTGCTGGCCGGTCCGGGTGCGATCACCGCGACGTTGCTCATCGCCGGCCAAGGTCAACAAAGCCCGCTCTATCTCGGCGTGCTCATTATGGTCATTGCCGTGGTGATGGTGATCTCCTGGGCGTGCCTTGCTTTGGCGGAGAAGCTCGACGGGCTTCTCGGAACGACCGGCAATGCGGTCCTGTCGCGCCTGCTGGGCGTCATTCTCGCAGCCCTTGCGGTGCAGTTCGTCGCTGATGGCGTGAAAGCCATCATGCAGCTGTGACGCGGGCGATGGTCAACGCCCCTGGCGTTCGCGCGCTTTCTTGAAGCCGGAGACGAAGCGGGCCAGCGTGTCAGAGGTCACGCCGCGCGGCAGCATGATCTCGATCAGCGAAAATCGATCGGTGCGCGCGATTGCGCGTTCGAAAGCTGCGGCGAGTTCGGCGCGCGTGTGCACGCGCTCGCCGACGCCGCCCATGGCCTCAGCCATGTCGGCAAAGTGCCAGTCGTCGAGATCGTTGAAGCTGGACTCGGGCTGGAAGACGCGCAGCATTTCCCAGCTCGCATTGTTGAACAGGAGAACGATCGGCGCCCAGCCGTAGCGGCGACAATTCCCGATCTCCCATCCGGTCATCTGGAAGGCGCCGTCCCCGACCAGGATGAGCGGCCGCTCCCCCGTCGCGACGCCGACCCCGAGCCCCGCGGGCACCCCGAAGCCCATGCCGGCATAATAGCCGGGCGCGACGATCGCGGTATGCTCAATCTCCATCGCCGTGAACAGGCAGTCGCCCATATCGGCCGCCATGGGCATCGGCCCGTGGCGGGCGAAGAGATCATTCACGGCGCGCGCCACATCCGAGGGGGCGAGGGGCGTATCGTCCACGGGCACCCTGGCCTTGGTTTTCCGGCGCGGAGGCCTGGCGAGCTTGCGCGGCTTGGCGCGCTCAGCGCGTTCGATCAGCGCGTCGACGAGCGGCTCGATCGAGATGTCCGCGTACACGTAGTGCCCAACGCGCACAGTGCGGTCGATTGCGAGAATGGAATTCGCCATGTCGATCCGCCGCTCAGACAGCGCGAAATTGGTGTCACACATGATGACGCCGAGCAGAAGCAACGCGTCCGAGCTCTCAACGAGTTCCGTTATCGCGGCATCGCCAGCGCTGCCCATATAGGTTCCGATGACCACGTCGGGAGCATTCGCAACGAGCCCCCGGCCCATGAACGTCGTGACGATCGGCATGCCGAGCGCACGCGCAAGTTCCGCGACGCGCGTCTCCAAGCCGTAGCGGCGCACCTCGACATCGACGACGATGACTGGACGTTTGGCCTGAGCGATGCGGCGCGCGATGTCATCGGCGCAGTGCATCAGCGCACTCGCATCGACGCTTTGCGGCAACGAGGTTGGAACCGGCCCGCACGGCTCCGCGACAAGATCGCGCGGCACCTCGATGTAGACGGGCAGCGAGCGCGTCAAGGCCGCCTCGAGCACGCGAGCAATCTCCACTGGCGCGCGGCTCACGTCATCGAGCGCGGCTTGCGCACAGGTGATCTCGCGGAACACGGCAAGCTGTGAATCGACCGTGCGGGCCTGGTGATGAAGGAGGAGGCCGGAGCGGCGCTCGCGCAGCCCCGGCGCGCCGGAGACGACGACGACGGGAGAGCGCTCGGCGTAAGCACCCGCGACCGGATTGACGACGTTGAACGCACCCGCGCCGTAAGTGACCACGGCCACGCCAAGGCCGCCATGAAATCGCGCCGCCGCGTCGGCCGCGAAGCCGACGCCAGGTTCATGGCTCAGCGTGTACCAAGGCAGGATACCGCTCTCCTCGATGATGCGGAAGAGCGGCAGCACGAAGTCGCCCGGGATACCGAAGATCTCCCGGGCGCCGTATGCTTTAAGACCGTGAAGGAGAGCTTCGCCGAGGTTTGCCATCGCCGAAGCCCTTCGCTTTCACTGGGTGAGGAAGGCGGTGATGCGCGGCCCGAGCGGCGCGATATGCGCGATCCCGTTCAAGTGCCCGCGCGGCCCCTCGATCCTGTGCGCCTCGACGCGCGTGCCACCGGCGGCAATCGCCGCGCGCGTGCGCTCGACGGCGCTTTCGAGGAAGACCAGGTCGGTCGGCGCGTAGAGGAGGAGCGTCGGCGCGCGAATACGCGCGAGGCCCTCCGCCCCCGTACCGCCGCCGGCGACGAAGAGCTGATTGGCCTTCACGAGATAGAGAAAGTGGTTCGCATCGGAAACGCGCGCGCGCGCGGCGCCAGCATCCGCCAGGAATTGCTGCACGCGGAAGCGGTTGTCGAGCGCCGCTGCGGGATCGCGCGCCGGGTCCGCCGGCTGCCGCCCGAAGGTTGCATTGATGAAGTCGGCGTGCAGAGCGTGCATGGTGACGAGCGCGAGGGAGGTCGCAAGACCGCGGTTCGGGGGTTCGCGGCCGTAGTAATCGCCGTTGTTCCAGTTCGGATCGAGGCGGATCGGCGCGGCCCACAGATCGAGCCAGCCGATGAGGAAGGCATCGGCCTCCGCTGCCGCGATCACGGGTACGATGCGCCCGACCATGTCAGGGTGGCGCGCGGCCCAGTCATAGGCTTGCAACGCGCCCATCGACGCGCCCATCACCGCGTGCAACCGGCGAATGCCCAGGCTCTCGACGAGAGCTTTCTGCACATTGACGAAGTCGCCGATCTGCACGACCGGGAAGGCCATGCCCCAAGGCCGTCCGGTGTCCGGATTGGTCGTGGCCGGACCCGTCGTCGTGGTGTTGGGATCACCCGTGTTGAGATTGACGAGGGTGTCAACCGAGATCACGAAGAACCGGTTCGTATCAATGGCCTTGCCCGGGCCGATGATCGCGTCCCAGTAGCCGGGAGGGCCGCCAGGCGCGAAGCGGCCGAAGGCATGGCTGTTCCCCGAAAAGAAATGCGTGATCAGAATCGCATTCGAGCGGTCGGCGTTGAGCGTGCCAGCCGTTTGGTAGCCGACACGAACGTTGCGGATCGTCTGGCCACCGAGCGTTGTGTAGCTCGGCATGTCAAAGACCTGCTTCTGCACGATGAGATCCGGCACCGCGGGCGGCGCCAGCTGTTGCGCCAGCGCCGGCGCGGACAGCGCCGTGGCGAGCGCAACCGCCAGGACAATGCGTCTTGAAACCATGGTCGTTCCCCCAACTTGGAGCGCCGCCGATGTCGCGGCACTGCGCACTTACCTATTGACCTATTGAGTGTCGCGAAATCGCCGACGAGCCGCAAGATTGTCCTGCGCAAAACTTCAGCCGAACGTCTCGATAAGGCGCTGCATGAGACGCCGGCGTGTCGGAATCGACGAGAGCAGCGCGTATTCCTGTAACGTGTGCGCACCATCGCCATCGATGCCGAGCCCGTCGAGCGTGGGGCAGCCGACGGCCGCGGTGAAGTTGCCGTCCGACCCTCCCCCGGTCAGCGGCACGTGGTCGAGCACCCATCCATCCGCCGCAGCGAGTTCTTTCGCGCGTTCGAACAGCGCCAAGGTCTCCGGTCGCGGCGGGAATGGCGGCCGGTTCATGCCGCCGGTAATCGTGACACGCGTGTCGGGATCGCTCGTGCGCAGGCCGAGAATCGCGGCTTCGAGTGCCGCCGCGTCTTCCGCCGTCACCGCGCGAATGTCGATGCCGAAGCGGCAGTGCTGCGGCACGACGTTGCGCGCCGTGCCGCCGATGATGTCGCCGACATTGGTCGTCACGCCGCGTGCATAGTCGGTCATGGCTTCGACGGCGAGAACGAGGCGCGCGGCCTCCCGGATGGCGCTGCGCCCCTTCTCGTGCTTGGCGCCGGCATGGGCCGGGCGGCCTTCGACATGCACCTCGAACATGCCGACGCCCTTGCGCGCCGTGACGATCTTGCCGCCATCGCGCGCCGGCTCGGTGACGAGCGCTACGACGGCGCGTTTCGCTTCCGCCTCGATGAGCGGGCGCGTGATCGGCGAGCCGATCTCTTCGTCCGAGGTGAAGACGAAGGTCGTCGGCGCAGAGAACGTACCACGGCGCGCAACATCCTTGAACGCCTGCAGGGCGAGCCAAGCCCCGCCCTTCATGTCATAGACGCCAGGCCCGTAGAGCCGGTCGTCATCACGCCGGACCGGAAGTCCGTCCCGTGCCGTCCCTGGCGGATGCACGGTGTCGAGATGCGAGAGCAGAAGCACCTGACGCGCGCTCGTGCGCGGCCCGGCGCGGACCACGAGAAAGTCGCCGAGCCCCTCCTTGCCCGGATGGCGTTCGATCTCGACCGGCGCGTCCTCGAGTTCGAGCGTGACGAGGTCCATCATGCGGTTCACGCCGGCCGCGTCGCGCGTGAAGCTTTCCGTGCGCGCCCAGATCTCGAGCACGGCGATCTCGCCGGGGGTGGGGCTGGTCATCGATGAGCCTGCGTCAGAACGGAATTTCGTCGTCGAGGTCGCGCTTGCCCTTCGGCCCGCCGCTCGCGCGCCGCTCGCCACCCGCCGGCGCCATCTGGCGGCCGCCGCCATAGTCGTCGTCGGAGGCGCCGCTGCCGCCCTCCCCGCGCCCGTCGAGCAGCGTCAATTCACCGCGATAGCGCTGCAGGACGACCTCGGTCGTGTACTTCTCCTGGCCCGATTGATCCTGCCATTTGCGCGTCTGCAACTGGCCCTCGAGATACACCTTCGAGCCCTTCTTCAGGTATTGCTCGGCGATGCGCGCCAAATTCTCGTTGAAGATGACGACGTTGTGCCACTCGGTGCGCTCCTTGCGCTCGCCCGTCGCCTTGTCGCGCCAGTTCTCAGAGGTGGCGACGCGCAGATTGACCACGGGCTCGCCCGAGTTGAGCCGCCGCACCTCCGGATCGCGCCCGAGATTGCCGACCAGGATCACTTTGTTCACACTGCCCGCCATCGCTCTCGCTCCACTCGCACGACGCTCACCCGACATGATCACGCGCCGTCCGACAAGCGACGCGATACTTATCCACAGCGGGCCCACTCTGTTCTTGAATTGTTCTTAGCGTGTTCAACCCCGTTTGGCAAGATCGGGCACGGCAAGCATGCACATCAGACTTGTGAATCGGTGACGCTTCTGTTCTAGTTCTGTTCCAGGCGTGCCGCTGACATCGAACCGCGGCACGCCTATATCGACAACCGCCCCTAGCCTGCGCCGACAAGGCGATCCGAAAACGCGACGCGCTGCGTATACGTGTGTCGCGTGAGGACCTTCGTGATGCCCCCTCCCCGCAGCGTTCCGCCCTCGTCGAAGTCGATCGTGATCCGCGGGGCGCGCGAGCACAATCTGAAGAACGTCGATCTCGAAATTCCGCGGGACGCACTGGTGGTGTTCACCGGGCTGTCGGGGTCCGGCAAGTCCTCGCTCGCCTTCGACACGATCTATGCGGAAGGCCAGCGCCGCTACGTCGAGAGCCTGTCGGCCTATGCGCGGCAATTCCTCGAGATGATGCAGAAGCCCGACGTCGACCAGATCGACGGGCTGTCGCCGGCGATTTCGATCGAACAGAAGACGACCTCGAAGAACCCGCGCTCGACGGTTGGCACCGTCACCGAGATCTATGACTACATGCGCCTTCTATGGGCGCGCGTCGGCGTGCCCTATTCGCCGGCGACCGGCCTGCCGATCGAAAGCCAGACCGTGCAGGAGATGGTCGACCGCATCCTCGCGCTCCCCGAAGGCACGCGGCTCTATCTGCTCGCCCCCGTCGTTCGCGGGCGTAAGGGCGAGTACCGCAAGGAGCTCGCCGAGTTCCAGAAGAAGGGCTATCAGCGCGTCAAGATCGACGGGACCTTCTACGAGATCGGCGAGGCGCCTGCCCTCGACAAGAAGCTGAAGCACGATCTCGACGTGGTCGTCGACCGCGTCGTGGTGCGGGCCGACATCGCGACGCGGCTCGCGGACTCGCTCGAGCAGTGCCTGAAGCTCGCTGAAGGGATTGCGGTCGCGGAATTCGCGGACGCCCCCCCCCCATCCTTCGAGACACGGCCTACGGCCGCTCCTCAGGATGAGGCGCGCGCCAAGCCTCGTCCTGAGGAGGGGCGAAGCGCCGTCTCGAAGGACGGCCCGCGCCGCATCCTGTTTTCCGAGAAGTTCGCGTGCCCGGTCTCGGGCTTCACCATCCCGGAGATCGAGCCGCGGCTCTTCTCCTTCAACAGCCCGCATGGTGCGTGTCCGACCTGCGCCGGGCTTGGAACGGAGCAGAAGGTCGACCCCGCGCTGATCGTGCCGGACGAAACCCTCACGCTGCGCGGCGGCGCCATCGCGCCCTGGGCACGCTCGACCTCGCCCTATTCGCTGCAGACATTGGAAGCGCTCGGCAAGCACTACAAGTTCGCGCTCACGAAGCCGTGGCGCGATCTGCCGCAGGCGGCGAAAGACGTCATCCTGTTCGGCTCAGGCACCGACGAGATCACCTTCACCTTCGACGATGGCTTGCGCTCCTACCAGACGAAGAAGACCTTCGAGGGCGTCGTCAACAATCTCTCGCGCCGCTGGAAGGAGACGGACTCCGACTGGGCGCGCGAGGAGATCGCGCGCTACATGTCGGAGACGCCCTGCGCGGCGTGCGCAGGCAAGCGCCTGAAGCCCGAGGCCTTGGCGGTGAAGATCGCCGGCCTCGACATCGGCATCGCGACCGACATGTCGGTGCGCAAGGCGCACGCGTGGTTCGACGCGCTGCCCCAGTCTCTCTCCGCCAAGCAGAACGAGATCGCCGTCCGCATCCTGAAGGAGATCCGCGAGAGGCTGCGCTTCCTGGTCGATGTCGGCCTCGACTATCTGACGCTCGCCCGCGCCTCCGGCACGCTGTCCGGCGGTGAGAGCCAGCGCATCCGCCTCGCCTCGCAGATCGGCTCGGGACTGACAGGCGTGCTCTACGTGCTCGACGAGCCCTCGATCGGGCTCCACCAGCGCGACAATGCGCGGCTCCTCGATACGCTCAAACGCCTGCGCGACCTCGGCAATACGGTGATCGTCGTCGAGCACGACGAGGATGCGATCCTCAGCGCCGATCACGTCGTCGATGTCGGCCCGGGGGCGGGCGTGCATGGCGGGCGCATCGTAGCGCAAGGCTCGCCCGAGGCGATCATGGCCGACCCCGCCTCGCTCACCGGGCAGTATCTCTCCGGCGCGCGCGGCGTCGCCGTGCCGGACACGCGCCGCAAGGGCAAGAAGGGGCAGACGCTGCGCGTGATCGGCGCACGCGGCAACAATCTGAAGGGCGTGGCGGCGGACATCCCGCTCGGCACCTTCACCTGCATCACCGGCGTGTCCGGCTCCGGCAAGTCGACCCTCCTCCTCGACACGGTCTATCGCGCGGCCGCGCGGCGGCTCATGAACACGCGCGACCTGCCCGAACCGCATGAGCGTATCGAAGGGCTCGAACATCTCGACAAGGTGATCGACATCGACCAGTCGCCGATCGGGCGCACGCCGCGCTCGAACCCGGCGACCTACACCGGCGCGTTCACGCCGATCCGGGAATGGTTCGCGGGCCTGCCGGAAGCGAAGGCGCGCGGCTACGAGCCGGGCCGCTTCTCCTTCAACGTCAAGGGCGGACGCTGCGAAGCCTGCCAGGGCGACGGCGTCATCAAGATCGAGATGCACTTCCTGCCGGACGTGTACGTGACCTGCGACGTGTGCAAGGGCAAGCGCTACAATCGCGAGACGCTCGAGGTGCAGTACAGGGGCAAGTCGATCGCCGACGTGCTCGACATGACGGTCGACGAGGGCCTCGACTTCTTCAAGGCCGTGCCCGCGATCCGCAAGATTCTGGAGACGCTCTCCCAGGTCGGGCTCGGCTACATCCACATCGGCCAGCAGGCAACGACGCTCTCCGGCGGCGAGGCGCAGCGGGTTAAGCTCGCCAAGGAACTGTCCAAGCGCGCGACGGGGCGCACGCTCTACATCCTCGACGAGCCGACCACGGGGCTCCACTTCCACGACGTGCAGAAGCTCCTCGACGTGCTGCACGAACTGGTCGAACAGGGCAACACGGTGGCCGTCATCGAGCACAACCTCGAAGTCATCAAGACGGCCGACTGGATCATCGACATCGGCCCCGAGGGCGGCGACGGCGGCGGCGAAGTGGTCGCGCAAGGCACGCCCGAGCAGGTGATGAAAGAGAAGCGCAGCTATACCGGCGCGTTCCTGCGCCAGCTTCTGGAGCGGCGGCCGGCGACGGCGGGAAAGAGGACGGCGGCGGAGTAGCCACGGCCCGGCCGAGTGAGCCGCACTCAGGCCGCCTTCGTCGGTTCCGCCTCGATCGAGAAGTGCAGGCCGACGATCTCGTCGGGCTGCACGTGCACCCAGCAGATCTCTCCGCGCGCAGACCGTGCCCCCCTCGGTGACAACAGCCCGCGCGAAGAAGCGCGCAGCGATGCCCACGCGTCAGGACACGCTCTGATCGACCGTGCCGCCGATCTCGTTCACCTTGCGCTGCACAGTGAGCCGGTCGAGCGAGGCGAGCGGCAGCGCCAGAAGGATTTCGATGCGCCGCCGCAGCATGCGGAAGGTGTCGCTGAAGGCGCGGTCGATCTCCCAGGGCTCGCCCGTTGCGGCGGCCGGATCCGGCAGACCCCAATGCGCGGTCATGGGCTGCCCCGGCCAAGCGGGACACGCTTCGCCCGCCGCGTCGTCGCAAACGGTGAAGACGAAATCCATCACCGGCGCGCCGGGGCGCGCGAACTCGTCCCATGACTTTGACCGCAACCCTTCGGTCGGAAAGCGCATGGCCTCCAGCGTCGTGAGCGTGCGCGGATTGACCGCGCCCTTGGGGTGGCTGCCCGCACTGAAGCCACGGAAGCGGCCTTGGCCGAGCTTCTCGACGATGCTCTCACCCATGATCGAACGCGCGGAATTGCCGGTGCACAGGAAGAGGACGTTGTAGATCTTGTCGGGCATGATCGAACCTCACGATCGGAAGAGAACACGCGATACGCCGAGCGCTGCGAGCGCTCCCAGCACTTGCATGGCAATAAAGGGCGGCACGTGGGACAGGTCGATTCCGGCGAAGCTCGCGGTGAAGCTCCGCGCAAGCGTGACCGCCGGGTTCGCGAAGGATGTTGATGCCGTGAACCAATAGGCCGCGGCGATGGTCAAGCCGACGATCAAGGGAACAGACTCTGGTCGGGTTCGGAGCGTGCCGAGGATCGCGAGGACCAGCGTGAAGGTCGCCACAACTTCAGAGAACCAGAGCGCCGCGCCAGTCCGCGCGGTCGCGCCGATCCCCAACGGGGCGAGCCCGAACATAGCATGTGCTACAATCGTTCCGGCCAAGCCGCCAAGGCACTGGGCAAGGACATAGCAGCCGGCACTTGCCCACGCGATGTCGCCGCGCAAGGCGAAGACGAGGGTCACGGCGGGATTGAAATGCGCCCCGGAGACAGGCGTGAAGATGGTGATGAGCACAACGAGGATTGCGCCCGTCGCCAAACCATTGGCGAGGAGTTGCAAGCCGATATCGCGTGTGAGGCTCGTCGCCATGAGGCCAGAACCGACCACGGTCGCGACGAGCAGCGCGGTTCCGAGCGCTTCAGCCAAGAAGGGCGCGAGTTTCCAGCGGCTCATTCAGTCGTCAGTCGTCCTTGCGCGCAAGCCGCGCACCAGGGGCGAGGCTGGCGGCAAGCATGGGCCCCTCTGCTACGAGCCCCGGATGACAGTTATGCGACAATGACACCGACCTTCGGACGTGAAGGTACGCCGGGAGGACGATCGCCGAAAGCCGAGCGGCGGCACCTATTTACACAGGGATGGGACCCTCGCTCGAGCGCAGGGACAAACAAAACAGCAAGAATCGCGAAGGTGACTTCGAAGCAAAGCAAGGTAAAGGAGAGCGGGCACACCAGCCGCGGCGATGCTGGCAGCGCACAAGTCGACAGCGACGGCGGCCGCATCCGCCAGAAACCCTTGTAAAGCGCCTGATGCCCGGTCCTTATTCAGACCTTCCTACATACAACATCAAAGGGGGCCGGAAAGGCTATGGTGTCGGCAACTTGTGAGGCTTTGCGCCTGATGCTCTTGCCGGTGGTGCTGGCGCTTTCTCACTTGGACCAGTGCTGTTCAACACGCCAGAGGTCGACGTGTCTTGGTGGCTAACGGGACTGCCGCTGCTGATCGGCCTTGCGTTGCTCATCTTCGGCGGAATGACCGTGGTTTCGAACGCGGTGACGCTCGCAGCGCGCCTCGGCATCTCAAAGATAATCATCGGCATCGTGATCGTCGGCTTCGGCACCTCCGCGCCCGAACTGGTGACCGGTGTGCAGTCGGCGCGGGAAGGCGTTCCGACCTTGTCCTACGGCAACGTGATCGGCGCCAACATTGCCAATCTTTTGATGGTAATGGGCGTGGCGGCACTGCTCGTGCCTGTAACGGTGCGGCCGGAGGCGATCCGCCGTGATGCTGCGACGGTGCTGCTCGCCTTCAGTGGGTTGCTCGCGCTGGTTTGGACCGGTGCGCCGGCGCGTTTGGTCGGCGCCGCTCTGGTTTTGGGGTTGGTGGTCTACCTCAGTGTGTCATGGAACAGCGAGCGGCGGCCCCGCACGCCAGAGGACCAGATGAACGCGCAGGAGGCGGCGGCGGCCGGTGACCTGCGGGCGCCGGCGGGCCGCGCCCTAATCCTGCTGCTTACGGGGCTCGCCGCGCTGATAGTCGGAGCTGACCTGCTGGTCGCAGATGCCGTGAATATTGCGCGCCGGCTCGGCGTATCGGAGGGGTTGATCGGACTGACCGTGGTCTCGGTCGGAACATGCCTGCCAGAACTCGTCACCGCCATCGTCGCCTCGCTACGCAAGCAGGGCGACGTGGTCACGGGCAATGTGCTGGGCTCGTGTCTGTTCAACGTGATGGGTGTTGCCGGCGTGGTCATGCTCCTGTCGGGAACCGGCCTCACGGAAGCACAGCGCCTTGTTCAGGCGCCGTTGATGATGGTGTCCGGCCTGGTGTTAATCAGTGCGCTGATATCAGGCGCGCGCCTGCATCGCCTCGCGGGCCTTACCATGCTTGGCGCGTATGCCGCGTTCGTTGCCGCCAGCGCGTTAGTGGACCGGATTTGACATTCGATTTCGAGCCTGCCCCCAAGTGGGATTCGAATGTCAAATTCTCTGCAGAGACGGGTGCGCCCTGTACCGATCTATAAGGCGCTTCCTTGTCCAATGGGCCTGTGATAGGTTACATGTAACACTGATCAGGAGCCCGCCATGCCTGCGAGCCGAAGCGCCAAGTCCACGCGCCTGAAGGTGGCCGAGCATCGCGAGCGGCTGCGGGCGCAGGGGTTGCGGCCGATCCAGATCTGGGTGCCAGACGTGCGCGCGGCGACGTTCCGCGCCGAGGCGCACCGTCAGTCGGCGGCCGTGGCGGCGAGCGCGCGGGCGACCGAGGATCAGGCCTTCATCGACGCCGTGTCGGCGCCGCTGGACGAGCCTGAGGGCGGAGAGTGAAGCGCGGCGAGGTCTGGACTGTCTCAGGCAGCCAGGACTATGCCGGCAAGCCCCGCCCGGTCGTGATCGTCCAGGACGACGGCTTCGACGCAACGGACTCGATCACGGTCTGCGCCTTCACCACCGACCCAACCGAGGCACCGCTGTTCCGACTCGCCATCGAGCCCGATGAGCGCAACGGCCTGCGCGCGCCCTCGCGGCTCATGGTCGACAAGATCACGACGGTCCCGAAGGCCAAGCTCGGGGCGCGCATCGGGCGGCTCGGCGACGAGGACATGGTGCGGCTGAACCAGGCGGTGATGGTCTTTCTCGGCCTTGCGGCATCCCCGAGGGCGGGCCGGAAAGGGGGCTGACGATGCTAACCGCGCGCAGCTTCGGTTTCAGCGCGCTCTGTCGCGGAGATCGGCCATTCCACGCCGACAGCGCCGCCGTTCGCCGCGAGCGTCTGGAGCATCCGGGACGACGGCCGGGGGATAGGCGCCCGCATGAGGTCGATCAAAGCGCGGCCGTGGCGGTGGTCGATGCGAGTGCCGATGTCGTGATCTTGTCATGCCTGAGATAAGCGATCGACATAGACCGCTCGTAGCGTCCTTCCAATCCAAAGTTCGGAAGGAGACGACTGTGAAGCTTCGGAAAGTCTTCGTCACCCTCGCAGCGCTCGTCGGCTCTGCTCTTGTGGGCCCTGCCTCGGTCGCCCAACCTGCCGACTCTCGCCCTGTGATCACGGTCGCGGTTCAGCAGATCGTCAACTCGGGCATGCTGGAGCCTCTGCGTGAACAGTCGAACGTCGGTCACCGGATCTTCTACTCGTTCTTGGAGCCCTTGATCGACGTCGATCGGCAGCGCGACCTGTCGCTGCGTCCCGGCCTCGCAGAAAGCTGGCGTCGGATCGACGAACGAACCCTGGAGTTCCGACTTCGCCGAGGAGTGCGGTTCCACAATGGCGACGAGATGACGGCCGAGGACGTCGCGTTCTCCTTCGGTCCGGAGCGCATGTGGGGCACAGGCCAGCAGCAAGGCGGCGCTCTTTTCCAGGCACAGCAAGGGCAACAGGGCCAAGCGATGCCGCGCGAAGTGCCCGCGATCGCCGGGCGCCTGCTGCCCGAGTTCGACCGCATCGAGATCGTCGATCGCTACACGGTCCGTTTTCACAACAAGGTTCCGGACACGACTCTCGAAGGGCGCTTGACCCGGAACGGCTCGGAAATCATCTCGCGCCGAGCATTTGTCGAAGCTGGCGGCTGGATGGCGTGGGCGCGCAACCCGGTCGGCACCGGGCCGTATCGCGTCCGCGAGTTCCGCCCGGACAACATCCTCATACTCGAAGCGCACGACGCGTACTGGGGCGGTCGTCCGCCGATCCGCGAGCTGCGCTTCGTCGTGGTGCCTGAAGTCGCCACGCGCGTGAACGGACTTCTATCTGGCCAATACGACTTCATCACGGATGTGCCGCCGGACCAGTTCGCCGCGATCGAGCGCAACGCGCGTACACGCATCGAGGGCGGGTGGATCACCAATCATCGCCTCCTCGTGTTCGACCACAACCATCCGCAGTTGCGGGACCCGCGCATCCGCCGGGCGTTGACGCACGCGATCGATCGTGAAGCGATCGTGCAGGGCCTCTTCCTCGGCAAGACCTCCGTCCCGAACGGTCTGCAATGGGAATACTATGGCCCGATGTTCCACGCGGACTGGCGCGTGCCGGCTTTCGATCTCGCATTGGCGCGCCGGCTCGTGCAAGAGTCGGGCTATCGCGGTGAGCCGATCCCCTACCGGGTCGGACCCGGCTACTACACGAACCAGGTGCCGACCGCGCAGGTGCTCGTCGAGATGTGGCGCGCTGCCGGCCTCAACGTGCGCATCGACATGAAGGAGAACTGGGGCCAGATCTTCGCGACCGATACGCCACGCGGCATCCGCGACTGGTCCAATTCTGCCTCTTTCAACGACCCCGTGGCGTCGATCGTCTCCCAGCACTGCCAGCGCGGACAGCAGCAGCAGGTCGGCGAATGGACAAACGCCGAGTTCAACGCGCTCTGCACGCGCCTCGAAGCTTCCACGGACACGCAAGAACGCCGCGGCATCTTCCGCCGCATGCTCGAGATCGCGGAACGCGAGGATCCCGCCTACACCGTGCTCCACCGTTCGGTCCTCTACTACGGTGTTCGGCGCGACATCGAATGGACGTACTCGCCCACGCAGGCGATGGACTTCCGCGCGACCAATTTCCGTGTCGTGCCGGCCTCTCGGTGACGCTTGTAAGCAGCTGGCGACGGGCCTCGTGCCGTGTTGGTTCGCGGCCAAAGAGTGAAATGGTGTCCGCCGTGATCAATCGTCGTGGCCTCGTGCGTGGTGCCGCTACCCTCGTCTCAGCGGCACCGTTGCGCGGGCAGAGCCTAGCGCCGGGTCGCCTCGTCGTTGCGACGCAAGGCGGCCCGTCGTCGCTCGAACCGGTTCGCGAGTTCTCGAGCGTATCGTGGCGGATCGGCGACTATGTCCTCCAGAGCTTGAACGGCGTTCGTTTTCGCGACAGCTCGATGATGATCGCCGACGACGTCGTGATGCCCTACGGAGAAAAGACGGCCATCGACCGGACGCCCTGCAACGTCGAGTACATGGACTTCCATCCCGCAAACCTCGCTCTTCGCGGCTCTTGAGTGATGTCCACACCCCTCGTCGAGTTGCGCGATCTCGTCGTTGATTTCCGTAGCGATCAACGGGATGTCCGTGCCCTGCACGGTGTATCGCTAAGGGTGCATCACGGTGAGGCGATCGGCCTCGTGGGCGAGTCCGGTTCGGGCAAGAGCGTCACCTGGCTGGCGGTGACGAAGCTCCTGCCGTCGAAGGCGCGCGTGGCCGGCGACGTGCTGCTCGACGGGCGCCCGATCCAGCACCTCGAAGGCGATGCGATGGCCGCGGTTCGCGGGAAGCGCATCGCGATGATTTTCCAGGACCCGACCTCATCGCTCAATCCCGTCCACCGCGTCGGGTCGCAGATCGCCGAGGCCGTGCGCCTGCATCGTGGGTTATCCGGTGCCGCGGCGCGGGCCGAGGCGCGGCGCCTTCTCGATCGGGTCCGCATTCCGGAGGCAGCGCGCCGGCTCGACGATTACCCGCACGAGCTTTCCGGCGGCACGAACCAGCGCGTCATGATCGCCATGGCGCTTGCGGGCGAGCCCGACCTTCTCGTCGCGGACGAACCGACGACTGCGCTCGACGTCACCATCCAAGCGCAGATCCTCGATCTTCTCATGGAGATGCGGCGTGAGCTCGGCATGGCGCTCGTCCTCATCTCGCACGACCTCGGTGTCGTCGCCGACATCGCGGATCGCGTCTGTGTCATGTACGCGGGGCGGATCGTCGAGCAGGCCTCGGCCGGGCGTCTGTTCGATGACCCCCAGCATCCTTATACGCAGGGCCTCCTCGCGGCGCTGCCTGAAATGGTCGGCGAGCGTCGGCGCCTCCACGCGATCCCCGGCCAGGTGCCGGACCCGGCGAACATGCCGGCCGGTTGCGCATTCGCGCCACGATGTGCCCGCGTCGTCGAGGCGTGCCGCACGCAGGTTCCGCGCCTCGTCGAGATTCGCCCGGATCAGACCGCAGCGTGCCTGCGTGCTCTCGCCGAACCGATCGCAGCGCGAGAACTCGAGGCGGTCGCGTGAGCGTGCTCCTCGCTGTCGACGGCCTCGTGAAGCACTACCCCGTGCGCCGGGCAGGTGGTCTCTTCGGCCGCCGGTCCGTGCTAAAGGCGGTCGACGGCGTATCCTTGCAGGTGCCCGAGGGGCGCACGCTCGGCCTCGTCGGGGAATCCGGGTGCGGCAAATCGACGACTGCAAAGCTCGTCCTCGGCCTGATCCCGCGCGACGCCGGAACGGTGACCGTCGGCGGCGAACCGGTGACCGCCGTGCGGGACGGGAACTGGCGGCTGCAGCGGCGCCACATGCAGATGGTCTACCAGGACCCGCTCGGCGCACTCGATCGGCGTCTGCCGGTGGGGCTGCAGGTGATGGAACCCATGGACATCTTCGCCGAAGGCGTACGGACGACACGACGCGAGCGGGCGCTCGATCTTTTCGACGCGGTCGGGCTCTCGCGCACGCTGTTCGAGCGCTATCCGCACGAGCTCTCGGGCGGACAACGGCAACGCGTCGTGCTGGCCCGCGCGCTCATCCTGTCACCGAAATTGATCGTTTGTGACGAGCCGATCTCAGCCCTCGACGTTTCGATCCAGGCGCAGGTCGTGAATCTCCTGCTCGACCTGCAGGAGCGCTTCGGCCTCGCTTACCTGTTCATCTCGCACGATCTGAAGGTCGTGCGCCAGGTCGCGCACGAGGTGGCCGTCATGTATCTCGGCAAGATCGTTGAGCGCGGCGATCCCGAAGCCCTCTTCCATGCTCCCGCTCATCCCTACACGCGCGCGCTCGTATCGGCGATCCCGACGCCACGCACGCGCGGCCGGCCTCGCTTGATCCTGAGCGGTGATCCGCCGAGCCCGGTCGATGTGCCGTCCGGGTGCGCCTTCCATCCGCGCTGCCCGATCGTGGTCAGGCGCTGCCGCACAGAGACGCCACAGTTGAAGCCGCTCGGCGACGGTCGCGTCGTCGCGTGCCACCTCGCCTCACACACGCCGGCGGCCCTCGCCGCGGCGGCGGAGTAAGGGCCGTGCTGGGTTATGTTCTCTCGCGCGTCCTGCGGGCGCTACTCACGATCCTCCTGGTTCTCACCTTCTCGTTCTTCATTCTCCAACTCACCGGTGATCCCGCCGTTCTGATCTTGTCGGCCGACGCGCCGCCGGAGGCGCTTGAGGCTTTCCGGCGTGAGTGGGGTCTCGATGCGCCACTCTGGAAGCAGTATGCGGGCTACCTCCTGAATCTGACCGAGGGGCATCTCGGTCGCTCAATGCGTGACGGGCGCGACGCAGCCGACGTCGTGGCGGAGCGCATTCCGTTGACGCTGGCGATCACGGTACCGGCATTGACTTTGAAAGTGTCCATCGGTGTCACCGCAGGCATCGTCGCGGCCCTTCATCGCGACAGTTGGGTCGACCGACTCGTGATGGCGTTCTCGGTCGCCGGCTACACCGTGCCCAGCTTCGTTCTTGGTCTTGCATTGATGCTCGTCTTCGCCGTGTGGCTCGGGTGGCTCCCGGCCGCGGGAGCCGACAGCTGGCGCCACGCCATCCTGCCGGTGATCACGCTCGGTGTCGCGGGCGCGGCCGTTCTCGCCAGGTTCACGCGCTCCGCGATGCTGGAGGTTCTAGGCCAACCCTACGTGCGCACGGGTCAGGCGAAAGGTCTCGCCTGGCACAAGGTCGTCACCGTGCATGCGTTCCCAAACGCCGCAATCCCGACATTGACGGTCGCCGGTTTCATGCTTGGCTCGCTCGTTGCTGGCGCCGTCGTGGTCGAGAGCGTGTTCGCGTGGCCAGGCGTCGGCCGGCTGCTCGTCTCGGCCGTCGCGAACCGCGATCTGATGGTCGTTCAGGCGATCCTCCTTCTCGTCACCGTGACGATGGTGACGGCCAACCTTCTCGTCGACCTGGTTTACGGCCTCGTCGATCCGCGATTGCGGACGGCGCGAACCGGAGAGCGCGGGGCGTAACAACATGACCGATGCCGCCTTGCCCCCGTCGCGGGAAACTCTGACAGCGTCATCGACGACCGTGCCTCCAGTCACGCGCTTCTTTCGCGCGTATCCACCGTTCGTCCTCTTGGCGCTCTTCTGGATCGCGACGATGCTCTTCGTCGCCATCTTCGCGGACATGCTCCGCCCGTACGACTTCAAGGCCCTCGATCTGCGCGACCGTCTCGCCGCACCGATCTTCATGGGCGGAACCGACCGCCATATCCTTGGCTCCGACGAACTCGGGCGCGACGTTCTCTCGCGCCTCATCGAGTCGATCCGGATGAGCCTCGCGATCGCCTTCGCCTCGACCGCGATCACTGCCGTGATTGGCGTCACGCTCGGCTTCCTGGCCGCTCACTTCCGTGGGTGGGTGGAACACCTCGTGCTCGGCGCGATCGATTTCATGGCCGCGCTTCCATTTCTCATCATCGCGCTCGCGGTCCTTGCGTTCTTCGGAAACTCGCTACCGCTCTTCATCGCGCTCATGGGCATGCACGGGTGGGAACGGATCGCGCGCATCACCCGCGGGCTCGCGATCGCCGCCAACGAACACGGCTACGCGTCTGCCGTGCGCGACATCGGCGCCTCGCCCTGGCGGGTATACGGGCGGCACGTCCTGCCGAACATCGCCTCGACGCTCATCGTCGCGATCACGTTGAACATACCGGAAGTGATCCTGCTCGAATCCGGCCTCTCGTTCCTCGGCCTTGGCGTTCAACCGCCGTTGACGTCGCTCGGGAACATGGTGGGCTACGGACGCGAGTACATTCAGACCGCGCCTTGGATCATGCTCGCACCCGCCGTCGTGATCACTTTGACAACGCTGGCGATCTCGATCGTCGGGGATTGGCTGCGCGACAAGCTCGATCCCACGTTGCGCTGAAGAGGTTCGCAATGACATCACCGACACGCCGCGTCGTCGTCGTCGTCTTCGACGGGCTTCGGCCGGACCATGTACGACCCGACTTGACACCGAACATCCTTCGTCTGGCAGCGCGCGGGACGACATATTCAAACGCAAAATCGGTTTTCCCATCCATGACCCGCGTTGCGACCACGACGATATCCGCCGGCGCCCCGCCGCGTGTTCACGGCATCGTCGGGAACGCGTTCTGGCATCTCGCGGCACGAAGCGACCGTGCGATCGACACGTCGAAGATCGATGACCTCGCGCGCCTTCATGAGGCGGATCCGAGCGGCATCGTTACGTCGGAGACGCTGGGCGAGCGTCTCGCGCGCGCCGGCAAGAAATTGGCGGTCGTTCACTCCGGCTCCTCGGGTTCGGCGTTCCTGATCAACCCGAAAGTGCGCGAGAACGGCCATTGGACGTTCTCGATCCATGGCCGTGACTTCACGGCGACGCCGATCGCCGTCGACGAGATGGTCGAGCGCTTCGGCCCGCTACCGGAAGCGGCGCTGCCACGCTTTCCACAAATGAACTACGCGACCGACGTCTTCGTCGAGCACGTTCTCGCGCGCATGCGCCCCGACGTCGCGCTGATGTGGTTGCCCGAGCCGGATACCAGCTACCACTACCGCGAGATCGGTTCGGCAGCGTCGAGCGCGGCGCTGTGCGCTGCCGACGCGTGCCTCGGTCGTGTGCTTGATGCGATCGAAGATGACGATGAAGGCGAGTGCACGACCGTTCTCGTCCTGTCCGATCATGGACAGATCACCGTTGATGCCGAAGTCCCGCTCTACCGACGGCTGCAGGACGGGGGCTTCGCGGCGGCCACGAAGGGCGCCGACGTCGCAATCATCGGCACATCCGGCGCGTCGGGCGAGTTGCGATTGCGCGTGCCGGATGCGGCACTTCGCGACCGGCTCGCGCAGTTTCTCGCCGAGCAACCGGAGATCGGGATGTTGTTCTCGGCCGCGCGCAACGAGGTAGAGGGGATTGCGCCATCCACATTCGCGCTTGACCTGCTCGACGTCCAGCACGGTCGTGCACCCGACCTCGCCTTCGTACTCCGCTCTAGCACTGAACTGGATCCCTCTGGCCTCCCCGGGCTCGGGCTCTACATGGGTGGCGTTCCGGTGATGGGTGGCATGCACGGCGGCTTGAACCCGCATGAGCTTGCGACAGTTTTCGTGCTCGGTGGCGCGGGGATCGGCCAGGACAGGATCGTGACGGCACCGGCGGGCCTCGCCGATGTCGCGCCGACGATCCTCTCGCTGCTCGGCGTTGCCATACCCGCGTCGATGACGGGACGCGTCCTGAGCAACGCCACGGAAACAGCGAACGGGGGCGAGCCGCGGCACGAGACGTTCGCCGTCGCGCTCGGCGGGCGCATGCAAGGCCTCGAACGCACGACCTACCACGAGCGGCGTTATCTCGTGGCGGGCGGATTGAGATAGGTGCGCCGTGGCGTTGTTTCTTTTCCGGAAACTCGCACGGGCTCTTCTCACGCTTGTCGCCTGCGTCACCGCCGTGTTCTTCGTCTTGCGGCTCGCGGGTGATCCGCTGGCGTCGCTGCTTCCCGACGATTCGCCGCAGGACGTCATCGACGCCTACCGTGTCCGTTTCGGTCTCGATCGTACGCTCTGGGATCAGTACGTCAGCTATCTTGCCGCCGCCGTGCGCGGGGATCTCGGTCTCTCGTTCCGCGACGGGCGGCCGGTCGCCGAGGTGGTCGCGGAGCGCATTCCGGCGACGCTCCAGCTTGGACTGGGCGCGCTGGTTCTGGCTCTCGCCACGGGTGTTCCGATGGGTGTCGTCGCGGCGCTCAACCGCAACACGGCGATCGATCGCCTCGTCATGGCGGCGGCCGTGTTCGGCTTCGCGATGCCGATCTTCTTCCTGGCGATCCTGCTCGTCTTCGTGTTCGCCATGCAATTCCGCGTCTTGCCATCGGCGGGCTCCGATACGTGGGCGCATATGATCCTGCCGGTGGTTGTTCTCGCCGCGGCGACTGCCGGCAAGGTCGCGCGCTACATGCGCACCGCGATCGTCGATATCCTCGGGCAGCCCTACATTCGCACGGCGACCGGCAAGGGACTACGACGGTTCGCAGTGATCGCGGCTCACGCCTTGCCGAACGCGGCGATCCCGTTGATCACCTTCCTTGGCTTCGAGCTCGGCACGTTGATCGGTGGCGCGGTCGTGACCGAGACGGTGTTCGCGTGGCCGGGCATTGGCCGGCTCCTCGTCGTGTCAGTCGGGCAGCGCGATCTGCCCGTCGTGCAGGCCATCGTGCTTCTCGTCGCGGCGACGATGGTGACCGCGAGCCTTCTGGCCGACATCGTGCTCGCCTGGCTGGACCCCCGCTTGCGGACGGCGCTCGGCTCGCGTGGGTGGGCGTCGTCGTGACGGCCGTTCCGCTGGAGACCGCGCGGCGTCGTGGCGATCGTGTGCCGCTCGATATTCTGCTGTGCCTCGTCTTCCTCGGCATCGTGGCGACCATCGCGCTTTGCGCGCCGCTGCTCGCGCCATACGACTACGCGACGCAGAACCTGACTGCCCGATTCCGACCTCCCGTCTTCTGGGGTGGTGAATGGCAGTACGTGCTCGGTACGGACAATCTCGGCCGATGCGTTCTTTCCCGGTTGCTTTACGGCACGCAGATCTCGATCGCGGTCGCGTTCGCGGGAGCGTTGCTCGGCGCGGCCCTTGGGATCGTGATGGGGCTCATCGCGGCGCATTTTCGAGGTTGGATCGACGATGTGGTGTCGCTCCTCGTCGACGTCCAGGCTGCGGTTCCCACCATCATCGTCGCGCTCGCCGCGCTCGCCTTCTTCGGCAATGATCTGGTGCTTTTCGTGATCCTCGTCGGCATGCACGGTTGGGACCAGATGGCGCGCCAAACGCGCGGCCTCGTCCTCGCCGCCCGCGCCGCTGGCTACGCTGAGGCCGTCGCGCAGATCGGCGCACGGGCACCGCGCGTGTATTTCGTCCACGTGCTGCCGAACATCGCGGCCGCTCTTCTCGTCCAGGTGACGCTGACGTTCCCCGCGACGATCCTGCTCGAGACGTCCGTATCGTTCCTCGGGCTCGGCATCCAACCGCCGATGACGTCGCTCGGCCAGATGCTCGGACAGGGGCGCCTCTTCCTATTGAACGCCTGGTGGATCGCGCTGTTGCCGGGCATCGTCATCTTCATCACGACACTCTCTGTGAGCCTCGTCGGCGATTGGCTCCGCGATCGGTTCGATCCGACGCTCGAACGCCACGGCGAACGGTGAGCGACATGTCTCTGTCACGCCCGCGTCATCCACGGTACTTGCTCGGCTGCTACGCTCGGGCATCCGATGGAAGGAGGTCTTGCTACATGACCCGGGTCTCTCGCCGAACCGTCGTCCGCGCCGCTGTCGCGGCGCCTGCCGTCGTGCTGACGCCACACGCCTTCGCGCAGACTGATCGGCGTCCGGTCCTCACCGTTGCGGTTGCGGATCTGCCGAGCGTGCTTGAGCCCGCGCTCGAGTTGAACAACGTCGGGACGCGTGTGACCTATTCACTGTTCGATACCGTCATCCGCCGCGACTTCCTCGGCGCGCCCGACGGCGGCGGGGCGGCGCTGAAGCCGCACCTCGCCGTCTCGTGGCAACGGGAGAGCCCGCGGGCGCTCGTTGTCCGCTTCCGGCAGGGCGTCAAGTTCCACAACGGCGACGACCTCACCGCGGACGACGTGCTCTTCACCTTCCGCGAAGGGCGCATGTGGGGTGCGAACGCGCAAATCCCAGGAGCACGCGCATTCTTCGGCGTACTCGAAGGCGTCGATGCGATCGACCGCCACACGGTGCGGTTCCGCACCCGAGCGCCCGACGTGCTCATGGAACAGCGCCTCGCCTCGTGGTGCTCGTGGATCGTGAACAAGCGTCAATACGAGGCGCTGGGCATGGAGGGGTTCGGCACAAATCCGGTCGGGACGGGTCCCTATCGGTTCGTCTCTATGCGCGCGAACGATCATATGACATTCGACGCGTTCGATCAGTATTGGATGGGACGGCCGACCGCGCGGCGGGTCATCTTCCGCGAGATCCCCGAACTCTCCGCGCGCATCGCTGGCCTCGTCTCTGGCGAATTCGATCTCATCACCAACGTTCCGCCGGACCAGTTGCAAGTGCTGGGCGCGTATGCGGACATCGAGGCGCGCTCGGTCGTGCTCGCCAACTCGCATCTCCTGACCTTCGACGCGACGGGACCGCAGACTTCGGACAAGCGCATCCGCCGCGCGCTGGCGCTCTCGATCGATCGCAAGAAGCTGGTCGATACGCTATGGCTCGGCCGGGCCGTCATCCCGCCTTCGCACAACTACCCGGAATATGGCCCGATGTTCCTCGAAAACCGGTCGAACCCATTCGACCCGGAGCGCGCCCGCGCGCTCCTGCGCGAGGCAGGGTACGCCGGCCAGACGATCACGTACCGGACGATGCCGAACTACTACACCGGTGCGCTCGACGCGGTACAGATCATCATCGAGATGTGGAAGGCGGTCGGGATCGACGCGCGCCTACAGGTGGTCGAGAGCTTTGCGCAAATGCAGGCGCGCGGCCAGCAGGTGGGCAACACGTCGAATTCGACGCGCTTTCCCGATCCCCTTGGCGCGCTCTGGATCTCATGGGGGCCGAACTCGTCGTTCCAGCGCAATGGCTGGTTCGCGGCGGAGGATGCTCGCCCCTTCAACGAGGCCGGCCTCGCCCTCGAACGCGCGATCGATCTGCCGGAGCGGCGCGCGCTGTTTGCTCGCATGCTCGATGCGTGGGAGGATGCGTGCCCAGGCACGATCCTCTATCAACCGTTCGAGACGTACGGCGTGAAGCGGCGGATCGGGTGGCGGCCCTACTCGTTCTTCTTCATGGACTTGCGCCCGGACAATCTGCGCTTCTCGTGACGGCGGCTTTGTCACTCTCGACGTTTGACTCGTTCATGTCACGGGCACACAATTCTCCTCGACCACGCTTATTTCGAAAACAATTGGCACGTCGCCGCCGAGGCGATCCGCGCGGAAGCGCCCGCTCTCGTCGTGCACAGCGGTAATTTGACCTTCAACGCTCCGGCGCGCACCGAGGATTTCGACCATGCGCGCATGGAACTCGACCGACAAGGCTTGTCCTGGCGGGTCACGATCGGGTCGTTCTGGTGGATAGAGGCCGCCGGCGCGTGGGGCATCGTCGGGCTCAACACGGCCTTGATGGCGAGTGGTCGGCCGGAGGAAGCGGAGCAACGCGATTTCCTGGCGGCGGCACTCGCTTCGCGGGGGCGACGGCGTGCTGGTCGTCGTGCGCATGCCGCCGTTCTCGACCATGCCGGAGGGCAACGCGTTCACGACGTCTGCGATTCCATTCCCCTCCCCGCGCGCGAGCCGTTTTTCAACATATGCGTGCCAGGTGGCGTGAAGGTGATCGCGTGCGGCACCGCCTGGTCCGAGATCGAGCGCGCCTTCGTCATCGACATGAAGGCGTGGGCGACCCGCAACCAGGAAACCACGACGATGCGCTCTCCGCTTCTTCTTCGCTGCCCGACTCACAACCCCTGATCAAGAGACTGATGCGATGACCCGTCCGAACCCACCAATCCTCGGCGCTTGCCTTCCGACCGACGCACTCGAGATGTACTTGCCGTGGATCCGCGAGTACGACCGTGACCTCGAGCTGCAGAGCTTCTTCGATCCCGCAGTGTTCGACAGCGACTGGGTCGACGAAACGGTGCGGATCAAGCGGATTCTCGGCGACTATCGCGGGCGTCTCGGCGTCCACGGGCCGTTCTTCGGCTTTAAGATCGACACGCACGATCGTCTCGTCCGAGAGGTCGTGCAGAAGCGTTTCCTGGAATGTCTCGAAGCCTGCGAGAAGGTCGGCGCGTCGCAGATGGTGATCCACTCGCCTCACACGACCTGGGAGTACAACAATCAGGCCGCGATGCCGGGTGAGCGTCAGAAGCAGGTCGCTCGCGTCCATGAAACGCTGCGCCCGGTCGTGCAGCGCGCGGCGGAGATCGGTTGCGTCCTCGTCATCGAGAACATCGAGGACAAGGACCCCAGCATGCGCGTCGACCTCGCGCGCTCGTTCGACAGCCCCTTCGTGCGCGTCTCGATCGATACCGGACATGCGCACTACGCAGCGGTGTCGACGGGGGCGCCGACGGTCGACTTCTACGTGCTCGCGGCGGGCGACATGCTGGATCACGTCCACGTGCAGGACAGCGACGGGTACGCCGACCGCCATTGGAACCCCGGCGAGGGCACCATCACCTGGCCCGCGGTCTTCGCCGCGCTCGCCACGGTGACGTCGAATCCGCGGCTCGTCCTCGAAGTCCGCGACAAGACAGCGGTGCTCGCCGGCGCGCAACACCTGGTCGACCTCGGCCTCGCAGTCTGACCTTCGTCGCGTTCGTGACATGACCCGCGGCTCCGCGGTTTGTCCCGCGCACCGGCCGTCCGGTGCGCCGCCCGATCACCGCGCGTCCGGCCGAAGGCCCTGCGCGCGAAGGCACGCTTCGAGCCCGCGCCCGATGAGAATCAACCGACGAACCGGCTTCGCTGCCTCGGCTTCCGCCTTGACCAGGAGCCCCGCCGGGAACTCCTTCGAAAGCATCGTGTTGCCCGCATCGGGCGAGCGCTGCTGCATCCATTCGGACCAGGGGACCCAATAGCGAGCGAACAGTACCGAAGCGGATGGCCGAACGAGGCACGAGCCGACGGGCTTGATCACACTGAGCGGTTTCAAAACGCCGTTCACAGGTATCCGATACCCGACTATCGGGCACGTCAGCCCGGTTGAGATCGAAAAGAAGCTGGGGTCAGCTTAATCGTGTAGCCACGAAACCGGTTTCTGGTCACAGTGATGGTCGAGCCGGTCCGAACGGCCAACCGCCCGAGAAATCGATGATGCTACCTGTCAGGAATCTTGTCCGGACGGTTGCAAGGAACGCGATCACCTCGCCGATCTCGTGCGGCTCAGCAAGACGGCCGACCGGAACGCTTCGTTGCACGTATGCACGTCCGATCTCCGTCTCTCGGAAAAGTGCACTCGGATAGTAGGCTTCGCTATAAAGAAAGTTCGGGGCGATCGCGTTGACGATGATTCCGTCCTTTGCGCAGTCGATGGCGAGCGATCGAACCATTGCATTCGCTGCTGCTCGTGCCGCGTCCGGAAAAGCCGCGCCCGACAGGGGCAGTCGCGTCCGATTGGACGTGACCATCACGACGTTGGCACCGCCCTGTCGTTTCAGGTGGGGGAGCGCTGCCTGGACAAGACGGAAAGGGAATTCGACCAGCCTTTCGTAGTTCCGGCGCAACTCATCGGCTGGCGCCGTTTCAGGCGAATGACTTCGAGCGGGATGGTGATCATTGCTGACGATCGCCGCAAGAGACCCTGCGCGCTCGATCGACTGGATGATGACAGCGTCGGGCTCGGCAGCGGCGATTGGGTCGAGGTGAGCTCTCCCCATCGCGAACGCCGACCATGTGCGCTGGTCCGCAAACGCCTCGTCATGGGCGAGGACGCGAAAGTCCGCTTCGAGCAGAGCTTGAACTGCCGGCGGGCCGGCAAAGCCGGTAGCGTTCGTGACAAGCGCAAACAGTTTCGATCGGGTTGACATGCTCGATGAGAGCCCTTGGGGGCGTAAAGCCGCACGACACGACACGCCGCCCGAACGATTGGAAAGCTGACGTGTCGCGGTTCCGAATACAAGTCCCCGCCTGACAGGGCGGAGGAGTTCGAACCCGGTTCCCTTCGTGGCAATGGCGGAGGATGGGAAACCGGATGCGGGAGTTCTACTCGGGTTTCCAAGCAACCTGTCATAACTCCAAGTAATCTAGTTTATAGGCAACGTCATCTCTGAAAACCCTTCGGGTAATCCGAAAAGACGCGGCGTATGTTGCCTACGTCAAAACCGATAACTGTGAACGGCTCGGGCGTCTGGCCTGTAATTTCCATTCCAGGTGAGCCGATCGGCATGCCTGGCACCGCTATTCCAGAAAGTCGCGGCCGTTCACGCAACAGCTTGACGATGGCTTCGGACGGTACATGGCCTTCGATCACGTAGCCGTCGACGATCGCGGTGTGGCAGGATGTCAGGTCTGCGGGTACGCCAAGCCGCGCCTTGACGCGCGACATCTGCGATTCAAGCCGAACCTCGACCGCAAAGCCGGCGGCGCGGGCATGCTCGACCCATACTCCGCAGCAGCCGCAGTTGGCGTCCTTGAACACGGTCATCGCTGGCTTCGCCAAGCCAACGCGCGGGGCCATCGGCGCCAAGGCGATTCCTGCGATCAACGAGCGTCGGTCGATCATGCACGTTCCTCCGTTGCTTCGACGAACATGGCCCCTCGAAAGAGCCTAGCCCCTTGATGAGCAGGAAACCACAAGGGTTTAGCGGACGTTCTTGGAAAGCCAGTCGCGCATCTCGGCGATCTCGCGTTCCTGCGCCGCGATGATCTCGTTGGCCCACTTCTTGGTCTGCTCGTCGCGGCCGTGTTGGAGGACGACGCGCGCCATGTCGATCGCGCCCTGGTGGTGGGGAATCATGCCGCGGACGAAATCGATGTCGGCGTTGCCGGTGAAGACGATCGCCATGTCTCTGTGCATCCTGGCATTCGCTTCCTCGAAGGCGCGCGTGGAGGGCGAAGCCGAGGGGGACGCTTGGACGTGGCCCTGATGTCCCGGACCCACTATGCTCCCATGGCCCATTCCCATGCCGTGCCCGCCCATCATACCCTGCATCATCGGCATCATGCCCTGCATCATGGGGCGCATCTCGTTCATCATCCGCTCGCGCTCGGCGGGCGTGGCGTTCCGCATCCTCTCCATCATGGGCATCATCTGGCGCATCATGCCCATCATCCGGTCCAAGTCGCTCATGCCCTGGTCCTGACCCATTCCCATGCCCATGCCGTGGCCGCCATGTGGGCTCTGCGCCTGCGCGACGGCTGCGCCGGCGAGGCCGATAGCAAGGGCAGCGGCGATTCCGAGCTTCGTGTTCATGCTACCTCCTTTTGGGTTGATCAGAAGCGTGCCTGCGCGATCGCGCCAGCGTGCTGGCCTTGATGCTGGGCGAACGCAGGGGTCGCGGCCGACATGGCAAAGGCCAGCGCCGCGAAAACGATTATCTTTGCAGCGTGCATGGAAATCCTCCGTAACGTGCCGGGAAGGTCCATCATCGTCATGGCAATATCACTGCGGCTTTGTTGCTGGCCGTTATCTGCGGTGTAACGGTTTGTTTCCGAGTGCGTCGGCGGCAGCTTGCCGCGAGCCTGGGCCGGCTTGAGACGCCAGCAGTGGCTTGAAGCATGCACTTCTCGATCCCAAGCGCGCGAGAGCCTGCTGTTTTCATACGGAAGCATATCCTGAGTTGGCGAGGTAGTTGGCGCATTCAGCTGGAGCGAAGAGGTCGAGGAGTTCGCCGACCTTTCGCCACGTGGCTTCGACGGTTCGGG
>JBGFRS010000057.1:0-10664 GCA_041694995.1 Pseudomonadota bacterium | reverse complement strand
TTTGGTTCGATCGATGGCGTGTGGGCCCATCTGCACCAGCGCGCCGCGCACGGTCAGCCCCGGCACGATCTTGCGCGCGATGGCGCCTGCTGCCACGCGCGCCGCCGTCTCGCGCGCGGAGGAGCGCCCGCCGCCGCGATAGTCGCGAATGCCGTACTTCGCGTCGTAGGTGTAGTCGGCATGGCCCGGCCGATAGGTCGACGCGATGTCCGAATAGTCCTTCGAGCGCTGGTCGACATTCTCGATGACGAGCGCGATCGGCGTGCCGGTCGTTCTCTGCACCCCTTCGGCATCCTCCATCACGCCCGAAAGGATTTTCACGGTGTCGGGTTCGCGCCGCTGCGTCGTGAACCGGCTTTGTCCCGGCCGCCGCTTGTTGAGGAATGCCTGGATCTCGTCGGCGGTGAGCGCGATGCGCGGCGGGCAGCCATCCACGACCGCGCCGAGCGCGGGACCGTGCGACTCCCCGAAGGTGGTGACGCGAAAGAGGTGCCCGAACGTATTGTGGGACATGGCGCGCCCCTCTTACGGGCGCACACCCAGGGGGTCAAACGGCATCAGAACGTGTCGACCTGGCCGTCCGCGATGCGGTGGATGCGATCCTGCGGCACGGGCAGAGCCATGGTTTCCGCGGGCGATAGCTTCAGGATGCGCCCGCGGATCACTTTCGAAACCCCGCCATGGGCGACCACGATCGTCGGCCGCGTCAATTCGGAGAGCGCGGCGAACGCACGCTCGCCGACCGCCGCATAGCTCTCCCCGCCCTGCGGAGCGAAGCCCAGCGGATCATGCTTGCGCCGCTCGTAGCCTTCGGGATCGCGCGCGCGGATCTCCGGAACGGTCAGCCCTTCCCAGATGCCGTAATTCGCCTCCATCAGCCGCGGGTCGCGGCGGAACGCGTCCTCGGCGACGCCAAGCCGCCGCCGCACGATGGCGAGCGTTTCGACCGCTCGTGACAGGGTCGACGACACGTAGTCGAAGGCGTCCGGGGTGGAAGCTTGTTCCGCCAGCCACTGCTTCAGGAATTCGCCGTTACGCACCGCCTGCGCGCGCCCGCGCTCATTGAGCAGGATGTCGGTCTGGCCCTGATAGCGCGCTTCGGCGTTCCAATCGGTCTCGCCGTGGCGGATGAGCAGGATGAGAGGCAGCGGCATGGCGGCTTCATGCGTCTCGCGCGACGCCTATTCCTTCACCACGCTGATGTCGGGCGCCTTGGGGTTTTTCATGCCGACGATGTGGTAGCCGGCGTCGACGTGGTGGATCTCTCCGGTCACGCTGCGCGACAGATCGGAGAGAAGATACATGCCGGCGTCGCCCACCTCTTCGATCGAGACCGTGCGCCGCATCGGAGAATTGTATTCGTTCCACTTTAGGATGTAGCGGAAGTCGCCGATGCCGGAAGCCGCCAACGTCTTGATCGGTCCGGCGGAAATGGCGTTCACGCGGATGTTCTTCTCGCCGAGGTCGGCGGCAAGATAGCGCACCGAGCACTCGAGCGCCGCCTTGGCGACGCCCATGACATTGTAGTGGGGCATCCATTTCTCGGCGCCGTAATAGGTCAGCGTCAGCAGCGATCCGCCGTCGGTCATCAGCTTTTCGGCCCGCTGCGCCAAAGCCGTGAACGAGTAGCACGAGATCAACAACGAACGTGTGAAGTTCGCTTCCGACGTGTCGACGTAGCGCCCGGTCAGTTCGTCCTTGTCGGAGAAGGCGATCGCGTGGACCAGGAAGTCGAGCCGGCCCCATTGCTCAGCGAGGGTGGCGAACACGGCGTCCATGGTCGCAGGCTCGGTCACGTCGCAATGGCCGACGACGGTCGCGCCGATTTCCGCAGCGAGCGGCCGCACGCGCTTCTCGAGCGCCTCCCCCTGGAAGGTGAGGGCGAGCTCCGCCCCCGCGTTGCGGACGGCCTTGGCAATGCCCCAGGCGATCGACATTTTGTTCGCGACCCCCAGGATGAGGCCACGCTTGCCCGTCATGATCTGACCCGACACGCGTTCGTCTCCCTCGCGAGACGGCAGCATGCGCCGAATGGCCCCGCCTGCCTCGCGCGGCTTCCTTAGACGAGTGTGTCGAGGGGCGGAAGACCGATCCTCACGCGTCGAAGTCGCGCCGGCGAACGGTATAGGGGCGCTTCTCTCGCAGCGCCTCCGCCAATCGCGTGAGGTCGGGGTCGCCGTCCGGCAGCACGACCATGATGGTCACGTAAAGATCGCCGGGGGTGCCTGCGCTCGGCAAGCCCTTGCCCTTGAGGCGGAGCGTCTTTCCGGAGTTCGTGCCCGCCGGCAAGGTGAGGTTCACCGGCCCGTCGAGCGTCGGCACGCGGACTTTGCCGCCGAGCACGGCCTCGTCGAGCGTCACGGGCAGCGTGAGGCGCAGATCCGTCCCGTCGGCTTGGAACAGGGGATGAGGCTCGACCACCACGGTGAGGATCACATCGCCCGCTTCCCCGCCGTGGAGCGCGGGATGGCCTTGGCCGCGCAAGCGCATGGTCTTGCCCGACACCGTTCCGGGCGGAATCGCCACCTCGACGTCCTTGCCCGTCGGCAGGCGCACGCGCGCTTTCGTCCCCTTCGCGGCGTCGATGAAGGAGAGGGCAACGGTTGCCGCGACGTCCTGCCCCTTGGCGAAGTGCGCTTCGCGGGGCTGCGTGCGCGCGCCACCGCCGAGGCCGGCGAAGAGGTCGGAGAACAGGTCGGCCGGGTCGGGGCCGCCGGCCGGGCGCCCGCCGCGCGTGCGAAACCCGCCCGGGCCGAACTCGAACTCGAACGCACCGGAGCGTGACCCCGGCCGGAAACCTTCGAACCCCTCGAATCCGGCAAAGCGCGGCTTGCCTTCCGCGTCGATCTCGCCGCGATCGAATTTGGCCCGCTTCTCCCTGTCGCCGATGATCTCGTAAGCCTGGTTGACCTCGGCGAACTTCGCCTGGGCTTTCGGGTCATTCTTGTTCTGGTCGGGGTGATGCTGCTTGGCGAGCTTGCGGAACGCCTTCTTGATGTCGGCTTCGCTCGCGGAACGGCTCACGCCCAGAACGGTGTAAGGATCGCGCATATGTTCCTACCTCGCCGCCGCGACGCGGCGGATGAGCACGCGACGAATGTGGGGGAGCCTGCGCGCCGTTGCAACGCGCTCAGCTCGGGGTGCGGAACGGCCGGACGTCCGCGAGCGACCATTCGAAGCCCGGCGCGCGGCAAGCATTGCCTTCGACCCAGCTCGTGTCGTTGCCGCGCTGCACCGAGACGAGCACCGTCCGGCACGTCGCCTCGCCCTGACGCACGACGCTTCCGACCGGCGCGACGATGCCGCCATGTCCGGAGCGCTGATCGAGCCAGGGCACGCGCGCCGGGCGCTCCTGATCGAGCATCGCGGCGCGCAGCGCGAGGTGGATCGCCTCGCGGTCCTTCTCGGCGAGAAGGGGTTGTGACGGCGCGGCCGCCGGCGCGCTGGCTTGAGTGCTGGCTTGAGTTATCACGGGCGGAAGCGGTGTCGCGGGCACGCGCTCGGCGGGGACGCTTCCCGTCGTGAGTTCTCCCTGGGCGGGGCGGTTGCCGCTCATCAGATCGCCGAGCGGGATCGAAATCGCGCCGCAGCCAGCGACGGCAAGGCTGGTGGCGGCGAGCGCCAGAGCGCGGTACGCTATATTGCCGGTGCGAGACGCCGCGACCCCACGCATCGCAGAATTCCTAAAATGAACCGCAAGCACGAGCAAGAAAGCGAAAATCCGTTAATTTCCGGTGATCTGCCGGACGGCGGCGACCCCTTTCGCCTGTTCGAGAGCTGGTTCGCCGAGGCGCGCGCGCGCGAACCGGAGGACGCCAATGCCATGGCGCTCGCAACCGTCGACGCCGATGGCTTGCCCAATGTCCGGATGGTTTTGCTCAAGGACTTCGACACGGACGGTTTCGTGTTCTACACGAACACCGGCAGCGCGAAGGGCACCGAGCTCGCTGCCAACATGAAGGCCGCCGCCGTGCTGCATTGGAAGTCGCTGCGCCGCCAGGTTCGCTTCCGCGGGCCGGTCACCCGCGTCACCGACGCCGAGGCCGATGCCTACTTTGCGACGCGGCCGCGCCTGGCGCAGATCGGCGCCTGGGCGTCGCAGCAATCGCGTCCGCTCGCCGGTCGCTTCGAATTGGAAAAGGCCGTCGTGGTGACGACGGCGCGCTACGCCGTCGGCGCGGTGCCGCGACCACCGCACTGGACGGGGTTCCGCATTGCCCCCACCTATATCGAGTTCTGGGCCGATCGCCCGTTCCGCCTGCACGATCGGCTGGTGTTTTATCGTGGGGCGCCTGACCAGTCGTGGTCGTCGGCCCGGCTCTATCCTTGAGTGCAAGAGACGTTAAGGTGAAAGTGCAACCATGCCCGACGCCCAGCCCGGCAACGACCTGCGGAAGACGCTGCTTCTCACTGGTGCCTCGCGCGGCATCGGGCACGCGACGGTCAAGCGCTTTTCGGCCGCCGGATGGCGGGTGATCACCTGTTCGCGCCACGCCTTCCCTGAGGACTGCCCATGGGAGATGGGGCCCGAGGATCACATCCAGGTCGACCTTGCCTCGCCCGACGATACGGTCCGCGCCATCGAGGACATCAAGGCGCGCCTGGCCCCTCATGCCGGCAAGCTCGACGCGCTCGTCAACAATGCGGGCATCTCCCCGAAGGGTCCGGGCGGTGCTCGGCTCGGAGCGATGACGACGGCGCTCGACGATTGGAAATGGGTGTTCCAGGTGAACTTCTTCGCGCCGATCATGCTCGCGCGCGGTCTCGTCGAAGAGTTGAAGCGCGCGCGCGGCTCCGTCGTCAACGTCACCTCGATCGCCGGATCGCGCGTGCACCCCTTCGCCGGGGCCGCCTACGCGACCTCCAAGGCGGCACTGATGGGGCTCACGCGCGAAATGGCGCATGACTTCGGCCCGCTCGGCGTGCGCGTGAACGCGATCTCGCCGGGCGAGATCGACACTTCGATCCTGTCGCCCGGCACCGAGAAGATCGTCGAGGAGCAGATCCCGATGCGCCGCCTCGGCACGCCGGAAGAGGTTGCCAAGGCGATCTACTTCCTGTGCACCGACCAGTCGTCCTACGTGAACGGCGCGGAACTCCACATCAATGGCGGTCAGCACGTGTGAGAAGCGTGCGCGCCGTGTGGCGCCAAGGAGGCGATCATGGTTCGCACGGTGGTTCGGGCGTTGATGGTTCTTGCCGTGTCGTCGATCGCGCCGGGGCACGCCCTCGATGCGTGCCGCCTCATCACGCAGCATGCTCCGGCCGCCGTGCCCGTATCGGCCGCGCCGGTCGCGCGCGACGAGGTGCGGCTCACCTTCATCGGGCACTCGACCTTCCTCATCGAGACGCAGCGCGGCGTGACGGTCGAGACCGACTACAACGACTACGTCCGCTCCGGCGTCGTACCAACGATCGCGACGATGAACCGGGCGCACTCGACGCACCACTCGTTCAATCCCGATCCGGGCATCGCGCATGTGCTGCGCGGGTGGCGCGATGACGGCGTGCCCGGCCCCGCAGAACACGACTTGACCATCGCGGATCTGCGCGTGCGCAATGTCGCAACCAACATCCGTGGTTTCGGCGGCGATACCGCGCGCGACCTCAACTCCATCTTCGTGTTCGAGTCGGCCGGGCTATGCATCGGTCATCTCGGCCACCTCCATCACACACTGTCGCGCGAACACCTGCGCGAACTCGGCCGCATTGACGTCCTTCTCGTGCCGGTCGACGGCTCCTTCACCCTTGACCTCGACGGCATGATGGAGGTGGTTACGGCCTTGCAGTCCTCCATCGTCGTGCCGATGCACATGTTCTCGCCCTGGACGCTTGCGCGCTTCGTCGACCGGGCCCGCGGGCAGTTCCGCATCGACCGCGCGGCCTCGCCGCATTTGATCGTCTCGCGTGGGCGTCTGCCGGCGGAGCCAACCATCGTCGTCCTGCCTGGCGCACATCCCCGCTATGAGCGCATCGTGCGCAGCTGGACCGATCGGTCGAACTGATCGGCGGCACCACCAGCGCGAATTGGACGCCTGTCGAGCCGCCGCGTAGAAGCGGCCTGTCGGAGAATGCACCCATGTACGTCCCTGCTCATTTCCGCATGGAGGATCGCGACGAACTCCATGCGCTGATCGCGGCGCATCCGCTCGGCATGCTCGTGACATCGGGCGACGAGGGCGTCGAGGCGAGCCATGTGCCCTTCGTCATGCATGCGGACGAGGGTGCGAACGGCGTCTTGCGCACGCATCTCGCGCGCGCCAATCCGCAATGGTCGCGCATCGCCGTCGGCACCGAAGCGCTCGTCGTCTTCCGCGCGGCAGACGGTTACGTGACGCCGTCCTGGTATCCCTCGAAGGCACAGCATGGGAAGGTCGTGCCAACCTGGAACTACCTCGCCGTTCATGTCTCCGGCCCGTGCCGGATCGTCACGGAAAGCGCGTGGCTCGATGCCCACCTTGCGGCGCTGAGCGCTCAGCAGGAGGCAGGGCGCGACCATCCCTGGGCGGTGACCGATGCGCCGGCGTCCTTCATCGAGCAGATGAAGCGCGCGATCGTCGGCGTCGAGATCGAGGTCCGTGCGATGGTCGGCAAGAAGAAGGTCGGGCAGAACCGCCCGGGGGCGGATCGGCACGGGCTCTTCGCCGCGTGGCAGGCTGCGGGCGATCCGGCGAGCCGCATCATGGCGGACAAGCTCGCGCCCTATCTCAGTCCGCCGGAGCCGCGGTGACGTCGCTCCTCGCTGCGGCCACGCAAGGGTTTCTCCTCGGCGCCTCGCTCATCATCGCGATCGGCGCGCAGAACGCCTACCTGCTCCGGCAAGGGCTCTTGAAGCGGCATGTGCTGCCGCTGGTGCTGGTGTGCACCGGCGCCGACCTCGTGCTCATCCTGCTCGGCGTCGCAGGCGTCGGGCGCATCGTGCAGAACTCCCCGGCCGCGCTCGGCATCGTCACCTGGGGCGGCGCCGCGTTCCTTGCCTGGTACGGATTCGAGGCGCTGCGGCGTGCCCTGCGGCCGGGGGTGCTGATCGCCGCCGAGACGGACACCGATACGTTGCGCGCGGCTCTCGCGAAGATCGCTGCCTTCACCTTCCTCAACCCGCATGTCTATCTCGACACGGTCGTGCTCGTCGGCGCGCTGTCGGGCCGCTACGGCGTGCCGGACAATTGGGCGTTCGGATTGGGTGCGGCTCTCGCCTCGGCGGCGTGGTTCACGGCGCTCGGCTACGGCGCGGCGCTTCTGGCACCGCTCTTCGCGCGGCCGTCCGCGTGGCGCATCCTGGATCTGACGATCTGCGCGGTGATGTGGTCGATCGCGCTGGGGCTTGCCGTGTCGGCTCTCAGGCCGTGAGCGATGGCCGGCAGAGTTCGACATGCTCCATGGTCATCGCGGCTTTCCCGGCACGCAGGCCGGAGATAACCGCGGCCCGCAGGTGCAAGTCCGCGGACCAGCCGGGCGGCCTCAGGCGGTAGGAGGCCACGACGAGGCGCCGCCGTGCGATCATGCAGCGTCGAGGATCGGAAGGCGCTCGGAGATGGCGGGCTTCGGCTCCTTGCCTTTCACGGCGAGGACGGCGGCGACGGCGGCGATACCAACCCCCTGCGATTGCGCTGGGATCTGCGATTGCGCTGGGATAGGTCGGGTGTCGGCTTGGGACGAAGGCATGCAACGGTTCTCCCCAGATACACGACCGGGTTCGCCCCGGTTCGCGAATGACTGATCATGCACAACCACTGACGCCCGACTGCGGACGCCGTCAGGCGACATCACGGCAATACCATGATTTCAGCTTACCGGGCGGTTACGTCCGCCATTGCCTCCGGTTATGCTGCGCATGCGAAGGGTTGCGGGACGTGCGGCTACGCCGCGCGCAACTGCTCCTTGGCGACCCAGGCTTCGGTCTTGTCGAGAGCGCGTTCCAGCCGGTCGAACAGAAGGTCGATCTCGGCCGGCGTGATGATGAGCGGCGGGCAAATCGCGATCGCGGTCGTGCCCATGGCGCGCAGGATCAGCCCTTCCTCCTCCGTGAACTTCGCGACTCGCGCCGGAACCGCGGCTTTGGCGGAGAAGTTCTCACGCGAGGTCTTGTCCTTGACGATTTCGAGCGCGCCGACGAGGCCGACGCCGCGTGCTTCGCCGACGAGGGGGTGATCGGCGAGCCGGCGCAAACGCGCCTGGAACTGCGGTGCCTTCGCCGCAGCCTGCTGCACGATGCGCTCGCGTTCGTAGATTTCGATCGTCTTCAGCGCCATCGCCGTTCCGACGGGATGGCCGGAATAGGTGAAGCCGTGGCCGAAGGTTCCGAGCTTGCGGCTCTCCTCGACGAGGGCGTCGTACATGCGGTCCGAGATCATCACCGCGCCGACCGGGAAATAGGCCGAGGTCAGCGCCTTGGCGCAGGAGATGTTGTCCGGGCGCATGTTGAAGGTCTGCGCCCCCCACATGCGCCCCGTGCGGCCGAAGCCGCAGATGACCTCGTCGCAGATGAACAGCACGTCGTATTTGTCGAGAACGGCCTGGACCTTTTCGAAATAGGTCGCGGGCGGCACGATGACGCCGCCGGCACCCATCACCGGCTCGGCGATGAAGGCTGCGACCGTGTCCGGCCCTTCCGTCAGGATCATCTCTTCGAGCTCGGCCGCGAGCCGTGTCGCGAAGGCCTCCTCCGTTTCTCCCGGCTCGGCATGACGGTAGTGATGCGGGCAGGAGGTGTGCAGGATGCCGGCGATCGGCAGGTCGAAATCGAGGTGGTTGTAGGGCAGGCCGGTGAGCGAGGCCGATGCGATGGTCACGCCGTGATAGCCCTTGAGCCGGGAAATGATCTTCTTCTTTTTCGGCCGCCCGAGCGCATTGTTCATGTACCAGGCAAGCTTGACCTGCGTGTCGTTCGCCTCCGAGCCCGAGGTACAAAAGAACACCTTCGAGATCGGCACCGGCGCGATTTCCTTCAGCTTCTCGGCAAGTTCGATCGCCGGATCGTGGCTCTTGCCCCCGAAGAGATGGGTGAACGACAAGGTCTTGATCTGCTCGTAGGCGGTCTCGGCGAGTTCCTCGTTGCCGTAGCCGAGCGCGGTGCACCACAGCCCCGCCATGCCCTCGATGTAGGCTTTGCCGCTCTCGTCGTAGAGATAGACGCCTTCGCCCCGCGCAATGACGAGCGGCCCCTGCTCGCGATGAACGGCGAGGTTCGTGTACGGGTGAACCAGGGTTTCGATGTCGCGGGCGGCGGCGTTCGACAGGGGCATGTGCGGTCTCTGTTTCGGGTGATGCGCAAGGCTAGCTCAGGCCGCGTTCCAAGGGAACACGAGCGACGCCAAGGCAGCTCTGCAAAGGCTCAGCCGCGCAAGGCCGCATGGGCGGCAGCATCGATCCTCGTGCCGAGCGCGGAGTTCAAGCGATTGGTCGCGTTGAAGATCGCGATGATTTGAACGGCTTCCAAGATCTCGTCCTCGCGGAAGCCGGCCGCACGGAGAATGTCGAGGTCTGTTTCCTCGGCAAGCCCCGGCGTTAGTGTGATGAACGCTGCGAACTCGGCGAGCGCGCGTTCGCGCTTCGTCAGTTTCGCCCGCCGCCAATTGGCGAGGAGAACGTCGACGGTCTCGCGCGGCATGCCGTGCGCGACGAGCGCGCCGGCATGGGTGATCACGCAGGCCTCGCAACGGTTCTCGATCGACACGACGAGCGCGGCGAGCTCGCGCTCGCGGCCCGGGAGGAGGCAGTCCGCACCGCGCATCAAGCGGTTCACATAGCCTTGGAAGAAGGCGAGGCGGTCGGGTTCGAAAGGAAGCTTCAGGAACTCGCGGACATAGCCGAGCCGCTTCGTCGATTCGTCCCACAGCGCGCGGACCGCCGGCGCCGGCCGCCTGACGTTGTCGAGACGCAGGAAGGAGGAACGGTTCGACTTCTTCGACATATGAGCCTCCGATGGATCGAGCACAGCGGAGGGGTGGGTGAGAGTCAACCGCGTCGCAGCGCGGCGACCACAGGTGGCCGCCGCGCGCCGCCGAGGAGGCGCTCGATCATGCCGGCAACCGCAATCGCCGTGCGGTCCGCGTAAGGCGCCGCGACGATCTGAACTCCGGTCGGCATGCCCTCGGCGGTGAGGCCGACCGGCGCCACGGCGGCCGGCGCCTGCAGGAGGCTCGCGATCGACGACCAATGCAGGAAGTCCGAATGCGGGCGCAGCACGCCGTCAACCTCGACACGACGCTCCGCGAAGGGCCGCTCGTCATGCGCAAAGGCCGTGGTGAATGCGGGCGGGCAGAGCAGCACATCGTGGTCCGCGAAGAACGCCGCCATCGCCGCTTTGGCCCGCTCGCGCACGGTCGCAAGCACAAGGAACTCCGCGAAGGAGAGCGCTGCACCGCGGGCCATGAGCGCGTCGGGTGAAACGTCCTCCGCTGCGAGCCGCGAGGCATTGGCGGCGATGGCCGCGCGCGTCTTGGCGGGCCAGTCGAGGGCGACGAGGGCGTAGACGAGCGTGGCGTAGACGCGATGCAGCTCGGCAAGCGGCGCTGGCAAGTCGTCGATCTCCGTCACCTGCGCGCCCGCCCCGGCGAGCGCGAGGCCCGCGGTGACTACCCCCTGGCGCACGGCTTTGGCGGTCGGTCCGCGCGGATGGCGCTGCAGGAGCGCAATCCTGAGGCCGGCCGGCTCCCGCCGGC
>JBGFRS010000030.1:0-62187 GCA_041694995.1 Pseudomonadota bacterium | reverse complement strand
TGCCGCCGCCACCGACGACAGGTGGCCGCAGACCGCCGCCACCGACGACGGGGGGGCGCGTCGCGACGGGCCTCCCGACGACCGGGCGCTGCACGACCGGACGCGTGACGGCGGGGCGCGGCGCGGTCGCGCGATTGACTATCGCCGGGCGCCGCTGATTGGTGAGCTGATTGGCAGCGAATTGGGCGACAGCCTCGGTCGCGGATGTCGCCAGAAACAGGCCGACGGCGCCAGACGCCAAAGCGGCAACGGCACCGCGCGAGCGACGCCTGGCTGGGGCCGACATGTCGGTCGACAACGCTGCATTGGGCATCCTTCGCCTCCCGAGTGTGCATTCTTAAGGTAGCACCGCCGGGCGTGCCCGAGGATCAGGGCACGCCCGACGACGGCTTCTTGTGATCATCGACTGGGGGCAGCGAAGCGGACCACGTTCGCCTCGGCCTGCATGCGGCCGATGATGTCGCCCAGTTCGGCCTCCGTCGTCGTTGCACTGCCGACGCGCACCCGGAACATGCCGCCGGCGCGCGGGCCGTCGACGATCGTCGCCTGATGACGCTGCAGGAAGGCCGTGACGTCCTGGGCCGTCGCCGTCGGCGCGAAACCGACCAGCGCGAAGGCACCGACCTGTCCGGTCACCTGCTCCCCACGCGAGGCCGTTTCGAACGTACCGCCGGTCTCACGCAGGAAGACACCGCCGAGGACGGCGGCTTGCACCGTGATGACGAGGGCGGCGGCGATGCCCGCCCATGCAAGCTTGCGTGGCTGAAGCGCGGCGATGGTGTTCTCGAACCAACCCATCACCCCAGCCGAAGCGCGCGTTGCGAGCGGCGCACGCCGCGGTTCGGCTTCCATCGCCGCGGCGAGCTTTTCGAAGGCCCGCGCCGACGGCGCGCCGGCCGCTTCGTTCAGCGCGACTGCCGCGTCCATGTCTTCGCGCGCCAGCGCAAGACTGTGGCGCAAGACCGGATCGGCCTTCAAGGCCGCTTCGACGCGCGCGGTTTCCTCGGGCGTCGTGACGCCGGCGGCATAGAACGGGAGCAATTCCTCGATCTCCTGGCGCCGGGCGTCGAATGTCGTTTCGGTCGTCATGGCCAACCTCGATCGATACCTGCTGCCTTGAGGAGCTCGGCCAGCTTCTTGCGCGCGTAGAACATCCGCGTCTTCACGGTGGCCTCCGGGATGCCAATGATCTCGGCGACCTCCTCGACCGACTTCTCGTGGTAGTAGACGAGATCGATCACTTCGCGATGTTCGCGCGTGAGCCTTTCGATGCACGCTCTAAGGGCAGACCCCTTGTCCTGCTTCTGAACCACCACCTCTGGGTCGTCGGCCGAATCTTCGATCTGGCCGGCGACGTCGTCGTCGAGGCTGTCCTCCCGACGCTTGCGCAACGCGGAGAACGCCTTGTTGCGAGCGATCGCGAGAAGGAACGTTGATACCTGAGACCGACCCTCGAAGCGTTCGGCTTGCCGCCACACATCGAGAAAGACCTCACTGATCAAATCCTCCGCCAGCCCGTCGTCCTTCACGAGCCGGGCCACGAAGCGGAAGACCCGCACGTGGTGGCGCGCAAAGAGCACTTGCATCGCGAGCCGGTCGCCCTTGGCGATCCGCGAGATCAGTTCCTCGTCCGAGGTACCCTGCATGTCGAGTTGGCCCAGAACGGCCGGCTCACGACTTGGTCGCGTCGGGAGCCGGCGAGGTTCAACGCCCCGCGACGATAAACCGAGCGTGGCGAAAAACCACGAATAATTGGGACAAAGAAAGACTGGTGACGGTTTCAGGAGTGTTTCGCGGATCGCGAATTCTCACGAGATGCCGCGCGTCGCATCGAGGAGGCGCTTGGCATCCTCCAGATCGAGCAGCGCCCGCTTGAGCTTTTCCAGAGCCTCGCGCGAGAGTGGCCGTGGCTCGCTATCGCCCTCGGCCGGGCGCAGATTAAGGCGCGGCGCGGCGACCGAGGGCGTCGTCACGGCCATGGCGGGCCGCACCGGCGCCGGGGACCCCACCCCAGGCTCATCGTGATCGTCGGGCTCCGGCGCGACCTCCTCGACCGCCCCGTCCATCTCCGTATCGCGGGCGTCACGATCGAGTCCTGCGGTTGCGGCAAGACTCGTCGGATCGCGCCAGACGTTCTGGACAAAGCGCAAGCCCTGGCTCTTCAGGATGCGCTGCACGCCCTTGATCGTATAGCCTTCGCCGTAGAGCAGGTGTTTGATCCCACGCAGGAGGTCTACGTCCTCGGGGCGGTAGTATCGGCGCCCGCCCCCGCGCTTCAGCGGCCGGATCTGCGCGAACCGTGTCTCCCAGAAGCGCAACACGTGCTGCGGCAGGTCGAGATCGTCGGCGACCTCGCTGATAGTGCGGAATGCCTCGGGGGCCTTGTCGGTGTGACCGCCGCGATCGCCCGACGGCGTCGGATCACTCGGCTTGGCCACTGCCGACAGGTGCCCCATTGATCTTCTGCTTCAAGATATTCGAGGGCTTGAACACCATGACGCGGCGCGGCTCGATCGGCACTTCCTGGCCGGTCTTCGGGTTGCGGCCGATCCGCTGACCCTTGGCGCGAACGAGGAACGATCCGAATGACGAGAGTTTGACGTTCTCGCCGCGCACGATCGCCTCGGAGATCTCATCGAGGACACGCTCGACGAGCAAGGCAGACTCGCTGCGCGACAGCCCAACGCGCTGGTATACCGCCTCGCATAGGTCCGCTCGGGTGATGGTCCGCCCCGTCATCCGCCACTCCTCAAAGTTGCCTGCGATGCCGCTGCCGGTACAGACGTTATTGCGAGTTGGAGACGAGGGTCAATCGAGCATAGCCCGCATGGTGCGGCGCTGCGGGGAGCGTGGCCGAAAGGTCACCATCGCAAAAGTGACGCGCCCCACGTGAACCCGCCGCCCATCGCTTCGAGCAAGAGCAGATCGCCGGGGGCAATGCGGCCGTCTTGAACGCCGGCCGCGAGGGCGAGCGGTATCGACGCGGAAGACGTGTTCGCGTGATCGGCGACGGTGAGAATCACCCGGTCGCGCGGAATGCCGAGCTTGTCGGCGGTTGCGTCGATGATGCGCTGGTTCGCTTGGTGCGGCACAAACCAGTCGATGTCGGCTGCGGTTAGCCCCTGCTCCGCCAGAATGTCGGTGACGATCGCCGGCACCATGCCGACCGCGAGCTTGAAGACCTCGCGGCCCTCCATGCGCAGATGGCCGACGGTCCGCGTCGAAGACGGGCCGCCATCCACGTAGAGCTTGGATTTGTGCCGCCCATCGGAACGCAGCTTCGAGGCGAGAAGCCCGCGATCGGACGATACGCCGCCGCTCTCGACGACCTCGATGACCACGGCACCGGCGCCATCGCCGAAGAGAACGCAGGTGGCGCGATCCGTCCAATCGAGGATGCGCGAATAGGTTTCCGCACCGATGACGAGGGCGCGCTGCCCCTGCCCGGTTCGCAGCATCGCATCGGCAACCGACAATGCGTAGATGAACCCGGTGCACACGGCCTGCACGTCGAACGCCGCGCCGTGCGCGATGCCGAGGCCGGCCTGCACGGCGGTTGCGGTCGCCGGGAACGTGTTGTCCGGGGTGGACGTGGCGAGCACGATAAGATCGATGTCGCCTGGCTCGATGCCGGCCGCTTCCAGAGCCGCCTTCGACGCCGAGAGAGCAAGATCCGAGGTCAACTCGCCGTCCGCTGCGATGTGGCGGCTGCGGATGCCCGTGCGCTGCACGATCCATTCGTCGGAGGTGTCGACGCGCTGCGCCAGCTCGTCATTGGTGACGACCCGTTGCGGCAGGTAGGACCCGACTCCATGAACGACGGAACGGAGCATGACGTTACTGCGCTACCTCGACACCGGCTGTTGCCCGGTCTCGTCTGAACAGCGCCATGTCACCGTCGATTTTGGCGAGGAGCTCGGCCTTGACCATGTCGCATCCAATGCCGATCGCTGTCGCGAAGCCGAGGGCATCGGTGCCCCCGTGACTTTTGATGACGATCCCGTTCAAGCCGAGAAACACGCCACCGTTCGACTTGCGCGGGTCCATCTTGTCCTTCAGCACGCGAAAACCATCCTGCGCCAAGACATAGCCGAGTTTGGTCAGAAGCGTCCGCGACATCGCGGCGCGGAGCCATTCGGCGAGCTGCTTGGCCGTGCCTTCCGCCGCCTTGAGCGCGATGTTGCCAGCGAAGCCCTCCGTGACGACGACGTCGACGATGCCTTTGCCGATGTCGTTCGCCTCGACGAAGCCGACATAGGCAAGGCCCGGCAGCGACGTCTCGCGCAGAATGCGCCCGGCCTCGCGGATCGGTTCGAGGCCCTTCACCTCCTCAACGCCGATGTTGAGAAGTCCGACCGTGGGCTTCTCGATGCCGAAGAGCGCGCGCGCCATGGCGGCCCCGAGAATCGCCATATCGACGAGCGCTGCCGCATCAGCCCCGATCGAGGCACCGACGTCGAGAACGATCGACTCGCCGCCGACCGTCGGCCAGATCGCCGCGATCGCGGGGCGCTCGACGTCGGCCATGGTGCGCAGGCAGAACTTGGCCATCGCCATCAGCGCGCCGGTGTTGCCCGCGGAGACCGCGACGTCGGCCTCCTTCGTCTTCACGGCGTCGAGGGCAAGCCACATGGACGACTTCCAGCGCCCCGAGCGCAAGGCTTGGCTCGGCTTGTCGTCCATGCGCACGGCGACGTCGGTGTGCGCGATCCGCGCGCGGCCAGCAAGACGCGCTTCGGCGGCAACGAGCGGTTCGAGAATCTTTTCGTCACCGAACAGAATGAAACGCGCGTCCGGATAGCGTCCGGCCGCAATTCCCGCTCCGGGCACCACCACCGATGCACCTTTGTCGCCGCCCATGGCGTCGATGGCGATGGAAACTTGCCGCGTCATGTGATGATCGGCGTCCGTACCCTCGGCCCGGTTGCGAGCGCGGGCTCTACGAGCGGCGGCCCAGCGGGAGCGAGGACCATACTCGCGTCGGTCGCCGCCGCAACTCGTTTTTGACGAGGCACCTGCCGGCGCACGCACTCATCCCTTCGGTGGCGTGCGGGCGCGCAGCGACGCAAGATAGGAAAACGGCCCACTTTTTGGACCGTTGTCGCCCAGGACGGGCAATGCCGCGCCCGGCGCGCGTGGGTAAGGGTCAAGCCCCAGCGCGAGATGCTCCGTCACCACGGGTCCCAAATCCGCGGCGTCGCCGATGAGCGGTTCCGGCGGGTCTTCGACATCGGAAGCGACGTCCACCTCGGTCGACGCGCGATGCCGGCCGGCCGGCGGCGCAAAGCGCACGTCGATTGGCTCCTCCACCCGGCCTGGAACCGGCTCCAATGTCACGACGCAGCGATACGTCACGTCCGCGGTGAGGTGGCCGCGGACGATGAGGCCGTCTTGACCATCCGGCCACACGCGGAGCGTCGCGGCCAAGCTATCGCAGGCCTCGAGCCCGAAGGCCGCCGCGATGCGCCGACGCTCATCGTCGGACGCCTCGATCACCAGGGACGTGCCGGCACTCGGCACCTCTGCCCGCTTGAGCGAACGCGTGAGAAGCAACGGTTCTGTCATCGCGCGGCCACTTTCATGGATCGGGAAAAGAGACGCGTCCTGCGAGGAGATCGCTCGCCGTTACTTCTGCCGCAAGATGCGCCTCCGCTTTGGAGACATAGTCGACGAGGCGAGCCACATCGCCGCACACCTCGTCGGCGAACAGCGCGTGGCGCAACGCCTGTGCGAGATCACCGTCTGCGGCTGCAGCATCGAATGCCGCGGCGCGTCCGTAGACGAGCGCGGCCATCTTTTTCATGTGCCGAGGCACGGATAGGTCGCCCACGCCCTGCTCTCTGAGGCCACGATCGAGTTCGCGAAACGTTTGATCCACAACCTCCTGTGCGAGATCGGTCAAGGCCGCATCGCTCTTCGTCCGGCGCAGGAAGAGCCACAGCGTCAGGACCAGCGCTTCGAACCGGCCTTGAACCGTATCCGGTATCCCGATCTCGGCATAGAGTGCCGGGTGGCGCGCGGCGGCGACCAGCTTGGCGTGCAGATCGGCCGGAATCGGCGATCGACGGTGACGGAACAGGGACAGGATCATCCGGCCTCCTCGTCGCCACACTTTCGGCGCCGAGCGTTGCAAATCGTCCGTCTCACGGATAGGTCATGGCGCCCGCGGCCGGCAAGCGCGGGGCGGAGGATCATGTGGTGCATCAGGTGATACCCCCGAGAACGACGGCGCTGGCGCTCGCGGCAGCCATGACGCTTCTCGCCGGCTGCTCAGGCACACAGATGAACCCGCTTCCGGCGGCGTTTTCGGCGCCGGATTTCACCATCCGGCAGGTTCAGACCCGCGGTTTCGTGCTGCAAGAGGGCGCCCTCGACCAGGTGCCGGTCGGATCGAGCCGCGACCAGGTCATGTTCGTCCTCGGTTCGCCGACCACGATCGCGACGCTCGACAACGAGGTCTTCTATTACATTTCGCAGCAGGTCGAATTGCTGCCGGGAATGCGGCCGCGGGTCATCGATCAGCGGGTTGTCGCGGTCTATTTCGACGGGGCGAACCGCGTGTCGCGCGTCGCAAACTACGGCTTGCAGGACGGGCGCGTGATCGATTTCGTCAGCCGCGCCACCCCTTCGGGCGGCCGCGAGACGACGTTCCTGCAGCAGATCTTCTCGAATCTCGGGCGGTGACCGGCCCGTAAAAACCCCGCGGATCGCTCCGCGGGGTTTGTTCTTGGCGACCGGCGCGGCAGGTCAGCGCATGCCAGCGAGCACTGCGAGCAGCAACAGCGCCATGATGTTGGTGATCTTGATCATCGGGTTCACCGCCGGGCCGGCCGTGTCCTTGTAGGGGTCGCCGACGGTGTCGCCGGTGACCGACGCCTTGTGCGCGTCCGAGCCCTTGTAGTGGCGCACTCCGTCCTTGTCGACGAAGCCGTCCTCGAAGGACTTCTTGGCGTTGTCCCAGGCGCCGCCGCCCGCCGTCATCGAGATGGCGACGAACAGGCCGGTGACGATCACGCCGAGGAGGAGCGCGCCGACCGCGGCGAAGGCCTGCGCCTTGCCGGCGATCATCAGCACCACGACGAACATGACGATGGGCGACAGCACCGGCAGGAGCGAGGGGACGATCATCTCCTGGATCGCCCGCTTGGTGAGCAGGTCGACCGCTGCCGCATAGTCGGGCTTTTCCTTGTGCTCCATGATGCCCGGCTTCTCGCGGAACTGCCGGCGCACCTCTTCCACGATCGCTCCGCCGGCCTTGCCGACCGCCGTCATGCCCATGCCGCCGAAGAGGTACGGCAGGAGACCGCCGAAGAGCAGGCCGACCACGACATAGGGGTTCGACAGCGAGAAATCCGGCGCGCCCATGCCACGGAAGTACTGGTACGTGGTCGAGCCCGCCTTGTTCGCCTCGGCCACGAAGTACTGCAGGTCATAGTTGTAGGCGGCGAAGAGCACGAGGGCGCCAAGACCGGCCGAGCCGATCGCGTAGCCTTTGGTCACGGCCTTGGTCGTGTTGCCGACGGCGTCGAGCGCGTCGGTCGTCACGCGCACTTCCTTCGGCAGCCCCGCCATCTCGGCGATGCCGCCGGCATTGTCGGTGACCGGGCCGAAGGCATCGAGCGCGACGACGATGCCCGCGATCGACAGCATGGCCGCGACCGCGATCGCCGTACCGAACAGGCCGGCGAGCATATAGGTCGAGATCGTGCCGATGATGATGATGATCGCTGGCAGCGCGGTCGCTTCCATCGACACGGCGAGACCCTGGATCACGTTGGTGCCGTGACCTGTGACGGATGCTTGCGCGATCGACACGACCGGGCGATAGCCCGTGCCGGTATAGTACTCGGTGACCCACACGATCGCGGCCGTGACGAGCAGGCCGATGACCGCGCAGACGAACAGCGCCGTGCCGGTGAAGGCGGGCGAGCCGAACTGGGCGACCGCTGGGAACTGCGTCGCAAAGCCGTTCGGCAGAACGAGCGCGGTCACGAGCGCGATGCCGGCGAGCGAGAGCACGCCGGCGCCGATGAAGCCTTTGTAGAGGGCGCCCATGATCGAGTTGTTCTGGCCGAGCTTCACGAAATAGGTGCCGGCGATCGAGGTGAGGATGCACACGCCGCCGATGGCGAGCGGGTAGAGCATCGCCGGGCCGACGATGCCGCTGACCGTGCCGAAGATGATCGCGGCAAGCACCATGGTTGCAACGATCGTGACCGCATAGGTTTCGAACAGGTCGGCCGCCATGCCCGCGCAGTCGCCGACATTGTCGCCGACATTGTCGGCGATCGTTGCCGGGTTGCGCGGATCATCCTCCGGAATGCCCGCTTCGACCTTGCCGACGAGATCGCCGCCGACATCCGCACCCTTGGTGAAGATGCCGCCGCCGAGACGGGCGAAGATCGAGATGAGCGAGGCGCCGAAGCCGAGCGCCACGAGCGCGTCGATCACCGCGCGGCTCGTGATGCCGAAGCCCAGCGGGCCGGTCAGGAACCAGAAGTAGAGGGCGCAGCCGAGAAGCGCGAGGCCCGCGACCAGCATGCCCGTGACCGCACCGGCCTTGAAGGCGAGATCGAGGCCCGCCGCGAGCGACTTCGTCGCCGCTTGCGCCGTGCGGACATTCGCACGCACCGACACGGTCATGCCGACGAAGCCCGCGACGCCAGAAAGCACAGCGCCGATGGCAAAGCCGATGGCCGCCCAAATCGACAGAAGCCAGATGGCGAGGAGGAAAATCGCCGCGCCGACGATGGCGATGGTCGTGTATTGGCGCTTGAGGTAGGCCTCCGCGCCCTCTTGGATCGCCTTGGCGATCTCCTGCATCTTCTGCGTGCCGGCGTCCTGCTTCATCAGGTTCTGAACCGTGATGAAGCCGTAGATGATCGCCGCGACGCCGCAAAGGATGATCAGCCACAATTGAGCTGTCATGACGTAATGTCCCCATATGTCCGGATGTGAGTCACGGGCCGCTCTGGATCGGCCGGGGTCGCTCAGCGCCCGCGCACGGCCGACCCATTGTCGAGCCTGCACCCGCGCCCGACCTCAGGTCGCGCGCGATGTAGCCAAAAGCCGGGGCGGACGCAACCGATCCGAAGGGTGCAAGACCTGCCCCGTCAAGCCGGCATGGCGGGGCGGCGCCGCGCAAGCGCCAGATAACCGAGCGCGGCCAGGGCGATGGCGACGAAGGGGAAGATCACCAGATTCACGGCCTCCCAGCCGGCGGTTTCCTGCAGAAAACCGGCGGTGAGCGAGGCGAGCGCCACGAGCCCGAACACGAGCGAGTCGTTAAGACCTTGCACCTTTCCGCGCTCGGAAGGGCGATGGCATTCGGTGACCATCGCGGTGGCGCCGACATAGGCGAAGTTCCAACCAACCCCGAGCAGCACGAGCGCCGCCCAGAAATGCGCGATGGAAAGCCCGGAGATAGCCACCACGCCGCAGGCCGCAAGCAGCAGGAGGCCGGTCGCCATGATCGCCGTGCGCCCATAGCGTGCGATGAGCGCGCCGGTGAAGAAGCTCGGCGCGAACATGCCGATGATGTGCCATTGGATGCCGAGCGCAGCGTCCGTGATTGAATGGCCGCAGGCTATCATGGCTATCGGCGACGCGGTCATGACGAGATTCATGAGCGCATAGGCGATCATGCCGACGACGACCGCGACGATGAACTTCGCTTGCCGTGCAACCTCCCCAAGGGATCGCGGCGGCTCGGCGGCTCCCGGTTGCTCGGCAAGTGGTGGAAAGCGCGTCATCAGCACCGGTACCATGGCCAGCGCCACCACGAAGGCCGCGGCGACGAAAGGCCCGGCGAGCGGGGCGACGGGAATGGCCCCTTGCGCATGAATCACGAGCTGCGGCCCGATCAACGCCGAGATCAGTCCGCCGACCATCACCCACGAAATCGCCTTCGGCTTGAAGGCTGGCGTCGCCGTGTCCGCCGCGGCGAAGCGATAGAGCTGATTGAAGCCGTGATACGAACCGCACAACGCACTGCCGATGATGAACAACGCGAAAGAGCCCGCAAGGATGCCGGCGGCAGCGACGAGCCCGCCGGTGATGCCGATCGCCCCGCCAAGGACGAAACCTTGCTTGCGCCCGATGATCGCCATCAAGAGCGAGGCGGGCATCGAGGTAAGGAACGTGCCGAGGACGAAGGCCGTGACCGGCAACGTCGCCCAGATCGGGTTTGGTGCAAGCAAGCCGCCGACGATGCCGCCGAGAGCGATGTTGATCGGCGCGTTGCCGCCGCCGATGCCAACGGCTGCCGCAAGCAAGCGCGCATTGCGCTTCGCGAGAGCGTCGGGATCAGTCACGGCAGTGGGAACGGCGAGGGTCGACATGGCCCGCACCATAGGCGTGCTCGCTGTTCGCGCAATCCGTACCATTTGAGCAGCCGGTATGCACGGTCCGCGTTCTCCATTCACGGGTAGGGCGCGTCAGAGAGCCTCAGAAATGACTGTAGCTCGCACGCTCGAGCGCGATCGGCTCGCCAGCGAGCGTGATCGTCACGCCTGTACCTTCGACAATGTTGCCGACCCAATGGGCCTCGACGCCCGCAGCCTTGCAGGCGCGGATGGCAGCGAGCGGATGATCGTCGCGGTTCGGCACGGTGAACAGGATTTCATAGTCGTCACCACCCGATAGGATGTCCGGGATCGCCGTCGGATCGCGCCGCGCGAGCGCGCGCGCCGCCGGATCGAGCGGCATTTCCTCGAAGCTGACGCGCGCACCAACGCCCGAGGCCCGGCAGAGCTTGGCGAGATCGCCGGCGAACCCGTCCGAAACATCCATCGCTGCGCTCGCATAGCGGCGGAGCGCGGGCGTGACGGCAAGGCGCGGCTCGGGCAACCAATAGCGACGCTTGGCCACGTCCACCAAGTCTGCTGAGAGCCCTTCACCGGCGATCGGGTGATAGAGAATGCGACATCCAAGCGCCGCATCACCAATGCCACCGGTGAGCATGATCGCGTCCCCGACTTGCGCGCCGGCACGTCGCACGATGGTGCCGGCCGGCACGGCGCCGATCGCCGTCACGCTTATCGTCGTCGGTCCCGGCGTCTTGACCGTGTCGCCGCCCAGGAGCGGACAGGCGAAGCGGCCTTGGTCCTCGGCAAGCCCCGCCGAGAATCGTTCGAGCCACGGAATCGTCCAATCCCGCGGCAAAGCCAGGGTGAGGAGATAGCCGATCGGCCGCGCGCCCTTCGCCGCAAGATCGGAGAGATTGACGCGCAGCGCCTTGCGCGCGACGTCGAAGGCATCGTCCGTCGGGAAGAAATGGACGCCCGCGACGAGGGCATCCGTCGTCAGCACCAGGTCTTCGCCGGGCTCCGGCGTGAGCGCGGCCGCATCGTCGATCAGACCGGCCGCGCCAGGATGGGTTGCAAGCGGTGCGAAGAAGCGCTGGATCAGGCCGTCTTCGTCGAGGCGCTGGCTCATTGCGCAGATTCGGCGGTGCCGAACTCCTGAGGGCGCGCCGCGCGCGCCAGCCGGTCCAGAACGGCATTCACGATTCTCGGCTCATCGCCGTCTTCGAAGAAGGCGCGCGCCACGTCGACATATTCGCTGATCGCGGCCTTCGCCGGAACGTCGCGCCGGTGCCGCAATTCGAAGGCGCCTGCGCGCAAGATCTGCCGCAGCGTCGAATCGATCCGCGACAATGGCCAGTCGTCGCGCAGGCCATCGTCGACCAGAGGATCAAGCGCACGTTGTTCGCGTACGACACCGCCGACGATGTCGCGGAAGAACTGCGTGTCGACAGCGCCATAGGTCGCTCCGTCGACTTCCTTGCCGAGCCGGAAGTTCTCGAACTCCGCCATGGTGACGAGCACGTCGGAACCGGCGAGGTCCATTTGGTAGAGCGCCTGCACCGCAGCGAGCCGCGCCGTCGATCGCTTGTTGCCCTTCGCAGGCATGGGCGCAGCGCCACGCAGAATCATGGCTTGCCTCGACGGCCGCGTTTGTTCTCCTCGAGGAACGTCTGGAGAAGGTCCGCTTCCGTCTCCTCGTCGAAAGCGAAGGGGTTCACCGGAACCGGAGCGAGACCCAACCGCCGCTGCGCCGCGATCATGGCGAGGCACGCACGGGCGGCTTCCCCGCCCTTGTCCATCTCCGATACCTTGGCCCGCTCGAGCGCCTGCCCTTCGTTCTCGACGGTCAAAATGCCGTTGCCGAGCGCGATGGCGTCGCGCGTGACGAGGTCCATGAGCGCGCGATTCGATTCCCCCGCAACCACGTCGTAATGCGTGGTTTCACCTCGGATCACGCAACCGAGCACGACGTAGCCGTCGTAGGCCCGGAAGTCCTCGACTTCATGCGCGGCCCGGAGCGCCATTGCCACGATGGCGGGAATTTCCAGCGCGCCGGGGACGGTCACGACGTCGACATCGGCATTCGCGACTTCGAGCACGGCGCGCGCGCCGCGCAAGAGCTCATCCGCGATGGCATCGTAGAAGCGGGCCTCGACGATCAGCACGCGGGGCCGCGAGCCGGGGATCGCGGGAACCGAGGTGGCGTGATGGGACTTCATGGGCGCGGGTTGAACCACCCATAGCTGTTCGTGTCCAGGGCTTACCGCGTCTCGGCGAGCCGCGCGGCGTAGCGCGCCATGAGGTCGACCTCGAGATTGACGCGGTCCCCGGCTTTGGCGGCGCCCCACGTCGTCACCGAAAGGGAATGCGGGATCAGCATGACGTCGAAACGCGCCCCCTCGACGGCATTCACCGTGAGCGAGGTGCCATCGAGAGCGATGGACCCCTTCTCTGCGATGAACTTCGCGAGCGCGTCCGGCGCGCGCAGGCCGAAGCGCGCGCAATTGTCTTCATCGACGCGCGTAACGATCTCGGCGAGACCATCGACGTGCCCGGTGACGATGTGGCCGCCGAGCTCGTCACCGATCCTGAGCGAGCGTTCGAGATTGACGCGCGTGCCCGTGGCCCAGCCGCCGAGCGTCGTCCGCGCGAGCGTTTCGGTCGATGCCTCGACGTCGAACCAGCTCCGCCCGCCCTCGCCGCCCCGCGCGACGACGGTGAGGCAAACGCCGCTGCAAGCGATCGACGCGCCGGGATCGATGCCATCCGCCGGATAGCGGCAGGTGATGCGCAAGCGCCGCCCCCGCCCCATCGCCGCGACCGACACGACCTCGCCCACATCCGTCACGATGCCCGTGAACATGGCCTCACCTCTCTCGCCAATATGTCGTCATGCGGTCCACCCCGACCAGCCCTTCCCCGGTTCTGGTGAAGGATGCGAGAGCCTCGGGCGGAAGGCCCGCAAGCCCGTCCGGCCCGATTCGGTTCGGGCTCTCGAAGAGAACGATTTCATCGACGAGCGCGCGCGCAAGGAACGCCCGAGCCAGCGTCGGGCCGCCTTCGAGGAGAACCCGGCCGATGCCGAGCTTGACCAGTTCGCGCAGGGCGGTGTGGAGGTTGACGCCCGTGCCGCCGAGCCAGGGCGGCGTCACGCGATGCACGACGACGCCGGCAGCACTCAACACCTCGGCGCAGGCGGGATCGGCTCCCCAGGTGGTGATGACTTGCGTCGGCACCTCGCGCGCGGTCCGGACGAGTGCGGCGGTCGCCGGCAAGCGCAGGTCGGCGTCGAAGACGACGCGCACCGGCGAACGACCTTCGAGGCCGGGCAGGCGCACGGTGAGCAGCGGATCGTCCGTCAAGGCGGTGCCGATGCCGATCACGACCGCATCAGACATCGCGCGCAACATGTGCACGCGCGCATTGGCCTCCGGCCCGGTGATGGCAACCCGTTCGTTGCGGCGGCCGACGAAACCATCGGCCGACTGGGCAAGCTTCAGCGTCACATGCGGTCGCCCGAACGCGACCCGCGCGATGTGACCCGCATGGTCGCGGGCCGCGCTGTCGGCCAGCACGTTCTCGACGACCGCGATGCCGGCCTGCCGCAGTTGCGCTATGCCGCGGCCTGCGACGCGCGGGTCGGGATCGCCCAGCGCGACCACCACGCGCGCAACGCCAGCTGCGACGAGCGCATCCGCGCATGGTGGCGTCTTGCCGAAGTGCGAGCAGGGCTCAAGCGTCACGTATGCGGTTGCGCCGCGCGCAGCCGGGCCGGCTTCGGCGAGCGCCTGCGTCTCCGCATGGGGCCTGCCCCCCCTGGCCGTAACGGCACTTGCCACGATCACAGGCGCGCCATCCAGCTCCCGCACGATGAGACACGCAACCGAGGGGTTGGGCCAGGTGAGACCGAGGCCGCGCCGACCGAGGCGCAAAGCGGCCGCCATCAGGCGGCGATCGAGATCGGTCGCGGTCACGCCTTCCCCGGGCGGCGGGGCGGAGCGCCCTCCTCCCTGCGCAGCTCGTTGACCGCCTTGCCGAAATCCTCCGCCGCGCGGAAGTTGCGGTACACCGAGGCAAAGCGGACATAGGCGACGTCGTCGAGGGTCTTCAACCCCTCCATGACGAGTTCACCGATCTGCTCCGACGAGATTTCGGAATCGCCCATGCTCTCCAGCTGACGCACGACACCGTTGATCATGCGCTCGACGCGCTCCTCTTCGACGCCGCGCTTGCGCAGCGCGATGCGCACGGAACGTTCGAGCTTGTCACGGTCGAACGGCACCCGGCGCCCGGAGCGTTTCAACACCGTCAATTCCCGCAGTTGCACGCGCTCGAAGGTGGTGAAGCGGCCCCCGCAGGCCGAACATACGCGGCGGCGGCGGATCGCAGCGTTGTCCTCCGTCGGACGCGAGTCCTTCACCTGCGTGTCCGGATGGCCGCAATAGGGGCAGCGCATGCCCGGCCTCAGTAGACCGGGAAACGGTCCGTCAGCGCGATGACGCGCTTCTTGATCGCTTCCTCGACGAGCGGTGCGGTGCCCTCCGGCGTCTGGGCGACCGCGTCCAACACCTCAGCGATCATCTCGCCAACCTGCTTGAACTCGGCTGGGCCGAAGCCGCGCGTCGTGCAGGCGGGTGTGCCAAGGCGGATGCCGGACGTGACCATCGGCTTCTCGGGATCGAACGGGATGCCGTTCTTGTTGCAGGTGATCGCCGAACGCACGAGCGCTTGCTCAGACACGTTGCCCTTGAGGTTTTTGGGCCTCAGGTCGACGAGCATCAGATGGTTGTCGGTGCCCCCCGACACGATCTCGAACCCGGCCGCCTTGATGGTGGAGGCGAGCACCTTCGCGTTCTCGACGACGGCTTTGGCGTAGGCCTTGAACTCGGGACGCAACGCCTCGGCGAAGGAGACGGCCTTCGCCGCGATCACGTGCATCAGCGGGCCGCCTTGCAGGCCGGGGAAGACGGCAGAATTGATCTTCTTGGCCAATGCCTCGTCGTTTGCGAGGATCATGCCGCCGCGCGGTCCGCGCAGCGTCTTGTGCGTCGTGGTCGTGACGACATGCGCATGAGGGAGCGGCGAGGGATGCGCCCCGCCGGCCACGAGGCCGGCGAAATGCGCCATGTCGACCATGAGCAGGGCGCCGACCTCGTCGGCGATCTCGCGGAAACGCTTGAAGTCCCACGAGCGCGAATAGGCCGACCCGCCTGCAATGATGATCTTCGGCTTCGACGCGCGCGCGATCTTGGCGACCGCGTCCATGTCGATGATGTGATCCTCGCGTCGCACGGTGTAGGGCGCGACCTTGAACCACTTGCCGGATACGTTGACGGGCGAGCCGTGCGTCAGATGTCCCCCCGCCGCGAGGTCGAGGCCCATATAAGTGTCGCCCGGCTGCATGAAGGCGAGGAACACCGCTTGGTTCGCCTGGGCCCCCGAGTGCGGCTGAACATTGGCAAAGGCGCACCCGAACAGCTTCTTCGCCCGCGCGATCGCGAGGCTCTCGGCGACGTCGACGAACTCGCACCCCGCGTAGTAGCGCTTGCCCGGATAGCCCTCGGCATACTTGTTGGTGAGGACGGACCCCTGGGCTTCGAGGACCGCGCGCGAAACGATGTTCTCCGACGCGATCAATTCCACCTCGTGCCGCTGCCGTCCAAGTTCGCCCGCAACCGCGCGCGCAAGCTCCGGGTCGCGCTCGGCGAGCGTCGCCGTGAAGAAGTCGGAGGGCGCCATGGCGCCTTGGGCGGCTCGTGCGGACATGCGGCGATTCCCGATCGATGACGTTGCGGTCCGGCTAGCACACCACGTCGCGCCACGCCACGTCGTTGCCTTATGCGGAGGTCGATCCGCGGGCGAGACGGCGCTCCAGCGCGCGCAATGCCAAGCGCTCCATGTCGCTGCGCATGGCGCCGGCAGGCCCGGTGACCGAGACCTCGATCCCGGTTGCGGCGTGGATGGCCGAGCACTTCGCGTAACCGCCGATGGCCACGTGTTCGAAATAGACCTCGGCGTGCGATCGGTCGGTCGTCACTGCACGCGGGTTGACCGCCGCTGACCCGGCGCCCAGGCTTGCGGTCCGACCGGGTCGAACGGCGTGGCCGGCATCGAGAAATTGCCTGCCAAGTGTTGCTCGTCGCGACGATAGATGTCGTCGCGGAACTGGATCAGCCCGTCATCGGTCGCCCACGACGTGACATACACCCAGTAGACCGGGATCGGGCGACGCAGAGGCACGTCGATGCGTTCGTCCGTGCGCACCGCCTGGTCGATCCGCATGCGCGGCCATTCCGGCATCTCGGCGAGAATCCAGGTGACGAGTTCGCGCACGTTCTGCACGCGCGCGCAGCCCGAGGAGTGGAAGCGCTCGGATTGGCCGAACAGGGACTTCTGCGGCGTGTCGTGCATGTAGACGTTCTCGGAATTGTGCATCCCGATACGCACGCTGCCCATCGAATTCAGATCCGAAGGGTCTTGCCGGAAGCGGAATTGCAGCGCTTCGTCGGTGTTCCAGTTGATCCACTGCGGCGCCAATTCATTGCCGCGCGGATCGAAGATACGGATGCGGTTGCGCGTGAGATACTGCGGATCGCGCTGCATCTTCGGAATGAGATCGCGGCGCACGATGGACGCAGGCACCGTCCAGAACGGGTTGAAGTTCACCTCGGTGATCCGAACCGCGAGTACAGGTGACTGCCGGTCGATCTTGCCCACGACGGTCGTATGCCGCGAGGCGACTTGTCCGCCCTGTACCGCCTCCAATTCGGCGGCGGGGATGTTCATCATCACGTAGCGCTCGCCGAGATTGCCCGTCATGTTGCGCAGGCGACCGAGGTTGAGCTCGAGCTGGCGCAGGCGTTGCTCGGCGGGGACGTTGAGGGCGGCATAGGTCGGCGCCCGGACGATACCGTCCGCGCCGATGCCGTGACGGAACTGGAAACGGCGGACGGCGGCCTCGACGAAACTGTCGTAGACATCGCCGCGGCCGGCGGTCTGCTCCAGATCACCCGACGCGATAAGGCGCTGGCGCAGAGCCTGAACGTTGGGGGCGGATGCACCAAGCCGGAGATTGGCGCCCTCGGGCACGCGGCCCCAGCCACCACGTCCGACGATCTCGCGATAACGGCCGATTGCCCACTCCGTGGTCTCGACCGTGCGCCCGCCGAGGAGCGGCGTGCGCGACCGTATCGACCCGTTCGTCCGCGGCGTCGACACGTCAAAGCGTTCGCGCCACTCGGCCCCCGCCACCGCGGAGGCGAGGTTCTGGGCGAAAGCGCTACCCGACGACAGCAATGCGGCAAGCCCCACACCGCCCGTGACGGCGTGCCGCAGGATGGCCCGCCGGTCGAGGATCGGGGTGGCACGTCCGTCCGAGTTCTCGTCGCCTATCGACACCGACACTCTCCGTCAGCCGGCGGTAGAACCCCGCCTGATTTTCGCGCCCGTGTTAACACGGGCGGGGTTAACGCGGGATAGGCTGAGGCGCGGCCATCGGTCAAACCCGTACGATGCCACAGCTACCCGAAAATTACGGTGCCGGTTTCATGGTCGATTGGGTCAATCCTGTGGCGATAGTCACGCTTCTGGTCACGAGCGCCGTTTTCTTCGGCCTGTGGCTTTGGAGCATCAAGTCCCCCCACGCAACAATGGTTGTTTGGGCCGCGCGTTTCGGGGTTTTGACGGGTTGACGGGCCGACCGGCGCAAGAAGCATCTGACGCAGAGGAAGCGCGGCCATGCCGGGTGCCAAGCCGCGGCGAGGGCTTATCTTCCGCGCCGACCGCGGGCGATGCCCCGCCAGCCGGCCGAGTGGGACGCCACCCTCACAGTCTGAATCTGATTTGGTCGATCCAGAAGCGTTCGAGGCGCTGCAGGGCCTGGGAGAGGCGCTGGAAGTCGTCCTGCGAGACGCCGCCGATCGCCTCGATCGAGCGCGTGTGCCGCTCGTAGAGCCGCTCGACGATGCGCCGGATCTCCTGCCCCTTCTCGGTGAGCTTGATGCGCACCGTGCGCCGGTCGACCCGGCTCTTCTGATGGTGGATCAGCCCGAGATCGACGAGCTTCTTTAAATTGTACGACACGTTCGAGCCGAGATAGTAGCCGCGCGTCTTGAGCTCCCCGGCGGTCAGCTCGCTGTCGCCCATATGGAACAGGATCAGGGCCTGCGTCGCATTGACGTCCGAGCGCCCGAGCCGGTCGAACTCGTCCTTGACCACGTCGAGGAGCCCGCGGTGCGCCCGCTCGACCATGGCGAGCGCATCGAGATAGGAGGCCTTCACCGGCGCGGGCGCTTCCGGGGTCTTGGTCTCGGTGGCCTTCGCCTGCGGCTTGATCATGGTTCGCCTCTGCTCGCTCGCCTGTGGCCCCGGGTGTTCCCGGTGGCCGTCCCTGTGTGCGGCAAAGGTAGCTCGAACCCGTCGCATTCGACTTAAAGCAAACGGTCAAAAAACCATGATCGCGACCACGGTTAAGCGTTAACCGACCAAACCCTCACGTTCAGAAACGAGAAAGTATGCCGGCGCGTCAATGACGCGCCGATCGAAAGGCGCCGCATATGCTCATCGCAGGCGGGCTATGCGCGGCTTTCCTTCGGCAAGAGCGCATCATGGGCGCCAAAGCCCTTGAGGCCCTGTAGCCGCGCGATCCACGCCGTCACGTTCGCATAGCCCGAGAGGTCGTAGCCGGCCTCGCCCGCATAGGCGACGACGCCATAGAGATCGACATCGGCAATCGTCGGGCTCTTGCCGACGAGCCAATCCCGCCCGGCCAGATGCTTGTCCAGCACATCGAAGGCCAGCTTGGCGTTCGTCGTGAACATCTGCTCGATCTCGGGCGTTCCCTGCATCAGGCCACGCCTGATCGCGCGCATGCGATAGACGGGCGGAGCCAGACGATCGAACTCCCAGAACATCCATTCGCGGACACGGATCTTGTCGGCGGCGCTCTTGCCCGAGAGCTTGCCCGTCCGCTCCGCCAGATATTCGAGAATGGATGCCGATTGGCAGAGCGCCCGCTTGCCGTCGACGAGGCACGGCACCTGCCCGTAGCGGTTGAGTTCGATGTATTCGGGCGTTTTGTGCGCGCCCTCACGCAGATCGAGGTGGACGTAGGAGAACGGCACACCCATCAACGACAGGGCGAGGCCGACCTTGTAGGTCGGGCCAGACAACCAGATGCCATAGAGTGTCGGCTTCAGCGCTGGTGCCTTTGCCGCCGCGCGCGTGGCCTGCGTCTTGCGCGCTGCCGGCAGCTTCCGCGCCGTTGCCGGCTTACGTACGGCCACCGACTTCCGCGCCGACGCCCTCGATACGGTGCGCAGCGACTTCACCTTGGCGGCGGACTTGCCCGCCGATGCCGACTTCGCCGGTTTGCGCCGCATGGTTCTGCTCGGCTTGCGTGCCATCTCCATCCTCCCCGATTGCCGCGAAGCGAAGATTAGCCCTATCCGACCAAGACCGTCGAGAGCGCTCACACTTCCTTGACGCGGGCGCGGCCAAAGGCTTCGATCATGGAATCCGGCCTCCTATCCCTCCCCGCGAGTTCCCATGGACGTTCAAGGCTTCACCACCGCCGTCGTCGAATTCGTGCGGGCCAATCAGTTCTGGGGACCGATCATCGTCGGCCTTCTCGCCTTCGGGGAGAGCGTGGTTGTCCTCTCCTTTTTCGTACCGGCGGTCGGGATTCTGCTCGCGCTCGGCGCGCTGGCGGGTGCTGCCGGCGGTGTCTCGTTCTGGCCGCTTTGGACGGGCGTCGTGATTGGCGCGGCCGTCGGCAACATGGTGTCCTGGTGGGTCGGGACCCATTACGGCGACACCTTCCTCCAGTGGAAGCCGATCCGCGAGCGGCCGGAGATCGTGCAGAAGACGCGGGAGGCCTTTCAGAAGTATGGAGCCTTCGCGATCTTCATCGGGCGCTTTTTCGGACCGCTGCACGGCACGATCGCGACCGTTGCCGCCATCGGCAAGATGAACCCGACGGTGTTTCACATCTGCAATTGGCTCTCGGCCATGGTGTGGGCCGGCGCCATTCTCTATGGCGGCATGGTCGGGGGCGATACGGCCCGCCGGCTACTGGGGGGCTGATCTATATCTACAGCGCGATCTTGAAACCCTCGTGGCTGCGCTCGAAGCCGAGTCGCTCGTAGAAGCGGTGAGCGTCGACCCGCCGCTTGTTCGAGGCGAGTTCGGCGATGCCGGCACCGCCGGCCCGCGCGGCCGCAAGCGCCGCCCGCATCATCTCGGTGCCGATACCGCGTGAGCGCATGCCGTCGCGCACATGCACACTTTCGATCTTGGCGCGGATGCGGCCATGATTGACGAGGCCGGGAATGAACGTCAGTTGGAAGGTTCCGACCGCCCGATCGTCGAGTTCAGCGACATAGAGTCGACTATTGATGTCCGCGGCGATGCGGTCGAAAGCAGCTTCGTAGACAGCCGGCGCGGCGGGAGCACGGGATTCGGCATGACCGCCGTCACGGTCTCGGCGGAAGATTTCTATCAGGGCCGGCAGGTCGGTCTTGCGCGCCTCGCGAATGATGAGTCCGTCCATCGCCCTCCCCTGTCATCCGCCCGCGGATCGGCTAGACTCCCGCCATACGCAGCGCGGCCGCAAGAGCCGTGCAGACACTGGAGGAACGCCATGCACAACAAGGCGAGCGAATGGATGCTCGAGCAGGCCGCCATGTACCGGGCCTATCATCGCGACCACCGCAACGTGCTCACGCATGTGTTCGGTGTTCCGATGATCACCTTTGCCGTTCTCCTCATCCTGCATCGCGTTCATCTCGGCTGGCTCGCGCCGGGTTTCTTCGGCGGCTTGACGCTCGGCTGGATCGCGACGCTTGGCTTCTGCATCTGGTATGCCTCGATGCAACGGCTCGCGGGCGGCATCCTGGCGCTTCTCATCCTGATCGGCTCGATCGTCGCCGCGCCGATCGCGACGTGGGACACGACGGCGTTCTGGACGACGTTCGCCATCTTCTTCGTGGGCGGGTGGATCATCCAACTCGTCGGGCATTCCGTCTACGAGGGCCGTCGCCCGGCGCTGACCGACAACATCCTGCAGGTCTTCGTCGCACCCTTGTTCCTCGTGCTCGAGGCTCTGTTCGCAGCCGGACAGTTGCACGATATCCGCGACGAAATCGAGCGGCGCAGCCACGCCTATGACGAGAGGTCGATCACCGCAGCCTAGGACGCGGCGCGCACCATGATCGTCTCACGAATCATGGTGCCGTTGCCGAACGCGTCGGCGCGCTCTTCCGCCACGACAAAGCCCAGGCGGCGATAGAATTCGATCGCGCGCGGGTTCTCCGAGAAGACTTCAAGGCGCATTCCGTGCGTGTCGGGCAGCATGCGCAGGAGCGCCTCGAACAGCGCGCTCCCGATGCCGGCACTCTGCGCTCCCGGGCGCACATACAAGCGCTCCAGGAACACGACGCCGTCTTCGAGGCGGCGTCCGGCGATGTGGCCGACTATGTGGCCGCCGTCTTCCGCAACCAGAAAGGCCCCACCGACGCGGGAGAGCTGCGCCTCGAGCCGTTCAACCGAGTGCCAGCGCGCGGCCGTGTCGGCGCGGATTTCCACAGAAACAAACCCGGAATAGGCGGCCGCCCAGGTTTCGACCAGGAGGTCGTGGACGGCCGGCAAATCCGAAATCCTTGCTGCGCGAACGGCCAGTCCGCTCACAGCCTAAGCTTCTCCTTCAACACATCGTTGACCGCCTGCGGATTGGCCTTGCCGCCGGTCTGCTTCATCACCTGCCCGACGAACCAGCCGAGCATGGTCGGCTTCGCCTTCACCTGTGCGACCTTGTCGGGATTGGCGGCAATGACGGCCTCGATCGCGGCCGTGATCGCGCCCGTATCCGTGACCTGCTTCAACCCGCGCATCTCGACCAGCGCGCGCGCATCGCCGCCTTCGGTCCAAACGATCTCAAACAGCTCCTTGGCGATCTTACCGGAGATCGTGCCGTCGCCGATGAGATCGACGATCGCGCCGAGCTGTGTCGCGGACACCGGGCTCTCACCGATCGAACGCCCCTCCTTGTTGAGGCGGCCGAACAGCTCGTTGATGACCCAATTCGCCGCGGCCTTGCCGTCGCGCCCCTTCGCGACCGCCTCGAAGAAATCGGCCGACTCCCGCTCGGCGACGAGGACGCCTGCGTCATAGGGGCTCAAGCCATAATCCGCGATGAAACGCGCCTTCTTCGCGTCCGGCAGTTCCGGCAGATGCGCGGCAAGATCGTCGACATAGGCCTGGTCGAATTCGAGCGGCAACAGGTCGGGATCGGGGAAGTAGCGATAGTCGTGCGCTTCCTCCTTGGACCGCATGGAGCGCGTCTCGCCCTTGCCTGCGTCGAACAAGCGCGTTTCCTGCACGATTGCGCCGCCGTCTTCGAGGATGCCGACCTGGCGGCGCGCTTCGTATTCGATCGCCTGACCGACGAAGCGGATCGAATTGACGTTCTTGATCTCGCAGCGCGTGCCGAGATTAGGATCGCCCTTGCGCCGCACCGACACGTTGACGTCGGCACGCATGTTGCCCTTCTCCATGTCGCCGTCGCAGGTGCCGAGGTAGCGCAGGATGGTGCGCATCTTGGTGAGATAGGCCTTCGCCTCATCCGAAGAACGGATGTGCGGCTTCGACACGATTTCCATGAGCGCGACACCGGCGCGATTGAGGTCGACGAAAGACAAGGTCGGGTGCTGATCGTGCAGCGACTTGCCGGCATCCTGTTCGAGATGCAGCCGCTCAATGCCAACCGTGGTGGTCCGCCCGTCCGCGAGATCGAGGGTGATCTCCCCTTCACCGACGATCGGGCTCTTGTACTGGCTGATCTGATAGCCCTGGGGCAGATCGGGATAGAAATAGTTCTTCCGGTCGAACACGCTCTTCAGATTGATTTTGGCCCTGAGGCCGAGGCCGGTGCGGATCGCCTGGCGGACGCATTCCTCGTTGATAACCGGCAACATGCCCGGCATCGCGGCATCGACGAGCGAGACGTTCTCGTTCGGCTCGGCGCCGAAGGCCGTCGAGGCGCCCGAGAACAGCTTGGCATTCGACGTGACCTGGGCATGAACCTCCATGCCGATCACCACTTCCCAATCGCCCGTTGCGCCTTTGATGATCTGCGTCATTCCTGAACCCCCGCCGGAGCCGGCCGGCGCTTCCGTTCCTTGCTACCGAGTTGTCCGCGCCCAAGCAATTCGTTGCGCCATCACATCCCGTCTTCGAAACCCGCCTCCTCGACTCCTTCGAACAGGTCATAGGTGATGGCCGCGCGTTCGGCGTGCAGCTTCACTTCGACGGAGGCATGGCTGAGCTGGATCGCATCGTAGATCTTGCGTGCCTTCTCGACGTCGTCACCGAAGGAGGATTCTTCCGCGTCGTGGAAGTAGGCGATGCCCGCCCATGCCATGATCTCCTGCCCCATGGCCCGCCCGCCGCAGCGCCTTTCGAAATAGTCGATCTGCGCCTCGCCGATGCGGTTCGCCAGATCGGTGACGCGCGCGCCATCGACGTCCTTCAAAAGCTCGCGCCATTTGGCGAATGCGGCCCGCCACGCTTCCCCAACGTCTTCCCCTTCGCGCAGCGCTTCGATCGTCAGATGCATGGCGAAGTCCTCTGGGGTTGCAACGGGAGACGGCGGCATAGCCGCGTGGTATCCTGTTGGCAATCATGACCCGCGAGGAGACAGGCGAGGAGACAGGAGCGTGAACATCCGCCCCGATCTGATCATGACGCGCGAGGCCTTCAAGGCCTGGGTGGCGCGCCAGGAAACGAAGCACGAGTGGGTGAAGGGGCGGGTCACCATGATGATCAGGGTGTCGAATTATCATGCGCGCATTCTGCGCAACGTCATGGCCGCCTTGATCGCCCGGCTTGACCTCGACAAGTGGGACATCCAGGCCGAGGCGTTCGGGGTCGAGATGTCGGAGTCGCTGCGCTATCCGGACCTGCTCGTCGAGCCGCTCCAACAGACGAAAAGCTACGACGCCGCAAAGCCGATCCTGATCGTCGAAATCCAGTCATCATCGACGACGAAGACGGACATGATCGAAAAGCCTGCCGAGTATTTCGAGCGCGCCTCGCTCGAAACCTATCTCGTCCTTAACCAGGACGAGCCGATCGCCTGGGTTTGGCAGCGCCGTGCCGACGGTTCGGTTCCGGCCTCGCCTGAGGAAATCGTCGGCCGAAGCGCTACCGTGCCGGTGCCGGGCCTTGGGCTCGACCTGCCGATGGCGGAGCTCTATCGCGGACTACCGGACGCGGGCTGAGCGAGCGGCGGGCTTCACCACCACTTTGCGGGCTCGAAACGCCCCGAGGCCCGCTCGATCACCTCGCCGCAGCGGAACAGCGTGCCCTCGTCGAAGGCCTTGCCGATGAGCTGAAGCCCGAGCGGCAGCCCCTGCCCGTCGAGACCCGCTGGAACCGCGATGCCGGGCAAACCCGCCATGTTCACGGTGACCGTGAACACGTCGTTGAGATACATCTCGACCGGGTCGCCGGCACCCTTCTCCCCGATGCCGAACGCCGCCGAGGGCGTCGCGGGCGTCAGAACCGCATCGACGCCCTTGGCCCACGCCTCCTCGAAGTCGCGTTTGATGAGCGTGCGGATTTTCTGGGCGCGCACGTAGTAAGCGTCGTAGTAGCCGGCCGACAGCACGTAGGTGCCGATCATGATGCGGCGGCGCACTTCCTTGCCGAAGCCTGCGGCGCGCGTCTTCTCGTACATGTCGACGATGTCGTCGCCCGACACGCGCAAACCGTAGCGCACGCCATCGTACCGCGCGAGGTTCGACGAGGCTTCCGCCGGCGCAACGATATAATAGGCGGGCAGCGCGTATTTCGTGTGCGGCAATGAGATGTGGACGATCTTGGCGCCAGCCTCGCGCAGGATAGCGACACCCTTCTGCCACAGGGTTTCGATCTCCGGCGACATGCCGTCGACCCGATACTCCTTGGGAATCCCGATGGTCAGCCCCTTCACTTCGCCGGTCAGGAACGTTTCGTAGTCGGGCACGGGCGCATCGACCGAGGTCGAATCCTTCGGGTCTTCGCCAGCCATCGAGCGCAAGAGGATCGCGCTGTCGCGCACCGTGCGCGCCATCGGACCGGCCTGGTCGAGGGAGGATGCGAACGCAACAATGCCCCAGCGCGAGCAGCGGCCATAGGTCGGCTTGATGCCGACCGTTCCGGTGAAGGCCGCCGGTTGGCGGATGGAGCCGCCCGTATCCGTTGCAGTGACGCCCGCCGCGATGTGCGCGGCGACGGCCGCCGCCGATCCGCCTGATGAACCACCGGGCACCAACGAGACGTTCGAGCCGTTCCGCCGCCACGGATTGATCACTGGCCCGAAGCACGAAGTCTCGTTCGACGAGCCCATGGCGAACTCGTCGTTGTTGAGCTTGCCGAGCATCACGCCGCCATCGCGCCAAAGCTGCGCGGTGACCGTCGACTCGTAGGTCGGGACGAAGCTTCCGAGGATGTGTGAACTCGCCGTCGTTCGCACACCAGCGGTGCAGAAGAGATCCTTGACACCGATCGGAATGCCTTCGAGCGGGCGAATCTCACCCTTGGCGACGCGCGCGTCGCTCTCGGCAGCCATGGCCCGCGCTCTTTCCGGCGTCTCAAGAACGTAGGCGTTGAGGCCGCGCGCAGCCTCCATCGCGGCGAGATAGGCGTTCGTCACCTCGCTCGGGCGCAGCTCCTTGCGCGCATACGCGTCGCGCAGTTCGGCGATGGTCAGCGCAGTCAGGTTGGCCACCGCTCACTCCACGACTTTCGGAACGAGGAAGTAGTGATCCTCGCTCGCCGGCGCGTTCGCCGTGACGGCGCCGGCCTCCCCACCGGCGGTGACGACATCGGCCCGCTTCTTGAGCTTCATCGCGATGACAGACGTCATCGGCTCCACGCCGGTCACATCAACCTCGTTCAACTGCTCGACGAATCCCAAGATGGCGTTGAGTTCCTCTTGCAGATGCGGGACTTCGGCATCGGAAACGGCGATCCGCGCAAGATGCGCGACCCGCTTTACGGTGGCAGCGTCGACGGACATGGTTTTCCCGGAAGACGATGGAGCGGCGTCCGTTTAACATCGCTCTTCGTTGCGGCGCAACATTCGAACTCGAACCGCTTTGAGCAGGCCCGACCGACGCCCTTCCATGCGCAATGCGACGACAAACACGGAGACGACGAGCCTGCGTGTCCTCAGCGGCATGGCGGAGATCGCGGCCGAGGCGTGGGACGGGGTTGCCGTGCCCGCAAGATCGTCAGGGCCGCGGCACGACAGCGACGCCTCACCTGCCGAGTTCAACCCCTTCGTGACGCACGCCTTCCTGTCTGCGCTGGAAGAGTCGGGATGCGTCGGCGGCCGTTCGGGTTGGACCCCGCGGCACCTCATCATGGAACGGCGTGGAGAAATCGTGGGCTGCGCCCCCGCTTATCTCAAGGCCCACTCCCAGGGCGAGTATGTCTTCGATCATGCGTGGGCGGATGCGTTGCATCGCGTCGGCGGGTCCTATTATCCCAAGCTGCAAGTGGCCGTGCCCTACACGCCGGTTCCCGGCCCACGCTTGATGCTGCGCGGGGATGGTGATCCCCGGGGCGACATGGCTGTGCTTGCGCGCGGGCTCGCGACGTTGGCCGAACGGGCCGGGGCCTCCTCCGTCCACGTCACCTTCTTGCCCGAGACTGAATGGAGGGCTCTGGCAGACTTCGGATTCCTGCAGCGCAGCGACCAGCAATTCCACTGGCACAATCGCGGCTACGATTCGTTCGATGGCTTTCTGCGCGATCTTGCATCGCGCAAGCGCAAGATGATCCAGCGCGAGCGGCGCGCGGCGCTTGCCGCTGACATCACCATTCGCCGTCATGTCGGGCGCGAGATCACCGAAGCACTCTGGGACGCGTTCTTCGCATTTTACATGGACACGGGGTCGCGGAAGTGGGGACGGCCCTATCTCAACCGTCGCTTCTTCTCCTTGCTCGGCCAGAAGCTGCCCGACCACGTCCTTCTGGTGGTCGCCTATCGTGCGGGGCGCCCCATTGCCGGCGCGCTCAATCTCATCGGCAGCCACGCTCTGTTTGGTCGAAACTGGGGGGCGCTTGAGCATCACCCCTTTCTGCATTTCGAGGTTTGCTACTATCAGGCCATCGAAGCGGCCATCGAGCGCAAGATGCAGCGCGTCGAGGCCGGGGCTCAAGGTGAACACAAGCTTGCACGCGGCTATCTGCCATCGCGCACCTTCTCGTCCCATTTGATCTTTGATCCGCGACTGCGCCGCGCGGTCGGCGAATACCTGGATCGCGAACGCGCAGCCGTCGGCGGGATGATCGACGCCTTGACCGAGACTGGTCCGTTTCGAAAGCATCCCATCGAAACCGGTGAGTGACGTTACTTAACCAGAGGCGCTTCAAGCATTCATTCACATCGAGTTCATGCTGCAATCAAGATTCTATCGGTGGGTGTTCGATCCAAGGGGGATCGGGCCCATCCATAACGGGGAGAACGTCATGGATCGTCGTACCGCCCTTCGGGGCATGTTCGGTGCCGCTGTGGTCGTCGCAGCCGGGGGATCGCTTCTCGCCTCCAGTGAAGCGCAAGCTGCCGTCCCGATGCCCACAAGTGCCGGAACACTGATGGACGATATGCGTCGTGCGGCTGAGCCTGCGGTTGCGACCGATGCCGACATCGCTGCGGCCAGGGTTGAGAACGTCCAGGTTGTTTGTTGGCGGAACCGTTGGGGCGAGCTGGTGTGCCGGCGACGGCCAGTGCGGGTTGTGCGTCGAGTACGCGTCGTGCGCCGCCGCCGCTGCTGGTACAATCGTTGGGGTCGTCTGGTCTGCGCGTGGTAACAACACTGCCTGCTTGACGAAGCCATCGCCGACTTGCAACACCCGTGAGCGTCCTCGTTCACGGGTGTTTTCATGACGGCGTACGATCCGACCAATGTGTTCGCCAGAATCCTGCGCGGCGAGATTCCGTGCTTTAAGGTATTCGAGGACGAGCGTTCGTTTGCGTTCCTCGACATCATGCCGCGCGCGCCGGGCCACACGCTGGTGATCCCGAAGGCGGCAGCGCGTAACATTCTCGACATTGCGCCGAATGATCTGATTGCGGTCACGCGAACCGTTCAACTCATCGCGCGCGCCGGCAAGGCCGCCTTTTCCGCCGACGGCGTCACGATCGCGCAGTACAGCGAACGCGCCGGCGGCCAAGAGGTCTTTCATCTGCACTTTCACGTTATACCGCGCCATGACGGCGTGGCCATGAAGCCGCCAGCCTCGATCAAGGAAGACATGGGCGTGTTGGCCAAGCACCGGGACATGTTGGTCGCCGCGCTCACTGCGACCTGATCAGGTGAAGATGAGCTGACCGGCAAGCAAGGCGACGACGCCGGCGATGACGCCTGCAACAACGGTGCGCCCCGTCACAATGTAGACGAGTACCGCAAAGGCCGTGGCGGCAAAGCGCAGCCATATCGACGTTTCGGCCAGACTCGCGGTCGGGAACACGAGCACCTTGGCGACGAAGGCCGCGATGATCGCGGTTGCAACCGCGCGCACCCAATGCAGCACCTCGCTGTCGGCATCGATGCGTTGACCAACCGCGACGCCGATCCAGCGCCAGACCTGCGTCGGCAGCGCGCAGGCCGCAAGGATCGCGACAACCGCAGCGAAACCGTCGCCGATAGGGCTCACGCGCGTTCTCTCCGACACCGTAGACGATGCACGGCGAAACCGACGCTACCGCCGATCAATCCGGCCCAGAGTAGATCGAGTTGCGGTTCCACCAAATGAGCGATTGGGCCCAAGGCGAACCCCGTGACCAAAGCCGCACGATCCGAAATGCTCGTTGCAGCGGCCGTCATCGAGAGAAGGAAGAACAGCGGCATCAGCATCAACAGCCCTGCGGCCAAGGGTTTGGGCACGGCCCCGCCGGCGACATACCCGATGACGCCGCCGCCCGATGCCAGCAGGATCAGGCCCAAGCCCAGACCAAGGAAGAACGACAGGCGACGTTCCGGCGGAATCTTCGGAAGCCGTAGGATCGCTTCGACATAGGCCGTGATCGCGATGAAATGAGAGGCGACGTAGAACCAAATGCGCCGGGCCTTTTCAGTGTTGAGATGGGGCACGAGCGCGATCGTCATCGGCAGGAGGCGCACGGCTGACAACGCCACGCCGATCGCGGCCGCCGCAAGCGTTCCACCCTGCCCGACGGTCGCCACGAAGATCACCATCGATGGCATGGCCCATGTGCTGAGGCCAATCAGCACGACCTGCCAAAGCGGAAATCCGAGATCGCGGGCAAAGGCCCCGAACGCGACGAAAACCAGCGCCAGGATCAGAACGGAGAAGCAAAGAGAAGCGCGAAGCCCCTTCGCAAACCATAGGCCCGACAGCGGCTGCGCGTCTTCATCCCCCGAATGCATGCCGCAACCTGCGCGAGGCCGAAAGGCAGCGCAAGATGGGCACGCGCCGAGCTGATGCGCGCGACGAACCTTATCCTTTCAACGGCACCTTCGGCACGAGGCTTCCGCCGCGCGGCGTGCGGCCATCCCCTGACGGTTTCGGCAGCGCCTTTGGCTTCGCTGACCGTCGCAGGCCTGCCGATGTCCGTGTGCGCCGTTTCTTCTTGATCGGCACGGGTTCCGGCCGCGGCATGATCGGACCGATGGGGTACTCGAAGGCAAGCTTCGCGTCCTTGCCCTCACCTTCGACGATAACCTTCACAGTACCGCCGTTCTTCAGACGACCGAAGAGCACCTCTTCCGCCAAAGGCTTCTTGATGGTCTCCTGGATGACGCGTGCAAGCGGCCTCGCCCCCATCTTCTCGTCGTAGCCCTTGACCGCCAGCCAATCCGCAGCCGCTTCACTGAGGTCGATGACAACGCCGCGATCGGCAAGCTGCGCTTCGAGCTGGAAGATGAACTTCTGCACGACCTGCCGCACGATCTCCACCGGCAGACCTGCGAATGAAATCACGGCATCTAGGCGGTTTCGGAATTCGGGCGCGAACATGCGGTTTATCGCTTCTTCGTCCTCGCCTTCCCGCTTCGTGCGGCCAAAGCCGATCGGCGGCTTCGCCATGTCGGCCGCGCCGGCATTCGTCGTCATGATGATGATGGTGTTACGGAAGTCGACCTGCTTGCCGTTGTGGTCGGTGAGCTTGCCGTGATCCATCACCTGCAGGAGGATGTTGAAGAGATCCGGATGGGCCTTCTCGATCTCGTCGAGCAGAAGAACCGAGTACGGGTTCTGGTCCACGCCATCGGTCAGCAATCCGCCCTGGTCGAATCCAACATAGCCGGGCGGCGCACCGATTAAACGCGACACCGTATGGCGTTCCATGTATTCTGACATGTCGAAGCGCTGCAGCGGCACGCCGAGCGTTTCGGCGAGACGCTTAGCCACTTCCGTCTTGCCCACGCCGGTCGGTCCCGAGAACAGGTAACAGCCGATCGGCTTTTCAGGCTCGCGCAAGCCGGCACGGGCGAGCTTGATTGATGCTGCGAGCGATTCGATCGCCTTGTCCTGCCCGAAGACGAGCCGCTTCAGATTGGCTTCAAGGTTCTGCAGCACCTCCGCATCGTCGGCCGAGACCGTCTTCGGCGGGATGCGTGCCATGGTCGCGATGACGGACTCGATCTCTTTGAGGCCAATCGTCTTCTTACGTTTCGACGGCGGCAGGAGCATCTGCGCCGAGCCCGTCTCATCGATCACGTCGATCGCCTTGTCCGGCAGCTTGCGATCATGGATGTAGCGGGCTGAAAGCTCGACGGCCGACTTGATCGCATCGTCGGTGTAGCGAACCTTGTGGAACTCCTCGAAATAGGGCTTCAGGCCTTTCAGGATCTCCACGGCGTCCGGCACCGTCGGCTCGTTGACGTCGATCTTCTGGAAGCGGCGCACCAGCGCGCGATCCTTCTCGAAGTACTGCCGATACTCCTTGTAGGTCGTCGAGCCGATGCAGCGCAGCGAGCCCGATTGCAGCGCCGGCTTCAGAAGGTTCGAGGCATCCATCGCGCCACCGGACGTCGCCCCCGCGCCGATGACGGTGTGGATCTCGTCGATGAACATGATCGCGCCCGGCGTCGCCTCGATCTCCTTCACGACCTGCTTGAGGCGCTCCTCAAAATCGCCGCGATAGCGCGTGCCTGCGAGCAGCGCGCCCATGTCGAGCGCGAAAATCGTTGCACCTGCAAGCACATCCGGGACTTCACCGGCAATGATGCGCCGCGCGAGGCCCTCCGCGATCGCCGTCTTGCCAACGCCAGGGTCGCCGACGAAGAGCGGGTTGTTCTTCTGCCGGCGGCACAGAACCTGGATCGTGCGTTGAATCTCGGCGTCACGACCGATCAGCGGGTCGATCTTGCCGTCCCGCGCCTTCTTGTTGAGGTTGACGCAATAAGCCTCGAGCGCATCGGCCTTCTTCTTCTGGCCGTTACCACTCTCATCCGGTGATCCTTGCTCGCGGCGTTCATCGTCTTCCGATGAGGCGCCGCGGGCCGGCTTCTGTTGATTCATGTCGGCGCGTTTGGCGATGCCGTGGCTGATGTAGTTCACGACGTCATAGCGCGTCATGTCCTGCTCCTGCAGGAAATACGCCGCGTGGCTTTCGCGCTCGGCGAAGATCGCGACGAGAACGTTCGCGCCCGTAACCTCCTCGCGCCCCGACGATTGGACGTGAATGACGGCGCGCTGGATGACGCGCTGGAAGCCAGCGGTCGGTTTGGAATCGTCCGTCCCGTCCGTGATCAGGTTCTCGAGTTCCCGGTCGATGTATTCGACGAGATTCCGCCGCAGCAGATCGATGTCGACGTTGCACGCCTTGAGAACCGCCGCCGCGTCGCCGTCTTCCAAGAGGGCGAGCAGCAGATGCTCAAGCGTCGCATATTCGTGATGGCGTTCGTTGGCGAAGGCGAGCGCGCGGTGGAGGGCCTGTTCGAGACTTCTCGAGAAGGATGGCACAGTCTTGTTCCTCTAGAGCCTGGCGCTCACTTCTTCTCCATCACGCATTGCAGCGGGTGCTGATGCTTGCGGGCGAAGTCCATCACCTGCGTCACCTTCGTCTCGGCGACTTCATAGGTGAAGACCCCACACTCCCCGACACCATGGTGATGGACGTGTAGCATGATGCGGGTCGCGGTCTCGCGGTCCTTGTTGAAGAACCGCTCGAGCACGTGAACGACGAACTCCATGGGCGTGTAGTCGTCGTTAAGCAAGAGAACGCGGTAGAGATTGGGCTTTTTGGTCTTCGGCTTCGTCTTCGTGACGACGGATGTTCCCGCATCGCTTCCGCCGCGACGCTCCGGCCCCGCTCCCTTCGGAGGCGGTCCCTGAGCACGCAAGGCGCGGTGAACGATCTCAATCATGGTCTCTCAATCAGCGCGTTCCGCCCCCCGGCCGACCGTCTGCGCCCACAAACCTAAGCATAGAAACCGGGCCGAGTTGCGTCGAGACCCCAGAGATAGGCGCGACTTGCGGCAAATAAAAGAGAGAGCCGCGATGCTCGGCATCGCGGCTCCGAATTCGCGCAAGAGCCCCGACACATGGCCGGGCTCGCAAAATCGAATACGTCGTGGGAGGTCAGCGCTTCTGGGCGACTTCGAACGGCTTGACCGCATCCTTGGTCATGTCGACCCACATCTCGTTGAGCTTGGTTGTCTGCGCAACGAGGGTTTCATAAGCTGACTTGGCATAGCCGGTCTGCACCTCGATGGCCCGATCGAGCGTCCGCGCGCCCATCAGGTCCTGAACGAAGGCCGAATTGGCCTCATAGGCCCTCTTGGAGCCTTCAGTGACTTCGGCGGTAATCGCCTGCACGCCCTTGCTCCAAGCGCCGATGGAAATCATCGCGCGGTCCATACCCTCTTTGGAGAGCTTCTGAAGCTCGTCGAATCCGTTCAGCATTGCCGTATCCTCGTTTCCGTAAGGCGGCACCACGTTTGCCGGCGTGATCCAACCTGAGTTGATGCGATGCATCATTTATATGCATTGCAGCATTCTGTCAAGGAATATTGTGCGGCGCACAATCCGCGTCACGAGACTGACCCGGCAAGATTTACCGGCCGATAACCCCAGGTCCGTAGCATTCGATCGTTCGGCAAAGCGAGGCGGCTTGACGCCCTTCGATGGTCGAGCGCGTTGGTTGCGAGTGGGTAACATGTCAGCAAGCGTCCTTCCCCACGCCGTATCTCTGTTCGGGCAGAGCATTCCGTTCGGGGCTCTTATCAACGCGCTTCTGATCACGGTGGCGGGCCTCCTGGCGACGGCGTTCTTCGTCGTCGATGCAGAGGACTAACGGGGCAGTGTCGTGCAGTACGAGTGCGTAGAGTCACAAACGCGGCTTCACCGTCGCGCAATCGCAATTCTCGGCGGGCTGGTGATCGCCGGCGTCGCAATGACGGCCCCGACGGCGGCAGGCGCCCGGCAGGCCTCGATCGTCGTCGATGCCAATTCGGGCGCGATCGTGCATCAGAGCAATGCCGACGCGCCACGCTTCCCGGCGTCGCTCACCAAAGTCATGACCTTGTACATGCTGTTCGAGCAGATCGAAGCGGGTCGCTTCACGCTCAACAGCCGCTTGCGCGTTTCGGCCGAAGCTGCCCGGCAGCCGCCCACCCGTCTCGGCGTGCGGGCAGGCGATACCGTGCGCGTGGAAGACGCGATCCTTGCCCTCGTCGCCCGATCTGCGAACGACGTTGCGGTCGTGGTTGCGGAAAACATAGCCGGGTCCGAGGAGGAGTTCGCCGAGCGCATGACACGTCGCGCACGGCAGCTCGGCATGGCGCGGACGACGTTCCGCAACGCCTCCGGATTACCGAATGGGGAACAGCGAACGACCGCCCGCGACATGGCGCTCCTCGGCCGCGCGATTTACGAGCGGTTCCCTGAGTACTCCCGGTATTTCGCCCGGCGGTCCTTCGCCTATGGGCGCGCGCATATCCGCAATCACAACCGGCTTCTCGGCCGCATGCAGCACGTTGACGGAATCAAGACCGGTTACACGCGCGCGTCCGGGTTCAACATCCTCACCTCCGCTCGTGCGGGCGGACGCCACCTCGTGGCGGTGGTCATGGGTGGCCGGTCGAGCGGCGCGCGCGACGCGCAGGTCGCGAGCCTGGTGCGTCGGCATTTCACGCAGATGGCCACGCGCCGCACGGATTTTTCGGTCGCGCAGCGCGTGCGCGGCCGCGCCGCCGAACCCACTGTCGCCGCTCGCGTTCCTGAACCCCGTCCGACCAGGATCGCCCAAGCCGAGGACCGCACGGAACCCCAAGCGGTCATTGCCGAGCGCCCGCGGCCGCAGATCGTTCCCGTGCCGCCGCCGATACCGATCGTCACCGCCTCGGCCGCGCAGGCACCCGTCGCACTGGCGACACCCCCGGCCCCGCCACCTGAAGCGGGGCGTCGGGAGGTTTCGTCCCAAGGTGTGCCGCAGACCGCCAATGCCGGCGGCCCCGTGTTGCAGTGGCGCACCGGCCCACAGCCCGTTGCGGCCCCTGCAGGCCGGGAATCACCCCCCCTCACCACCGCGGCACTGCCGGTTCGCACGGCGCAACCGCCGGTCGTTCCTCCCCCTGCGGTGGCACAGTCCGGGTGGGTCGTGCAGATCGCGGCAACCAACACGGAATCAGATGCGCAGCGCATGCTGCGTGAGGCACGGGAAGCCCTCGGCCGGCGCCTCGCAACCGCGACGCCCGTCACCGAACGCGTCCAGCGCGGCAACGCGACGCTGTATCGGGCCCGTTTCGCCGGTTTTACGGACCGCAGCCAGGCGGAAGCCGCGTGCCAAGCGCTGAAACGCAATGACTATGACTGCATGGCGATCAGGCTTTGAGGACATCAGCCATGACGCTTCAACAAGAGATCCTTCGCTTGATTGAGCTTCGCGGCGAGCCAGGTCGACCCGCCTTGGTCCGGGTGCAAGCGCTTCATCAGCGCGCGATGCGCGGCACGGATGTCGTCAGCGCTCGCCCCAGGGGGAAGGCCCAAGACTTGATAGGCTTCCTCCTCGGTCATCGCCTGAGAAGCGCTCGGGCGGGCTTGCCGCGCACGCGCGTCCTCATCGACGTGTTCACGCCGACCGGGAAACCGGCGGTCGAGATAAGCTTCGAGTAGGCCGCGGCTGTCCGGGTCGTCGGCAATTTCCCGCATCAGTGTGCCCAGCGCCGCTTCGTCGAGCATGTCGAGATTGATGCCCTGATAGGCGCCGCGGCGGACGAAACCGGACAGGGCGCCGGAATCGTGGTCGAGTTCCATCTCGAGATAGACAGACCGCACCGTTGACCGCTGTCCGGTCGCTTTTGTCGTATTCTGTGCAAAGGGACCGCCGGCCCAAGGTCCGACCTTCAGCAGGCCGAGCCCGATCGGCGCAAGAAAGACCGTCGCGACCCAGTTGCCGCGTACCGCGAAGAAGACCGAGGCGGCGAGCAGAACGACGCCGACCGCCTGTTTTCCATGCTTCTGAGCCAGCGCCACCATCTGGCGGGCATCGACGCGCGTGTAGCGAGCCAGCGCCCATAACCCGAGGATGAGCATGGCGAGACCAACAAGCGTCCAACCCATCACTTCACTTGCCCGAGCAAGAGACGCGCCCCTTCACTACCGCGCACATCGAGTGCCTTGAGCCCCGCCCGCCCCCCTGCGGCATAAGCCGCGACAGCCTGAAGCAGGCTCTTCAGTTGATGCGCGGCGCCCGCATCGAAGCGGCACCAGGCGCCCCCTGACAAGCGCGCGATCTCGCGAAAAGCCCGTTCCACCACCGGATCATACCCTTCCTGGAACATGAAGCAGGGAAGCCCCAGGAGGCCGAGTTCGCCGGCCGTCCGGCAGAGATCGTCGATGTCCTCCTCCATGGCGTCGCCGACAAACACCATGGCTTGCACGCGCGTGCGGCGTGTTTCATCGCGGGCATGGGTGAGAACCCGCCGAATCTGCGTGTGGCCACCTTGCACGGAAATGCGCGTCATCAATCCGAGCAACTCACCCTCGTCGCGCACCCAGCGCGACGCCCGGCACTCATCGAAGCCGCGATAGTAGACGAGCTGGACATCGAGGCCGCCAAGCTGGGCCGCTTCCCGGAACATCTCGCCCTGAAGCTGCATCGCCATGTCCCAGGTCGGTTGACGGGACATCGTGGCATCAAGCGCGAAGATCAAGCGTCCGCGCTGCGCGGCCTGCGACGGGGCCAGTGCCTTTGCCTTATCGAGAAAAGCAGCAATGTCCGCTGCCGCCGATGGCGTAGCTGCCCTCGAATTCCGAGGTGTCGTGACGTCCCGAGTCATGCGCCTCCCAATTGCGCGGCCATCAGATGGCGATTGTACGGCAACGCGCAAGGGGAACCTGCGTGCGGCGCAGCCACCTTCAGCGGGCGTCCACGAAGTCCCCGATGTCGAGCGGCTGGGCCGCAGCATCGTTCCAGATCGCGCGTGCACTCGCGCGCCGCCGACCGCGCTCATCGACCGGCAGGCGCAGGGCATCAATCAAGGCGCGAACCTCTTGACGCGCGGCGATATGGCTCATGGTTGGCTTCAATCCGAGTGTCGTCGCTTCCAAGGGGTCGAGCGCAGTCAATCCCATCGCGAAGAACTCCCGGAAGATGACGCGTTCTGAGATGCCGGGGGCAACGCGAAAACCGGCACGCGGCCCGAGTTCGCCGAGCACGTGGGTTACAATCCGGCGATTGCGCGACTCGAACGGTGTCAGCCGATTGCGCACGATGACCCATTCGGGAACCCCATTGTCGACCAATCGGCGTTCCCGGCGGGCCTCGGCCACCATATGGGCGTAGTGGCTCAATCCGCGAACCGTCGCGGTCGTCGGATCGATTTCGGCGAGAACGTCCAAGTCGACGAGGCTATCGTTGATCGGCGTGACGATCGTGTCAGCGGCGCCATGGCCGATGCGGGCAAGCGCCGTGTCCGCACCGGGCGTGTCGATCACCACGACGTCGTGGCCCGTTTCCATGGCGCCAAGCGTCTGCGCGAAGGCTTCATACTCGGCCCAGGCGTTTCCCCGAACCGAGTCGCCGCGGCAGCGCTCGACGAGGCGGTGGCTTGGGAGCGGCAAATCAAGGCCGTGGCTTTGCACCCACCGCTCGCGATTGGCGACGTAGCGCGACAGCGTGCGCTGGCGGCTATCAAGATCGATGGTGGCGACGCGCAGGCCGGACTGCAGCAAGGCGACGGCGAGATGCATGGCGGTGGTCGACTTTCCCGACCCGCCTTTCTCGTTGCCGACGACCACGATGTGTGTCGATCGTGACGCGGATTGCGCAACCGTCATGCCGAGCGCGCCCCTTCCCTCCCCGTGAAGAGAACCGCACCGCCGGCTAATTCGTCAAATACAGACTGATATTTACCTTGACGAGGATCGTTCAGAGGACGCCGAGACGCTGCAGCTCGATCCGCATGTCGTGCGGCATATCAGCGACCCCCTCCGGCAACGAGGTGAGATCGGGCGGCGCATCCTTCACTTCAAAGTAGCGCCAGCCCTGAAACGGTCCGCGCGGCCGCGGATCAACCCGCACGACGAGGGGGTCGAGGCAGATGTCGCAACACTCGATGCCTTCGGAATCGACGGTCGCGCGGAGATCGATGATCCGTTGCCGACAGGTGATGAGGCCCTTGACGACCCAGTAGAGCGACCCGCCGGCCAATACATCCGCCCGTCGTCTCGGCATTTGCCGCGTGGTGTGCTTGAGCATCACCTCTTCGCCGCGCCACCTCTTCTCAGCCAGGCGTTCGACCTGCCATGCAACGAGGCTTTCGAAGGACTCTGCGCCGACGGCAAGCTTGATCAAGTGAATCGTCATGCCCAGTCCTGGCGGCTAGACTTGGCGGTGCCGCAGGCATCGGGCCTGCGGACAATCCAGGAGGAAGTCATGTCTGTTGCTCGCGTTACAGAGATCATCGCCGCCTCCAAGACGAGCTTCGACGACGCCGTCAAGCAAGGCATCGAACGCGCCAATCAGACTCTGCGCAACCTCGAAGGCGCGTGGATTCAGGACCAGAAGGTCACCATCAAGGACGGTCGCATCGACGAGTACAGGGTCAACCTCAAGGTGACGTTCATCCTCAAGGATTGACGGTCAGAGCCCGAACGCAGCGCGGACGTTTGGTGGAATGCCTGCTTCCGCCATGCGGTCGCAGCGTATCCACCGAATTTCCGTGTTGCGGAATTCGGTGACGCGACGATCGGCGCCGTCAACGTGAATCCGCACGTAACCCGAGGACGGGACGCCCGAACGCGGATCATATTCGCGCGCATGCACCTGGCCCATCTCTAGATGGAAGCGGATAACCTGCGCCGCATTGCTGCGCGGAGAGAACGTCGTGCGCCGAACGATGAAGCCATCGCCGGACCGCGTGATCTCTTCCCGAACCGGCCCGATCCCTGCCATCGACTCTGGATTGCACCACGCCCCCGCATGCAGCATGAGGCGCTCGGGCGGCACCGGGCAATGTCTCATGGAAGAGTCGCAGGCTTGGCTGTGCGCCAGAAGCTGCCAGCCGGCATAGCCGATATAGAGCCCGACCACGGCCAGCGCCGCAACAATCATGACCGCCTTGCCCTTCATGACGCATCCTTGGGCGTGAGAGCTACGAGCCGCGCACCCTCCGGCACCTGGTCACCTGCCGCCACCAAGACCTGGGCGACGACAGCATCGACCGGCGCGACCATCGCATGCTCCATCTTCATCGCCTCGACGATGAGGAGCTTGTCGCCTTTCGCGACTTCCTGGCCCGGCGTGACGAAGAGTGCCGTGACCTTGCCGTGCATCGGCGCCTTCACGAGACCGTCCCCGCCGTGTTCTGCCACGTCAAGTGCGGCGGCCGCGTCAGGAAAGCGCAGGAAGGCTTGGCGCCCACCGGCGAGAACGTAGACCCCCTCCCCGGCCGCGACCGTCAGCGCATTCGCATCCGGTATCGAACCGCGCCCGTCGATCTCGACCACTGCCGGCAATCCGCCGGACACGACAGCACGTCGCGTCTCGCCTTCGGCAACCACCGGATAGGCGATACGGCGCGTGCCGGTGAGCTGGAACGCGTCGCCTGTCTCCCACGGAGAGAGCCACGCTGAGGGCGTATCGGAGCGCGCGATGGCGAGGGCGTCGGCGCGTTCGGCGACGCCGTCGAGCAGGCGGCGCACCCCTGCCGCGACCACGCCGTCGCTCGGTGGGCGATGCACGGCACCGAGCGCTTCGAGATGCGCATCGATGAAGCCGGTGTCAAAACGGCCTTGGCGGAACTCGGGATGCTCGACGAGCGCGGTCAGGAACGCCGCATTCGTCTTCGGCCCCACGACTTCGGTGCGCTTCAACGCGCGTGCCAAACGGTCGAGCGCTTCGGTGCGCGTGCGCCCATGCGCGATGATCTTGGCGATCATCGGATCATAGAACGGACTCACCATGTCGCCGGCGCGCACGCCCGTATCGATGCGCAGACCCTCCGGTGCGACCTTCCCCTCTTCCGCCTCGGGGAACGTCAAGTGCCAGATGCGCCCGGTCGAGGGCAGGAAGCCGCGCTCGGGGTCCTCGGCGTAGAGGCGCGCTTCGATCGCATGCCCGTCGATTGCAAGGTCCGCTGCGGTGAACGGCAGGGGTTCGCCGGCTGCCACGCGTAGTTGCGCCTCGACGAGGTCGAGCCCGGTGATCGCCTCGGTCACCGGATGCTCGACCTGGAGGCGCGTGTTCATCTCCATAAAATAAAAACCGTCGGGTCTGAGCCCTTTCGAGCTGTCGGCGATGAACTCGACCGTACCGGCGCCGACATAGCCGACCGCCTGCGCCGCAGCGCAGGCGGCCGCGCCCATCGCCGCGCGCATCTCCGCCGTCATGCCGGGTGCCGGGGCTTCCTCGATGACCTTCTGGTGGCGGCGCTGGAGCGAGCAGTCGCGCTCAAACAGGGACACGGCGTTGCCGTGGCTGTCCGCGAATACCTGAATTTCCACATGCCGCGGCTTGGCGACGTATTTCTCCACGAGCACACGTCCGTCGCCGAAGGCATTGATCGCCTCGCGCACGGCCCCTTCCAGCGCCGCGTCGAAATCGATGACGCGGTCGACGCGGCGCATGCCTTTGCCGCCGCCGCCGGCGACCGCCTTGATGAGCACCGGATAGCCGATCTCATAGGCCTTCTCGCGCAGAAAGTCCGGCTCCTGGCGCTCACCGTGATAGCCCGGCACGACCGGCACGCGCGCCTTCTGCATCAGCGCCTTGGCCTCACCTTTGAGCCCCATGGCGCGGATGGCGCTGGGCGGCGGGCCAACAAATACAATGCCGGCCGCCGCGCACGCCTCAGCGAATTCGGCACGCTCGGAGAGAAAGCCGTAGCCCGGATGGATCGCCGCCGCCCCGGCCCGCTTCGCCGTCGCGATAATCCGCTCGATGACGAGATAGCTCTCGCGTGCCGGCGGCGGCCCGATCAGATGCGCCTCATCGGCAAGCGCCACGTGCCGTGCCCCGACATCAGCCTCCGAATGAACCGCGATCGTCCACACCCCGAGCCGCCGGGCAGTCTTGATGATGCGGCAGGCGATTTCGCCGCGATTGGCGATGAGAAGGGAGGAGAATAGGGGCATGGCGCGCTCGGATTCGAAGGATTGGACTATGCGGCGCAGGGGATGACCGGGCAAGGCGGCGGTTGACCGCTTCAGGGGGGCCACACCTAGATGACATCCGCTCTTATGAATGTGCGAAGGCTGGCCATGACCCTCCCTGTCGTTTCCCCCGTTGAAGCAAGCCGCCTCTTGCAAGAGAGCGCCGTCCTCGTGGACGTGCGCGAGGCCGACGAACGGCGGCGCATGGCCATCCCCGGCTCCTTGCACCGGCCCGCGCGCGTCAGTTGAACCAGAGCGCGAACAAGCCGAAAATTCCTGCCAAAGGGACGATCCGCGCGAGGAGCGGTACCAGCGTTTTGCTGTCGCCTGCGCTGTGGACGGTGCAAGATGTTGCGGAAAGCGGTGGCGCACATCGGGGTTCGCGCATAAAAATCAGCGCTGGGGTGAACCTCATCTGCTGGAGCCAGCACATGTCCCTCAGTCGTCGCCGTTTTCTCGTCGCTGCTGGGGGCGTCACACTCGCCGCCCCCGCGCTCGCCCAGCATCAGCACCACCAAGGTCAATTCGAGCGGCTGAACCAGCCCGGGCGTATCGACCTGCCCGATCTCGCCCTTCAGCATGCGGTAACCGAGAGCCCCGCCCCGCGTGCGGCGCAGCAGGGGTCGTGGCGAGCGCGCGCGCCGCTGCCGATCCCGCGCACGGAGATGGCGTGGGCGGTCGAATACAAGGGGCGCATGCACCTTGTCGGCGGCTATGCCGAGCAGCGCGTCGACCGGAACTACCACCACGCCTATGACGCGGCGGCCGACCGTTGGGAGGAGCTTGCGACCCATCCGCGCGGCTCGAACCATGTCGGCGTCGTGACCCATGGCGACCGGCTCTACGCCTTCGGTGGGTTCATCGAACAGAACCGCCTGCCGCACGACGGTGCCTTTGCCTTCGACGGCCAGCGCTGGCACACGCTGCGCCGCCTGCCCGAGGCCTGCGGCGCCATTGCCTGCGTCGCGCTCGGCGAGAACATCCACCTGATCGGCGGTGCAATCGGCTCCGACAACCGGCGCTCGATCGACTGGCACCTCGTCTACGACCCGCGCACCGACCGCTACGCGCGGCGGCAGCCGATGCCGCTCGGCCGCGATCACACAGGCGTCGCGGCAGTGAACGGGGTCATCCATCTCATCGGCGGGCGCGTTGACACCTTTCACACGAACTCGAACCTGCACCACACCTACGACCCGCGCACCGACGAATGGACCTTCCGCACGCCGATACCGACCGGGCGCTCGGGCCACGGCATGGTCTGGTACCGCAACCGCATCTTCGTGATGGGCGGGGAAGGCACGAACCGCGTGTTCGGCCAGAACGAATCGTTTGATCCGGCAGCAAACCGCTGGGAAAGCCATGCGCCGATGCTTACGCCTCGCCACGGCATGGGCGCGGTCGTACTCGGCGACGCGATCTACGTCGCCGGCGGCGGCCCGCAGATGGGCGGCGGGGTGAAGAGCGCGATCAACGAGGCGTTCACGCTGGCGGGGGCGTGACGGAGCGACATGCATTAGATTGAATTGATCCCCATAACGTTATGCGTTATATTTTGATTGAATGATCCTCGGGTTTGCCGACGATGAAACGGCGCGGCTGTGGGAGGCCGCCGGTCACGACGGCTGCCGCCGGACATCCAGGCCGGAGCGTTGCGGAAGCTTCGTCTGTTGAACAGGGCTCGGGTGATCGCCGATCTCGCTGTTCCACCCGGCAATCGATTGGAAGCTCTAAAAGGCCAGCTCGCAGGGCTGCATTCCATTCGCGTCAACGATCAATGGCGGATCGTGTTCCGCTGGACTTCTGGAGGCCCGACCGATGTCGAAATCATCGACTACCATCACTGATGACCTTCTTCCGAACCCTCATCCGGGCGATATCTTGCTCGAGGAATTCTTGAAGCCGCTGGGGATGAGCCAAACGGCGCTCGCCAACGCCATCGGCGTGCCGCCGCGGCGGATCAACGAGATCGTGCTCGGCAAGCGCGCCGTCACCGCCGACACCGACCTCCGCCTCGCACGCTACTTCAAGATGTCGGAAGGGTTTTGGCTGGGCCTTCAGATCGACTACGACCTCATGGAGCGGCGGCGGCAGATCGGCGATGCCCTGAAGGCGATCAAGCCAAGGGCGGCGTGATCATGCCGCGTGGCGAGGACGGATCAATGCTTCGGCAGGTATGCCCCACTCGCGATGAAGCGCCCAGGCCATGCGCATCGTGAGTCCGCGTTTGCCCGAGAGTATGTCGGAAGCCCGCTGCCGTGAACCGAGTAAGCGGCCAAGGTCAGCTTGCGAGTACCCTCCGATCTCCATGCGATAGCGAATTGCTTCGAGGGGATCAGGCGGATCGATCGGCCAATGGCGGCGCTCGTAGTCCTCGATCAAAAGCGTGAGAAGGTGAAAGCGATCGGCTTCGGGGGTTCCGAACTCGGGCTCGCTTTCGAAAAACGGTTCGATCTCGGTCAGCGCCGCGTCGTACTCGGCTTCGGTGCGCAGGATGGAGAGGCTGGTCATCGAATGGTCTCCGGATCGATCTGATCATACTCAGCGTGCGTTCCGACGAATTTGATGAGTACTCTCTGGTATCGGTAGGCAACGTGAACAACCACCCGATATTTGTTGCCCGCAAGGTCGAAGATCAATCGATTGTCGGCAATGAAATCGACGCGCGAGCCGAACATGCGTTTGACGTCGGTGGGACTGGTCCATTGTGCATGCTTGACGAGCACGAACCATGCTCGGATCGGCCCTTCTGCTTGCCGGTGTCGCGCCCAGAACTGCTTGAGTGTTCGGAGCGCAACTATCTGCATGTGATAATGATGTCACCAAATTGGTGACGTTTCAAGTCACATCCTGAACACACCGAATCTCGGTTCGCCGATCGGCGCGTTCAGCGTTGTCGCGAAGGCGAGCGCAAGCACGCGCCGCGTCTCCTGCGGCGTGATGATGCCGTCGTCCCATAGCCGTGCGGTGGCGAAGGTCGGGTGGCCCTCGTGCTCGAACCGATCGAGGATCGGCTTCTTGAAGGCGGTTTCGTCCTCCGCCGACCACGCGCCGCCCTTCTCCTCGATACCGTCGCGCTTGACGGTCGCGAGCACGCTCGCCGCCTGCTCTCCGCCCATCACCGAGATGCGCGCGTTCGGCCAGGTGAACAGAAAGCGCGGAGAATAGGCGCGGCCGCACATGCCGTAATTGCCGGCACCGAAGGAGCCGCCGACGATGACCGTGATCTTCGGCACGCTCGCCGTTGCGACCGCAGTGACGAGCTTCGCCCCGTCCTTGGCGATGCCGCGCGCCTCGTAGTCGCGCCCGACCATGAAGCCCGTGATGTTCTGCAGGAACAGGAGCGGCACCTTGCGCTGGCAGCACAGCTCGATGAAGTGCGCGCCTTTGAGTGCGCTCTCCGAATAGAGGATGCCGTTGTTGGCGATGACGCCGACAGGGATGCCCCAGATGCGGCAGAAGCCGGTGACGAGCGTGGTGCCGTAGTTCTTCTTGAACTCGTCGAATTCCGAGCCATCGACGAGACGGGCGATGACCTCGCGGATGTCGTATTGCTGCGCGAGCGCGCGGGGCACGATGCCGTCGAGGTCGGCAGGATCATGGACAGGATCGCGCGGGGCTTGCAGTACGACGTCCGGACGGAAGGGCTGATTGAGGTTGGCGACGATCGAGCGCGCGATGTCGAGGGCGTGCGGGTCGTCGGCCGCATAGTGGTCGGCGACCCCCGAGAGCCGCGTGTGCACGTCCGCCCCACCGAGATCTTCCGCCGACACGACTTCGCCGGTTGCCGCCTTCACGAGCGGCGGCCCGCCGAGGAAGATGGTTGCCTGCTTGCGGACCATGATGGTCTCGTCGGACATCGCCGGCACATAGGCGCCGCCAGCGGTGCAAGAGCCCATCACAACCGCGATCTGCGGAATGCCGAGCGCCGACAGGTTGGCCTGATTGAAGAAGATGCGGCCGAAATGCTCGCGGTCGGGGAACACGTCCGCCTGGTTCGGCAGGTTCGCGCCACCGGAGTCGACGAGATAGAGACACGGCAGCCGGTTCTCGCGCGCGATCTCCTGCGCGCGCAGATGCTTCTTCACCGTCATCGGGAAATAGGTGCCGCCTTTGATGGTCGCGTCGTTTGCGACGATCATGACGTCGCGGCCCGATACGCGGCCGACACCCGCAATCATGCCCGCGGCGTGAATGTCCCCGCCATACATGCCGAAAGCCGCCAGCGCACCGATCTCGAGGAACGGCGCGCCGGGATCGAGAAGACGCATGACGCGGTCGCGCGGCAACAGCTTGCCGCGCCCGACATGCTTGCGCCGGGCATCCGCCGGCCCGCCTTGGGCGGCCGCGGCGCGATGCGCCGCAAGCTCGGCGACGAGCGCCTGCATGGCGGCCTTGTTGGCGCGAAAATCGTCGGACTGGGGAGAAATGTAGGTCGGCAGGACGGGCAAGCGGCACCTCTTCAGGCGGGCCGCCACCTTAGCCCGGGAGTGCGAAGAGGCAACGGGATTGCGTCACGGTCACTTGAGCATGGGCCACAAGGTCGCTGCGAGAGCGATGCCCATGCCGATATTGACCATTTGAGGCCCACGGGATCAGACAGAAACTGCGGAGCGCCGTGCCGATCCGCGAAGCCAGATACAGAAGATAAGCGCCATCAGATTGCTCGGGCCTGGCGTGATTGACGTGACGAAGGCGAACACGACGAGGGCTGCCAGCGTGTTGAAGGCCAGTGAGGGCATGACGTGCTCCATCGTTGTCGATCGAGCTTTGTGTATCGGAGAAGGCCTCGCCTGGGCAGGCGGCGCGGTGTCGAGGGAGGTATCGGGCGCGCAGCGTCCGCTGCGGGGGGCGCCGACCTCAAGATCGCTTTATCTCATTTCGTATGTCGAAGTATCGCTTCGAAACTGCGATCGGCCGCACTATCTTGCCGCCGCGTGACAGGCCGCCCGTCGAAGAGACGGCCAGAGCACAGGAGGAGGACACGATGCCGAGGATCAATCGCCGCTCATTGCTCGCGCTGATGGGCGCGGCCGCGCTGCCCGCGCCGGCCATCGCGCAGGCCGGCTTTCCGAGCCGGCCCATTCGCCTCATCGTGCCGTGGCCGGCGGGCGGGGCGACCGACATCCAGATGCGCGGCCTCGCGGAGATCGCGGCCCGCCAGCTCGGGCAGGCGATCGTGATCGAGAACCGCGGCGGGGCGACCGGGACGCTCGGCGCATCGCTGCTCGCGGGCGAGGAGCGCGGCGATGGCTATCTTATCAGCCAGATGCCGATCACCGGCTTCCGCATCCCGCTGATGTCGCGCACCCCGCGCTACGATCCGCTGCGCGACCTCACCTACATCATCCACATCACCGGCTATCTCTTCGGCGTCGTCGTGCGCGCCGACGCGCCCTGGCAGAGCTGGCAGGACCTCCTCGCCCACGCCAAGGCCAATCCCGGCACGATCAACTACGGCACGCCCGGCGTCGGCTCGACGCTGCACCTCACCATGGAGCGCATCGCGGCCGCGCAGGGCATCGACTGGGTGCACGTGCCGTTCCGCGGCGGCGCCGACGGCATGCAGGCACTGCTCAACGGCGCGACCCAAGTGCATGCGGACGCGAGCGGCAGCTGGAACGCGATGGTCGAGGGCTCGCGCGCCCGCCTCCTCGTCGTGTGGAGCGGCGAGCGCACCCGCCGCTTCCCGAACGCGCCGACCCTGCGCGAGACCGGCACCGACATCGCCTCGACCTCGCCTTACGGCATCGTCGGGCCGAAGAACATGGATACCGGGGTGGTGCGCGTGCTGCACGATGCCTTCAAGACGGCGCTGTTCGATCCGGCTCATCTCGCCTTGCTGCAGCGCTTCGACATGCAGCCGGAATATCTCGACTCGGCCGCCTACGCCGCGCGCGCGCGGCAGATCATGGAGGAGGAGCGCGCGCTGATCGAGCGACTCAACCTGCGCACGCTGTAGCGGGGGCGGGCGCGCTGCCCTCCGCCGCCCGGCTCACGATACGGTCCGGCGCAGGATCGCGTCGGGCCGCCGCTCGAGCCCCGGCAGGAGCTCGAGCCCGAGGCCGGGTTGCAGGTTGACGCTCACCTCGCCGCGCTCGCCATGGCGTTCAATCAACCTCCGACGATGCAATCGTCCAGGCAGGCGGCTCCTGCGCGGCTTCCGCGGCCCAGCGGACCCAGGCGTTCGTGCCCATCACGGCGTCCATGTACGCCTTCGACACCGGATCGACCGCAACCGCATAGGCGTGCAGGCGATGCACGACCGGCGCGTACATGGCGTCTGCTGCCCCGAAGCCCGCGCCGAAGAGGAAGGGTCCGCCGCTCCCGAAACGCTCCCGCGCTTCGCGCCACAGCGCCGTCACGCGCGCGATGTTGGCCTTGACGTCGTCGGGCATGGTCGGACGCGGGCGCGGCGTCCGGCCGAAATTCATCAGCAGATGGGTGCGCATCGGCCCGAAGCCCGCGTGTATTTCGGTCGCGATCGCGCGCGCATGGGCGCGCGCGACTGCATCGGCCGGCCATAGGCCGGCCGCCGGAAAGCGCTCGGCGAGATATTCCAGAATCGCGAGCGACTCCCACACCTTGACCGCCCCGTCGATGAGGACGGGCACCTTGCCGTTCGGCGAAATCGCCGCGATGCGCGCCCGCGTGTCCGGCTGGTAGAGCGGGATCACCTCCTCTTCGAAGGGAATGCCGTGCTCGACGAGCGCGATCCACGGCCTGAGCGACCACGACGAATAGACCTTGTTGCCGATGACGAGCTTCATCACAGGTTTTTCCGATAGACGATGAAGGAGGAGCGCGGGACGATGGTGTCGTAGAGGGAGCGGGCCGCACCGTTGTACTCTTGCGTCTGCCAGTAGAGGCGGAAGGCACCAACCCCTTTCGCCGCCTCTTCCGTCGCGAGGATCAGCGCCTTCGCCGCGCCGCCGCCGCGCGCTGCGGGATCGACGAAGAGATCTTGCAGATAGCAGATCGTCTGCGTCGACCAGGTCGAGTCGTGAAAGAGGTAGTGGACGAGGCCGATCGCCTGCCCGTCTCTGTCTGCGAGGAAAGCGTGGAACGGCCCGTCCGTGCCGAGGACCGAACGCCACAGACGCTGCGTCGCTTCTTCGCTGACCGCACCACGATAGAAATCGATGTAAGCGGCCCATAGCTTGCGCCAGCGTGCTTCGTCGCTCGCAACCGGCCGACGGATGACAGCTTCAGCCATGGCATTCCCCTTCGCGCCGTCACGCTAGACAGCGCGGCCGAACAGCACAAATCGCCTTGGGTGATCGAATCGATCAGGCGCGGTGCTCGCCGGGCGCTGGTTCCGGCATGTCCACCGGCGCGCCCGACTTCCGCCAGGCGCCGAACCCGCCGGCAATGTGGGCGACCGGCTTCAGCCCCATGTCCTGCGCCGTCTTGGTGGCGAGCGCCGAGCGCATGCCGCCGGCACAGAAGAAGACGTATTTCTTGTCCTGCTGGAACACCGGTTTGGCGTAGGGGCTCGCCGGGTCGATCCAGAACTCGAGCATGCCGCGCGGACAGTGGAAGGCGCCCGGAATCTTGCCTTCGCGCTCCAATTCCCGCGGATCGCGCAGATCGACGAAGACAACGTCGTCGCGGCCGTACAGCGCCTTCGCGTCCTCGGCCGCGAGCGTTTCGATCGCGGCGTTCGCTTCGTCGACCATGGCCTTGTAGCCCTTGGTGATGGTCTGGGGCATGAGCAATCCCTCGCGCTTCGCTGGGCGAAACCTGAGCGCGCGCCCGCCCACTTTCAAGGGGGTGGTTCGTCACGAACCGGGGCGGCCCCAAATCGCCTCGAGACGGGCATCGCGACCGCAACCCGCGCGGTAGAAGCGGTAACGAACCGGCTCCTTCAGATAGTAGTCTTGGTGGTACTCCTCGGCGACCCAGAACGGCGTCGCGTTCGTTACCTCAACGGCAATCGCGCGGCCGAAGCGTTGGCCCATCTGCGCTTTTGCGGCTTCCGCGAGACGGCGTTGCTCGGCATCATGCACGAAGATGCCCGGCCGGTATTGCCGCCCGCGGTCGCAGAACTGCCCGGTTCCGTCGAAGGGATCGACGTTGCGCCAGAAGATGTCGAGGAGCCGCTCGAAGCTCACGATGCGCGGATCGTAGATAACGCGCACCGCTTCGGTGTGGCCGGTGCGTCCGCGCGCGACCTCCTCATAGCGCGGGCTGCGCTCCATGCCGCCGATGTAGCCCGACGTCGTCGAAATCACGCCAGGCGTCTGGTCAAATGGCGGTTCGACGCACCAGAAGCAGCCGGCGGCGAAGGTTGCGACCGCAAGCCCCTCCCCCGGCGGCACTGCTTCGACGGTCTGCGCGCCGGCGCGCGGTAGGAGCGCGACGAAGGCCAGGGCTGCAAGCGCGGCCATAAATCCGCGGCGGATCATGAGCGTGCTCCCGGTTGCCCGGCGTCCGGCATGAAGGTCATCGCCACGCCATTCATGCAGTAGCGTTTGCCCGTCGGCGGGGGGCCGTCGTCGAAGACGTGGCCGAGATGGCCGCCGCAATTCGCGCAATGCACTTCCGTGCGACGCATGAACAGCGAGAAATCATCGCGATAACCGACCGCGTTCGGGATCGGCGAATGGAAGCTCGGCCAGCCCGTGCCGGAATCATATTTGGTCTCCGACCGGAACAGCTGATAGCCGCAGCCGGCGCAGGCGAAGACGCCGCGCCGTTTCTCCTGATCGAGCGGTGACGAGAACGGGCGCTCCGTGCCGTGATCGCGGAGCACACGGAACTGGGCGGGCGTGAGGCGGCGGCGCCATTCGGCGTCCGTCAGTTCGAAGGGAAACCGCCGCTGCGGCCCCGCAGCTTCTGCATGCGGCACCAGCCGAGACAGGCCCCAGCCGCCCGCTCCCGCGAGCCCCAAGGCCACCAGTGAACGTCGCGTGGGCATGACCATCCCTTTCTTCGGCGCACGATATCTATGCCGCAAGCGGCGCGTTGAACCAAACACGTTTGCTCAACAGCGCGTGTACGGCGCGGACCCGTGCTAGCTTGGCCGCACGCGAGGCAAGAATCGATGGCCGCCTTCACCGCGCTCGACCTCACAGCTCTCGTCTGGTTCGCCGCCATCTGGGTCGGCTATGGCGTGCTCGTCGAAAAGACACGCTTCGGTGACCGCAGCTTGACCGCCATGATGAACGCCGAGCGCGTCAAGTGGATAGAGACGATGGTCGAGCGGGAGAACCGCATCGTCGACACCGCCATCATGACCGGGCTCCAGCAAGGCACCGCCTTCTTTGCCTCGACCTCGCTGCTCGCTGTCGGCGGCGCGCTCGCGCTCATGCGCGCGCCGGAAGAAGCGATGGCGATCACAGCCTACTTGCCCTTGTCCGAGCCGACCTCGCGCGCCGTGTGGGAACTCAAGGTGTTCGGCCTCGCCGTGATCTTCGTCTATGCCTTCTTCAAATTCGCTTGGGCCTATCGCGTCTTCAACTACGCCGCGATCATGATGGGCGCCGTCATGCACGAGGAAGGCTCGCGGGAACGCATGTTGGCGCAGGCCCGCAAAGCCGCCGCCATGCAGATCGCGGCCTCCGCTCATTTCAATCGCGGGCTCCGTGCCTTCTTCTTTGCGCTCGGTTACCTCGGTTGGTTCGTAGGCCCCGTGGTGCTCGTCCTGACGACGACGGCGGTGGCCGTCGTCCTCTATCGCCGCCAATTTGCGTCGACGGCGCTTGCCGCCGTGCGCGGCTAAGCGGACCAGCTCGGCGCATCCGTGCCGAACGGCCCGGAGGGGCGATCCCATCGCGGCGGCGTCACCGACATCATGGCCGCGTGACGCACGGCCGTCAGGTGACCATAGCCTGACGCAGACGTCTCAAGGAGATCAGCAACGTCCTTGAAACGCGGATCCTCTGCATCAAGACCATCAGAAACGCGACCAAGACCGCGCAGCCATGCGCCCGTGCCCGCGAGCGACACGCGAATGAGCCAACCGCCACCCTGATCGACCTGCCGCAACAGACCCGCGATCGCGCCCAGTGCCATGAGATAGCCCGAAGCATGGTCGAGCGCTTGCGCCGGCAGAGGGCGTGGTGCGTCAAGGCCAGCGGCGTCAGCCTCGGCCACATTGAGACCGGTCGCCGTCTGCACCAGGCTGTCGAAGCCGCGCTTGTGCGCCCATGGTCCGACATGGCCGTAGGCCGACAGGGAAACGACGACAAGACCGGGGCGGAGGCGAACGAGGTCGTGTGGGCTGAAGCCGCGCGCGGCGAGCGCCCCCGGCCGATAGGACTGCACGACGACGTCCGCCTGACGAACCAGCGTGCGCAAGGTCGCCTGACCTTCCTCGGTCGCAAGGTCGCAATGGGCCGAGCGCTTGCCGCGACCTGCGTCGATGTCGGTTGCTTCGATCGTCGGCAGCGTCGGGCCAATGACGCGGAGCACATCGGCACCATGCGCGGCGAGCGCGCGGCCTGCGACCGGCCCCGCGATGATGCGCGTGAGATCGAGGACGCGGATACCACGCAGCGGACGCTCGGCACCCGTCAGCGGCCGCGGCGGCGCCTCACCGAAGCGCTCAATCGCAATGAGCGGAAGGCCGCGCAGTGCCTGGGCCTGTGGATGCACGTCCATTCCGCGAAGCTCCGCAGCGCCGCGACGACCATCCCGGCGTCCGTCGCCGCCGTCTCGAACGCCTCCGCACGCCACGCTTCAAGCGCGCGGCCGACCGCCGCTTTGTCGTAGTCGCAATCGAGCAAGGCGAGAACGCCGTCGCGATGATGCGGAAAATTCGTGTGCAGACGCACCCAGCCGTCACGGCAACGATACGCCCCGGCAATCTTGTCCCACGGATCAGCCGGCGGCGCGCCGTTCACGCGGCAATAGCGCTCGCTGCGAAATTCGATCGCCGCGTGACGCATGTCGACGGCAACGGTTTGTGGCGTGCCCATTCGGCGCCGATGCATCTCCGCCGCTGCTGCCGCAACAGCCGCGATCGCAACCTGCGCAGCCGTTCCAACCCGGAAGGATGACGGCAGCGCCGGGTCCGAGCCTGTCAATGTGACGGCGGCTAGGGCCTCGTCCGCCAGATCAAGATCGCGCCAGATCGCCGCTAGCGCGTCGTGCGGCGTCACGACATTCGCTCGATTGCGACCGCGGTCGCCTCGCCGCCGCCGATGCACAGCGAAGCGACCCCCTTACGCAGGTTTCGCGACTCAAGTGCAGCGAGGAGCGTGACCAGGATGCGCGCGCCCGAGGCGCCGACCGGGTGGCCAAGCGCGCAGGCCCCGCCGTTCACGTTCACCTTCTCGGCGGGCAGGTCGAGGTCGCGCATGGCGCACATAGCGACCACAGCGAATGCCTCGTTGATCTCGAAGAGGTCGACGTCGCGAGCCGACCAGCCGGTCGCCTCAAAGAGCTTGCGCAGGGCGCCGATCGGCGCGGTCGAGAACCAGGCCGGCGCCTGGGCGTGGCTCGTCTGCGCGACGACCCGCGCGCGGGGGTTGAGGCCCCGCCGCTCGGCCTCAGACGCCCGCATGAGAACGAGGGCGGCGGCGCCATCGGAGATCGAGGAGGAATTGGCCGCGGTCACCGTGCCATCCTTGCGGAAGGCGGGCTTGAGCGTCGGGATTTTGCCGAGGTCGGCCTTGCCCGGCTGTTCATCGATGGCGATGACCGTATCGCCCTTCTTGCCCTTGACCGTGACTGGGACGATCTCGCCCGCAAAGGCGCCAGACGTCGTTGCCGCTTGCGCGCGGGTCAGCGAGCGCATCGCGAACTCATCCTGCGCTTGGCGCGTGAATTGGTAGGCTTGCGCGGTGTCCTCGGCGAAGGTCCCCATCAGCCGCCCCTTGTCGTAAGCGTCCTCGAGGCCGTCCAGGAACATATGATCCTTCACCTCGCCGTGGCCCATGCGATAGCCGGAACGGGCCTTGAGCAAGAGGTATGGCGCGTTGGTCATGCTCTCCATGCCGCCGGCCACGATGACGTCGCGCGGGCGTGCATGCAGCGCCTCGACGGCCATCATCACTGTCTTCATGCCGGAGCCGCACATCTTGTTGACTGTCGAGCACGGCACAGAGTCCGGCAGGCCGGCGCCCATCGACGCCTGCCGCGCCGGCGCCTGTCCCTGCCCGGCCGGGAGCACGCAGCCCATCAGGACTTCGCTGACTTGGTCCTTCGCGACGCCGGCGCGCGTTACGGCGGCGTCGATCGCCGCTGCGCCCAGTTCGGGCGCTGCCAGGCTGGCGAAGTCACCCTGAAACCCACCCATAGCGGTGCGCGCGGCCCCCACGATGACGATCGGATCGACGGATGACATGACCCCCTCCAATGCCAAATGTGTATCTACATCATAGAAGGCCTTGGCCTTCCGCGCATGAACGCCTAAGCACACCTCCTATGCAACGGGACGATGCCATCGCAAAGGCCATCTTGGACCTCGTGGCGGCGCACGGTCCGGAGAAGTCGATCTGCCCGTCCGAGGCAGCTCGCCTGGTCGACCCCGGCCCCGACTTTCACAAGCTGATGCCCGCAGTTCGACGCGTCGCCGTCCGGTTGGCGCTCGAAGGACGGATTGGCATTCTGCGCAAGGGAAAGCCCGTCGACCCCAATGAATTCAAAGGGGTGTATCGGCTGTCGGCTCCAGACGACTTGAACAAATCCATGTAACCATTTGCAATAGAGCATTATTTTGGAAAGAGTGCAGTCGATCGCCCGCTCATTCGATACATGAAGAGACCGATCCATTCGCGCACCGCCAGATCGGTGCGGCGCAACCCGTCGCTGACCGAGGGGAAGGGTCGGAAAAGATCGGCGGCCCCGCGCGTGCGATGATCAACGGGTGTGGCGACGACGTCGAAACCCGCCGCGCGGAAGGCGCCGATGGCGCGCGGCATGTGCCACGCGGAGGTCACGAGCAGCCAGAGCTCACCGGCTCTGGGCTGGGCGAGGGCTTTCGTCAGCACGGCGTTTTCCCAGGTGTTGCGGCTCCTCAGCTCATAGGTGATCCGGGCCGGGTCGATCCCCATCTGTGCGAAGACGAGGGCGGCATCGTCGGACTCGTTGCCCTCGGCGCCGAGAAGGCGTCCGTCGCCCCCGGTGAAAACGAGGCGGGCGGTTGGAAACCGGCGCGCGAGGCCGGCCGCTTCGGTCAATCGCTCGGCTGATTCGTTCAGGGCTGGTCGCCCGCGCGCGACGGAGACGGCTGTGTCGAAGCTGCCGCCGAGGACGATGATGCCGACGGGCGCACGTCCCTCGTCACGCCAGGCCGGAAAACGCTCTTCAAGCGGCAAAAGAAGGACGTGGCCGAGCGGTGTCAGCCCAGCCGAGACCAAGGCAAGAACCGCCGGCAGCAGCAGAGCGCGCGCGAGGGCATGGTCCCGCCAGACGGCGGCTGCCGCACCCCCCACCAACGCCAATGCGATCAGGTTCGAGGGTGTGACGAGAAACCAAGCGATCTTGGAGATTTCGAAGAACATCTCGCGCTGCGGCGGTGCTCCGCTCCCGCGCGGCCGGGTTTTAGTGATGGACGCTACCGGTCACGACGGTTTCCGCAGGCGCGCCCGCCACGTCCGGTCCGGCCCGACCGGCCGACATCGACAGGACGGCAACGAGCCCGAGCACGACCACATGGCCCATGACGAAGAGAGCAACACGCCCGGCAAGAGAAGAGAAAGACAACACGAAACTGATCCCCATGCCCCGCTGAAACGGGAGCTGATGTTGCGACCCGCGTAGCTGCTTCGCGGAAGGACCGCTATGGCCGCGACGCCACAGTGTTGACCGCGATGTTCCTAAGATGCGGTGAACGCATTTCGGCCCGATGTCGCAGAGCGTTTCGCCGTGATTTCGTCGCAACACCACGGTGTGGGGTTCAACGTTCCCGGCTTTGGTCGCAATTCTTGAGCTTCAACCGCATGAGCGGCCGTGTTGGGGAGCGCCGTGCAACTTCGACAAAGCCGGCAGCCTGGAAAACCCGAAAAAGACCGACGAACCCCTCGCCCCAGATGAGCTTGCGTTCAGTGTCGATCGGGCAGGCATCAACGGCGGAGGCGCCGTTCTCCCGCGCAAAGGCGATCGCCGCGTCGAGGAGGAGCGGCATTATCCCCGACCGGCGATGCCCGCTCCGTACGTAGAAGCACGTGATGGCGAAGACCGCGTCCCGCGTCTCGTCGCGCGACAGGCGGGACCGGTTGAAACGGACGACCGTTGGCCGCGGCCCCACCGAGACCCAGCCGACCGCCGTTTCGTTGTCATAGGCGAGAATACCCGGCGGCGGCCCGGCTTCAACAACGGCGCGGAAGCGGGCCTTGCGCGCTTCCCGATCAAGGCCCTGCCACTCGGCGTTCGGCACGCGCGGCCATAGACACCAACACCCGGAATTCGCGCCGCGCTCCGGCCCGAACAGGTCTTCGAGATCGGGCCACCGGTCCGCCGTCAGGGAATGAAAGACGATCGCCATCTTTGAGCCTCGCGCCGAAACGCGCCGTCATCAAGTGACGGGCAAGGGCAGCGCGGGCTTCGCGGCGGGGCGTGCGGCGATCACGCCGTACCAGCGCGCGACGTTCGGCGCCGGTTTGCGGGTGACCGGCATGTTGAGCCAGCGATGAACGACCACGCCGAGCGCGATGTCGGCCATGCCGAAGGCGGACCCGCTGACGAACGAGGTCTTTGCGAGCTGGGCGTCGAGGGTCGCCATCCCGGCCTCGAACTTTTCGATCGAGGTCGCGATCGCCGCCTGGTCGCGCTTCTCGGGGGGCGTCCGCACGAGACCCATGAAGGCCGGGTGCATGGCGGCATAAAAGCCCGTTGCCTGCCAGTCCATCCATTTGTCGGCTTGCGCACGCACCTTGGGATCGGTCGGCCACAGCGTGCCTGGTGCGTATTGTGCAGCGAGGTAGCGGACGATGGCGTTCGACTCCCAGAGGACGAGGTCACCGTCCTCCAGGCAGGGCACGAGCCCGTTCGGGTTCTTTGCGCGGTATTCCGGCGTGTCGACCACCCCGTATGCCATGCCCGCGTCGATGCGCTCGAAGGGCTGGCCGACCTCGCCCGCCGCCCACACCACCTTCTGCACATTGATCGAGTTGATGCGCCCCCAGATCTTCAGCATAGATCATCCTTCAATAATCATCCTTCATTTGTGCCGCCGTTTAAGCAACGGGCTCGACCCCGCACCACTCGGCCATGAACAGCGCCATCACTCCCGTAACACGTTCGAGTGAAGCAAGGTTCACCCTCTCGTCAAAGCCATGAACCCCACGCCCGATCGGGCCATAGCACAGCGCCGTAACGCGGTCGTAGAGGGCATAGACGCGCGTGTCGAGGTAGGCCGGCGTCGTGAAGGTCTCGAGAGGTGCACCGTTCACCGCCAGATGCGCGACGCCAAGCGTGCGTTCGGCGTCGCTGCCGGGCGCAAGCTCGTAGCCCTCGGCGAAAAAGCCGTTGAAGAGGACGCGCGGCGGATTGTTGGCGAGGAATTTGTCGCTGCGCGAAGGCCGCCACAGCAGCCTCGATCTCCGCTGCAGCCTCCCGGGCCGTCGTGCACGGCAGAGAGGATGCGGTCGCGAAGAGGCGGGTCGAGGGGCAAAGACATGTGCATTTCCAAAGGGTTGCGGGACTAATCACTCGCACCAGCGGCTGCGGCCGGTCGCGCCGCGCGGCAGGGCGTCGAAGTGCAGGTGGTGGGCGTGCGCGGCGTCCGAGCCGGGCCCGACCACGGTCGTGAACCATCCGCAACCGGCCGCGCGAACCGCATCGAGGAAGCGCGCTTCTTCACGATTTCGCGCTTCGCCAATCTGAATATGGCGGCCATCGACAAGGTTGATCTGACCGATGTCGATGGCGGCGGCAGAGGCTGTGCACCCGCGATGCAGGCGGCGAGCGCCATGGGGCCGGCCAGCGCTGTGCCCGCGCGGCGCGCCATCCGCCTCACCCAAGCCGGTCGAGATATTGCTGCACGAAGTCGCAGCCGACATTGCGCGCATAGCGCCCGATGAGCCGCGCGGTGACGGGCCCCGGCACCGTCCCCTCGCCCACCACGCGCCCGTCGAAGGTCTTGACGGGGAGGATGCACAGGCTCGTCGAGGTTAAGAACATCTCCTCGGCGTTCGCCGCATCGAACAGGTCGATGTCGCGCTCCTCGCACGGGATGCCGAGTTCCCGCGCGCAGTCGATGGTCATCTGCCGCGAGATGCCGGGCAGCACGTAGCGCTCGCGCGGGGTCACCAGCGCGCCGTCGCGCACGAGGAAGATGTTCGAGCCGATGCCCTCGGCGAGATTGCCGTTCTCGTCCAGAAGAAGCGCCCAGGCATCCGGGTCGACCGCCTTCACCGGCTGCTCGGCGATGACCATGTTGAGGTAGTTGTGCGTCTTCGCGCGCGGCGAGAGCATGGTCGGCGCCGTGCGCCGAAGCGCGGTCGTCATCACGGTCGCGCCGTCGCGGAACATGCGCGCCCGCTTCTTCAAGGGCAGCGGCATCACGTCGATAACGACGTTCGGGCCCATATGCTCCCAGCCCTCGTCGCCGACCGCGTCGACGCCGCGCGAGACGCGCTGACCGACCCACCAATCGCCCGCCGCCGCGCGCAGATGCTCGTTCTTCGCCACGACCTCTTCCGAGATCGCGATCATCTCCTTCGGCGCGAGCCCCGGATCGATGCGCAGATAATTGAGCGAGCGGTAGAAGCGCTCGATGTGCTCCTTCAGGCGGAACGGTGCGCCGTTGAAGGTGCGCGTCATGTCGAAGCAGCCGTCGCCGTACTTCCACGAGCGGTCGCGGAACGGCACGACCACGTCGCGCTCCGGCACATAGGCGCCGTTGAACCAGGCGATGCGGGAATTGGACAGCGGCATGGCGCAGGCTCCGGGCAGAAGGGGCATGGTGGCCGGGGGCGAGCGGTGCGTCCAGGGGTGGCGTGCTTGCCATCTCAAAAGCGGGCGCATCGTTGACAGGCCACGTCGCCGACCACCAGCTACACCAGACATGCCGATGTTCGAGGGCTTCTCATCGCGAGCGGAGCGAATGACGTGCCTCACGTCCCCGGCCGGAGCACAGCGCAGAGCCGGGGACCATGAACCTCAACGGCGGATGATCCCCAGGGTCTTGCCCCGCGGGCTCGCCCGGGGACGGGAGTTCGAGCCGACCGTGCAGTCCATCGCTAACCGGGTCCGCCAAGCCGAGCGCGGTGCCGGCAAGCGATCCTGTCAAACGCGGCGGCCTGGTTTGCGCGCGAGAGCAAGACCGTCCTTGACTGCGGCCCCCCCATGTTCTAATTTTGTTCCCTATGATGCTCATCCCGCAAATCAACGTCCATCGACCCAACCTCTTCGGGGAGTGCCCGGTAACGACGGCGGTGCACGCTCTGGCCTCCGCTGGAATCGAACAGCGGGGCGCGGTGTTCACGCGTCGCGAGGTCGTAGAATTCCTGCTCGACCTCACGGGCTACACGACTGATCGTCCCCTCGCGTCGATGCGCCTGCTGGAGCCTTCGTTCGGCGGCGGGGATTTTTTGATCCCTGCTATCCACCGGCTGCTGGCGTCGTGGCGCAAAGCCGGGCGGCCCGAACCGTGTCGCTTGCTAGCGAACGCGATCCGCGCGGTCGAATTGCATCGCGACAGCTTCGTTGAAACGCGGGACAAAGTCATTGCTCATCTCAAAAACGGCGGTCTGACGGCGTCCGAAGCGCACAATCTTGCGGATCAGTGGCTTGTTTTCGGAGATTTTCTCCTTGTCGACCTCGATGAGGGGTTTGATGTCGTCGTCGGCAACCCGCCATACGTGCGCCAGGAAATGATCGCGGAAGCGCTCATGGCCGAGTACCGCGCGCGTTACCGCACAATTTACGACCGCGCTGATATCTACGTTCCATTCATCGAACGCTCGCTCGAAACCCTAAAACCTGGCGGGCATGTCGGCTTCATTTGCGCCGACCGCTGGATGAAGAACCGCTACGGCGGACCGCTTCGAGACCTCGTCGCGAAACGGTTTCATCTAAAGACCTACGTCGACATGGTCGATACGCCGGCATTTCTAAGCGCGGTGTCCGCCTATCCCGCTATTACCGTGATCGCAAATGAACCGGCGCAAGCGACGCGGATCGCTCATCGTCCGGAGATTGACGCAGACGCGCTTGCCGCGCTTGCCCGAACGCTTACCAGTCGCGATAGCCCGACCGCGAACTCCGGCGTCAAAGAGTTGCGCGGCGTTACCGCAGGCAGCGAACCCTGGATTTTGGAATCGCTGGATCAGCTCGCGCTCGTTCGCCGCTTGGAGAAATTCTTTCCCGCCTTGGAAGAGGCCGGCTGCAAAGTCGGGATCGGCGTTGCGACTGGAGCGGATCAAGCGTTCGTCGGCCTCTTTGATGAGCTCGACGTGGAGGACGACCGCAAACTTCCGCTCGCGATGACGCGCGATATACAGCACGGCTTCGTCAAATGGCGCGGGCTAGGCGTCATCAATCCCTTCTCCGAGAACGGCAAGCTGGTAGACCTTGATGCGTACCCGCGCTTGCGCGCCTATCTTGAGGCGCGTCGCCCGCAAATCGAGCGACGGCACGTCGCTCAGAAGTCACGGGCCAATTGGTATCGCACCATTGATCGGATTTATCCGGCCATTGCCCACAAGGCCAAGCTTCTCATTCCCGACATCAAGGGCGAAGCGCATGTCGTTTACGAGAACGATGGCCTTTATCCGCATCACAACCTTTACTTCATAACATCAGACCAATGGGACCTGCGCGCGCTGCAGGCCGTACTCAAATCCGGCATTGCCCGACTATTCGTAGCCACCTACTCGACCAAAATGCGCGGCGGATACCTACGCTTTCAGGCTCAGTACCTGCGGCGCATTCGCATTCCGGCATGGGGCTCCGTCCCCGTGAAACTCCGTGAGCGGCTGATCGCCGCCGCGGAGTCCGACGATGCGGTTGCCTGCAATCAGGTTGTTTTTGAACTTTATGGATTGGATGCAGGGGAACGCGCTGCGCTCAGCGGGAACGGGTGTTAATGGCGATTGAACTGGCCGATTACGAAAGAAAAGCGCGTGAAGCGACAATGGCATTCTGGGGGAATCGCGAGAAAGCCCGCCAGAAGCAGATTGAATCCGGAAAGGCCGATCAAGGCGAGCGGGCGGGCGTGACCGCTGGCAAGAACATGGACGGGTTTCTGGCCCTGCTCATCGACATCGTGAATGCAAATGGCTTGAAGGGCGCCGTCATTCATCAACAGCGCGCGGTGGTGACGCTGCCCGGGTATTTCCGCCCAACCAAGCTGTGGGACGTCTTGGTGACGCACGAGAAGCGGCTGGTAGCGGCCATTGAACTCAAAAGCCAGGTCGGCCCTTCGTTCGGCAACAACTTTAACAACCGGGCCGAGGAAGCGATCGGAACAGCGCACGATCTATGGACGGCGTATCGCGAGCACGCTTTCGGTAAACATCCCAGACCGTTCGTCGGCTGGATGATGATGGTGGAAGACGCGCCTGAATCCCGCCGACCGATTACAGATCGGTCCCCTCATTTTCCCGTGTTCAAAGAATTTCAAGGAGCGTCCTATCTAAAGCGCTACGAAATTCTTTGCCAGCGTCTCGTCCAAGAACAACTCTACACGTCCGCGTGTGTTCTTTCATCCCAACGTTCGGCATCCACATCTGGCGATTTTGCGCAACTTTCCGATCTCACAAGCCTTAAGATGTTCGTCACGACGCTCGCCGGCCATGTAGCCGCCGAAGCGGCACGAAGCGATTAGCGCGGCTGCGCCAAGTCCCACTCGGGATTCCGGATCGCTATCCGCTGACGCTTCCGGCGTCCGGAACGACGCGCGGGTCACGTCCCCGGCCGGAGCACAGCGCAGAGCCGGGGACCATGAACCTCATCGCCGGATGGTCCCCAGGGTCTCGCCCGGGGACGTGAGGTCGGCCAAGACGGCGGTGACACGTCGTTCCGCGCACCCCCCTCACGCCGTCTTCGCGAACAGCTCCCGGCCGATCAGCATGCGGCGGATTTCGGACGTGCCCGCGCCGATCTCGTAGAGCTTGGCGTCGCGCAGGAGCCGCCCGGTCGGGTAGTCGTTGATGTAGCCGTTGCCGCCGAGGAGCTGGATGGCGTCGAGCGCCATCTGCGTCGCCTTCTCGGAGGCGAACAGGATCGCGCCGGCGGCGTCCTCGCGCGTCGTCTCGCCGCGATCACAGGCTTTGGCCACGGCGTAGGAGTACGCCTTCGCCGCGTTCATGGTGACGTACATGTCGGCGATCTTGCCCTGCACCAATTGGAATTCCCCGATCGACTTGCCGAACTGCTTGCGCTCGTGGACGTAGGGCATCACCACGTCCATGCACGCCTGCATGAGGCCGAGCGAGCCGGCGGACAGCACCACGCGCTCGTAGTCGAGCCCGGACATCAGGATCGCGATGCCCTTGCCGACTTCGCCGACGAGGTTCTCCCCCGGCACCTCGCAATCCTCGAAGACGAGTTCGCCCGTCTCCGAACCGCGCATGCCGACCTTGTCGAGCTTCTGCGCGACCGAGAAGCCCTTGAACCCCTTCTCGACGAGGAAGGCGGAGATGCCGCGCGGGCCCGCATTCGGGTCGGTCTTGGCATAGACGATGAGCGTGTCCGCCTGCGGCGCGTTGGTGATCCACATCTTGGTGCCGTTGAGCACGTAGCGGTCGCCCTTCTTCTCGGCCTTCAGCCGCATCGAGACGACGTCGGAGCCCGCGCCCGGCTCGGACATGGCGAGCGCGCCGAGATGCTCGCCCGAGACGAGCTTGCCGAGATAGCGCTTCTTCTGGTCGTCATTGCCCCAGCGCCGCAGCTGGTTGACGCACAGATTCGAGTGCGCGCCGTACGACAGGCCGACCGAGCCCGAGGCGCGCGACACCTCCTCCATCGCCACGCAATGGTGCAGGTAGCCGAGCCCCGCCCCGCCCCATTCCTCCTCGACCGTGATGCCGTGCAGGCCGAGCGCGCCCATCTCCGGCCAGAGGTGGCGCGGGAACCAGTCCTCCTTGTCGATCTTGGCGGCGAGCGGCGCGATCTTCTCCCGCGCGAAATCGCGCACCGTGTCGCGCAGCATGTTGGCCTCTTCGCCGAGGTCGAAGTCGAGGGAACGCGGCGCATTCGCGAGCATGGGCACTCTCCCGGGGGCAGGTCCTGTCCGTCGGGGAAGCGATACACTGGCCGCGCTCAGGACATATGAGACGGATTGGGGGTCCGGTCTCGGGAGATTTGGAGATACTCGTTTGGAGTGAGGCCGTCGAGTGCGCCGTGGGGGCGGTGATGGTTGTAGAGATGCTGGAAG
>JBGFRS010000036.1:0-12133 GCA_041694995.1 Pseudomonadota bacterium | reverse complement strand
CCTCGTGCTATCCCTCATTCGCTCCACGGGCTTGTCCGTGCCCGAGGCGCGCGAGAACTTCCGCGAGGATCGAGCCGAAGCCGTTGCAGTCGTCACCGGACGGATTCTTTGAATGGCCCTGCTGAGCGCGGACATCCTATTGCATTGATCGAAAAATGCATGATAGCATTTCTCAGTCTTTACTAGATTGTCTCTTTTGGACTGCAACCCCACCTTTGAAGGGTGCGGCGTGACAAGGTGGTGTCGCGGCGCTAGGTGCTACCTTGGATCGGGCCGCCTTTTGGCTTGCTCGGAGGGGTGCTCATGTGCTGCCGGCGCGATGGAGGAAACGACGTCATGATAAAGTGGATGAAATCCATCGCCTGCAGCGGTGCAGCCGCTGTGATGGTGCTTGTCGCTGTCGCAGTGGTGTCGGCGGCGAGGGCACAGCCGACACATGTCCAGCCCGCGACGCCTGAACCCTACGCCTATGTTTCGTTTCGCGTAGCCGGCGACGGGACGCTGACTGTGGCTGGCCGACTGACCCTGCCAAACGCGGCGCCGCGGCCGATGCCGGCGGTCGTCATCGTGCACGGGTCGGGCGGCGTGGACAGCCGCTTGATCGACTATGCGGAGGCGCTGCAACGCGCCGGCATCGGTACACTGGAAATCGATATGTGGTCGGCACGCTGGCCGCAGGGCGGGCCGCTGCGTCGGCCGAGGGGCGTACCCGAAACGCTTCCCGACGCGTACGGGGCGCTCGCTTTTCTCGCCGCGCACGAGGCGATCGATAAGTCGCGGATCGGCGTGTTGGGCTTCTCATGGGGTGGTGTTGTAGCCATGCTCACGGCCACAAGGGCTTACACGGAAAGGTTTGCCGCACCCGGCCTGCGCTTTGCAGCACACGCGCCATTCTATCCCGTATGCTGGGTCTACAACAAGGTGCCGGGGTACGACTTCCGAGAACTGACGGGTGCCGCTGTACTGATCAATGCTGCGGAACTCGACGATTACGACCGGCCGGATACCTGCGCCGGACTAGTGGCGGGTCTTCCCCCCTCGGACCGCCGGACCGTCGAACTCCAGATGGCTGCTGGAGCCACACATGCGTTCGATCGGCGCGGCCCGGACATGTCCATTGTCGATCCGTTTGCGCATCTCGGCAAGGGCGGCGAGGTCCGCATTCGTTACAACGCGCAGCAAACGGAGAGAGCGCGCGCTGGCGTCGTTGAGTTTTTTCGGCGAGAGTTGGGCGTGCGTTGAAGATCAATCAGAAAGCGGGGATCGGACTGCATCGGCACTCAGCATGTGGGCAGGTTGCGCTCTGTTAGCGCAAAATTTTAGATTGATGACAGCGGAGGGATTGGTGAGCGGGGAGGGGATCGAACCCTCGACCACATGATTAAAAGTCACGTGCTCTACCACTGAGCTACCCGCCCGTCAGGGTGGCGACGGTCTAAGCCGCGCGGCCCAAGGGATCAAGCGAAAGCGCGGCGCCATAGGCATATGGTGGTTCGGGGCGAGCAGGCGCCATTCCAAAGCCTTGAGCCGATTCCTCGGGGTGCGTCAGGCACCGGCCGCGCGCGCCTTCAGCCGTTCGAGCAAATCCCCTGGCGCCGTCGCGAGGACAACGCCTGCGACGACGAGCGCCATGCCGAGAAGGTGAAACGGGGCAAGCGCCTCGCCGAGGAAGAACACGGCCATCGCCACCCCGTAGACCGGCAGGAGATACATGAAGATCGCGGTGATCGCCGGACCAACCGCCTTGACCCCGTACTGATATGCGCCGAACGCGAGGATCGAGGGCACGATCGCGAGCGCGAGGATCGACGCCCATGCCGAGAGCGTATGGGGAAAGCGCGCGAGGGCGAGCGACTCGATCGCCATGAACGGCAGCAGAGTTACGGCCCCGACCACCGCGATCGCCGTGAACACCGGCAAGGTCGGCAGATCGCGCAGGCCCTTCCGCTTCAAGACGACAGAATAGACTGCCCAGGCGAAGGCGCACACGAGAATACCGAGATCGCCGAGATTGAAGCGGAACGTGAGAAACGCGCCGAGATCAGCCTTGAAGACGATGATGCCGACGCCGGCGAGGGCAGCAGCGATGCCCGCCATCTCGCGCTTGCCGATCGGGCGGCCGCGCGCGGCTTCGATTAACAGCACGAAGATCGGGCTCGCGGTGTAGATCAGCGTGGCGTTCGTCGCGGTCGTCACCTGCAAGGCGAGATAGACAATCGCACCGCAGAGCCACATGCCGAGGAAGCCGAGGATGAGGAGTGCGCGCCACTGCGCGCGCAGCGCGTCAAGATGCGCGCGGAGTGCGACCCAGGCGATGATCACGAGGATCGCTGCTGCGAGCCCCCACCGGAAGAAGGCGAGCGTGAAGGGGTCGACGGTTTCGACCGCCGCTCGTCCGAGGACGAGATTCGACGAGAAGAACAGCGGCATGACCGCCAGGACGAGATAAGCCCGCGTCGTCTCCGACGTCTTCGCCATGGATGCGCCTTCGCTCTGAGGAAGCGCGAAGGCGTAACGCTTTTGTGCGCGGCCGGCAACGCGCTCGTTGCGCGGTACAGCCTCAGCGCAGGGCCAGGCGCTGCCCGTCGAAGGAGGCCGGCCGGCAGGCCGATGCTCCGGCCGCGCGGAGGCGCGCGCAGAGCGCCGCTGCCTCCGAGACGTCACCGATCGGCCCGGCGACGATGGACAGCACGGGTTGGCCGTTCGGGCCGTCCTTGATTGCGATGACCGGCTCGAGGGAGCCGAGAAGTGCGGCGTGCCGTTCAGCGAGCCGCTGCCAACGCAGTCGAAGCGCCGATAGCGTCGGCTCTGATCCGACATCGACACCGAACTGCGTTCGGGTCGCAAGAGTGACGCCGCCAGCAGGCGCTGCCTCCGGCCGTGCGAGCGGTGTCGGCAGGGATGAGGTGCTCGCCGCGGTACCCGGTGCAGGTGTTGGAGCCTGAACCTGTGGCGTTTGGGCCGGTGCAGTCTCCGCTCGCGACAGCTCTCGAGGGGCTGTAGGGATCGAGCCGGTCACCTCGTCGCGTCCAATCCGGCGGATTGATCCAGTGACGTCGTCCATGCCGCGTTCGAGCAGTGCGAGCCGCTGTTCGAGCCGAGACCGCTCGGCCTGCGTGCGGCGGGTCTCGTCGCGCAGGGCGGCGATTTCCTGCTCGACACGTGCGACTTCCGACCCCGTCTCCGAGATCGACCGCCCGACGAGCGTGGCCACGGCGCGTGGGATCTCCGCGACGCGCTCCTCACCGCGCTCGGTCGTGCCGACCAGAACGACGACGGACATGGCGCCAAACGCAATCATCGTCCACAGCGCCGGCAGGCGGATTTCCCGCCAGATCGCCTCCAGGCGCCCTGGTTCCTGTTCGATCAGGTCCTCGATCGTCGCCTGTCGCTTCTTCGTCGTCATGTCGCCGCGCTCGCGAATCAGTGTTGCGGTCGCGATTATCTCTCTCCCCCTGCGCCGCGGCACGCGCTATTCCCGCGCCACAACGAGGATTCGATGCCGGCACGCAACCTCTCCATCATTCTCCTCGCCGCTGGCGAGGGCACGCGCATGAAATCGATGCGGCCGAAGGTGCTGCACGAGGTGGCCCACCGCCCGATGGTCGTGCATGTCGCGGCCGCAGCGCATGAAGCGGGCAGCGATGCGCTCGCCATCGTCGTGGGGCCCGGGCGCGAGGATGTCGTCGCAGCCGTGCGCGCGGTGGTGCCGGGCGCCACGGGCTTTACACAATATGACCGGCTTGGCACGGCGCACGCCGTACTCGCGGCGCGAGCGGCGATTGCGGCGGCTAGCGATGACATCATCATTGCCTTCGGCGACACGCCGCTCGTGACGGCCGATACCTTTCGCCGTTTGCGCACACCGCTCGCCGCCGGAGCGGTCGCGGTCGTTGCCGCTTTCGAAGCCGCCAATCCGACCGGTTACGGTCGGGTGTTGCGGGAAGGGGACCGTGTCGTTGCCGTCCGTGAAGACAAGGATGCGAACCCGCAGGAGAAGCGCGTGACGCTCTGCAATGGCGGGTTGATGGCGCTGGCGGCCAGCCAGGCACTGCCACTGCTCGACGCAATCGGGAACGCGAACGCAAAGGGAGAGTACTACCTGACCGATGTCGTCGAGATCGCTGCGCAGCGCGGCCTGCGGGTGGCGGCCGTCACGGTCGACGAAGCCGACATCATGGGCGTCAACAGCCGTGCGCAGCTCGCGGACGCCGAGGCGGTGATGCAGCGCCGCCTGCGCAGCGCGGCCATGGAGGAAGGCGCGACGCTCGTTGCGCCAGAGACCGTGTTCTTCGCCCACGATACGCGTCTCAGCGCCGACACCTGGGTTGGCCCGCACGTCGTCTTCGGCCCCGGCGTGAGCATCGAAACGGGCGTCGAAATTCACGCCTTCTCGCATTTGGCCGGTTGCACGGTGGCGCGTGGGGCTCGGATCGGACCTTTCGCCCGCATCCGGCCGAAAAGTCGCATCGGCGCCGACGTCCATGTCGGTAATTTCGTCGAGGTGAATCGAACGGCCCTGCAGACGAAGGTGGAGGCCAACCATCTCGCCTATCTCGGCGACGCGACCATCGGCGAGGGGACAAATGTCGGTGCCGGCACCATCACCTGCAACTTCGATGGTGCCGATAAGCATCCAACGGTGATCGGCAAGCACGTGTTTGTCGGCTCCAACGTGACGCTGGTTGCGCCGCTCAAGATCGGTGACGAGGTGTTGATCGCGGCCGGATCGACGGTCACGGCGGATGTTCCGGATAGCGCCATGGTGTTCGGCCGCGCGCAGCAGGTGGTGAAGCCGGAGCGCGGCAAGGCACGGATCCGCGACAACAGGATCAAGCGCGCCGCACGCAAAGCCAAGGGCGGCTAAGACGCTTCGGGTGGCGGACCGTCGGGTCGCGTCTTGATCCACGCGGCGACGATCGCGAGCGTCAAGGCGATCACCAATGTCAACCAGAGCGGCGTGTCGGTGAAGGCGAGAATGACGATGCTCACCACCATCGTGCCTATCGCGATGCCTTTGGCGCGCGGGGTAATCGCTCCGTAGGTCCGCCAAGCACGCACACCGGCTCCCCACCGCGGGTGGTTTACCAGCCACGCCTCAAAACGCGGCGAGGAACGCGTGAAGCACGCGGCGGCCAGAATGAGAAATACAGTGCCCGGCATCACCGGCAGGACGAGCCCGACGATACCGGTCACGACGAGCACCCAGCCGGCGATGAAGTAAGCCCAGCGCACCACCGGATGGCGGGCAGCGATCGGATGCTCTTCGTACCTCATCCGGCCTCGACCAGTTTCACCGCCTCGGCCTTACCGAAGAGATGCAGCAGAAGTCGCGCCGCACGTCCGCGCGGGGACGTCAATTCACGGTCGCGCTGCAGCAGAAGGCGTGCATCGTCGCGCGCTACGGCTACGAGATCGCCATGCGCTTCCCAGCGCACGATCTTCGTCTCCGGGAGGCCGGACTGCTTCGTTCCGAGGATTTCGCCGGGGCCTCGCAGGCGCAGATCGGCCTCCGCGATGGCAAAACCATCCTCCGTGTCGCGGATGACGGTCAATCGCTCGCGCGCGACCTCGGACAGCTTGCGCGCATCATAGAGTAGGAGACAGGTCGACTTCTCCTCGCCGCGTCCGACGCGGCCGCGCAGTTGATGTAGTTGCGCCAGGCCGAAGCGCTCGGCTTGCTCGATGACGATCACGGTCGCTTCGGACACGTCGATTCCCACCTCAACGACGGTCGTCGCCACCAGAACCCGAATCTCGCCGCGCGCGAAGGCGGAGATCGCGCTCTCCTTGTCAGCGGCCTTCATGCGCCCGTGCAAGAGACCGGCCCGGGGACCGAACACGTGGACGAGGTCGGCATAGCGTGCTTCCGCCGCGGCTTGGTCGACCTTTTCGGACTCCGAAACGAGCGGACACACCCAGTAGACGCGCGCCCCCGTGGCCATGGCGCGCCCGACCGCCTGTACGACCTCGTCCAACCGGTCGAGCGGCACAGCGCGCGTGGTGATCGGCTGCCGGCCGGCCGGTTTTTCGGTCAGGCGCGAGACATCCATGTCGCCGTAGTAGGTCATCACCAGAGTGCGCGGAATCGGCGTCGCTGTCGTGACAAGGAGATCGACCGCCTCACCCTTGCCCGCGAGCGCGAGGCGTTGATGCACGCCGAAGCGGTGCTGTTCGTCGACAACGGCGAGCGCCAGATCGGCGAAGGTCACGTCGTCCTGGAACAACGCATGCGTGCCGACGAGGATCGCTATCCGCCCAGTCGCAAGGTCGGCCAGGAGCGCGCCCCGCTCACGACCCTTCTCGCGTCCGGTGAGGAGCGCAACACGTAGCCCGGCCGCGCGTGCGAGCGGCTCGATGGTCTTATAGTGCTGGCGGGCAAGGATTTCCGTCGGCGCCATTAGGGCCGATTGCCGGCCGGCTTCTGCGACCCGCGCCATGGCGAGGAGCGCGACCGCGGTCTTGCCGGCGCCGACGTCGCCTTGGAGGAGGCGCAGCATGCGCTGGGGTTTTCCCAGGTCCTCGATGATGTCGGCGACCGCATCCTCCTGCGCTCTCGTCAGCGTGTAAGGCAATGCGGCGCGCACCGCAGCCACGAGATGTCCATCGCCCGTTGTCGATCGGCCATGCGCCTGCAGAACTCGGGCGCGCAGAAGGCTGATCGCGAGTTGGTCTGCGAAGAGTTCGTCATAGGCGAGCCGTCGGAAGGCTGCGCCGTCGATGGCGACGTCGTCAGGCGTTTCCGGTGCGTGAAGGGCGCGGAGCGCATCGCCGAACGCGGGCCAGGCCGATCGCGCGCGTTGCTCCGGATCGATCCATTCCGGCAATGTCGGAACACGCCGCAAGGCATCCTGCATGGCGCGCGCAAGTGCCTTTCCGTGCAAGCCTTCGGTTAAGGGATAGACCGGCTCGACGGTGGGCAGAGCACCCGCCCGTGAGGGATCGAGCACGTGATCCGGATGCACGATTTGCTTGATGCCGTCATAGAGCTCGATCCGGCCCGAGATGACGCGTTGCGCCCCGATGGGCAAGATCGACTTGAGATGGCTTTTGTCCCCGGCGAAGTAAACGAGCAGGAGGTCCGCCGTATCGTCGGAGGTGAGCACGCGATAGGGCGCATTGGAACGGCCGAGCGGTGGTCCGCGATGTTCCTCGATGCGAACGGTGACGGTGCAGATCGTGCCGACCGCTGCGTCTGCCACCGTCGTGTGATGCCGGCGGTCCACCGCACTCGTCGGCGCGTGCAGCAAGAGATCGATGACCCGCGGCTCGGCCCCAGCGGTGTCGCCCAATAGCCGACCGAGTGTTTTCCGTGTCTGCTGGCCGACGCCCTTGAGGCTTGCGACCGATGCGAACAAGGGATCGAGCTGGGCTGGACGAAGCATGGTTCCCGTTCGGCGTATCGCTCGGGGCAGGGGTGCCGGCACGACTCTTCCCGCTCCGCGGCGGTGCGACTATAGAACCTCGCCTGCAACGCGGGCACCTTCAAGGAGTATCGGATGTCCGGAACCACCGTGTCGAGCGCTGGCCTCGACCTGCGCCGGCGGCGCATTCTGTTCCGCGCACGCCATCGCGGGACGAAGGAAATGGACCTGGTCATGGGCCGTTTTGCAGATGCGGAGATTCACACAATGAGCGAGGATGATCTGACCCAATTCGAGCGCCTTCTCGAAGTACCGGACCGCGATCTCTTCGCCTGGGTGACCGGCAAGGAGGCCGCGCCTGCGAATTATGCGAGCGCCGTGTTCCGGCGCCTGAAGGGTATGCACGACGGCTGAACCTCATGGTCCATATCCCTCTCGACGCGCTCGCCGATACGGGCTCGGTCACGCTGACCGGCGTGCCCGATGGATATGCCGCGACGGTCGTGGCCGAGCTAGCGCGTCAAGCCGCAGCGCGCGGGGGCGAGGGCAGCCCCGTTCTGGTCGCCATCAGTCGCGATGCCGAACGCATGGAAGCCTTGCGGCGGGGTCTTGCTTTCGTCGCGTCGGACCTTGCCACGATCACCTTCCCGGCCTGGGACTGCCTGCCCTACGACCGCGTTTCGCCCAATCCAGAGATCGTTGCGCGGCGCATGACCACGCTCTCGCGCTTGGCGCGGCGGCAGTTGCGGCGGAAGCCAACGGTTCTTCTGTCTACCGTAAACGCCGCCGTGCAACGGGTCCCGGCGCGCGATTTCGTTTCGGGACGAAGCTTCTCCGCCGCCGTCGGCAATCGCGTGCGCATGGAAGAGCTGATCCGCTGGCTTGAAGATAACGGGTACCTACGGTCCTCGACGGTGCGCGAAACCGGCGAATACGCCGTGCGGGGCGGCATCGTCGACCTGTATCCGCCGGGGCTTCCCGAACCCTGGCGACTCGACTTCTTCGGCGAGACGCTCGATGCGATCCGTTCGTTCGATGCCGAGAGCCAGCGCTCGACCGGCACGCTCGCCCGCGTCGATCTCGTGCCGATGTCGGAAGTCCCGCTCGAACCGGGCACGATGAGTCGCTTCCGCCAAAGCTTCGTGCAGACCTTCGGCGCGCCGCGGGGCGATCCGCTCTACGATGCAGTCTCCGACGGCCGTCGATATCAAGGCCTCGAGCATTGGCTGCCGCTGTTCCATGACCGCCTCGAAACGCTGTTCGACTACGTGGGTGAGGTTCCGCTCATCCTCGACCATCACGCCGACGATGCGGCGCGCGAGCGCTTCGACACGATCGCGGACTATTACGACGCCCGCCGCCGGGCGATGGAACAGGCCGGCGACGGCGGCAGCTACAAGCCGCTGCCACCGGATCGGCTCTATCAAGTGCCGGCCGAGTGGGCGGCGTTCTTGCGGCGAGCGCCGCATGCACGGCTGACGCCGTTCGCGGAGCAGGTCAGCACGGGCGCCGCGATCGATCTCGGGGTCAGGCCCGGACGTTCCTTTGCAGCCGAGCGAGCGGGCGACCGATCGAACGTGTTCGATGCGGTCGCAAAACATGTCGCGGCGTTGCACGGCGCGGGCAAGCGCGTGGTCATCGCCTCGTGGTCGATCGGCGCGCGGGAACGTCTCGCGCCGGTGCTCGAGGACCATGGCATCTCGGCCGTCAAAGAGATCGCGACCGCAACGGACATCGCGACGCTGCCCGAGGCGACCGTCGGTCTTGCCGTGCTTCCGCTCGAAGCCGGCTATGAAACCGACGCGCTTGCGCTCATCTCCGAACAAGACATCCTCGGGGACCGCCTCGTTCGCCCGCAGAAGCGGCGCAAGAAGGCGGCCGACTTCATCTCCGAGGTCACGAGCCTCTCGCCGAGCGACGTGGTGGTGCATGTCGAGCATGGCATCGGGCGCTTCGCCGGTCTGAGGACGATCGAGGCAGCGGGCGCGCCGCATGATTGCCTCGAGATCCACTACGCTGGCGACGCCAAGCTCTACCTGCCGGTTGAAAACATCGAACTCCTGTCCCGCTACGGGTCCGACGATGCCGAGGTGCAGCTCGATCGTCTCGGCGGCGGTGGTTGGCAGGCGCGCAAGGCCAAGATGAAGGAACGCCTGCGCGAGATGGCCGGCGCGCTGATCAAGGTGGCGGCCGAGCGGGCCTTGCGCAAGGCGCCGGCCTTCACGCCGGCGGATGGCGCCTACGACGAGTTCCGCGCGCGCTTTCCTTATGAGGAAACCGAGGATCAGGCGACGGCGATCGACGCCGTGCTCGACGACCTTGCCGCCGGCAAGCCGATGGACCGGCTCGTGTGCGGCGATGTCGGTTTCGGCAAGACCGAAGTTGCTCTGCGCGCCGCCTTCGTCGCGGTCTTGACGGGTAGGCAGGTCGCAGTCGTCGTCCCGACGACGCTGCTCGCGCGCCAGCATTTCAAGACGTTCCGCGCGCGCTTCGAGAACCTTCCGGTGGTGGTGCGGCAAGCGTCGCGTCTCGTGCCGACCAAGGATTTGAACGAGACGAAGAAAGGGCTCGCCGACGGCTCGGTCGACATCGTCGTCGGAACGCATGCGTTGCTCGGCAAGTCGATCACCTTCAAGGACCTCGGACTTCTGATCGTCGACGAGGAGCAGCACTTCGGCGTCGCGCACAAGGAGCGGTTGAAGGAGCTGCGTTCCGACGTGCACGTGTTGACGCTGACGGCGACGCCGATCCCGCGCACGCTGCAACTTGCCTTGACGGGCGTGCGCGAGCTCTCGCTGATTGCGACACCGCCGGTCGATCGCCTCGCGGTGCGGACGTTCGTGACGCCGTTCGACGGCATCGTCGTGCGCGAGGCGCTGTTGCGCGAGCATTATCGCGGCGGCCAAGCATTCTACGTCTGTCCGAAGATCGCCGATCTTACCGAGCGGCGCGAATGGCTTGCCGCGAACGTTCCGGAAGTCACCGTTGCCATGGCGCACGGCCAGATGTCCGCGACCGAACTCGACGACGTGATGAACGCGTTCTACGACGGCAAGTACGACGTGCTTCTGTCGACCTCGATCGTGGAGTCCGGGCTCGACATCCCGACCGCCAACACGCTGATCGTGCATCGTGCCGACATGTTCGGCCTTGCCCAACTCTACCAGCTCAAGGGGCGTGTCGGCCGTTCCAAGACGCGCGCCTACGCCTACTTCACCACGCCGGAAAGGAAGAAGCTCACCGACACGGCGGAGCGCCGCCTCAAAGTGTTGCAGTCGCTCGACAGCCTCGGCGCCGGTTTCCAGCTCGCGAGCCACGACCTCGACATTCGCGGTGCCGGGAACCTCCTCGGCGAGGAGCAGTCCGGTCACATTCGCGAGGTCGGTTACGAACTCTACCAACAGATGTTGCAGGAGGCGATCGCGGAGATTCAGGCGGGCCATGCGGTCGTCGCCGAGTCGGAATGGTCGCCGCAGATCACGGTCGGCACGCCGGTGCTGTTGCCCGAGACCTATATCGAGGACCTGAACCTGCGCCTGTCGCTGTACCGCCGTCTGGGCGATCTGCGCGAGGATGCGGAGATCGACGGCTTCGGCGCGGAACTCGTGGACCGCTTTGGGCCGCTTCCGCCTGAGGCCGATCATCTTCTCAAGGTGGTCGTCCTGAAGGCGCTGTGCCGAAAGGCGGGGGTGGAGAAGATCGACGCCGGCCCCAAGGGGTGCGTCCTCACCTTCCGCGACAGCCGCCCGCCCAACCCGCAGGGCCTCGTGCAGTACATCACCGAACAGGGCGCGCTCGCCAAGCTCAGGCCCGACCACAAGGTCGTGCTCGTGCGCGATTGGGCGACGCCAGAGCAACGTCTCAAGGGCGCGACCGTGATCCTGCGCCGCCTCGCGGCGATCGGCGAGGCGGGACGCAAGCAGGCGGCGTGAGGATCAGGCCGCGTTGGTCAGCCGTTCCAATTCCCGCGCGAAGTCGAAGCGCAACTGGTCGGCCTCCGCGACGGGCAGCCAGCTCGCCATCTGCGGGAACACCGTGCAGTAGAGGCGTGTCCGCTCCTGGTCCCAGGGCAGCGTCTTCGCGGCGCGTGCCTTCGCGAGCAGGCCGTAGAGACGGGCACGGATGTCGTCGAGGTCGGGGACGAGCGGCGCGTGACCCGCCGGTGACGGCTCCTGGAAGAGTTCGCCTTGCGCGTCCTCGCCGAAAAGATCGAGCTGCCGCCGTGCCATGTCCTTCGCACCATGTCCATTCCCGGCTCACACTGTCGCCGAGTCGGTGCCGCCGGGCGAGAGGCCGGGGGCGATTTCCCCGTCATCCCCTGGCCGGGGAATCGCGCCGGAACCGGCGAGATCGTCGGCCCGGAGCAGCGGCCCCGCGCAGATGCGCGCGAGGAGATCGGCCTGGCGCGGTTCGAGCTTCACGAGACGCCCGAGCACGTTGAGGAGGTCGATCAGGTCGGAGGTGTAGGCCGCGAGCCAACCCCGCGGCTTGACCTTGTCGAGATCGGAGGGCGGCCGGCGATCGCCGATCACCGGGCGGGAACGGTCGTCCCTGCGGTAGCTGAACCAATGGTGGACCACCTTCTTGCCGGACACCTCGTAGGCCATCATGCCGGGCGTGACGTTGTTAACGTGACCGCGGCCGACGTGCAGGCGAAGGGCCGCGGCGTCGTAGCGGTAGTCGTCAGGCAGGCTGTCCGACGGGATCGTTCCGCCTGCGGGCACGGCCGGCGCCTCCGCCGGCGGCAGGCGCGGCGGCGCCTTCGGCCG
>JBGFRS010000054.1:0-69937 GCA_041694995.1 Pseudomonadota bacterium | reverse complement strand
GCGAGGAGGGCGAAGCCCGACGTGGCGATCCAGTCCTTTTGCCGGGCACGTCTGGATTGCTTCGCTGCGCTCGCAATGACGGTGGCGTCGTCTTCGCGAGGAGGGCGAAGCCCGACGTGGCGATCCAGTCCTTTTGCCGGGCACGTCTGGATTGCTTCGCTTCGCTCGCAATGACGGTGGCGTCGTCTTCGCGAGGAGCTGCAGGCGACGAAGCAATCCAGGGACGATGCCCAAGCCTGGGTCGCGTCCCGCTTCGGCTCCGCCTCGCGGTCGCGGTGACGCGGGATGACATGCTCACTCGGCGTCGGGCTGCGCGGCGGGTGCCGCGCGCTTCACCGCGTCCAGGGTCTGCATCGCCGCATTGACGGCGACGATCTTGGGACAATCGTCGAGCGGCACGTTGAAACGGCGCGCATTGAAGACCTGCGGCACGAGGCAGACATCGGCGAGCGAGGGCCGCGGGCCGAACGCGTAGGGCCCGGGGGTGATCAGATCCTCGATCGCCGTGAACCCGTCCTTAATCCAATGCGCGACCCACGCATTCACCTTCGTCTCGTCGGCGCCGAACTCCTGGCGCAGCCGGGCAAGCGTGCTCGAATTGTTGAGCGGATGAATGTCGCAGCAAATGATCGCGGCGATGGCGCGCACGCGCGCGCGCAACAGCGGGTCGCGCGGCAGAAGCGGCGGGGAAGGGTGCGTCTCCTCGAGCCATTCGAGGATGGCGGGCGATTGCAGGAGAATGTCGCCGCCATCGGTGCGCAGCGCCGGCACCCGCATCTGCGGGTTGACCGCGCGATACTCCGGCAGGCGGTTTTCGGGCAGGCCGTCGCGCCCTTTGACGAGATGCACGGCGACGCTTTCATAGGCGACGCCTTTGAGGTTGAGCGCGATGCGCACGCGATACGCGGCGGAAGACCGAAAGTAAGTGTAGAGGCGCATCGAAGATCTCCGAAGTGAGCCGGCCAGGCGCAGGCCGGCTTCGCCGTTGGTCATGATGCCCGCCCCCCGCCTGCGCCGGGGAAAGGCGATCGGATGGCGATGATAACCGAGATTGTGTCCGCGCTTCATCGCCGCGAGGTCGCGACCCTCACCGCGCAGCGCTGCCCCGATGCCGCAACCGAAGCCGTCGCCGTGCGTCAGCATCGCGTCGAAGAGCGCCGCGGCCGGCAACCCCGCGCCGTCTCGGGCACGGGGTCGGCCGCGCCGCGCCGGGCGCGCTGCATCAGATGGCCGATGAGCCGATCGAGCGCGGCCCGCTCTTGGCGATCGAGCCCGTCGAGGAGCCCGTCGGCGAAGGTGGTCGCGCGCGGCACGAGATCGTCGTAGACCGCGCGGCCCTTGGGCTTGAGCGTCAAGAAGGCTTCGCGCAGATCGGCGCGGTTCGTCTCGCGCTTGATCCAGCCTTTGGCCTCGAGCGCGGCGGCGGCGCGCGACACCGTTGTCTTGTGCATGCGCGAATGGCTCGCGATGTCGCGCCCGGTCATGCGCTCGAATTGGCCGAGCGTGGCGATGACGCGCCATTCGGGAATGCTGATGCCGTAGCGCTCGGCATAGAGCGTTGCAAGGCTCTCCGAGACGGTCGCCGCGAGCACGTTCAACCGGTAGGGCAGGAACTCTTCCAGGCGCAGCGGAGGCATGGTGTCCGTTGACTTTGGTTTCCGAGGAAACTAGATAACCGCAACCCTCTCCGTTGCAACGAAATTCCGCCGCTGCACTGCAGCGTGACGCGTCCGGGAGACACGCTCATGACCGAACAGCCGAAGATCGCCGCGACCGCCGTCTACTCCCTCGCGACGCCGCCCGGGTACATGCCGGGGTTTGGCAACGACTTCGAGACGGAGGCCTTGCCCGGCGCGCTGCCGGTCGGCCAGAACTCGCCGCAGAAGACGCCCTACGGTCTCTACGCCGAGCAGCTTTCGGGCTCGCCGTTTACCGCGCCGCGCGGCCAGAACGAGCGCTCCTGGCTCTACCGCATCCGCCCCTCGGTGCGGCACCAGACGCGCTTCAAGCGGATCGAGCTGCCGTTCTGGAAGACCGCGCCCGCGACCGATGAGCACGACATGCCGATCGGCCAGCTGCGCTGGGGCCCGGTGCCGTTGCCCGCCGAGCCCGTGACCTTCCTGACCGGCCTGCGCACCATGACGACCGCGGGCGACGTCAACACCCAGGTCGGCATGGCGGCGCATGTCGCGCTCGTCACGCAATCGATGGTCGACGAGGTCTTCTACTCGGCCGACAGCGAACTCATGGTTGTCGCGCAGCTGGGCAAGCTACGCTTCGTCACTGAATTCGGCCGCATCGAGATTGAGCCCGGCGAAATCTGCGTCATTCCGCGCGGCGTGAAGTTCCGCGTCGAACTCGTCGACGGGCCGGCCCGCGCTTATGTCTGCGAGAACTATTCCGCCAAGTTCACGCTGCCGGAACGTGGCCCGATCGGGGCGAACTGCCTCGCCAATCCACGCGACTTCAAGACGCCGGTCGCCTGGTACGAGGACGTCGAGCGCAAGACGCGCCTTGTCGTGAAATGGTGCGGCAAGTTCTACGAGTCCGACATCGATCACTCGCCGCTCGATGTCGTCGCCTGGCACGGCAATTACGCGCCCTACAAATACGATCTGAGGCATTACTCGCCGGTCGGCGCGATCCTGTTCGACCATCCCGATCCGTCGATCTTCACCGTGCTCACCGCGCCGTCGGAATCGCCGGGCACCGCAAACATCGATTTCGTCATCTTCCCCGAGCGCTGGATGGTCGCCGAGCATTCCTTCCGCCCGCCCTGGTACCACATGAACATCATGTCGGAGTTCATGGGGCTCATCTACGGCCAGTACGACGCGAAGCCCGAGGGCTTCGTGCCGGGCGGCATGAGCCTGCACAATTGCATGCTGCCGCATGGCCCGGACAAGCAGGCCTATGATCACGCAACGACGGTCGACCTCAAGCCCGTCAAGCTCACGAACACCATGGCCTTCATGTTCGAGACGCGCTTTCCGCAGCACCTGACGCGCTTCGCCGTCGAGCTCGAGACGTTGCAACCGGGCTACATCGACTGTTGGAACGGGCTCGACCGCACCTTCACGGGGCAGCGGTGAATGGGCAGGCGTCGTCCCGGACGCGCTGCAGCACGTCAGTGATGCAGCGCAGATCCGGGACCTTGCCGGCGGTTCCGTGTCTGCGGCGCAGCGCTTCGCGCCGCACCGCGCACGGGACGACATTTGGCGCCGCCCATCCGATCTGAGCTCTCGCTTCGAGCCGTGCACGCCACTAGGCTGTCGGGAACAACCCGGAGAAAACGCCCCGCATGAAACTCGCTTCCCTGAAACACGGCCGCGACGGCCGCCTCGTCGTCGTGTCCGCGGACTTGACCCGCGCCACCGATGCCTTCCCCGTGGTCGGCACGCTGCAGGCCGCCCTCGATGAATGGGAGCGCGTCGAGCCCGGCCTGCGCGATCTCGCGGAGGGGCTCGAGCACGGCTCGGTGCCGTCCTTCCGCTTTCACGAGCGCGATTGCGCCTCGCCCCTGCCGCGCGCCTATCAATGGGCCGACGGCTCGGCCTACGTGAACCACGTCGAGCTCGTGCGCAAGGCGCGCGGGGCGGAGATGCCGGCCTCCTTCTGGACCGATCCGCTGATGTATCAGGGCGGATCGGATTCCTTCCTCGGTCCGCGCGATCCGATCCCGATGGCCGACGAGGCCTACGGCATCGACTTCGAGGCCGAGATCGCGGTCGTCACCGGCGACGTGCCGATGGGGATTGATGCGGTCACGGCGCGCGAGCACATTCGTCTCATCATGCTCGTCAACGACGTCTCGCTGCGCAACCTGATCCCGAACGAGCTCGCCAAGGGCTTCGGCTTCTTCCAGTCGAAGCCTTCGTCCGCCTTCTCCCCCGTCGCGGTCACGCCGGCCGCGCTCGGTCCGGCTTGGCGCGAGGGCAAGCTGCACCTGCCGATCCAGACGGCGGTCAACGGCGCGCTGTTCGGCAAGCCCCATGCCGGCGTCGACATGACCTTCGACTTCGGCACGCTGATCGCGCACGCGGCGAAGACGCGCCGGCTCGCCGCCGGCACCATCGTCGGGTCGGGCACGATCTCGAACAAGGATCCGGGGGGCGGGCCGGGTCTGCCCGTCGCCGAAGGCGGGCTCGGCTATGCCTGCATCGCCGAGCAGCGCATGGTGGAAACGATCCGCCACGGCGCGCCGAAGACGCCGTTCCTCAAGTTCGGCGACATAGTGCGCATCGAGATGCTCGACGACAAGCGCCACGCGATCTTCGGCGCGATCGAGCAGACGGTGGTGCGTTACGAGGGGCCATGATCGCGCCGGCGACGAGACGCGCGCATGACGCCGCCGGGCTCGCCGCCGGCTTCGAGCTTGCCGCGCCGCCGCCCGGTTTCGTGGACGATCCCTTCCCGGTTTACGCCGCGCTGCGCGCGCATGCGCCGGTCAAGCCCATGCGTGACGGCTCCTACTTCCTCACGCGCCACGCCGATCTCGAGCGCGTGTACAAGGACACGAGCGTCTTCTCCTCCGACAAGAAGATCGAGTTCAAGCCGAAATACGGTGACAGCCCGCTCTTCGAACATCACACCACGAGCCTCGTCTTCAACGACCCGCCCTTGCACACGCGCGTGCGCCGCATCCTGGCCGGCGCCCTCAATCCGCGCGCGGTCGCAGCGCTCGAAAGCGACGTGATCACCCTCGTCGATGACCTGCTCGACCGTATGGCGGAGAAGGCCGAGGTCGATCTGATCGAGGATTTCGCAGCCGCCATCCCCGTCGAGGTCATCGGCAATCTTCTCGCCATTCCCCGCGCCGAACGCAGCCCATTGCGCGACTGGTCGCTCGCCATCCTCGGCGCGCTCGAACCGGTTCTGACGCAGGACCAGCTCGATCGCGGCAACCGTGCGGTGACCGAGTTTCTCGCCTACCTCCGCGGCCTTGTTGCCGATCGCCGCGCCCGTCCCGGCGATCCCGACAAGGATGTGCTCACGCGCCTCATTCGCGGCGAGGAATCCGGCGAACGCCTGAGCGAAACCGAACTCCTGCAGAACTGCATCTTCATCCTCAACGCCGGCCATGAGACGACGACCAACCTCATCGGCAATGCGCTCGAACTGTTCGACCGCTTCCCGGACGAGCGGCAGCGCCTCATCGCAAAGCCGGACTTGATCCGCGCCGCCGTCGAAGAGGTGCTGCGCGTCGAAAGCTCGAACCAGCTCGGCAACCGCATCACCACCGCGCCCTGCGAGATCGGCGGCATCGCCATGCCGGCTGGCACGCGCCTGACCTTGTGCATCGGCGCCGCCAATCGCGACCCGCAGGTCTTTCCCGATCCCGAGCGCTTCGATATCGCGCGCGCGCCGAACCGCCACCTCGCCTTTGCCTCGGGCCCGCATCAATGCGTCGGCATGAACGTCGCGCGGCTCGAAGGCCGCATCGCCATCGGCCGCTTCCTCGCCCGCTATCCGGCCTTCCGCGTGCAGCATCCCTTCACGCGCTCGCCGCGCCTGCGCTTCCGCGGCTTCGTCAAGCTCCCCGCCGTCCTCGCCTGAGAGGTGTCATGACCGCCTTCGCTTCGACCGCCGATACCGCCGACAAGACCGTGACCTTCTCCGAGATCGGGCCGGATCTCTTCGCCTACACGGCCGAGGGCGACCCGAACACCGGCATCATCGTCGGCGACGAATCCTGCATGGTCATCGACGCGCAGGCGACACCGCTGATGGCGCGCGATGTCATCGCCCGCGTGCGCGAGGTGACGGCGAAGCCGATCAAATACGTGCTGCTCACGCATTACCACGCCGTGCGCGTGCTCGGTGCCTCCGCCTATGGCGCCTCCGAGATCGTCGCTTCCGACGACACGCGCAAGCTCATCGTCGAGCGCGGGGCCGAGGACATGGCGTCCGAGATCGGGCGCTTCCCGCGCCTCTTCCGCGGCGCCGATTCCATTCCGGGCCTGACCTGGCCGAGTCTCACCTTCGAGGGCCGCCTGACGCTGTGGCTCGGCAAGCGCCGCGTCGAACTCTTCCAGCCGGGGCGCGGCCACACCGCGGGCGATACGGTTGCGTGGGTGCCGGATTCGAACGTGCTCTTCTCCGGCGATCTCGTCGAACACCGTTCGGCCTGTTATTGCGGCGACGCCTTCCTGCGCGAATGGCCGGCGGCCTTGCAGACGCTCGCCGACCTCGATCCGGAAGCGGTCGTGCCCGGCCGCGGCGATGCGCTCGAAGACCCGGACACGGTCGAGGCCGCCTTCCAAGGCACCACCGACTTCGTCACCGCGCTCTACGACACCGCCGCCCGCGCGGTCGCGCGCAACCTGTCGCTCAAGGACACCTTCGCCATGGTCCGCGAGATCATGGACGAGCCCTTCGGTTCCTACGCGATCTACGAACACTGCCTGCCCTTCAATGTCTCCCGCGCCTATGACGAGGCGCGCGGCATCGACTGGCCGCGCGTCTGGACGGACGTGCGCGACCGCGAGATGTGGGCGCAGCTGCAGGGGTGAGATCCCTTTATGCTGGAGCTGATCGGAATCAAGCCGGAGGACGAGCGATGAAGGTCGCTGGCGGATTCGAGTACAAGGGTTTCGTGGGCGGTGATCTCGCGCTTGATGCGCAGACCGGGTTCATCGACGGACGGATCGTGAATGCGCGTACGGTGATCACCTTCGCCGGGCGCGGCCCATCCGATATCGAGCGCGCGTTTCGTCGTTCCGTCGATGAGTACCTTGCCGTTTGCGCCGAAGAGAATGTGGCGCCGGAGAAGCCGTTCTCCGGGCAGCTCAACATTCGAATTGGCCCGGACCTGCACCGCGCCGTCACTCTGGCCGCCGAGCGCCGCGGCGCGAGCGTCAACGCCTTCGTCGCCGAGCTGCTCGAATCCTCGACGACCGAGAAGTCTTCGTGACCGCAGCGCCACGGCCGACCACACCAGAGCCCAAGACCGGGCTCTTCCGCTAGGGCTATCGCGCCCGCGCGCTGCCCCGTCGTCGTTGGCGCCGGACCCGTCGGCCTGTGCGCGGCGCTTCTGTCGCAGAGGCCCAACTTGCGTGGATGTACATAAGCATGTACATTACATAGGTGAGCGCGGGCCATATCGTCAGCCATACTGTCACTTGGGACGAGGCCAAGCGCGACGCGAATATCGACAAGCATGGATATGACTTCGTTGGTATCGCTGCGGTCTTCGATGGCCGTTTTACGCTCACGCGCGAAGATCGCCGACAGGACTATGGAGAAAGTCGTTATAACATGCTGGTCGAATACCAAGGCGCTATCGTCAACGTGACCTTCGCCCCGCACGCCGAGGGCTACCGGTTGATTTCAGCGCGTCCGGCCAGCCGTCGAGAAAGGAGCGCCTATCATGCCGCGAAAGAAGCTCTCTAGGTCTGCGCCGGCGACCAAGGATCGGACCGACTGGACGCGGGTGCGATCCTTCACCGAGAACGACATCGAGCGCATGGCTGCTGCCGACGAGGAGAACCCGGCGACGACGGAGGCCGACTGGGCGCAGGCTTTCGTGGGCCTGCCCCCGCGCAAGACGCGCATCCACGCAAGCCTCGACAGCGACGTCGTCAACTGGTTCCGACAACAGGGACCAGGCTATCAGACACGTATGAACGCCGTGCTGCGACGCTACATGGCAGCGCAACAGCGGAAGACAGGCTAGGCGGCCACCATTGCGCCGCCCGCCGCATCGGACAGAATGCTCGTCATGACTGCTCCGCTTCCCTCCAGCATCGGCGAGCGCAAGTCCGCGCTGTTCCGGTTCGGCTTCGCGGAGCATGCGAGGCCGACATGACAGTCCTGCAACCAGGACAGCCCGCGCCGGAGCAGACCGTCGCCACCGACTGGATATCGGGTCTCGTCGGCGCGATCGGAGCGGCCGATTTCCCGGATCGACTTTACGCGGTGTTGAGCGATGGTTTCGGTGTCGGCCACGTCGTCGTATTCACCTTTGCCCCAAACGGTCGCACCGGAACAATGGCGACCATTGGGCGCATTCACACGCGCCTCGCTGAGCGGCTCGCCCATGACTATGCCGAAGGGGAATGGTTTCGTCGCGACCCCAATCTTCCGACGATCTTGGCTGCGGGGGTGGCCCCCTCCATGGTGTCTGGTACCCTTGCCGCGCGCCCCTACAGCCATGAGTATCGCCGCCGCTTCTTCGACGCTGCGGCGATCGTGGACAAGATTGCATTCTCGCAGCGAATGGCGGACGGATCCCTCGTCTACGTCAATTTCCACCGCCTCTCGGATACCGGACTGCACACATGGGTCGAGCGCGAGGCGCTCATTCGTCATGGTGGTTTCTTGACAGCTGCGCTGGCGCGTCACCGCCAGCTTGCTGCCATGGCACGGCAGTTTCATTTGGACGGCATCACTCTTGCCGGATTGACGCCGCGCGAGCGCGACGTGTGCCGCGGCATTCTCGCCGGACTGAGCAGCCAGGCGATCGCCCTGCACCTTGGTGTTTCAATCAACACTGTACTGACGCTGCGGAGACGCGCCTATGCGAGGCTCGGCATCACGTCTCAGGTGGAGTTGCTTCGGCTCGCGCTTGCCTGGCGCTAACCGGCGCCTGTCACAAGCGCTGATGACAGACACTCGCTCCAGCACCTCCCATGTTGGCAGCCAATCGGAGGCAATCCGAATCTGCTGGGAGGCAGAACGCCCATGGTCTACAGCCCCATCATCCACCGCCGTACGCTTCTTGCCGCGACCGTGCTTTTCGCCGCCCCGCGCATTGCCGCCGCATTTCCCAACCGACCGATCCGAATCAGCTGGTGTCGCGCCTTTGGACGGAGCTGCGTGCTGTGATGGCCGATCCAGCGATCCGTGAACGTATGATCGGCATCGGCGTCGACCCTATCTCGCGCGATCCAACTGAGATGGACAAGGTAATGGCTGCGGAGCGTCACGTCTGGGTGCCGTTGATCCGTGAGCTCGGCATCTCGCTCAACACGTGACGGCACCAATATGTCTGACGCAATCCTCGCTGAAATCCCGACCCTCGACATCGATCCCTACACGCCCGATGTTCTCGACAATCCGCACCCGGTGCATGCGGCGCTGCGCGACGCAGGCCCGGTGGTGAGGCTGTCGCGCTATGGCGTCTACGCAGTCGCACGTTACACCGAGGTGCGCGACGTGCTTGCCGATTGGCGGCGTTTCTCCTCGGCGCGCGGTGTCGGCATCGAGGACTTCGCCCGCGTGAAGCCATGGCGGTTGAAGAGCTTGGTCCTGGAGACAGACCCGCCGCTGCACGACCGTACGCGCAAGGTCCTCAATCGTGTCTTGTCACCGGCGGCAATGAAGGCATTGCGCTCGCGCTTCGAGTGCGAGGCCGAACGTATGGTCGAGGCGTTAGTGGCGCGCGGGGAAATCGACGCGATCCCCGACCTCGCCGAGGCCTATCCGTTGACCGTGTTTCCGGATGCGGTCGGCATGCCGGCCGAGAATCGCCGGTTTCTGCTGCCTTATGGCAACATGGTCTTCAATTCGTTCGGGCCTCGTAATGCTTTGTTCGAGGAGGCGGTACGCGATGCGCACCACGTGCTCGAGTGGGTGGTGGCGCAGTCCCAGCGCGACGCCCTCGCCCCCGCCGGGTTCGGTGCTGCGATACATGCCGCCGCTGATGCCGGCGAACTTACACATGAAGAGGCGCCGATGGTGGTACGCTCGCTGCTCACCGCAGGGGTCGATACGACGGTGAGCGGTCTGGGCGCGGCGCTCTACTGCCTCGCGCGGTTTCCGGCGGAATACGCGAAGCTGCGTGCCGACCCTTCGCTCGCGCGTGTTGCGTTCGAAGAAGCAGTTCGGTTCGAGAGCCCTGTCCAGACCTTCTTCCGTACGACGACCGAACCGGTCGAGATCGCGGGGCACGCGCTGGGCGCGGACGCAAAAGTTCTGATGTTTCTCGGCGCTGCGAACCGCGATCCGCGGCGGTGGGACCAGCCGGACCAATACGACATTCGCCGCCATCTCGTCGGCCATGTTGGTTTCGGTAATGGTATTCATGTTTGTGTCGGCCAACTCCTCGCGCGACTCGAAGGTGTGTGCGTGCTGACGGCACTTGCGAAACACGTCGCGGCGATTGACATCGCGGGTCCGGTCACGCGTCGCCGCAACAACACCTTGCGAGGTTTGGCTAGCCTACCAATCCGCCTTCATCCGGCGTGAAGCGGCGTGTGCATGCCCACCATTCATTATGTCCGACCCAATGGTGCGTGCATGACGCTCGATGCAGCCGAGGGCATGAGTGTGATGGAAGTCGCAGTCGGTGCTGGTCTTTCCGAGATACTCGCGGAATGTGGGGGAAATGCCGTGTGCGCGACCTGTCACGTGTACGTCGATCCCGCGTTTCTGTTCGCCTTGCCGCTCATCTCGGATAGCGAGGACGCACTGCTTGAGAGTACTGCGGCGGGACGTCGGGCGGAGAGCCGACTCGCATGCCAGATTCGCGTCACGGCAATGCTTGACGGTCTCGTCATCCACTTGCCAACGCGGCAAGTGTGATGATTGCGCAGCACCACCCGGGTGCTATGAGATGCTGCGTAGACCCCGGGCAGTGACGTGGCCGAAGTTGCCGAGGCTCGCGAAGCGATGTCCATGACCGCCCCCATTCCCACGAGCATCGGCGAGCGCAAGTCCGCGCTGTTCCGGTTCGGCTATCGCCGCTCGCCGGACCAGGACGCGACAACCCCGGTGCGCCGCCCCGTGGTCGTGGTCGGCGCCGGACCCGTCGGCCTCACCGCAGCCCTCGACCTTGCCCGGCGCGCCGTGCCCGTCGTGCTCCTCGACGACGCCGACCGCATCGGCGAGGGCAGCCGCGCCATCTGCTTTGCCAAGCGCACGCTCGAGATCTTCGGGCGCCTCGGCGTCGCCGGGCGCATGGTCGAGAAGGGCGTCACCTGGCAGCTCGGCAAGGTGTTTCACGGGCCGGAGCAGGTCTACGCCTTCGACCTTCTGCCGGAGGGCGGGCACGCCATGCCCGCCTTCATCAATCTCCAGCAATACTACGTCGAGCAGTACCTCGTCGAAGCGGTCGCCGCGACGCCCGCGATCGATCTCAGATGGCGCAACAAGGTGACGGGCCTCGCCCCGGGCGCGGACGGCGCGCGCCTCACCATTAATACGCCCGACGGGCCTTACATGCTCGAAGCCGATTGGGTGATCGCGGCCGATGGGGCGCGTTCGACGCTGCGTAGTCTCCTCGGCCTCGACTTCGCCGGCGAGGTGTTCGAGGACCGCTTCCTCATCGCCGACGTGAAGATGACCGGCGCCTTCCCGGCCGAGCGCTGGTTCTGGTTCGACCCACCCTTTCATTCAGGCCAGTCGGCGCTGCTGCACCGCCAGCCGGACGACGTCTGGCGCATCGATCTCCAGCTCGGCTGGGACGCCGACCCGGAGGAAGAGAAGCGCCCGGAGAAGGTGATCCCGCGCATCGAGAAGATGCTCGGCCACCGCGACTTCACGCTCGAATGGGTGTCGGTCTACACCTTCCAGTGCCGCCGCCTCGCGCGCTTCGTGCACGGGCGCACCGTCTTCGTCGGCGACGCGGCGCATCAGGTGTCGCCTTTCGGCGCGCGCGGCGCCAATTCCGGCATTCAGGATGCCGAGAACCTCGCCTGGAAGCTCGCACTCGTCATCAAAGGCGAGGCGCCCGAGAGCCTGATTGCGACCTACGATCTCGAGCGCGGCGCGGCGGCCGACGAGAACATCGCGCACTCGACGCGCTCGACCGACTTCATCGCGCCGCGCTCGGCGCAGGAGAAGCGCTTCCGCGACGCGGTGCTGGCGCTCGCGCGCACGGCGCCCTTCGCGCGGCGCATGGTCAACTCCGGGCGCCTGTCCGCGCCGTCGACCTACGACACGCCCCTGTCGACGCCCGATGTCGATCGCTGGGCCGGCGCCGCACGTCTCGGCGCACCCTTGCCCGATGCCGCGATGCGCGCCCGCGACGGTCGAGGAACCCATCTTCTGTCGGCGCTCGGCGACGGCTTCACGCTGTTGTCCTTCGCCCCCGAAACGCCGGTGCGCGTTCAAGGTGTCGAAAGCCTCAGCATTGATGATCGTGGCGATCTTCGCGATGTCGAAGGCCAGTTTCGTGAACGGTGCGACGCCACGCCGGGCGCGGCCTATCTCATCCGGCCGGATCACCACGTCGCCGCGCGCTGGCGGCGGCCGGCCGCGGCTGCGATTCACGCCGCGCTCGCCCGCGCCCGGGGAGGATGAAGGGATGCCGCTCCGCCTGGACCCACATTTCACTGATCCGGACGCGGCTTATCGCATGCTGGTCGACGCGCATCGGGGCCTCTCCGAGGCTGACAGCGCCATGCTCAATACGAAGCTCGTGCTACTGCTCGCCAACCACATCGGCGACCTCGACGTTCTCCGCGCTGCGCTGCGGGCGGCGCGCGGCGGCGTAAGCGCTTGATGTCGCACGTCCTATCAGCTCGAACGGCCTCGATCGCGCCCGCGTCTTCTACGACGCGGCCTTGGCACCCTCGGCCTCGCCTCACCCCCGGCTGAATTAAGGCAGACGGCCCGTCGGTTGGTGGTCACGCTGCCGTCAGGGGAAAGGCGCTGCGCGCAATGACATAGACCCCCACAGCGACGATCACTACGGCGAGCACAGTCCCAAGTGCGCCCTTGCGCGCTGCCAGGACCCGTCCCAGCGCCGCGCCTGCGATTCCGCCTGCGACACCGCCGGCGATGAAGAGAAATGCGATGCGCCAGTCGATCAGGCCTGAAAGCGCGTAGTTCGTAGCGGTCGCTGCGCCGAAAGTCGTGACCGCGATGAGGGATGTGCCGATCGCGAAGGGGAGCGACATGCCGGTTGCCAGCATCAGCGCCGGCACGATCAGGAAGCCGCCGCCAATCCCGAAGAAACCGCTCAAGAGCCCGGTACCGAAGCCGACACCAATGAGCCAGGGCAGAAGGTGGGCGGCGGAAATGCGCGTGAGCCTGACGTTCGGATCGCCCTCGGCCTTGCGCCTGAGGAACATCGCGAGACCAACACCCACCATCAGCCCGCCGAACAGGACGAGCAGGTGCTCGCCATCAATACCCTTGGCAATGGTCGAGCCTGCGAATGCGCCGAAAACGCCGGCCGCTGCAAAAACAAGACCGCAACGCCACTTAACATTACCCACCCGCCAGTGGCCCATGAGAGTGGCGAAGGCGCTTGCCGCAACGGCGAGCGCACTGGTGCCAAGGGCGACATGAACGGAGGAAACGCCGACGCCGTAGACAAGAAGCGGCACCGCGAGAACCGAGCCGCTACCTCCAACGAGGCCGAGGATCGCACCGGTCAATACGCCGGAGAGGCTGGAGAGAAGATCGGTCGGCATGGTTGCGCGTTCCGTTTGAAAGCGCGGTCAGGCAGCGGCTGGCTTGGCCGCAACCCTGTTCCAGGGGGCGAGCGCTAACAGCCGTGCCATACCGCAGACGCCCGTTACGCCGGCGAAGGTGAGGCCCGCGCCGGCCAAGCCCGAGAGGCCATAGAAGGCCGGATGGACGAGCGCGCCGAGCGCGAGGCCTGCCATGACCAGCAAACCCGCGCCGATCTGCACCTGACGCACGATCTCGATCGGCTGGCGGGCGTCCTTGACGGTCGGCAGACCAGCGTCGCGCCAGGCCTCGATCCCGCCTTCCAGCAGATAGACCTCCTTGCCGGGCGCTGCGGCGGCAAGACGCGCGGCGTTCACCGTCGTGCGGTTGCCGCTTCGGCAATGAAAGATGATTGGGCCGTCCACCTGCGGCGGATGCTGTTCAATTGCGGAGAGCGCATGATGACGCGCGGTCGGAATGTGCTCCCGCTGCCATTCATCCTTCTCGCGGATATCGACAAGGATCGCGCCATTGGGGAGCATCGCGAAGGCTTCCTGCGGGGGTATATGCTTGATAGACATACGGTCTCCTTGTTCGGGTCTGTCACGCCTTGCGGCAGTAGAGGCGATAGAGTTCGCTCATCAGCTCGCCGATGCGCGGATCGACAATGCGGTACCAGAGCGTCTGGCTTTCGCGGCGAAAGGCGAGGATGCCTTCGTCGCGCATCTTAGCGAGATGCTGAGAAAGCGCCGACTGGTTGATGCCGATGCGCACCGCCAGCGCGCCGACCGTCGCCTCGCCTTGCTCCATCAGCACGCACAGGATCTGCAGCCGCCGCTCATTGGCAAGCGCGCGGAGCATGCTCGCCACCTCGGTGGCGTTGGCCTCGAACGCCGCAGCATCGAGTGGGAGGGATGAAGCAGTATTCATGAGCTGTCTCTAATTTAGATATTGCTAAATTAGATAGTATGAATATATTTGTCAACAGCCAACCGACAAGGAGACAGCCATGACCGCCAAGCCAATTATCCACGCTTTCTTCGACGAACCGACCTTCACGGTGAGTTATCTCGTCGCCGATCCCGCCACACGGCAAGCTGCCGTGATCGATCCCGTGTTGGACTACGATCCGAACGCCGGCGAGGTGGACACGCGCTCGGTAGACGCGATCTTGAAGAAGGCTGCCGACAAATCATACGAGATCGCCTGGACCTTGGAGACCCACGCCCATGCCGACCATCTCTCAGGCTCGCCCTACATCAAAGCGAAAACGGGCGCAAAAATCGGCATCGGCGAGCATATCAGACAGGTGCAGCGCATCTTCCGCCCGGTCTTCAATGCTACGGAGCTCGCGACCGACGGCAGAGATTTCGATCATCTCTTCAGGGACGGCGAGGCCTTCTCGATCGGCGAGTTGAAAGGATCGATCCTGCACACGCCCGGGCATACACCTGCGGACATCGTCTATTTGGTCGAGGACGCCGCCTTCGTCGGCGACACGCTGTTCATGCCCGACTACGGCACAGCACGGGCCGATTTTCCCGGTGGGGACGCGCGCACGCTCTATCGCTCGATCCAGAAGCTGCTGGCGCTTCCTCCCGAGACGCGGCTCTTCATGTGCCATGACTACAAGGCGCCGGGTCGCGACCATTACGCCTGGGAGACGACGGTCGCCGAGCAGCGCGCCGCGAATGTCCATCTCAAGGGCGGGGTCGGCGAGGATGCTTTCGTGGCGATGCGTGAGGCGCGCGACGCGACGCTTTTCGTGCCGCGCCTCCTCCTGCCCGCCATCCAGGTCAACATCCGCGCTGGTCGCTTCCCGCAGGCGGCATCCAACGGGGTGCGCTATCTCGTCATTCCGGTGAAGGCGAAGAGTGAAGCGGCGCGGCTCGCCACGGCTGGTTCAGCGGAGTGATTTGGAATGCGCAGCCGGGATGATCACAGCAAAGGTCATTTCGGCTTCGTGTGGCTGGAGGGGTGGTTATCGGCGGATCGTCCGTCGCGGTCGATCCGCAAGCTGGCGGACGAAACCGATAGCGCCATGCTCAATACGAAGCTCGTGCTGCTCCTCGCCAACCACATCGGCGACCTCGTCGTTCTCCGCGCTGCGCTGCGGGCGGCAAACCGGCCCCCTTCCTGATGTCCGCCGAAACCGTCGCAACCCTGCTACTTCCCTTCGAGAAAGGCGTGCTGCCGCGCCCGGGCCCGCGGCGCGCGCTCTTTCTGCGCGCCGAGTTCGCGCCGGGCATCGACGCTGCGTGGCGCGAGGCCCTCGTCGTCGAGCAGACGTGGCGGCCGGCCTTCGATCCTTGGCAACGCCTCGGCGTCCCCTCGCTCGCCGACATCGGACGCGAGCACGATGAGAACGTGTTCGACCTCGTCCTCGTTCAACTCACGAAGGACCGGCAGGAGAGTTTCGGGCTGATCGAACGCGGCTGGCGCAAGCTCGTGCCGGGCGGAACCCTCGTCGCCGCCGGCCCGAAGGATCAGGGCGCCGTCGCGGTCGAACGGCTGCTGGCGTCCTTGCACCCGCTCGTCGGTCACTTGCCGAAGCACGGCTGCCGCGTCTTCTGGCTGAAGAAGACCCAAACGAAACCGGCCTTCGAAACCGCGCTGCAGGAGTGGCGCGCGCGGTTCCTGCCGCGGGTTCTCGTCGCCGACCGCTTCGTCTCGCGGCCCGGCCTCTTCTCGTGGGACCGGATCGATCGCGGCTCGGCCTTCTTGGTCGAACACCTGCCGAAGACGATCAGCGGCAACGTCGCCGACTTCGGTTGCGGATGGGGCTTCGTCGCCGCATCGCTGCTCGATCGTTGCGACGGCATCGAAACACTCGCCTGTCTCGACGCAGAACGAACTGCGCTCGATTGCGCCAAAGAAAATCTGTCAGGGGCGCGCGTTCCTGTTGCCTATCACTGGGCTGATCTGACGAAGCCGCTCACGGGGATGAAAGCATTCGATTGGATCGTATCGAATCCGCCATTCCATGACGGTGCCCTGGGCGATCCCTGCATCGGGCAGAAGTTCATCGCGACAGCCAAGGCCGCGCTCGCGTCGAGTGGACAGCTTGTTCTCGTGGCGAACCGGCACCTGCCTTACGAACGGGCATTGCGGGAGGGCTTCGGCACTTTCGAGTTTCTCGCTGAGGGCCGATCTTTCAAGGTTCTCGCCACTCAGCGCGCTTAGATCGCGCAAGCAGGATCAATCGACCGCATGCTATCGGGCGTACAAGAGGAGACGATCATGCTCAGCCACGTGACCATCGGCACGAACGATCCCGCCGCCGCCCGCCGCTTCTACGACGCAATCCTGTTGCCCCTCGGGTGGAACACCATCCACGCCGATGAAGCCAATGGCATGATCGGTTATGCGAAGACGGAAACGTCGACGCCGCAGATCTGGGTGATGCGCCCCTATGACGGGCGCGACGCGACGGTCGGCAACGGCGCAATGGTCGCGCTCGAAGCGAAGGCGCGTGCGGCCGTCGATGCATTCCATGCGACCGCGCTTGCGCATGGCGCGCGGGACGAAGGCCCGGCTGGTCTGCGCCCTCACTATCACGCGAACTTCTACGGCGCCTATGTGCGCGATCCGGAAGGCAACAAGCTCTGCTGCGTCTGCCATCGCAGCGTCGGCTGAGTTATTCTGCAGCCTTCAGCGCTTTCGTTGCGAGGTCGAGGACGCGATAGCCGCGATGGCTGTAGAGGAGGACCGATCGGTCCTCGCCCTCGCGGATCGCGACGACGCGTCCGAAGATGACGGTGTGCGTGCCGACGTCGCATAGCTCCTGGACGCGGCAGTCGAAGGCGACGATCGCCGCATCGAGGGCCGGCGCTCCCGTCTCGATCGGATGCCACGGCGTGCGGGCGAAGCGCTCGGTGATGGGAAGGCCTCCGCGGCCTGAGAACCAAACGGCGATTTGATGCTGATCGGCTGCGAGGAGGTTCACGCAGAACGCGCCATTCGCGCGGATTGCGCGGTTCGAATGTCCCTGGCGGTTCACGCAAGCGAGGAGCGTCGGCGGATCGTCCGAAACGGCCGCCACGGCGGTTGCCGTCAGCCCAGCGAGTCCTGTAGGCCCGTCCGTCGTGATCACCGTGACGGCGGCCGCGAAGCGCGCCATCCCGTCTCGAAACTGTTGCCGCCCGACCATTCAACCCTCTTTGCCGCTTCCATATAGGCCCCCGCGTCGTCCTGAGGAACCGCGGCATGGGTCGGCAGGGCCGGTCGATTGCAGTCTCATCGGCGAACTGCTAGGCCTCAGAATAGGGAATAGACCCGTCAATGCGACCGGAAGCCCATGCAAAAGGGGCCGGCACGCGTGTTGCGGGATCTGAGGGAGGATGCCCATGACATTGACCCGACGCCATGCCTTGGCGCTGGCTACTGGCGCCGTCGCAGCGCCGCTCGTCATTCGTGATCTCAAGGCGCAGGCTCAGATCACGCTTCGCCTGCATCACTTCCTGCCGCCAGCCTCGAACGGCCAGCAGCGCTTCCTCGCGCCCTGGGCGCAGCGCGTCGAGCAGGCGTCCGGCGGGCGCCTGCGCGTGCAGATCTTTCCGGCGATGCAGCTCGGCGGAGCGCCGCCGCAGCTCTTCGATCAGGCCCGCGACGGCGTCGTGGACATCGTGTGGACCTTGCCGGGCAACACGCCCGGACGCTTCCCCGCCATCGAGGTGTTCGAGCTGCCTTTCGTCCCGAACCGGCGTGCCGTCACGAACTCTCGCGCCCTACAGGAGTTCGGCGGCCAGCACCTCGCGAACGAGTTCCGCGAAGTGAAGGTTCTGTGCTGGTGGGCGCACGACCACGGCCTGATTCACGCGAACCGGCAGATCGCACGGTTGGAAGACATGAGCGGCTTGCGTCTGCGCTTTCCTACCCGCCTGTGCGGCGAGGCGCTGCGCGCCCTTGGCGCTCAAGCGATCGGCATGCCGATTCCGCAGGTACCGGAATCGCTCGCCCAGCGCGTCATCGACGGTACCGTGATCCCGTGGGAAGTGGTGCCGGCCATCCGGGTGCATGAGCTCGTGCGCTTCCACACGGAGATTCCCGGGTCGCCCACGCTCTACACAGCGACGTTCGTGCTCGCCATGAACCGCGCCCGCTATGACGGGCTCCCGGCCGATCTCAAGCAGGCGCTCGACGCCAATTCCGGCATGGTCGCGGCGACGATGGCAGGCGAAGCGTGGGACGCAGCCAGCGAAGCATCGCAAGCAATCGTCCGCGCCCGCCCAGGCAACACCATCTCGACACTGCCCGAGGCCGAGGTCGCGCGCTTCCGTCAGGCGACGCAGCCCGTAACGGAAACCTGGCTGCGCCAAGCGACGGAACGTGGCTTGCCGGCTGAACGGCTTCTCGCCGACGCCCGCGCGGCACTCGCGAAATACGCCTGATCGACGGAGCCTACGAGCATGTCCGAGGCTGTCGACACCGCGCCCGAAGCGGGCGCGCTGGGATGGCTCGGACGTCTCTCGCGCGGATTGGCGATCGCGGGCGGCATCATGACGGTCGCGATCGCGCTGATGGTCACGACGTCTGTTCTGCTGCGTGGGGGCGCGAACTTCGTGAACCCATGGTCCGTGCCACTCGGTGTGCGCGTCGGCGCCATCCCCGGTGACTTCGAGATCGTGCAGATGGTAACGGCGCTCGCCGCCTTCGCCTTCCTGCCCTGGTGTCAGGCTCGGCGCGGCAACGTCATCGTCGACACCTTCACGACCCGCCTGCCGAAACGGGCTCAAGCCGGTCTCGATGCCGTCTGGGACGTGGTCTATTCGATCATGATGGCCTTGATCGCGTGGCGTCTTGCCGAAGGCGCCGCCGACGCGATCCGCTCCCACACGACGACCATGGTGCTCCTCGTGCCGGTCGGCCCGGCCATCGCCGGGTGTGCGGTCATGGCACTGTTCCTTGCCGTCATTGCTCTGGCGACGGCATATGTTCGCGTGACGGCTCGTCAATGAGCGGCGCCGCGATCGCGCTCTCCGGCTTCGCCGTAATGCTCGTCCTGATCGCGCTCAGGATGCCGGTCGGGCTCGCCATGCTGGTCGTCGGCAGTCTCGGCTACATTCATCTGACGGACACGACGATCTTTCTAAACTACATCAAGACGACGCCCTATCATAACTTCGCGAACTACACGCTGTCGGTCATCCCGCTCTTCATTCTGATGGGCGCTTTGGCAGAGCGCTCGGGCCTCTCCACCGAGCTCTTTCACGCAGCACGCGCCTGGTTCGGCCATGTCCGCGGTGGCTTGAGCTATTCCGTGATCAGCGCCTGCACGGCCTTCGGGGCCATCTGCGGGTCGTCGGTTGCAACGACCGCGACGTTCGGTCGGACCGCGCTGCCCGAACTGCGCCGCTACGGCTACGACGCCGGCTTCGCGACCGGGACGATCGCGGTCGGCGGCACGCTCGGCATTCTCGTGCCACCCTCCGTGATCCTCGTCGTTTATTCGATCACGACCGAACAGAACATCGTGAAGCTGTTTCAAGCGGCGCTCATTCCGGGTCTCTTGGCGGCGGCGTTCTACTTCGTGGTGATCGCCATCGTGGTCGCGCGCAAACCATCGCTCGCGCCCCCTTCGGAGCCGATGTCCACCCGCGAGAAGCTTGCGACGCTCCTTGGCGTTCTGCCGGCGATCCTCATCGCGATCGTGGTGGTCGGTGGCATCTACGGCGGATGGTTCACTCCGACCGAAGGCGCGGCCGTCGGCGCTGCCGCGATGCTCGTCATCGGCTTAGGTATGCGCCGCCTCGGCTTTGCGGAGATCCGCGAGGCGCTCATTCAATCCGCGGAAACCTCCGCCCTCATCTTCATCATTCTGCTCGGTGCAGAAGTGTTCAACGCCTTCCTTGCTCTCTCGCAATTGCCGAGCGATGCGGCGCAAGCGATCACGAGCTGGGGTCTGCCACCTTACGTGGTGCTCGTCCTGTTGCTCGGCTTCTACATCATCCTGGGCGCCGTCATGGATGAGCTTGCGATGATCCTTCTGACTTTGCCGGTGTTCTTTCCGATCGTCACGAGCCTCGATTTCGGCATGCCGCAGGACGAGGTCGCGATCTGGTTCGGCATCTTGGTCCTCGTCGTCGTCGGAATCGGGCTGACGGCACCGCCGATCGGTCTCAACGTCTTCGTGGTCAGTGCCATCGCGCGCACAGTGCCGATTATCGACACCTATCGTTGGGTGCTGCCGTTCATTGCGGCGGACCTGCTCCGCCTCGCCCTCGTGGTCGCTGCGCCGGGCCTTGCGCTGTTCTTGGTCCGGTTGCTGGCGTAGACAAGGGCATGGCGTTTTCCGCGCTTGACTCTGCGCTCACCGGGCCGCTGTTCGCGACGGCGGACATGGCGGCCGTGTTCTCCGAACGTGCGACGGTTGCGGCGATGCTCAGGGTCGAAGCCGCGCTCGCCGACGGTCTCGCGCGCGCAGGTTTGGCGCCGGAGGGGCTTGCAGCTGCGATCGCAGCCATCGATCCCGCAGGTCTGGACACAGCGGAACTCGGCCGGGCGACGGCGCTCGCAGGCGTGCCGGTCATCCCCTTCGTGAAGGCCATCGAAGCGCGACTCCCGCCGGATCTCGCTCCCTTCTTCCATCTGGGCGCCACGTCCCAGGATATCGCCGACACCGTGCTGTCGCTGCAGATGGAGCAGGCCCTCCTCACCCTTCTGCCGGATTTGATCGCAACACTCGACGGCTTGTGCGGGCTTGCGGAACGCCACGCGCAAACACCCTGCGCCGGACGCACCTATGGTCAGCATGCCGCGACCGTCACCTTCGGCTACAAGGTCGCGGTCTGGGCCTCCGGCATCGCCGGGGTCGCGACCGACTGGCAACTCGTTTTCGACCGTGTGCGATCCCTCGCGCTCGACGGGCCCGTTGGGACGCGTTCCGGCTGGGGCGAACACGCCGACACAGTGACCGACACGGCCTGCGAGGTTCTGGAACTCTCCGGCTCCTCGGTCGCCTGGCATACGCGTCGCGCGCGTCGCGCGGAGGTCGCCTGGTGGCTCGCGCTGCTCCTCGGCGCTCTCGGCAAGATGGCGACGGACGTCGTCCATCTCGCATCGACGGAGGTTTCGGAAGTGGCGGAGCCGCACGTTGCCGGGCGTGGCGGGTCCTCGGCGATGCCGCACAAGCACAATCCGATCGGTGCGACCGTCATCCTGGCCGCCGCGAGTGCGGCAAAGGGACATGTGGTGACCATGCTCGATGCCATGAGTGCCGCTCACGAGCGGCCTGCCGGCGCGTGGCACGCGGAGTGGCATGCGCTGCCGCAGCTCTTCGGCCTGGCCTCGGGTGCCTTGCGCGAGGCGCGCGCGCTCGCTGAAGGCCTCGTCGTCGACACCGCACGGATGGCCGCCAATCTTGAGATGACGCGCGGCCTCCTTTACGCTGATCGCGCAGCGGCTGCGCTCGCGCCGCGCTTCGGGCGGGCGGCCGCGCATGCTGTCGTCGAACGCGCGGCGGAAGCCGTCCGCTCGGGCGCCGTCTCGTTGGGCGACGCACTCGCGTCCGATCCGGGGCTGGCCGGCGCCGAGGCGATGCTGGCCGCCGCCTTCGATCCTGCTCCGGCCCTCGCGGCTGCTGCGGCGCGCTGCGCGCAGGCGACCCAGAGCGTCCGCGCCTTCACCGTCGATTTCCTTCGCAACTGTCCGACGTGAGATTGCCCCATGCCCGTGCTCAAGACCGCCGGCGGTGTCCATCTGTTCTTCGATCTCGCGGGGCCGCAGGACGCGCCCGTCGTCATCTTCTCGAATTCGCTCGGAACCACGCTCGAGATGTGGGATCGGCAGGCCGAAGCGCTCGCCGGCCGTTACCGCGTGCTGCGCTACGACACGCGCGGCCATGGCCGTTCGGAGGTCGTCGATCGGGCGGCGAGCCTTCAGGATCTTGCCGACGATCTGGCGCATCTGATGGATGGGCTGCACATCGCGAAAGCACACATCGTCGGGCTCTCGCTCGGCGGGATGACAGCGCAGACGATGGGCTTCCGCCATCCCGACCGCGTCCTGAGTCTCTGCCTGATGGCCACAGCCGCTGCGATGCAGGCGCCGGACCTCTGGAACGAGCGCATCGCCAAGGCGCGCGGGGAGGGCATGGCGGCGCTGGTCGATGGTGTCATGCACCGCTGGTTCACGCCGGAAACGCTGACGCGCAATCCGGCGAGCGTCGCCGCTGTCCGAGACCGGTTTCTTCGCACGTCGGGTCCCGGCTACGCTGTGTGTTGCCAGGCGATCCGCGACATGGACCTGCGGGCCGGCATCGAACGCATCGCAGCGCCGACACTCGTCGTCTCCGGGGCGAGGGATCCGGCCACGCCCGTCGCCGCCGGGCAGGACATCGCCGCGCGCATTCCCGGTGCGGAGTTCGTCGTCGTTCCGAACGCGGCGCATCTTCTGAACATCGAGCAGACGGCGATCGTGAACCGCCATCTCGAGGCTTGGCTGGATCGAAAGAACGCCGCCGCGCCGCACCGCACGGGCGGATCGACGTTTGACGAGGGCCTCGCCAATCGCAAGTCCGTGCTAGGCGTTGAGTACGTTCAGAACGCGCTGGACAAGGGCGGTACTTTCGCCGCGCCGTTTCAGGATTTCATCACGCGCGCCGCCTGGGGCGACATCTGGGGCGATCCCACCTTGCCGCGCAAGACGCGCTCCATGCTGGTGCTCGCCACCTGTATCGCGCTCAACCGCGAAGAGGAGTTCAAGCTTCACCTGCGCCCCGCCTTGCGCAACGGCGTGACGCTGCCGGAGCTGCGCGCGCTCATGATGCAGTCGGCCATCTATGCCGGCGTGCCCGCCGCAAATGGCGGTTTTCGCTGGGTTCGCGAAGTGCTCGGCGACGAGCTCAAGTCGGTCTGAATTCGGAGTGCGTGCATGTTCGATCCGTCTTCGTCCTATCCGCGTGATCTCACAGGCTATGGTCGCACGCCGCCTGACCCGCATTGGCCGAATGGCGCCTATGTCGCGGTTCAATTCGTCCTCAACTACGAGGAAGGTGGCGAAAACAGCATCCTGCACGGCGACGCTGCGTCCGAAGCGTTTCTGTCCGAAATCATTGGCGCGCAGCCCTGGCCCGGCCAGCGCCACCTCAACATGGAATCAATCTACGAATACGGCGCCCGCGCCGGCTTCTGGCGGTTGTGGCGCCTATTCAACGAACGCCGGCTCCCGCTCACCATCTACGGTGTCGCGACCGCGCTCGCGCGCTCGCCGGAGCAAGTCGCCGGCATGAAGAAGGCCGGGTGGGAAATCGCCTCCCATGGCCTGAAATGGATCGAATATAAGGATTTCACCAAGGACGAAGAGCGCGCGCACGTCGCAGAGGCGATCAAGATTCACACGGCCGTGACCGGCGAGCGACCGCTTGGCTGGTACACGGGGCGGTGCTCGACGCACACGCTCGATCTCGTCATGGAGGAGGGGGGATTCCTCTACTCCTCCGATTCCTATGCCGATGAGCTGCCGTACTGGGTCAAGGGCCCCAAGGGACCGCATCTCATCATTCCGTACACACTCGATGCGAACGACATGCGTTTTGCCACGCCGCAAGGCTTCAACGCCGGGGACCAGTTCTTCTCCTATCTGCGGGACAGCTTCGATCTCCTCTACGCCGAAGGCCGGGCCGGGCGGCCGGTGATGATGTCGGTCGGCCTGCACTGCCGTCTGGTCGGTCGTCCGGGGCGTGCGGCCGCGTTGGCCCGCTTCCTCGACCATGTTCTGGCACATGATCGCGTGTGGGTCGCCCGGCGCGTGGACATCGCGCGGCATTGGCACGCCCGCCATCGGCCGGCGTGAAGCACTCGCGGGCTGGACAAGCACGGCCCGGTCTGAGACATGAGCCGGCACCCGAAGTGCGGCAGGAGGGCCGGCGATGGCGCGAGAAAAGAAGTTGCGCGGTCAGGGCGAGCCGAACCCGATGCATTCCCTGTCCGCCAATGTGAACGTCCCCGCCTCGTCCAGCACAGCAACGGGCCTGTCGCCGGCGGATGAAGGGCATCTGCGCTCGCGGGCGACGGCGGCGTCGCTTGGGGAGATCGTCGGCGCCATGCTGCGTTCCGAACGGCACCGGGCCATGCCGATCGCCGATCTCGAGAAGATCGCCGCGCCCGCCATGGTCCATGGCCAGTTCGCGGTCGCGAACGCCCCCGTGCCGAATCGCCCGGGCGAGACGGCTCCGGTCGCCGCGATCTTCTGGGCGTCGGTGTCTGCGGATGTCGATGCGCGCTTGGCTGGCGCCGCGACATGGCCGCTCCCGCTCGCTCGCAACGAGTGGGCCTCGGGCAGCATCCTCTGGCTGGTCGATGCCGTTGGGCCTGCGGCCGTCGTGCAGCATCTGATCAACGAAGTGACGGCGCGCAGCTTGAAAGGCCGCAGCATGAAGATGCCGCGCGGCGCACTGGGGTGAGGCGAGCGTGGCCGACGTCGGTCCCCCACCTTTGACGCGCGGCGATCGGGTAGAGGGTGTCGTTGAGCGTGCCCTTTTCCACGCACGCTGGTTGCTGGCGCCGATCTATCTGGGGCTCGTCGTCGGCCTGTTCGCGCTGGTCGTCATTTTCGCCCGGGAGACGGTGCTTCTCGTAGGCCTTGCTTTTGCGCCGGGCGTGAAGTCTGAGACCGTCATTCTCTTGGTTCTGTCGCTCGTGGACGTCTCGCTCGCGGCGAACCTCGTATTGATTGTCATTTTCTCAGGTTACGAAAACTTCGTCTCGAAGCTTATCCACGGCCATCACCCCGATCGGCCGCAATGGCTGGGCAAGATCGATTTCGGCGGCCTGAAACTGAAGCTCGTTGCCTCTATCGCCGCGATCTCCGCGATCCAGCTTCTCAAGGTGTTCGTGCAGGATGCGAACCTGTCCGGCGAGCGCATCATGTGGCTCGTCGTTATCCACCTAACCTTCGTGGTCTCCGGCGTCATGCTGGCCATCATGGATCTGCTGACGGCCAAGGCGAAGCAACTGGGGTATGACGGCGACTAGTGGAGCGGACCGGACGCTCACCCCCGCTCTGCGCCAAATGCCTTGGCGAAGGTTTGATGCAAAAGCTCCATGAGAATCAATGATTTTCAGTCGCTCGTTTGATTGCGACATTTGCTCTGCCGATCCGCAATGCTGGGATGCAAATGTCAGGATCGGACCACGAGCGTCGTTTTGAGCACTTGAGAGGGCGTTGGAACCTGTTAGCTTCCGCGCTGTTTGCAGGCATGGAGGTCGAGCGCAATGCTGAGGAAGCTACTGGGAGGTGTCGTCCTCGCGACGTCTGTCGTGCTGGGGGCCGGGGTGTCGGCGCAGCAGCAGGAGCTGCGCATCTTCAATTGGTCGGACTACATCGATCCGGCCGTTCTCCAGGAGTTCACGCGCGAGACAGGCATCCGCGTTGTGTACGACACGTTCGACCAGATGGAGACGGTGGAGACGCGCCTTCTCGCTGGCCGCACCGGCTATGATCTCATCGTGGTGACGGCCTCGTTTCTGCCGCGGCACATCCCGCTCAATCTGTACGCGCCCATCGATCGCGCTCAGGTGCCGAACCTGCGCCATGCCTGGCCTGCAATCCAAGAACGCCTCAACCGCTATGACCCCGGCAATCGTTTTGCCGTCAATTACATGTGGGGCACGACGGGCATCGGCTACAATGTCGCCAAGGCGCGTGAACGGCTCGGCGCGAATGCCGTGATCGATTCTTGGCGTATCATTTTCGATCCGGAACAGCTGCGGAAATTCGCCGATTGCGGCGTTCACGTGCTTGACGCCGTTGAAGAGATGTTTCCCGCGGCGCTGCATTTCCTAGGACTTAACCCCGATTCGAAGAACGAGGCGGACTTGAACCGCGCCGCGGAGCTTCTCGCGCGCATTCGCCCGCACATCCAGAAGTTCCATTCTTCAGAGTACATCACGGCCTTGGCGAATGGCGACATCTGCCTTGCCGTTGGCTATTCTGGCGACATCCTGCAGGCGCGCAAGCGCGCCAAGGAGGCGAACAACAATGTCGAGGTCGCCTACGCCATTCCGCGCGAAGGCGCCTTGATGTGGTTCGATAGCTTCGTGATCCCGCGGGACGCCGGTAATCCCGCCGCCGCCCACCGCTTCATCGACTTCGTGAACCGTCCGGAGATCGCGGCGCGGAACTCGAACTTCATCCAATACGCGAACGGCAACCTCGCTTCGAAGCCGCTCCTCGACCCGGCGGTGCGGAACGACCCCGGCATCTATCCCTCGGACGAGGTGATGGCGCGGCTCTACACGATCACGCCCTATGACGAGCGAACGCAGCGCATCGTCAACCGGTTGTGGACGCGCGTCAAAACCGGGCAGTAGTGCCACGCGCCGGTGATGACCAAGCGGTCGCTCGGGAACGTCCGACGTTCCTTCGCGCCCTGGGCGGACCCGAGCGCGCGCCCCGTGGTCGAGTTCCAGGGCGTGACGAAGCGGTTCGGCGACGTCGTTGCCGTCGCCGATCTGTCGCTGTCGATCTATCCGCGCGAATTCTTCGCGCTGCTCGGCCCCTCGGGCTGCGGCAAGACCACCCTGATGCGCATGCTCGCCGGCTTCGAGAACCCCGATGCCGGTTCGGTGCGGTTGGATGACGTCGACATCACCGGCATTCCGCCGCACCGCCGCCCGGTGAACATGATGTTTCAGTCTTACGCGCTGTTCCCCCACATGAGCGTGTGGGACAACGTCGCCTATGGCCTGAAGCAAGACGGGCTGCCGAAAGCCGAGATCGCGACGCGTGTCGGCGAAATGCTCGGTCTCGTGAAGCTCGAGGAGTTCGCGAAGCGCCGGCCGGACCAGCTCTCGGGTGGGCAAAAGCAACGCGTCGCGTTGGCACGTTCACTTGCGAAGCGTCCCAAGGTCCTGCTTCTGGACGAGCCGCTCGGCGCGCTCGATCGCAAGCTTCGCGAGGCAACGCAGTTCGAATTGATGGACCTGCAAGCCTCGCTCGGCATGACCTTCATGGTCGTCACGCACGATCAGGACGAGGCGATGACCATGGCCGACCGCATGGCCGTCATGGACCACGGCCGCATCGTTCAGATCGCTCCGCCGGAGGTGATCTACGAAACGCCGGCGACGCGCTACGTCGCGGAGTTCGTCGGAGACGTGAACATTCTCGACGCCAAGGTCGCGCGTGTTGCCGGTGACATCATCGAGCTTCAGTCCGATGTCGTCGGCGGAATCGAGATCGACGAAGAATCCTTCACTCTGCCGATCGGCTCGTCTGTTTGGATCGCGCTGCGTCCCGAAAAGGTCGCGATCTCGCATGACGAGCCGGTGAGCGCGGTCAACAAGGTTGCCGGCGAAGTGTGGGACATCGGCTATCTCGGCGACTTCACGATGATGCAAGTGAAGGTCGGTGGCGACGACGGCCCGTTGTTCAAGGTCTCCGTTCCGAACCGCACGCGGCGCGTCGAACGGCCGATCGCCTGGGAGGACCGCGTCTGGTTGTCGTGGGACGTCGAAGCCGGCGTCCTGCTCACGAGGTGAGCATGCCGCCCCACCAGAGCGCGCGTCGGAATTGGGGTCGCTGGCTCGTCATCGCGCCGCCATTCTTGTGGCTCGCGCTCTTCTTTCTCCTGCCCTTCGTCATGGTGCTCCGCATTTCGCTGTCGGATGTCGCCATGGCTTTGCCGCCCTATCGTCCGGTGTTCACGGGGTTCTCGGAGATCGGCGCCTTCCTTTCGCGTCTCGACCTCGAGAACTACGCGCTTCTCGTCGGCGATCCGCTCTACTGGCGGAGCTATCTTTACTCCGTTCGGGTCGCCGCCATCGCAACCGTCATTGCGCTGCTCATCGGCTATCCGATCGCGCTTGCGATGGCGCGCGCGCCCCGTCGCTGGCAGGCCGTTCTCCTCGTGCTCGTCATCCTGCCGTTTTGGACGTCGTTCCTCATCCGCGTCTACGCTTGGATCGGCATTTTGCGGCCGGACGGCTTTCTCGACATCGTGTTGATGCAGATCGGGTTGACCGATCGCCCGCTACGTCTCCTCAACACGGAGGCCGCGGTGCTGATCGGCCTCGTCTACTCCTATCTCCCTTTCATGATCCTGCCCCTTTACGCCGTGCTCGAGAGGCTTGATCGCTCGCTGCTCGAAGCCGCCGCGGACCTCGGGGCGCCGCCATGGAAAGCCTTCCTCACGGTGACGTTGCCCTTGTCCATTCCGGGCGTGATCGCGGGCTCGCTTCTCGTCTTCATTCCCTCCGTCGGCGAATTCGTCATCCCCGATCTCCTCGGCGGTCCTGACACGCTCATGATCGGCAGGGTGCTGTGGACGGAGTTCTTCTCGAATCGCGATTGGCCGCTCTCCTCGGCGGTGGCGATCGTTCTCCTGTTGGTTCTGGTGCTCCCGATCATGCTGTTCCAGCGTCAGCAGTCCCGCGCGGGAGCAAGCCGATGAAACGGCTGGCGCCGGGTCACATCATTGCGCTCGTGCTGGGCTTCGCCTTCCTGTACATTCCGATCATTATTCTCGTCGTCTACTCCTTCAATGCCTCGCGGCTCGTCACGGTCTGGGGCGGTTTCTCGACGCGGTGGTATGTAGCGCTGTGGCAGAACCAGCAAATCCTTGACGCTGCCCTGCTCACAGTGACGATCGGGGTATTGACGGCGACCGTCGCAACGATCCTCGGCACGCTCGCCGCCGTGGCTCTCGTGCGCTACGGTGCATTTCGCGGCCGCGCGGTGCTTGCGGGCATGCTGGCGGCACCAATCGTGATGCCGGAGGTGATCACGGGCCTGTCCCTGCTGCTCTTGTTCGTCGCCTCGACGGTCGAGCGTGGATTCTGGACCGTCACGATCGCACACATCACGTTCACGACCGGGTTCGCGTGCGTCGTGGTCCAAGCTCGCTTGATGAATTTCGACCGCTCGCTCGAAGAGGCTGCGCAAGACCTCGGCGCGCCGCCGTGGAAAGTGTTTGCCACCGTCACCTTGCCGTTGATGCTGCCCGCGATCGCAGCGGCGTGGATGCTTGCCTTCACCTTGTCGCTCGACGATCTCGTCATCGCGAGCTTCACGACGGGGCCGGGGGCCACGACGCTCCCGATGCGGATCTACTCCGCGGTTCGCCTCGGCGTGACGCCGGAGATCAACGCCATCTGTTCGTTGATGATCTTGGTGGTCACCATCGCCGTCGTCGGCGCATCGCTGATGTTCAAGCGCGACTTCCTGGCTGCAAGAGAGCGGTGAAGCGCGGCTATTGAATGCGACCGCCGGTCCCGTCATGGGCCGGCGGTTGCCGCCGGATCAGTCCATCCGGATTGGGCACCACGACCGGGTCCGCCCAGGGGCCGCGGATGGCGAAAGGAAGTTCGGTAAATGGCCGATTGCCCTCCGCGACCGATGCAAGGACACCGGTGAAGTTGAGGCTTGCCGTTTCCATGGCCGCCTCACCGCGGAGCGCGACCCGGTATCCTGGCCCGCGCAACAGTGCATCATCCGTCGATATCAGCCCGCGGTGGATTCGGAAGGTGGCCGTCGCCGATTCGATCGTCGAGCGGCCGCCTCGCGCATCGAGCAGCGCCTCCACGGGGCTGCGCTCGGCGCGACGGATCAAGGTCGATAGATCGATGCCGGTCAAGGTGCCCTGTGTCAGCCGAAGGGCGGCCTCACCTTCGACCGAACGCGTGATCTCGCGCGCCGTATTGCCTTCCGCCGCGACGTTCAGCGTGATATTCCCGATGCCGGCGACGCGAATGACGCCGAAGAGTTCCCGCAAGGCGTCGTCGGTTCTGATCGAGTTCGTGGCCACGGACGCACGCATCCGGATGCCGCCGGCGGGGCGGGCTTCGGTCACGAGGCGGCCTTGTACGCGCCCGCCGAAGACCTGCCCATCGCCTAGGCTCGCCTCCATGCGCCCGTCGCGCGACATGAACGACAAGGCCGCAGAGCGCACGGTCGTGCGGCCGAACTGCAATGCACCCGTCGACAGACGTAGATCGACGTCGACGACGCCGATACGGTCGCCCTGGATCTGCTCGAGGGGCGGAATGGCATCAGAGGGAAGGGCGATCTGTGTCTGCAGGAAGGGCCGCGCATCGATCGTGTCGAAGTCCATCGTGCCCTGGATCGAGGTCCGCGTCCGGTCGAAGATCAGCGTCATCGCCCCTTCGCCGCGCGAGCGGTCCATGGTCAGCTGGGCTTCTTCGAGCGTCAGCGTCCGGTCCAGGATGCGCAACTTGGAACTGCCCTGCAGCGGGCCGATGTCGGGGGCGTTCTGAACTTCGGGCATCAGCCACGCCGCGATGCGGCGGATCGACGGCGAGGTGAACGTCAGACGCCCTTCGATTTGGATCTCGCGGGCCGCCAGCGCATTCCCGATCACCTGCGCGCGTACTGCGCCCGTTTCAAAGGTGAAGTCGACGGGGCTGATGTCGCGCACGAACAAGGCGCCCGGCCGATCCAGATTGCCCTGGAACCGGATGTCCTCGCCCCGCGAGCGCAGGCGCCCCGCGGCCGTGAGCCGGGCTCCCAGGAACGGCCACGAGATCGACAGGTCGACGTCGCTGAACTCCGTGCGCCGCCGCGCCTGATCGTCGCGATAGAGGATCGACCCGTTCCGAATCGACAACTCGCCCAATCGCGGCCCGCGCTCCGCACCGGATGAGGGATCGGCAACCAGCATCGATAAGATCGATGCGCCGGTTCGCCAGTTCGAGCGCCCTTCCGCGTCGATCACGACCGTGATCCGCGGGCGATGCAAGGTGACGCCGGACACCTCGGTTCGCCGACCGAGCAGGGGGAACAGAGAGAGGCGCGCTTCGAGTCCTGCGGCGGCGACCAGAGGGATCGCGTCGTCGTCGCCTCCGATCTGAACCTCGTCCACCGTCACCGTCGGCCAAGGCAGCGCGACGAAGCGCGATGTGCCGGATACGATCACGGGTTGGCCGGTAATCGCCGCGATCTCTCCTGCAATGGTTCGACGCAAGGCGTCGGTCGGAACGAAGTGGGGCGCGGCAACGCCGACGCCGGTCACGATGATGACAAGCCCCGCTACGACAGATGCCAGAATGCGAAGCGCTCGTGCCATATCACCTCTGGGCGTCGCCGCATTGGGTCCTGTCCTGGCGCCGCCGCTCCGAGTTGGCCGTGGACCCTTGGCGTCAACGGCCTCGCCGTGGCATCAGAGCCGAAACGGCAGGCGCGTCAAGGGGCCTCGCGGGAGAGGCTGCGGCGGGAGGGAAGCATGGTTGACGATACCACCGGGCGTTTCGGGCAGCCGAAGCCCTTGTGGGCGCCGACGCAGGAACAGATCGACGCGACCCAACTTGTGGAATTTCGCAATCGGATCAATAAGGTTCATCGCACCACTCTGGTCACCTATCGCGACGTGCATCGTTTTTCGATCGAGTCGCCCGAGATTTTCTGGTCCGAGCTTTGGGAATGGGCGGGGATTGCGGCCGAGACGCGGGGGCAGAGCGTGCTCGCCAACGCCACGGCCATGCCTGGCGCGCAGTTCTTTCCCGATGCCCGCTTGAATTTCGCGCAGAACCTTCTGTGCCGCTCGGATGCCGCCGAGGCCATCGTGTTCAAGGGGGAGTTGGCCGTCGAACGCCGCCTCTCCTGGGCCGATCTCGCCGCCGCGGTGTCGCGCTTGCAGCAATGCCTCGCCGCGCACGGATTCGGCGTCGGCGATCGCCTTGCCGCGATGATGCCGAACATGCCGGAAACCGTCATCGCCATGCTCGCCGCTTCTTCGCTCGGCGGCGTTTTCTCCTCGTGTTCTCCCGATTTCGGCGAGCGCGGCGTGCTCGATCGATTCGGTCAGATCGCACCCAAGGTGTTCGTCACCTGTGACGGATATTGGTACAACGGCAAGCGGATCGACATTCGCGAGAAGCTGGCCGGCGTGCTCGCTGAGCTTCCCTCCGTCGAACTCGTGATCGTCGTGCCGTATCTCGGTCAAGCGGAGGAGGTGGCGAAGGCCCTGCCCAAGGCACAATCGCTCGCTGCGGCGACGGCGCCGCTTGCGGCGAAACCGCTCGCATTCGTTCAGGTGCCCTTCTCCCACCCTCTCTACATTCTCTATTCCTCCGGGACGACCGGCGTGCCGAAGTGCATCGTCCACTCTGCGGGCGGGACGCTTCTGCAGCACATCAAGGAACACCGGCTGCAGTGCGACATCCGCCGGCATGAGCGCTTCTTCTATTTCACCACCTGCGGATGGATGATGTGGAACTGGCTCGTCACCGGGCTTGCGTCGCAGGCGACGCTGCTCCTCTACGATGGCTCGCCCTTCGTGAGGAAGGAGATCCTGTTTGATTTCGCCGCAGCCGAGAAGATGAACATCTTCGGCACTTCGGCGAAGTACATCGATGGCGTGCGCAAGACCGGCTGGGCGCCGCGAACGACGCATGATCTCTCCTCGCTGCGCCTGATGACCTCGACGGGTTCGCCATTGGCGCCGGAGAGCTTCGAATTCGTATACTCCGACATCAAGCGGGACATGCACCTCGCCTCGATTTCGGGGGGCACCGACATCGTGTCGTGCTTTGTCGGCGGTGATCCGACCGGCCCGGTATGGAAAGGCGAGATTCAGGCTCCCGGCCTCGGCATGGCCGTCGAAGTGTGGACGGAGACCGGCCAACCGGCCGGTGCCGGTGTCAAGGGCGAACTCGTCTGCACCCGGCCATTCCCATCGATGCCGGTGATGTTCTGGAACGATCCGAACGGCAAGAAGTATCACGCGGCGTACTTCGAGCGCTTCGCCAATGTCTGGTGCCACGGCGACTTCGCGGAATGGACCACGCATGGCGGCATGATCATCCATGGCCGCTCGGACGCGACGTTGAACCCGGGCGGTGTGCGCATCGGCACCGCGGAGATCTACGCTCAGGTCGAGCAGGTTCCGGAGGTCGTGGAAGCGATTTGCATCGGGCAGGATTGGGAGGGCGACGTGCGCATCGTCCTGTTCGTGCGCTTGAAGGAGGGAGTGGTTCTGACCGACGACCTTACGCAGCGGATCAAGAGGAAGATCCGGGACGGGGCGTCGCCGCGGCACGTACCGGCGAAGGTGCTCGCCGTCGCTGATATCCCGCGCACGAAGTCCGGCAAGATCACGGAGCTTGCGGTGCGCGACATCGTTCATGGCCGCGAGGTCAAGAACAAGGAAGCATTGGCGAACCCGGAAGCGCTCGATCTGTACGTCGGGTTGGCGGAACTCGCGCGCTGATCGTGACTACTCCGCGGGCGCAACCAATGCCTCCGGGCGCCGTTCGACGCGGGCCTGCGGCGCGGCCCGGCGATCCTCCGCGATCATGCGCGTCAGAAGGATCACGGGCACCAGGCCGATGGCGACGATCGTCAGCGCGCCGGTCGAGGCCTGGAGCAAACGCTCGTCGGATGCGAGCTGGTAGACACGTACGGCCAGCGTGTCGAAGTTGAACGGCCGCACGATCAACGTCGCCGGCAATTCCTTCAAGATGTCGACGAACACCACGATCCCGCCCGCGAGCAGCGAGCGGCGCAGCAAGGGCAAGTGGATGCGCCGGCACACGCTCCCTGCACTCGACCCGAGCACGCGGGCGGCATCGTCGACGCTGCGCGAGATCTTCGAGAAACCGGAATCGATCGCGCCGTAGCCGATCGCCAGGAACCGGACCAGATAGGCGAACAGAACGGCGACGAGCGTGCCCGAGAGCAGAAGCCCCGTGGACACGCCGAACGTAGACCGCATCGCGCTGTCGACCGCATTGTCGAAGATGCCGAGCGGCACGAGGACGCCGACCGCGATCACGGTTCCGGGCAAGGCGTAGCCGAGCGTTGCGAAACGCACCATGGCGGTCGTCGGGCGGCTTGCGCCGAGGCGGACCGCGTAACTGAGCGCGACCGCGACGGCGACAATCAGCACGGCACCGAGCGAGGCGAGCGCGAAGGAGTTGCGCGCGTAGACGAGAAAGCGTTCGCCGAAGAAGGGGTCGCCGCCTGCCTGATGCATGGCGAAGAGGACACCGACGGGTACGACGAAGCCGAGCAACACCGGTAGAGCGCAGACGGCGGCGGCCGCCGGCGCCTGCCAACCCCGCAGCGTGAAGTGCCGCATGGCGTGATGCTTCCGGCCGCCGTGATAAACGATGGTGCGGCGGGACCATCGCTCGACCGCGACCAATAGGAACACAAACAGCAGAAGGCCCGAGGCGAGCTGCGCCGCGGCGATGAGGTCGCCCATGCCGAACCACGTGCGGTAGATCGCGGTCGTGAAGGTCTGGACGCCGAAGTACTCGACAGTACCGAAATCGGCGAGCGCCTCCATCAGCGCGAGCGCGGTACCCGCAGCGATCGCGGGCCGCGCGAGCGGCAGCGCGATCGTCCAGAACGCGCTCCACGGACTGTGGCCCAGCGTGCGCGCTGCATCGACGGCGCTGCCGCATTGGTCGAGGAAGGCGGTTCGCGCGAGCAGGTAAACATAGGGGTAGAGCACGAGCGTCAACATGAGGCTCACGCCCCAGAGCGAGTGCACGTCGGGAAACCAGTAATCGCCGCGGCGCCAGGCGAAGGTCTCGCGAAGAAAGCTTTGGACGGGCCCGGCGAAGGCCAAGGTGTCCGTGTAGGCGTAGCCGATGATGTAGGCCGGCATGGCGAGCGGCAGAAGCAGGAGCCACTCGAAGGCGCGCGAGCCGGGGAAGCGGCAAGCGGTGACGAGCCAGGCGGTCGACACGCCGATAAGGATCGTGCCCGCGCCGACGAAGATCATGAGACCGATCGTGTTGAGGATGATGGTCGGCAGGATGGTCTCGGCGAGGTGATAAAAATTGGCGCCGAAGGGCAGCAGAATGCTCGACGCCACGGCAATGATCGGCAAGGAGACGAGTGTCGCCGCGAGCGCTGCCGTGAAGACGACAGCGCGCCGACCGCCGGTTCTGCTTGGACCCGGCGGTCGCACGCGCCTCGAGGACGTCGCTGACGTCAACCGATCACTTCCAGCCTGCGCGATCCATGATGCGCAACGCCTCCGCATTGTTGCGGGCGAACACGCGCGCATTGAGCTGATCGGCTTTAAACGTCCCAAAGCCTGCAATAGCGGCGGGGGGCGCTGTGCCAGCCAGGACCGAATACTCGCTGTTGCCGTCCGCGAAGTAGCGCTGCGCGGATGCCGACACGAGGTATTCAAGGAACCGCTTCGCGCCGTCCTTGTTGCGGCTTGATGCGGTCAAGCCGCCCCCGGAGATGTTCACATGCGTGCCGCGATCGCCCTGGTTCGGGAAGAACACGCGGATCTTGGCGATCAGTTCTGCATCGGTCGGCGCGGCCCTTCGAATCAGGTTGCCGAGATAGTAGGTGTTCGAGATGGCGAGCATGCCTTCGCCGGCAGCGCAGGCGCGGATCTGGTCCGTGTCCCCGCCGCGCGGTGCGCGCGCGAAGTTCGCGACAAGCCCGCGGCACCACGCTTCCGTCCGTTCCGGGCCGTGCGCGGCGAGCATCGAACCTGTCAAGGATTGCGAATAGATATTGGTTGAGGAGCGCGTGAGCACCTGTCCGCGCCATTTCGGGTCGGCGAGGTCCTCATAGGTCGATAGCTGCTCGGGGCGAACGCGCGTGCGGTCGTACATGATGACGCGCGCGCGCATCGAGAAGCCGAACCAGTGACCGTCGGGATCGCGCAGATGCGCCGGCACGGCAGACTTAATGGTGGAGGAGTCAAAAGGCTGCAGAAGCCCAAGCTCCCGTGCACGCTCAAGTCGGCCTGCATCGACCGTGATGAGCACGTCGGCCGGCGAGTTCGCACCTTCGGCGCGCAAACGTTCGATCAACGCATCGGCCCCAGCCTCGACGCGATTGATGCGGATGTTCGTGGCGCGGGTGAAGTCGTTGTAAAGCGCTTCGTCTGTATCGTAGTGGCGTGACGAATAGAGATTTACCACTGCGGTTTGCGCGCGCGCGATGACGGGCGCGGCGAGAAAGGCAAGGCTCGCCCCGCTCGCGAGGACGTTGCGACGAGTGATGGACATGGAAGCTCCTTAACCACAGGGTCCAAGGCCCTGGCTCGGGGGGATACCGGAGATGCACCGGCGATCCGACACTGCCGTCGCGGACCGGGCGCCGTCAACGAAAACCTTTGTCGCACAATGACTTAGAATAATTCCAATGCGAATGTAGGCACACTGCCGTCGCCCGTCGCGCAAGCCCCTGCAAACGCCCGAATTTCGCCGTACCGCAGCCTATGGTGCGCGCTCCTGCGCAAACGGTTGCTGCAGTGGCACCGTTCTGCCAAGAAGCTCGCCGGTCTTTGCCCACCTGAGGATTCGATGACGTTCCCCCCGCGCATGTTCGCCGCCGCCGCCGCGTTGTGGAGCGCTTTGCTGCTGGGCGAGGGGCACGTTGGTTCGAGCGCGCAGGCCCAGCAAGCGCAGCAAGGGCAGCAGCAGCGCCCCGTGCAGGGCCAGCAGCAGCGGCGCCCACAGCAGCAGCCGGCGCAACCGCAGACGGTCACCCGCATCCCCCCGCCGGGTCCGGCCGAGGTGCCGCTCTTTCCGGCGCGCGACTATGTCGAGCCGCGGTCCGGCCTCGGCCTCACCGTACCGGCGGGCTGGCTGGTCATCGAGGTGCCCGACGTTCCCGAAGGCGAGATCGCCCGGATTTTCATGGAAGGGCCGGGGACACCGTCGCCCAGCTGTTCCGTGGTCATCATTCGCCCCGCTCAGCCCGCCCGCGCGACGCAAGCGCAGCTCAATCGCGTGATTCATGATGATCGCAGCGTGAACTCCGTGCGCAGTCAGCTCGGCCAGGAAGGCCGCCGCGTGCAGAACGTACGCAAGCTGACGCAAGGCGGCATCGCCGGTCTGTCGGTCCAGGTTCTGATCCCGGGGAGCCAATGGGCGCCGGACGTCACCACCTTCGTGTCGTTCTTCGAGCAGGTCGGGCGGCGCTTTTCCATCAACTGCAATGCGCTGACGAACGACCTCGATACGATGCGCCCCGACATCGAGGCGATCTTGCGCTCGCTGCGCTTCCCGACGAGCTGACGCGGGATTTCAACCCTGCGCCGTGCGTGGCGTTTCGCCGGCGAGGATTTTCGCGAAGGCTGGCGCATCGATATTGCCGCCACAGAGCACGACTGCGACGCGCTTGCCGCGGTTCGCGGTCTTCTCCTTCAACGCGGCCGCAAGCGGCGCGGCGCCGGCGCCTTCGGCGACGTTGTGCGTGCACCGGAAGTAGAGGCGGATCGCCTGTGCGATGTCGTCATCGCTTACCCTCAGAACGTGGCTCGCGCCGCCGCGCACGACCTCGACGGCGTCGGGAACGGGAATGCGCGTCGCCATGCCGTCGGCGAAGGTATCGGCCGAATCGACCGTCACGAGTCGGTTTTCTTCGACGGAGCGCGCATAGGCATCCGCCTTCTCGGAGACGACGCCGACCACGGCCGTCTTCAACCCCAGGAGATCCCGCGTGCGGATGACGCCGGTGATCCCCGAGCCGAGGCCGATCGGCACGTAGACGACGTCGAGATCGGGGATGGCGGTGAAAAGTTCGAGAGCATAGGTCGCGACGCCAACGCACAGATCCGGATGGTAGGATCGCACGAATTCGTAGCCGAGCTCGCTCGCCGCCTGTTCCGCGGCCATGCGGGCATCGTCGAAGTCGCGACCGATCTCCACAAGCTCCGCCCCGAAGGCGCGCATCGCGGCGTTCTTCTCCTGGCTGTTGCCGCGCGGGACATAGATTTTGGCGGGCAGCCCGATGCGCGTGGCGGCAAAGGCGAGGCTTTGGCCGTGATTGCCGCGCGTCGCCGAGATGATGCCTTGCACCTGCGGCCGTTCGCGCTTCAGCCGGTCCATATAGACGATGCCGCCGCGCACCTTGAACGCGCCGCACGGCGTGTGGTTCTCGTGCTTGACGGTGATGTCGAGGCCCGTCTCCCGCGCGAGCAGCGGCCAAGCATATTGCGGCGTTCCGGGGAACACGGCATGGACCAGGGTTGCGGCCCGATCGAGCTCATCTCGGGAGAACATGCCCGGCCTCTCTCAACGAAAACGGCGCCGCCGGGCGCCGTTTCATCAAGTGGCACCGCCGGCGCGAAGCGTCAATCCTCGCCGAGCTCCCCGATGTTGTTGCTCGTATAGAGTTCGAGGCCCACTCGTTTCACGAGATCGAGCTGTGTCTCGAGGAAGTCGATATGTCCTTCCTCGTCGGTCATCAACTTGACGAACAGGTCGCGCGAAGGGAAGTCCTTCACGCTCTCGCAATAGGTTGCCGCTTCCTGGTAGAGCGCCCGCGCCTCGATCTCCGCCGACAAATCACATTCCAGCACCTCCTTGACGTTCTGTCCGATCCGCAGCGGGTCGAGGACCTGCAGGTTCGGCAGGCCTTCGAGGAACAGAATGCGCTCGATGAACTTGTCGGCGTGGTGCATCTCCTCGATGGACTCTTTCCGCCAATACGCTGCCATGCGTTTGAGGCCCCAATTGTCGAGCATGCGGTAGTGCAACCAGTACTGATTGACCGCCGTCAGTTCGCTGCGCAGGCCACGGTTCAGGTATTCGACGACTTTGCTATCGCCCTTCATGACTGGCTCTTTCGATGGATTCCAAAGGCACTGACGTTACCGCTCCACAACGACGGCTTCGGCGGCGACAGCGTCGCTGGCATGCGCGGCCTCGACCTCGCGGACGTCGACGGTGAGGTGCCGGGTGACGGTGCAATGCAGCGCGCTGTCGCCGTCGGCGATTGCCACGTGTCGTGCCCTTTGCCGCAGTACATAAGAACAGTGTAGGAAATCGCAGGTTCACTGTCGACCGTTTTTTGAATCATTCCAGCTCAAACGCGCGACAGCACCACAGGACCGCGGCCGCCGCCACGGTCCGTATGATCGGGACATCTTCGCCGCCGGCTCAGCGGCAATCCGCGCCGGCTGACCGCTACGGGTTCTTTTCTGTCCTGATCATGACGGAAATCTTACGTAGAAGAATCATGGGAAATGAAGCTGTGGAAAACGCGGCGGCGATGCTGTTCCTAGGACACGTGACTGGCTATCCGCAAGGCGCCCTGTCGTATCGGAAGATGATCGGGTCAGATCATGGATGTCGCGGACTACGCCGTCGTTCCGGTCGTGCGCCAGCGGGGAGAGCTGCATGGCGCGGACCCGTGGATGTTCCGCTCGCTCGGCGCCGCGGTGCGGGCGGCCGAGCGCTGCCGCGACCGCTATGTCGGGGTGATGGTCGTCGCGCTCTATGGCGATCGCGCCGGCGCGCCGGACCAATTGGTGCTTCTTGGCGGGCACGGCACGATTCCGCGCTCAGTGCCGCCGGCGCACTGACACCCCATGGTCATTCGGCCAAGACGCGCGTCGATGGGAACGTGATCGTCACCAGCGTTCCTTCGCCGGAACGGCTTTCGATCGCAAAGCTCGCCCGATTGGCTTCGGCCAAGGACTTGGTCAGCGGCAGTCCGAGCCCGGTGCCGTTGCCGTCGCCGCGGCTCTTGGTGGCCAGCTGTCGAAACGGCTCCATGGCCAATGTGATCTCGGCCTGGTTCATGCCGAGCCCGGTATCGCGAACGCGGAGCTCCACCTCGCCACGGTCGGTCATCGCCGTCGACACGATGACCTGCCCGCCTTCGCGCGTGAACTTGATGGCGTTCGACACGAGGTTGAACAGGATCTGGCGCAGCGAGCGCGCATCCGCCACCACAAGGGGCACTTGAGGGAGCGACGTGCGCAGGATCACGCCCTCGCTGTTTGCCTGCTGCTGCATGGTTGCAACCGTCTGCCGGACGACATCCGCCAGTTTGACCGCCGTGAAGGAGAGTTCGAGCTTGCCCGCCTCGATCTTCGACAGGTCGAGAAGGTCGTTGACGAGCGATAGCAGATGCTCGCCGGATGCTCTGATGTCGGCGATATAGCCGCGATAGCGCTCGTTCTCGACCTTGCCGAAGCGCGCGTCGAGCATCACCTCCGAGAAGCCGATGATGGCGTTCAGCGGCGTGCGGATCTCGTGGCTGATCTTCGCCAGGAAGTCGGACTTCTGTTCTGAAGCGCGTTCGGCCTGTCGTTTCGCTTCCGTCAGCTCGCTCTCGGCCTTCTTCCACGCTGTCATATCGCGCAACACTGCGCAGAAGCGCTCCCTCTCTCCTGGGCGGGAGACGCGCCCAATGGTCATGAACAGCGGAATGCGGCCTCCGCGCCGCTCGATCCCGATCACCTCGCGCCCGTCATTGAGAACGCTCGCGACACCGTTTTGCGACAGCCCATCGAGATAATCCATCGCCGAGCGATGGCTCTCGGGCGCAAGAATCCGCGTGAGCGGTTCATCGATGACGCTCTCCCCGTCTAAGCCGAAGAGCGCTTCCGCCGAGCGGTTGAGCGAGACGATGCGGCCGGCATCGGTCAGGACCACGACGCCATCGGTCGCGGTGTCGAGGATGCTCGACAACTCCGCCATGCGCGCGCGCGCCGCGGCAAGCGCAGCGGAAAGCTCGGAAACCTCCTCGGCCGTCGGAGCATCCGCAGGCTGCGTCGCGGTCGCTGCCGGGGCCGGCGTGAAAAAGGCGCTCGGCGTGACCGCCTCGGCCGGGGGCTGAGCCGTGGTGGGGGCGGAAGCCTCGGGCCGGGTCGGCGGCGCCTCAGGCTCTCGCACGACTTGCGGGGCTGGCGCAGTGTGTTCGAGGTGTTCGAGCGTGGGCGCGGCCGGCGGTGTGGGAAGCCCGATCGGGCCGCCGAGCACGCGCGCGATCGTGCGCAGCGCCGCTTCTTCCGTCGGTCCCAAGCGCCGCTCGGTTGGAAGCGTGGCCGTCGACGGGAAGGCGAGCACCTTCGCTCCGTTCCCGCGTGCCTCGGAGGCGGCGGGCGGGGAGGGGGTGTCGCCGTCCCCGGCTGTCCCCGCAGGCGCCTCAGCCTGCGGCGGTGCGGGCACGTCCTCCGCGGCCGGTTCCTCGGGCGGCGGTGCGGTGGCCGGCTCCACGCCCGATGCGACGGGCAGGTCGTTGGCGGGTTCATCGTCACCGGCGGCGGGCGCGAGGTCGGATGCCTCGCTGGGGGCAGCGGGACGGTTCTGTTCCGGAATGGCTCTGGCGACGAGGCCGTTCAGGATGCCAAACCCCCGGTAGCCGGCGAAGCCCGAGAATCCGGCGGCCGGCATGGCGGAGAGCTCGACATCGGCCCGCGCGGTCTCGGTATCCTCGATCGGCCAGGCCACGCGGACCGCCGACCAGGTCGAATGGCTCCTGATCGCCGATGCGAGCGCACCTTCATCGAGCTGAACGCGATCGGCGAAGTCCGACAGCCGTTCATCCTCGCGCGGCATTGCGGCGGCGCCAACGGCCGCAACGAAGTCCGGCGACACATAGCTGAGCCGCCCGTCGCGATCGGCATGCCATACGAAGCGCAGCGGTTGACCCCCGCGCGCGGCAATGGCCGCCGCTCGCGCCGAGATGATCGCGCCTGGCGGCGCGGCGGTGGGCAGTGCAGGCTCGCTGGAAACGGGCGCGACGGGGCTCTGCGCTTCAGCCGCAGGCGTTGGCTCCGGCGCGGGCTGCGGCGCGCCGGCTTCGTTCATGGCAGCGGCGCGGCCGCGCGGCATGGGTTCCGTTCCAACAACGAGCAGTGCCGTTCCGGCCTCGTCGGCGTCGAACCGGCTGATCTGCGCCATGAACAGCGCCGTCCGCCCGCGCGGCACGAGGTTGAGGCGTGCGAGGCGCCGGGCCTGCGGGCCGGTCGTCTTGGCCAACACCTCGACCTGGCGCGCGATCGCGTGCTCTTGCCACGGGATCGCTTCAAGCGCGGCGCGGCTGGACGCGCCCCAGAAGAGGGCGGCAGCCATATTGCTCCAGACGAGGCGGCCGTCCGCCGCGAACAGGAATGCCGGCACATCGGCTGTCGTCAGCGGCCGAAGGTCGGGATGGGCATCCAGGGGTGTCACGAGCAAGCCACCATTCTTCAGGGATCCGGGGCGCGACCGCCCGGCAGCGCCCGTCGCATCGAAGCAAGCGGCATGCCCATGCGCACCGACCTGCTGCGGGACTGTTGGCGAATTGATAGCCTGGCCGTACACGGGCGTCCACGATAGGTACCAGTCCCGACCTCTCATTGTGCAATGCAATATTTTGTTGCAATGCACAATGATGTATAGTAGCCAAGAGAAATCAACGACAACCCTAGGAGTTCGCGATGACCAAGACCATGCCCGGCTATGAAGTTCCGGCTCAAGTGCGTGAAATGGCGGAGAAAAGCGTCGATCAGGCCAAGAAGGCCTTCGACGGGTTCATTCAACAGGCGCAGCAGGCCGTGTCGGCCATGGAAGGCCAGGCGAACGCCGTCCAAGCGGGTGCCAAGGACTTCAACTCCAAGGCGATGTCGTTTGCCGAAGCCAACGTCGCGGCCTCGTTCGAATATGCGCAGAAGCTCGTAAAGGCGAAGGATGTCAACGAGATCGTCCGCCTGCAGACCGAGTATATGCAGGCGCAGATGAAGACCTTTGGCGAACAGGCCAAGGAGCTCGGCGCGGCAGCGACCAAGGCGATGACCGAAGCGACGAAGCCGCGCTCCTGACCCGCGGCGGCTGCCGGACGGAATCAGGCCGGGCCATGCCCGGCCTTTTTTGCGCCCGCCGTTGTGCAGTGCAAACATTCTTGTTGCAATGCACAACGAGTTGTGCGATACAGCATCGTCGCCGGTCGATGACGACCGGCCACTGTTTCAGAGCGCGGCATCGTCGGCCTGTCCGTGGCTCTCCAGCGGTCGGCCGACGTAAAAGAGGGACTTCCATGGTCGCGAAGAAGGACAAGCCGGCGGTGGCCGGGTTCGAGCCGGCGGTGCCTGGGTTCGAGATGCCGAATTTCGAAATGCCGAAGATGGACATGCCAATTGCCGTGCGTGAGTTCGCCGAAAAGGGCGTCGCCCAGGCGAAGGACGTCTATGAGAAGATGAAGACGGCCGCCGAAGAGACGACCGACATGATGGAAGATGCCTACGCGAGCTACTCGAAGGGCACCGTCGAGTACGCCGGCAAGGCCATCGACTTCTCGAAGTCGAACACCATCGCTGCTTTCGATTTCATCAAGGACGTTATGACGGCGAAGTCGTTCGCCGAACTCGTCGAGAAGCAGACGACGTTTGCCCGCACGCAGTTCGAAGCGCTCTCGCATCAGGGCAAGGAGCTGCAGTCGCTCGCACAGAAGATCGCGAACGATACGGCGGCGCCGTACAAGGCGGCTGCCGAGAAGGTCGCGGCAGAGTTCAAGAAGTCGGCCTGACGCGCTCCTCCCCGCGTCGCGACTTCGATGAAGACCCGGGCCATGTGCCCGGGTCTTTTTCATCGAGGGCGCAGGCAGAGCTTGAAAATCGACGCATCCCGGCCTAATCAGACCCGCCGCGTGCAGCCGTAGCTCAGTTGGTTAGAGCGTCGGATTGTGGATCCGAAGGTCCCTGGTTCGAGACCAGGCGGCTGTACCACGTTTCTCAGATCAGGTGACGGCCGGTCCGCTGTCCTCGCGCTCACGGCGCGGGCGGAGTATCATTGGCTGCGTCCGGACGGAGCTGGATCATGCGCATCGAGAACGACGTCAAACTCGACTTCAAGGACGTGCTGATCCGTCCGAAGCGTTCGACGCTGGCGAGCCGTTCGAACGTCGAGATCGAACGCACGATTCCCTTCCGCCACGCAAAGCGCGACTGGACGGGGTTTCCCCTGATCGCGGCGAACATGGATGTGACCGGCACCATTCCCATGGCGCGGGCGCTCGCGCGCTTTGGCGCGATGGTCGCGCTGCACAAGTACTATCCGACCGAGCCGCTGGTCGACTTCTTCCGGAGCGGCGACAGCGCCAACACCTTCTACACGGTCGGCACGAACGAGGCCGACCACGACAAGCTCGAAGCGGTCAAGCGCCAAGTGCCGGTCCGCCTGATCTGCCTCGACGTCGCGAACGGTTACACGGAATCCTTCGTCGACATGGTGAAGCGCGTTCGCGACGATAATCCAGACGCCATCATCATGGCCGGCAACGTCGTCACCGGCGACATGACCGAGGCGCTCGTTCTCGCGGGCGCGGACATCGTCAAGGTTGGAATCGGGCCGGGCTCCGTGTGCACGACGCGCAAGGTGACCGGCGTCGGCTATCCGCAGCTCTCCGCGATCATCGAATGCGCCGATGCGGCCCACGGCCTCAAGGGCCAGGTCTGCGCTGACGGCGGGTGCACCGCACCCGGCGACGTCGCGAAGGCCTATGGCGCGGGCGCCGATTTCGTCATGCTCGGCGGCATGCTCGCGGGGCACGATGAGTGCGAAGGCGAGATCCGCTACACGGAAACGAACGGTGAGCGCGTTCCGACGTCGATGGTGTTCTACGGCATGTCGTCCGACACCGCGATGAAGAGGTATGCGGGCGGCGTCGCCAAGTATCGCGCTTCCGAGGGCAAGACCGTCGAGGTGCCGTACCGGGGCCCCGTCAGCGATACGATGCAGGAGATCATGGGCGGCGTGCGCTCCATGATGACCTACATCGGGGCGACGCGGTTGAAGGAAGTGCCGAAGCGGACGACTTTCGTGCGCGTCGGCGCGCAGTTCAACACCGTGTTCGGCGCTTGAAGTTTCACGCGGCGGCGAGTTCCATCGGCTCCGCGCAAACGACGCGGTTCCGCCCGTCGCGCTTGGCCCGGTAGAGCGCCTCATCGGCACGCTTGATCAAGCTCGCGGCGCTGTCATCGCTCGCATCGAGCGTCGCCACGCCGAAGCTCGCGGTCATGTTCAACGATCCCGTTGCGAAGACGAGCGGCGTGGTAGCGAGGGTGGCGCGCAACCTCTCCGCAACGCGCGCCGCGCCGCCGGTGTCCGTGTGCTGCAGCAGCACGGCAAATTCCTCGCCGCCGATGCGGCCCACGATGTCGACTTCGGCCCGCAGCCCCTTGCGCAGGAGTTGGGCAAGATGCACGAGCGCCGCATCGCCGATGGCGTGGCCGTGCGTGTCGTTGATCGACTTGAAGTGATCGGCGTCTACGATGATGGCCGAGAGCGCCGTTCCGTATCGCCGCGCGGTGGCGACGAGACGACGCATCTCGTCCTCGAAGCCTTGCCGGTTGAGGAGATTGGTGAGCGCATCGGTGCGCACCAGGCCGTTGAGGCGGCGTTCGAGTTCACGGCGCCGCACGATCTCCTCGGCCAAACTCGCGCGGCGTGCCTCGAGTTCGGCGACGGTGTTCTTCAAGTCGGTGATGTCGGCAAAGGTCAGTACGAACCCATCGCGCAGCGGGGACAAGGTTACGCGGAACCAGGCGGAAACATCGTTATCCGTGTACTTGATCTCGAATCGCTCGGTACGCCGTTCCGCGACGACCGCGACGTGCCGCGCCCAGGCGTGCGCATCGACGAGCGTCGGAAAGGCTTCGAGCAGCCGCCGTCCGATGAGATCGCTGAGCGGGCGATTGGTCAGCACGCTCGCCCGCACATTGGCCGTTTCGATCAACGCGTCGACCATGCGGCCGTCGTCGTCGCGCACCGCGGCGAGGCTTAGGATGCCGTCATCCGTCGCATGCAGGATCGACGACAGAAGTTCGGGTCGCGCGGCGAGCGGCGCCGAATGCACCACGAACGCAACCTTTCCGTCCACGCGCCGAACCGGGAGGATCAGCTGTTCCCAAAGATGCAAGGCGCCCGGATCATTGCCCTTGTGCAGCGTGAGAATCGGCCGGCCTTGCGTGAGGGCAAGATTGTAACTGTCCTGGAACAGACGGCTTGTTTCCGAGGTGAGGTCGGTCGAGCGTTTGCCTGTCATGTCGGCGCCTGCAGCGGCAGCGATCGCGACGCCGAAGTAGTCGTAGCGATAGTGCCCGCCGGTTTCCGGCATCAAGACCATGAGATTGCCGGCGAACGCTTCGAGACGGTTGGGGTCGAGCGCCGCCAAGGGCGGCAGATCTCCATTCGCGGCGGTGCCGCGGTAGATGGCGAGCAGATCGAGGACGGCCGGCGAAATCGCCCGACCTTCGATATTGTCGGTGTGAACCTCGCGATACATGCAGGATCCCCAGCGCTTGATCCTGTCACAATGCACAGCAGGGATTTCCGCGGGCTTGCGCAGTTCGATCGAAGGCTGACGATCCGGCGGAGAGCCAGGCAACCATGACGCTCCGTCACGCGCGCCACGGCGCGAACCAGCCGAGCCCGTCCATCGTTCGACCGCGCGGGCGATATTCGCAGCCGACGTATCCGCCATAGCCGACCTGATCGAGGAGATCGAACAGATATGGAAAGTTGACCTCGCCGTCATCGGGTTCGCGCCGATCCGGCGGGCCGGCGATCTGCACGTGACGCAACACCTGCAGGTTGCTGCGAATGGCGGTGGCGAGGTCGCCCTCCATGATCTGGCGATGGTAGAGATCGAGCTGCAGGCCAAGGTTCGGCGCACCGACGGCTGCGATGGCGCGACGGGCCTCGCGCGTGGTCGAGAGAAAGTAGCCGGGCATGTCGCGACTGTTGATGGGTTCGATGGCGAGCGTCACGCCCGCCGCGGCGGCGGCGGTTGTCGCGCGCGCGAGATTCGCAACATAAGTTTCGTAGGCCAGCTGCAGATCGGCACCGTCCGGGAGAATGCCAGCCATGACATGGATGGTCGGGCAGCCGAGGGCCGTTGCGTAGACAAGCGCTTGATCGATCTGACGCGCGAACTCGTCTTCCCGTCCGGCCATGGCCGCAATGCCGCGTTCGCCGAAGTGCCAATCGCCCGGTGCGGCGTTGAAGAGAACGAGCTTGAGCCCGTTGTCTGACACGTGCGCCGCGAGAACCCCCACCGGAACATCGTAGGGGAACAGGATTTCGACGGCCGTGAAGCCAGCTTCGCGGGCGGCGGCAAACCGGTCCAGGAAGGGAATTTCGGTAAAGAGCATCGACAGGTTGGCGGCGAAGCGCGGCATGAGGCCCCCCGATGGAATCACACGGACCCTCAGCTTGCACGGAGCTTCCGGATCGGTCGAGGATCAGCGCATGATCCCTACGAACACGCTATCTACGCCGTCGGGCCGTTATGACCTCATCGACGCGCTGCGCGGAACGGCGCTCATCGGCATGGTGGTCTACCATGTCGTCTGGGATCTCGCCCTCACCGGCTTCGCCCGCCCCTCGTTGCCGCTCGACGCGCATTGGACCCTGCTTGCACGCGTTACGGCCGCGAGTTTCCTCGCCCTCGTCGGCGTCGGTCTCGTGCTCGCGGGGGATCGCGGTCTGGCGAGCGCGCGCTTCCTGCGTCGCCTTGGCCTCGTCGGCGGCGCGGCGGCGCTGGTTTCGCTTGCGACGTGGCTCGCGTTTCCGGCGCAATTCGTGTTCTTCGGCATTCTCCACCACATCGTCGTTGCGAGCGTACTTGCCCTGCCGTTCCGCCGCGCGCCGATCGCGCTTGTCCTTTTTGCTGCGTTGGTCGCGCTTGCACTGCCGCTTCTGATGTCGGATGCGCGCTTCGATCATCCGGCGCTGCGGTGGCTTGGCCTCGGCCAACAGAACTTCTCTGCCGTCGACTTCGTGCCGCTGTTTCCGTGGTTTGGCGCCGTTCTCGCCGGCATGGCCGTGGCGCGTCTCGTCAACGCTCCCGATGCGGCGTGGACGCGCTGGCGGGCGGACGTGTTTGTCGCGCGCTTGCTCGTCTGGTCGGGCCGCCGCAGCCTGTGGATCTATCTCGTGCATCAGCCGCTGTTGCTCGCAGTTCTGCTGTCCTTGTCTGCCCTCCTCGGCGCGTAACAGTCGGAGCGCCAGGCAAGCTGCGCGGCAACCGGTGCCGTATCCTGCCTGTGTCGCGCGGCGTGTGAATGCACGGCCGATGATGATGTGCCCCGGCTACACGGGATCGCGGGCCGCGGCATGCCGGGCCCATGAGTGGCCGGGCCCATGAGTGCATGTCCTGCATGCATGCGTCGGCCTTGCCATGATCGAAGCGGGCCGGGCATCAGACGTGCTATGATCAATGCAACACCCGCACGCTTGACGGGCGCCGGCGTGCGGCTGGGCGTGACCATGGCCCTGCCGCTCCTGCCGGGCGTGCTCGTCTTTGGCATGAGCTTCGGCACGGTCGCCCAACAGACCGGGCTGTCGCTCGTTGAAGCCGTGCTGATGAGCGCCCTCGTCTTTGCCGGCGCCTCGCAGCTTGCGGCGCTGTCCGCCTGGCAAACGCCGTGGACGCCCCTTGGCGCCGCCACGGTCGTGCTCCTCGTCTTCGTCGTGAATTCGCGCCTGATCCTGATGGGTGCCGCCCTTCACCCCTGGATGTCGCATCTGCCCTGGCACAAATCCTACCCGCTCCTGGCCGTGACGACGGATTCCTCCTGGGTCACGCTCTTCCGGGCGGAGGCCGAACATGGCCGGCGGGACGTCGGCATTCTCGCTGGCACGGCGCTGTGCCTTTGGACGGTGTGGACCTTGTCGGCGATCCCCGGCTGGTGGTTCGGCGCCATCGTCACCGACCCCAAGCGTTTCGCGCTCGATCTCGTCGTCCTCGTCTTCTTCGCGGCGATGCTCGTACCAATCTGGAAGGGGGCCCGCAAGGCGCGGCCATGGGCGGTTGCGGGCGTCGTCGCCCTCGCCGTCCACCTCCTGGTGCCGGGCCCCTTCCACGTCTTGGCGGGCACGCTTGCCGGTGCGCTTGCGGGAGCGCTCTTCGATGACTGATGCGCTGGACGTCACCGTCATCGTCCTCATGGCGCTCGCGACCGTGCTGTGCCGGACGTTCGGCTACTTCGCCATGAGCTATGTCGACCTCACCCCGCGTATCCGTCGCGGGCTCGAAGCCTTGCCCGGCGCGGTGGTGGTGTCGATCGTGCTGCCGGGGGCGATCACCGCAGGGGTCGCCGGTGTCCTCGGTATTCTCGCGGCCGTTCTCGCGATGTGGTGGACGCGGCGCGACATCCTGGCGCTTGTCGCCGGGTGTGGTACGGTAATTCTCGTACGCGCGATTGCTTGAGGTCGCCTCCGGCGCGACCTGGTACGACATTGAGCGAGCGCAAGGCGCGCGGCATGATGCCTTTGCATACAGACCCACGCCAAACTGACGCCCTTGGAGGATTTCGCATGCCTAGCCTGCCGTCCGCGTTCAAGCGCATTCGCCTCGAACTCGCGCGGACCAAAGAACATCCGGCGGGCTCGCCGTTGCATGGTTACGAATTCGTTGCTCCGCTGGGGTCCGACCACAAGATCGACGTGGCCCTGTGGAAGGCGCATCGCGACCAATGCCGCGTGCGTCGCTTCTGGGGTCGGGAGGAGGAGATCGGCCACCTGAGGCATCGGCCGGGGGGCAAGGCCGGCGCGACCTGGTCGTTCCATTACGACATTGTCGATTCGGACGATGATCCGGATGATGATGAAGCCGGCTACCGCTTTGGCGAGCATCCCTTCGTGCCGGGCGAGTACGTCTCCGTGCGCGACGAAGACGGCGACATGCACACCTTTCAGGTGATCAGCGTCGAACCGGTCTAGCGCTCAACCAAACAGCGCGTCGATCATGTCCTGTGTCGCCCGGCCGTCATCGCTCGGCAGCGCCGGGCCGTTCAGGAGCTTGGCATCTCCCGTCCGCCTTTCCTCGACGACCGAGGGGCGCACGTCCTTGAAGCTTTCAATCCCGCCCCAGATCTCAAGCATATGGGCGACGCGGTCTTCGACGAAGTGCAGAACCCCGACGACCTTCGCGATGCGCTGCCCGGTAAGGTCCTGGAAGTTGCAGGCTTCGAAGATGCGCAGGACGTGATCGGCGATGTCGGCGGCCATGCCGTTGTCGTCACCCGACAGCTTCGCGGCGAGGTCTCGCGCGCGTTCGTCGATCGCTTCGGCGGCGGCGAGGATGGCGTTCGTGGCCCCTTCCGTTCCCGCTACGACGGCGTCGAGTTCGTTGCTCATGCGGTGCATGGCGCCGCCCTGCTCGCGCGCGATGTGCAATGCCGCGATTTCTTCCTTCGTTCGCGTGATCGCCGCCGTGATCGCCTCGAGCTCGTCCTTGAGCTTGCGCGCCTCGTTGAGTTCCGACTTGTAGAGGTCGAGCACTTCGCGCGCCGTTTGGTCGGACGCGGGCGTTGCCACGGCCGGGCGGCGCGCGATTTCGGCTTTCAGCGCCGCGATCTCCGCCATCATCTCGATGTGCCGTGTTGCGGCCGGATCGCTCGGCACCTCCGCCGCTTCCACACGAAATCTCTTGCGCGCTGCAACCGCCATTCTCTGCCCCCGTCAACCCGGGCGAGTGAAGCGCGCGAGACTTAAAGAAGCGTGACGCCTTCACCGAACCGTGAAGCACAACCAGGTGCCAGAGCGCCAGAACGGTCCTAGCTTGTTCGCAATAGATTCAGGAGGAGTCGATCATGAGCGATCCCAACCGGCGTGACGCGATGGTTCTGGCCGCCGGTGGAGCGGCGCTCTTCGCCGCGCCGAATGCGGCGACAGCGCAGACGCCGGCGACGGCTGGCCAAGCCCCCGGATTTTATCGCTGGCGCATCGGTGACATCGTGGCGACCGCCATCAATGACGGGTTTTCGACGCGGCCCTCTCTCGATGGCATGGTGCGGAACGTCCCCGTCGATGACGTCCGCCGCGCGCTCGAAGCGGCCTTTCTGCCGACGAATCCGTCGACGAGCCCCTTCACGACGCTGGTTGTCCAGACCGGCGGGCGCACCGTTCTGCTCGACACCGGGTTCGCCAATAACGGCCCGCCGACCACCGGCACATGGATGACGAATTTCCGCGCCGCCGGTTTTGACCCGATGCGCGTTGACCAGATTCTCATCACCCACTTCCACGGCGACCACATCGGCGGCATTCGGATGCGGGACGGCCAGCTCGTCTTCCCGAACGCCGAGATCTCTGTCCCGCAGCCGGAGTGGGACTTCTGGATGTCGGAGGAGCGCATGAATGCGGCGCCTGAAACCGGCCGCGCCGGCTTCATGAATGCGCGGCGCGTCTTCGCGCCGATCGCGGCGCATGTCCGGCGCTATACGCCGGGCCAGGAACTCGCCCCGGGCATCACGTCGATGGCTGCCTTCGGGCACACGCCCGGTCATTGCGTGTTCACGATCGCTTCCGGCGGTGCGCGCCTCATGTTTATGGGCGACGCGGTGACGACGCCGGCGCTCTTCGTGCGCAATCCGGATTGGTCGCCCTTCTTCGACATGAACGAGGAGGCCGGGCGCGCGACCCGGCGCCGCCTCTTGGAAATGGCGGCGAGCGAACGGCTGCAACTGCACATCTATCATGCGCCGTTCCCGGCGACCGGCTTCGCCGCGCGGGAGGGCAATGGCTTCCACTGGGTGCCGGTTGCCTGGAACTCCGCGGTGTGAGCCAGAAGTCTCTCTCGGCCTGAGCCGAGGTTGCAGGTCGCCTGGAGCCGGTGCAAACTGACGATGGCGATTTCGTGCAATCAGAAGGGGGCGGATGCGCCCCTTTTCAGGAGACGAGGATGAGCAATCCGGTGATCGAGCCAGCTCCCGCCGCCCCGATCTCGGCGCATCCGGCGCCGCTCTCGATCCGACGGATCGAGATCGACACAGTCGTTGATGCGCTCGGCAAGGGCCTCGCGGACTTCCGACGGGCTCCCGCGTTCGGCGTCGTTCTTGGCGCGCTCTATGCCGTCGCCGGCCTTCTCATCGTTGGTCTCGCCTGGTGGGCAGGCTACATCTATCTTGCCTACCCCTTGGCGGCGGGTTTCGCGCTGGTCGGACCGTTCGTCGCAGTCGGCCTTTATGAGGTGAGCCGCCGCCTGGAGACCGGCGAACCCCTGTCCTTTGGCGTGCTGTTCCGGACGATCCGCGCCAAAGGCGCAGGCGAGCTTGGGTGGATGGCGCTCGTTTCCGTGATGGCGCTCGTCCTGTGGATCTACGTGGCAGGATTCCTGTACGCGATCTTCTTCGGCTTGCGTCCGATCGATTTTGCCGAGCTCGTCACGACGGCGCTGACGACGCCGCGGGGGCTCGTCTTCTTGCTCGTGGGAACGGCTTTCGGCGCGCTTCTCGCGACGGCGGTGTTCGCTATCACCGCCGTGGCCGTGCCGCTCCTGGTCGATCGTGACGTCGATTTCGTCACCGCCATGATCACCAGCGTGAAGGCGGTCGGCCAGAATTTGAGGCCGATGCTGGCTTGGGCTGCGATCATCGTCGCCCTTCTGGCGATCGGCACCATCCCGCTCTTCCTCGGTCTGGTGGTCGTCTTGCCGGTCCTCGGCCATGCGACGTGGCACATGTACCGGGCGACCGTGAGCTGAAGCGGCGCATCATTTGCGCCTTAAATCGCCACCGTAAGCGCTTTGCCGTACACAATGGCTGGCAAAAGCGTGAGTTCCTCCCTATGTTCCAACCGCCATGCGCCGAACGAGCGCGACGCCACCCGAGAGGATGGAATATGACTCCCCAAGAACGTGAAATCATTGGCGGAATTTTCGACAAGGTCCGCCAGGCGGAGGGCCAGCAGCGCGACCCGCAGGCCGAGGCATACATCGCCGAGCGCATGCGCCAGCAGCCCTATGCCGCATACGTCATGGCGCAAGCTATCTACGTGCAGGAACAGGCGCTGACGAATCTGCAGCAGCAGGTCGAGCAGCTCCAATACGAGGTGCAGCGCCTGCAGAGCCAGCCGCAGCAATCCGGTGGCTTCTTCGGCAGCCTTTTCGGCGGCGGCCGTCAGACAGCGCCGCCTCCGCCGCCGATGGGGGCGCCGGGCATGCCGATGCAGGCCGGTCCCATGGGTGCCCCGCAGGGCATGGGCATGCAGCCGGGCCAGCCGAACCCGTGGGGTCAGCAGCAACCGGCGCAACAGCAGCGCGGTGGTTCCGGCTTCCTCGGCACGGCGGCGGCGGCAGCCGTCGGCGTGGCGGGCGGCCTTCTCGTCGCGAACGCTCTGCAGGGCGCCTTCGGTGGGCAGGCGCAAGCGGCGACGCCTCCGGCCCCCGCGCCCGAGGCCCCTGCCGCTGCCTCGGACCAGGGCGGTGGTCAGGAACAGGGATGGGATTCGGGCGGCGGCTGGGATTCCGGCGGCGGTTTCGACGCCGGCGACATCTGAGCCATCAGGCTCGAAACGCGAAAGGCCGCCCCAGGAGGGGCGGCCTTTTTCATGGCGCGATGGCGATCAGAGAACGACGACTCGGGTCCCGACGCGGACACGCGAATAGAGATCGATGACGTCGTCATTGGTCATGCGGATGCAGCCGGACGACACCGCCTGACCGATCGTGTGCGGCTCGTTGGTTCCATGGATGCGATACAGCGTCGAGCCGAGATAGAGCCCGCGCGCCCCCATCGGGTTTGACGGTCCGCCCGGCATGAAGCGCGGCAAGTCCGGCCGGCGGGCAATCATCTCCGGTGGCGGGCGCCAATCGGGCCACTCGGCCATGCGCGTGATCGTCTGTTCGCCGCGCCAGGAGAAGCCCTCGCGCCCGACACCGACGCCATAGCGGATGGCGCGCCCGCCGGACTGCACGAGGAAGAGGAAGCGTTGCGCCGTGTCGATGACGATCGTGCCCGGCCGATGCGGGCCGGTGTACTCGACCTCCTGTCGGCGGAAGCGCGGATCGACCACGCCGCGCGGCCCGCGCACCATCGGCTCGTCGCCGGCATCGACGTCGCCCTGGAAGATGCGCGCGACCTGCGTCGCAGGCTCGGGTGCGGGCGCGGGGATATAGTAGACGCGGCGGCCGGAGGGCGAGGTCGCGACCGCGCCTCCCGGGAAGCGTTCGACCCCCGCATCGTGGTGATGGTTGAAGCCTTGAAGGAAGGGCAGGAAGAACCGGTTCTGGCCGCGCGGCGTCGTGGCACGCCGCTGCGGTTCCGCCGGCGCCAGCGCAACGGTGTCGTTCGCGAGGGCGGCTTGGTGCACCGGTTGATAGAAGGTTTGGGCGGCGGCGGGGGAGGCCAACGCAACGGCGAGACAGCCCACGGCCAAGGGCGAGCGAGAGGACACGGACGCTACTCCACGCAACGACACAGGCGGGGACGACATCCCCGCTTGCGCAACCTTAACGAACAACCCTCTCCGAACGGTGAATCGGAAGTTGCCGAAGGGTGAACGCGAATGGAGGCGCGCACGGCAGAGCGTGGACGTGTCTCCTGTTTTGCATGCCGTGATGTTGCGTTGCCTGCCGCATTTCGCCGTTCCGCGGGCCCTCCTCGGCCTCTTTCTCATCAACGCGCGCATCGGCGGCGCGGCGCGGACCGCGTTGGTCCTCGCGCTGTTCTTGCAGGGGGTCGTTGCGATCAGCCGCTAATCAAAGACAAGGCCGCTCGTCGCGAAGCCGGCGCGCCCGCTGCGCCCGACGCGGCGTGCGGCGGCGCCTTCCACGCGCACCCTGATCTCGCGGATGACGCCGGGCAGCACCGCACGCACTTGTTCCTCGCGCATGCCGGGTTGAATGCGCGGATGATACAGCATGTTCAGGATCCACTGGTCGAACAGCGGGAAGCCGCCGAGATCGTTGGCATCGTTGAAGGTCGAATAGATCAGGCCGTCGTCGTCGTTGACGGCGCCCAGGACCTGCAGGAACTCCTCCGCGACGCAGGATGTGAACAACCGATTCCCCCGGTCGCCCGGCACGATCACGAGCGCGCGCTCCATGGCATAGTTCGGGAACCATGCGGGCACGCCGGCACACACCGTGTTGCGCATGAAGGCCGAGCGTCCCGGCAGCATGAAGTTGCCGACCGCGAGGTAGTGGCGCGCATCGGTGATCACGACGAGCACGTTCGCCTGTCGCAGCGTCCGGACGATCTGAATCCGCGCACCGGGGACGCGCTGGGCGAGCACGCGGATGATCGCTTCAGCCTCGCGCTTGCGCTGCCGCCCTTGCGCGGCGGTGAAGTCCTCGGACGGGATCGGTTCCACATAAACGCGCACCGGCCGCGTGAAGCGCTTCACCACGACGATCGCATCTGCCGGAGCCTCATATTCAGCGCCGAAGACGGTACGCACGAAGCCGTCGATCAGCTCGGCTTCCGTGAACTGCCGCACCTGCTGTGCCGACGCCGGCGGCCCGCCGAATAACAGCATGGCGATCGCGGCGAGCAGGTGAGGGGCAAGGCGCATCGTCTCGACGGTAGTGATCGCATCGGGCGCGTCAATTGCGGAAGAGCGCGTTAGGCGAGGGCTTGTGGCGTTCCCCCCGTGTGCCAGAAACAGGCGGTATCGTCCGCCGGGACGGTCCCGTCCGCGACTGCGGCGATGAGCCCGGCCAAGGTCTTTGCCGTGTAGGTGGTCTCGGTGACGAGAGCTTCGCTCGCACCCGCAAGGACCTGCGCGGCCTCGCTCTCGGGCGTCGGCACCCCGTGGCCGGCGCCGCGCTGATCCATGCGCACCCCATAGGTAAGCGTTGGCGCGTCGATGCCGAGCAACCGGCACGCGTCTGTCGCAATCCCCGCGATGCGTCGGCGCAGCTCCGCTTCCTCGTATTCGACGCTGACGAGATGGACCTTGAACGGGGCGCCGAGGAGCGCGTTGCCGATGAGGATGCCGGCTTCCGTCGTGCCCATCGAGCCTGCGACGAAGAGGTGCCGCGGCGCGGGTGCACAGGCGCGCGCCTGCGCATCGAGTTCGACCATCGCTGCGACATAGCCGAGCGCGCCGAGCGCCGCATCACCGATGACATACGGCGTCCGCCCGCGCTTCTGCAGTTCCTCGCAGGCCCGCGCGAGCGCCGCCGGTCGTGCGGCTTCGTGCTGCGTGGCATCGAATCGCAGCTCTGCGCCGAACAGCTCGGCGAGACGCAGATTGCCCCGCATCTGGGGCGGCCGCGCGCCATCGTAGAGAATGGTGCAATGAAGGCCGCGACGCGCGGCGGCGGCCGCAGTCAGCCGACACTGGTTCGAGGCCTGTCCGCCAGCGACAACGAGCGTGTCGGCGCCGGCCGCCTCCGCCGCACCGAGCCAGAACTCCAAGCTGCGCACCTTGTTGCCGCCGAGGCCGAGACCCATGGCATCGTCGCGCTTGAGGCGAAGCGACGTCAGCCCGATCGCGCGCGCAAGGCGCGGCGCGTCGTCGAACGGCGTCGGGCCGTCAAGAAGGCGCACGCGCGGAACGCGCTTGAGCCGCGCGAGGACGTCGTCGTTCACGCCGCTTCGCGGAGGAGTTGATAGGCCGGCACGGTCAAGAAGTCCTCGAATTCCGGCGCCATGGACAGTTCGCGGAAGAGACGGATCGCTTCCGGGAAGCGGCCCTTGTCGTAGGTCTCCGGTCCGAGCGCCTCGCGCAGCTTCGCCATCTCGTCGCGCAGGCAGTCGAGGAAGAGCGCGACCGTGACGCGGCGCCCGTCGGCGAGCGTCGCCTCGTGGCGCAGCTGCTGCCAGATCTGCGCGCGGCTGATCTCAGCCGTCGCGGCGTCTTCCATCAGGTTGTAGAGCGGCACCGCCCCTTTGCCGCGCAGCCATGCTTCGATGTACTGCACGCCGACGCGAATGTTCTCGCGCACGCCCGCTTCCGTGCGCGTGCCCTCGTGCACCTTGAGCAGATCCTTCTGCGTCACGCTGACGTCCTCGCGCCGCTTGTCGAGCTGGTTCGGCGTCGGCATGAGGCGGTCGAACACCTCCATCGCAACCGGCACGAGGTCGGGATGCGCGACCCAAGTGCCGTCGTGGCCGTCGCCCGCTTCCCGCTCCTTGTCGGCCTTCACCTTGGCGAAGGCGGCGGCATTCGCCTCCGGATTGTTCTTCACCGGGATCTGCGCCGCCATGCCGCCCATCGCGAAGGCGCCGCGCTTGTGGCAGGTCCTGATGAGGAGCAGCGAATAGGCGCGCAGGAAGTCCTTGCCCATCACCACCTGCCCGCGGTCGGGCATCAGGAAGGCCGGGTTCTTGGCGAGCTTCTTGATGAAGGAGAAGATGTAGTCCCAGCGCCCGCAGTTGAGCCCGGCGATGTGGTCTTTGAGCTCGTACAGGATCTCGTCCATTTCGAAGGCGGCGGGCAAGGTTTCGATGAGCACGGTCGCCTTGATGGTCCCGACCGGCAGGCCGAGCTTCTCCTGCGCACGGACGAACACCTTGTTCCACAGGCGCGCCTCGCGGTGGCTCTCGAGCTTCGGCAGATAGAAATAGGGGCCGGTGCCCTGCGCGATCTGGGCCTTGGCGTTGTGGAAGAGATAGAGGCCGAAATCGAACAGCGCGCCGGAAACCGGGGCGCCGTCGACGGTCAGGTGCGCTTCCTCAAGGTGCCAGCCGCGCGGGCGCACGATGAGGACCGCGACCTCGTCCTTGAGCGCGTAGGCCTTGCCGGTCGAGGCGTCGGTGAAGGCGAGCTTGCCGGCCCAGCGGTCCTTGAGGTTGATCTGGCCTTCGAGGTTGTTGGCCCACGACGGCGCGTTCGCGTCTTCGAAGTCGGCCATGAACACCTTGGCGCCCGAATTGAGCGCGTTGATCACCATTTTGCGGTCGACTGGCCCGGTGATCTCGACGCGCCGGTCCTGCAGATCGGCCGGGATCGGCGCGACCGTCCAGTCGCCGTCGCGGATCGTCTTCGTCTCTTGCAGGAAGTCCGGCAGCTCGCCCGCGTCGAAGCGCTTCTGCCGCGCCGCGCGGGCGGCGAGCAGTTCCTGCCGCTCGGCATCGAAGGCACGGTGCAGATCGGCGACGAAGGCGAGCGCGTCGTGGGTCAGAACCTCTTCGTAGCGCGCACCCATGCGGCCGGTCAGGGCGACGCCGGGCGGCGTGGCGATGGTGATCTTTTCGGCGGCGGCCATCGGTACATCTCCTGCAACGACCATCGACGATCTAGCGCGGAAAGCCGCCTCGTCACCAGAGGCACGATCGGCGAAGCATTCTTGCCGGGGCGGCAAAGATCAACGCCCGCCCCGGCCGCGCGTACCGATCACGCCGCGCGGCCCTGCCGTCCGCGCGTCAGCGCCACAATCCGCGCTGCGCGAGCGTCGGGATGTCCTTCGTCACGGCGGCCTGCGCTGGGTCGCGGATGACGGGACGGGCTCGACCAGGATCAGCGCGCGCGTCTCGTAAGAGACGCCGGAGAGCCCGCCGCCCTGCCAAAGAAGGATCGCGCCGTCACGCGGCGGGGTCGAAGCTTCGGTTCGAGACCTCATCGTGCGGCAGCATGCTCAAGGCTGATCTTCAGCCGGGCTCCGGTCGCTGCCGCGTAGCGCTGCAGAGCCTTGATCGACGGGCTCACCTGTCCGCTTTCGAGCTTGGCAATGTAGGACTGTGACGTCTTCATCTTCTCAGCCACCTGGGCCTGCGTCATGTTCGCTTCGGCGCGAGCGCGGATCAGCGCCTCGGTCAGCGAGAATTCCTCGGCCAAGGCGTCATACGCCGCGCGGACATCCTTGCGCTTCAGAAACGCCTTCTTCAGGTCGTCGAACCTGGTCATGTCACGTCCTTTGCTCGCTTCAAGGCGAGCTCGATGTCCCGTCGTGGGGTTTTCTGTGTCTTCTTCACAAAGACTCGCACCACAACGATCCGCTTCGGTTTTGCCACCACATAGAGAGCGCGCGAGATGCCATCCCGACCCTTCATGCGCATTTCCCAAAGAGGCCCCTCCATGTGCTTCACATGGGGCTCTCCGACACGCTCAAGCCCAAACGTCTGGATCAGGTCGCCGATCCGCAAAAATCGAGCAATCTGATCAGCGGGCAAAGCTGCAAGCTCTGCCGTCACCGCGTCGTTGAGAATCTCAATGGTCCACATCGGAACATATCAAATCTGACGTTAACACGCAAGGGTCGCGTCCTGCGTCTGGCCTGCCTTAGCTACCTGCTCCCACCACCCCGCCCGACCCCCTCCGGCTTGGGCCCGCCCGTCGCCCAGTCCAGAAGCTCGACGGTGTGCACGATCGGGATCGCGGTGCCTTTGCCGATCTGGGTCATGCACCCGATATTGCCGGTCGCGATCACGTCCGGCGCGGTCTTCTCGATGTTCGCGACCTTGCGCGCGCGTAAGTTGCCGGCGATCTCCGGCTGCAGGATGTTGTAGACGCCGGCCGAGCCGCAGCAGATATGGCCCTCGGGCACGTCTTTCACCGTGAAGCCCGCCTTGCGCAGCAGCGTCTGCGCCGTCGTCTTGATCTGTTGGCCGTGCTGCATCGAACACGCCGAGTGGTAGGCGACGACGAGGTCGGACTTCGTCGTCGCTGCCGGCAGGTCGAGCGTCGTCAGGTATTCCGAAACGTCCTTGGCGATGGCCGACACGCGCGCCGCCTTCCCGGCGTAGGCCGGGTCGTTGCGGAACATCCAGCCATAGTCCTTCACCGTCGTCCCGCAGCCTGACGCGGTGATCAGGATCGCATCGAGGCCGTCGCCGTCCATCTCGGCGATCCACGCGTCGATGTTTCTCGCGGCTTGCGCGTGGCTCGCTTCGGTCTTGCCCATGTGATGCACGAGCGCGCCGCAACAGCCTTCGCCCTTGACGAGCGCCACCTCGACGCCGTGGCGCGCGAGCAGGCGGATCGCCGCGTCGTTGATGTGCGGCGCGAGCACGGGCTGGGCGCAGCCGCGCAGCATCGCGACGCGCGCCTTGCGCTCACCTGCGGCGGGGATCGTCATCGGCCCATCGAAGGGCGAGCGCGTCGCAGCCTCTCTCGGCACGAGATCGAGCATGGCGGCGGAACGCTTCGCCCAGCGGAAGGGCAGGCGCTTCAACACCGGATTGGCGAGCCGCCCGATCTGCCCGCCGAGGATCGCGAGGCGAAACAGCGTCGGGTTGGGCAGCACGGTCGCGAGCACGCCGCGCATCAGCCGGTCGTCGATCGGGCGCTGATAGGTCTCTTCGATATGCGCGCGCGCATGGTCGACGAGGTGCATGTAGTGCACGCCCGAGGGGCAGGTCGTCATGCAGGAGAGGCAGGAAAGGCAGCGGTCGATATGCGTGACCACCTCTTCGCTGGCGGGCTTGCCGCCTTCGAGCATGTCCTTGATGAGGTAGATGCGCCCGCGCGGCGAATCGAGTTCGTCGCCGAGGAGCAGATAGGTCGGGCACGTCGCGGTGCAGAAGCCGCAATGCACGCAGGTGCGCAGGATCTTTTCAGACGCCGCGACGTCCGGGTCGGCGAGCTGCGCCAGGGTGAAGTTGGTTTGCATCTAGTCTTCACACTCCCGCATACATCCGCCCAGGATTGAACAGCCCTGCCGGATCGAAGGCGGCCTTGAGCCGGCGCGTCAGCGCCATCAAGGCCTCCGGCTGCGGTTCGAACGGCTCGAGGGCGCCGCGTAGCCCATCGGGCGCGCGCACGAGCGTCGCATGCCCGCCCTGCGCCTTCACCGCGGCGCGCACCGCCGCTTCGCCACCGTCCTCGGCCTCATCGATCGCGAGCCACAGCAATCCGCCGGACCAATCGAACAGCACACGCGCGCGGTGCGCGGCACGCACCGCCGCCGCGACAAGCGGCCCTTTTGCCGGCGCGGTCGACACGCGCCAGATCGTCGCTGCGGCTGAGGCCATCAAGGCGTCGACGTCGCGCACGCTGCGCCACACCGTCAGTGACGCATGCTCATCCAGCCGTGACGGCGCGCCGTGACGGCGCAGCGCCTGCGCCAAGCGCTCGCAGCGATAGTCGAGCGACTGCGGGAAATTCTCGAGACGAACGCAGGTCCGCCCGTCCGGCAGGTGCGCCGCGCCCGACACCTCGAAGGGCGATGTGACCGCGGCGCAGAGGAGTGCCACCGCCTGCACTTCATCGAGGTCGCGCCAAACCAGCGTCGTCGAAGCCGCGGGCTTCGGGAGCACGCGGAACGTCGCCTCCGTGATCACCCCGAGCGTGCCCCACGCGCCGGCCTGCACCTTCAGGAGATCGTAGCCGGTGACGTTCTTCATCACGCGTCCGCCGGACGTGATCTCCTCGCCCTTACCATTGACGAACTTCACGCCGATCAGCGCGTCGCGACACGCCCCGGCCGAGAGGCGTCGCGGACCGGACACATGCGCCGCGACGATGCCGCCGATCGTCGGCTGGCCGGCGGAGCCGAGCAGCGCGCGGTGATCCATCGGCTCGAAGGGCAGCATTTGACCCCTCGCCGCCAGTGTCGCTTCGACATCCGCTAGCGGCGTGCCGGCGCGCGCCGCGATCACCATCTCGGCCGGCTCGTAGAGCGTGATGCCCTCGAGCGCGGTCGTGTCGATCGTCGCGGCCGTCTGCGTCGGCCGGCCCATGCGCGCTTTGGTGCCGCCGCCGCGGATGTCGAGCGGGCGTCGCTGTGCGGCAGCTTCCGCCACGAGCGCCGACAGCTCGGCGGCCGTTGCGGGACGGTACGTCGTCTCGCTCATGCTGCCTTCGTTGCGGGACGGCGGTCGAGCGGAAACACCTTCGACGGGTTGAGGAGCCAACCTGGATCGAAGACGAGTTTCACGGCGATTTGTTGCCGAAGATCAGCGTCTGAGAACTGCCGCGGCATCAGATCGCGCTTCTCGATGCCGACGCCGTGCTCGCCGGTGAGACAGCCGCCGACCTCGACGCAGAGCTTCAGGATGTCGTAGCCCGCGCGTTCGGCGTCTTCGCGCTGCTTCGGATCGTTGATGTCGTAGAGCACCAATGGATGCAGGTTGCCGTCGCCCGCGTGGAACACGTTGGCGACGCGCAGCCCGTAGCTCTTCACGATGGCATCGATGCGCTGGAGGACGAGCGGCAACTGCCCGGTTGGGATCGTGCCGTCCATGCAGATGTAATCGGCGACACGCCCGGTCGCGCCGAACGCCGACTTCCGGCCTTTCCAGATTTGCGCCGTCTCGGTCGCCGAGCGCGACTCCTTCACCGTCTTCACGCCATGGGCCTTGGCGATCGCGACGATCCGCTCGAGCTGCGCGTCCATCTCCGCGTCCGAGCCTTCGACCTCGATGATCAGCATCGCCTCGGCATCGAGCGGATAGCCGGCCTTGGCGAAGGCTTCGCAGATTTCGATCGCGGGCTTGTCCATGTATTCGATCGCAACCGGCACGATGCCCGCCGCGATGATCGCCGCGACCGTCGCGCCCGCATCCTCCGCCCGCGCGAAACCGAAAAGAACCGGCCGCGCCCCCTCGGCCGCGCGCAGGATGCGGACGGTCGCTTCCGTCACGATGCCGAACTGGCCCTCGGAACCGACGATGAGTCCAAGCCAGTCGTAGCCCGCGGCGTCAAGATGGTCGCCCCCGACTTCGATGACCGTGCCGTCGGCCAGCACCATCTTCACGCCGAGCACGTTGTTGGTGGTGACGCCGTATTTGAGGCAGTGCGCGCCGCCCGAATTCATCGCGATGTTGCCCGCGATGGTGCAGGCGAGCTGCGAGGATGGGTCCGGCGCATAGAAGAAAGCCGCATGCGACACGGCGTCGGAGATCGCGAGATTGGTGATGCCGGCCTGCACGCGGGCCGTGCGGTTGTCGAAGTCGATCGCGAGCACCCGATTCATCTTGGAGATGCCGAGGACGACCGCGTCCTCTTGCGGAAGCGCGCCGCCCGCAAGCGAGGTGCCCGCGCCGCGCGGCACGATCGGAACGCCTTCGCTGGACAAAAACCGGCACACCGCCGCGACCTCGTCGGTCGAGGATGGCAATACGACCGCAAGCGGCAAGCGCCGGTAGGCGGTGAAGGCATCGGTTTCGTAGGGGCGGCGCTCATCCTCGCTGACGATGACGGCGTCGGGTGGCAGCAAGCGCCGCAGGCCAGCGATGATCGCGTCGCGCCGCCCGAGGATGGCTGCGTCCGGCTGCGGCATGGCGATGATGGACATGCACTCCCCCCGAAATAGCGAGGCATCGCGGGATTCGTCGGCTTTCGGCACCGGCTCGATGGTCCAAGCCGGCGCCGGATGCGTACGTCCGACGGGGCCAGTCTAGGGGCCGCCCGACCCTAGGTCATGCTCCAAATTTCGACGACAGCCCTTCGCCCCCAGAGAAACAATGAGCGATCTCACCGACATGGAAATCTTCGCCCGCGTCGTCGGGGCGGGATCGATGTCGGGTGCCGGGCGCGAGATGGGGCTGTCGCCCGCGGTCGTCTCCAAGCGGTTGAAGCGTCTGGAAGAGCGTCTCGGCACGCGCTTGTTGCAGCGCACCACGCGCCAGATCGCGCTGACCGAAGCAGGCCAAGGCTATTATGAGCGCGTGGTCGCGATCCTCGCCTCCGTGGAGGAAGCGGAATCCTACGTCGCGGGCCGGTCGGCGGTGGCGAAGGGGCTTCTCAAGGTGTCGGCGCCGACCTCCTTCGGCCGCATGCACGTGGCGCCGCATCTGGCGCGGTTCCTCGCCGGGAATACCGACATCATCGTCAACCTCGATCTCTCCGACGCGTTCGTCGACCTCGTCGCGGACGGCTATGACCTCGCCATCCGCATCGCCGCCCTGGACGATTCGTCCCTCGTCGCGCGGCGGCTTGCGCCGAACCACCGCGTCCTCGTCGCATCGCCCGCCTATCTCGCCCTCCGCGGCGCGCCGCGCTCGGTCGCGGAGCTGTCCAGGCACAACTGCCTGACCGCGAGCCCGCAGGACACCTGGCGCATCGACGGACCGGCCGGGCCCATCTCGGTCCGCGTGCACGGCAATGTGCAGACGAACTCCTCCGAAGTGGTGCGGGAGGCGTGCCTGTCCGGTCTGGGCATCGCGCTGCGCTCGACCTGGGATGTCGGACCGGACCTCGCCGCGGGCCGTCTCAAGCTCGTGCTTCCGGAGTGTCGCGGCTCCGCGCGCGTCGGCATCTACGCCGTCTATCCCTCGCGGCGCTTCCTGCCGCAGAAGGTGCGCGTCTTCATTGACTTCCTGGCCGGGCTCTACGGCACTGAACCGTATTGGGACCGCGGCCTCGGCCTGTCGCAGGACGGGCTGCCCATCGAGCCGACGCGGCTTGCGGCCGAATAGCGCGCGGCTCGTAAGCCATGGCTTTTCCGCAGAGCCGGGTGCGGATAGGAAGACGCATGCTCTCTAACCTGTCCGACACGCAAGAGATGATCCGCGATACGGCGCGCCGTATCGCGTCTGAGAAGCTTGCACCGCTCGCGGCCCGTCTCGATCGCGGTGAGGGACGGGCCGAGTTCCTCGCCAATCTGAGGCTTCTCGCCGAGAACGGCTTCATGGGGCTTGCCGTGCGCGGCGACTATGGCGGCACGGATGCGGGCAGCGTCGCATTCGCGCTCGCGATCGAAGAGCTCGGTTATGCCTGCGCGGCGACCGGGGTCACCACGTCGGTCTCGAACATGGTGGCGGAGGTCGTCCAGGCCGTCGGCTCCGAGGAGCAGCGCCGCACCTATCTGCCGCGCCTGTGCGACGGCACCTACGCCGCCGGCGCCTTCTGCCTGACCGAAGCGGGCGCTGGGTCGGATCCCTCCCGCATGCGCATGCGCGCGAAGCGCGACGGCAACCACTTCGTGCTCGATGGCGAGAAGGTCTACATCACGTCGGGCGACTATGCCGGCCTCTTCGTCGTCTGGGCCGTGACCAACCCGGATGCGCCGCAGGGCAAGGGCATCACCTGCTTCCTCGTGGAAGCGGGCACGCCCGGCCTCATCATCGGCAAGGCCGAGCACAAGACCGGACAGACCGGCTCGGCGACCAACGCCGTCTCCTTTCAGTCCTGCCGCGTGCCCGCGTCGGCGGTGATGGGGGAGGTCGACGACGGCTTCCGCATCGCGGTCGCCGAGCTTGCCGGCGGTCGCATCGGCATTGCGGCGCTTGCGCTCGGCATCGCGCGCGCGGCGATGGACGCGGCGAAGAGCTACGTTAGCGGGCGCGAGCAGTTCGGGCGCAGGCTCGCCGAGTTCCAAGGGCTGCAGTGGATGATCGCCGATCGCGAGGTCGATCTCGCGGCCGCGCGATTGCTCATCCTCGAAGCCGCGTCGCTGAAGGAGGCCGGCCGGCCCTTCGCCAAGGCGGCGTCGATGGCCAAGCTCTTTGCCAGCGAGGCCGCGCATCGCTGCACCGATACCGCCGTGCAGCTCTTCGGCGGCGCCGGCTACGTCAAGGACTATCCCGTCGAGCGCTACGCGCGCGATGCGCGCATCACCCGCATCTACGAAGGCACGAGCGAGATCCAGCGCCTCATCATCGCGCGCGAGACGCTGAAGGCGGCGGCGTGAGCGCGCCGGTCGTCCTTCTCGTCGGCTTCGTCCTCCTCCTCGCCGGCTTCGTTCTGGTCTTCTGGGACAAGCGCGTCGGCGCCCGCCGCTCCGGCTTCAGGCATTGGGAGCGCGTGCCGGGCCGCGTCACGGCCGCGCGCGCGGTCATCGTCGGGGAGGGCACCTCACGCGGCGGCGACGTCAACACGCTGTGGACGGCGGAGATCGCCTACGCCTACGACGTCGACGGCAAGACCTTCGAGGGCGCGCAGCGCCGCTTCGCGGGCCTCGATGCCGGCGATGTCGATCATGCCGAGCGCATGGTCGCGGCCTATCCCGTCGGCGCGGCGGTCGAGGTCGCCGTCGACCCGGAGGACCCGGCCCGCTCCGTCATCGGCTCCGAGCCGCCGAACCGCGCCCTCTTCGGCGTCGGCCTCGTCCTCATCGCGATCGGCGGCTTCGTGCTCATGAGCCGGTGAGTTCGGACGGCTCTTCACGGCATCGTCACCCGACCGTCGCGCGCGTTTCACGCAATCGCGCAAGGCTTCCGCGTCGCTGCCAGCACAGGAGACTGCCATGCGCGCCGCCGCCGCCCTCGCCGCCGCCGCTCTCGCCTTCACGCCCGCGTTCGCGCAGACGCAGTCTCCTCGCGAGTTCCCGGCCGTGCTCGCCGGCCACGCCATCCTACCGGCCGAGACCTTCATCGATCCGCCCGCCGATGCACCGGCCGACGCGCGCCTCTCGGGCAAGTTCACAACAGGTGCCCGTGTCGAGGCGCCGGGCACGGTCATGGGCCGTTCCGGCGGGCGCCCGACCGGCGTCTCGCTGCCCTTCCGCGGCCAGCCCGTCCAGGGCCATTCCGGCATTCGCCGCATGGCGGACGGCTCGTTCTGGCTCCTGACCGACAACGGCTTCGGCTCGCGCGCGAACTCGCCGGACGCGCTCTTGTTCATGAACCGCTACACCGTCGATTGGGCGGCCGGGACCCTGCAGCGCCAGCAGACGATCTGGTTCCGCGACCCGAACCGGCGCGTGCCCTTCCGCATCGCCTATGAAGGCACCGAGAGCCGCTATCTGACCGGCGCCGACTTCGATCTCGAAGGCTTTCAGATCATCGGCGGCAAGGTCTGGCTCGGCGACGAGTTCGGCCCTTACCTGATCCGCGCCGACATGAACGGCGTCGTCGAGGCTGTGTTCGAGACGCAGGTCGACGGGCGCCCGGTGCGCTCGCCGGACCACCCGTCGATCACGGTGCAGAACCCGGGCCAGCCCACGCCCGCCGCCGTCAATCTCGGCCGTTCGCGGGGCTATGAAGGCTTGGCCGCCTCGCCTGACGGGCGTTTCCTCTATGGCCTGCTCGAAGGGCCGCTGTGGGACGCGCAGGCCAATGCCTGGGAGACGCTTGACGGTCGGCAGGTGCTGCGCATCCTCGAATTCGATGTTGAGGGTCAGCGCTGGACCGGGCGTCACTGGAAGTACGTGCTCGATCAGGGCGCGACCGCGATCGGCGACTTCAACATGATCGATGCCACCCGCGCTCTCGTCATCGAGCGGGACAACGGCGAAGGCACGGCGGATCGCGCCTGCCCGCAAGGCCAGCGCCGCGAGGACTGCTTCCACGACATCGCGCGCTTCAAGCGCGTCGTGCTGATCGACATGAATGACGGCAACGTCAACGGTCCGGTGCGCAAGATCGGGCACATCGATCTGATGCGCATCGCCGATCCCAATCGCCTTTCGCGCGTCGGCCTTAACGCCGAAGTGTTCACCTTCCCCTTCTTCACCATCGAGAACGTCGATCGCGTCGATGCGGACCACATCATCGTCGGCAACGACAACAACCTGCCCTTCTCGTCCTCGCGCGACCCGAACCGCGCCGATGGCAACGAGCTGATCCTGTTGCGCGTTCCGGAGCTCTTGAACGCCCGCTGATCGCGCACTCAGAACGGTCGCGCGAGCCACAGCCCGCCATAAGGCACGCTGCGCCCGCGCTCGTTGCGCATCAGGCCGATGGAGAGCGCGAGTTCGTAGTCGAAGAAATAGATGCCGGTGACGGCCAGTCCGGCGCGCACCGCGGTGCCTGCCGGATTGAAGGAGACCCCGAGTTCCGGGCCAAGCTTCACCGCGAAAGGCGTGGTCCATCCGCTCGTGACGGTGAGGGCCAGGGTTCGGTCGACCGTGCCGCCGCGCAGGAAGGCCGAGACGAAGAGATCCTCGCGCGGCGACCACACGATCTGCGCATGGGCGGCTGCGCCCATGCGGCGCCACCGTGCCGCTTCGCCACCGGTCGTGAATTGCGGTCCGGCGCCGGCGGTGATGGCGAACCGATCGAAGCGCCACCGATAGCCGATCGTGAGCTCGCTCTGCCCTTTGGGCAGAAGCGTCCACGGGTCGGCACCGTATTCGTCGAGCCAGACCGCCAGCGCGCCGGCCGCGCGGACCCGCCAGCCCGGCTCTTGCAGCGCCGCGAAGGGCGTCCAAGTGAGCGTCATCTCCTGGTGCAGGTTGCGCATGCCCGCGGCGAAGCTGTTCGTCTCGATGCGCCAGTGCGGATTCGCGCCGCTATCGGCTGCAACCTCGCATGTCCCGGAGAAGGCGAAGAGAGGGAAGAGGCACAGGGCCTGCGCGCTTGCGCGCCGAACCCGACGCCACTCGTACGCCCCCAACCCCATCGCGCGCAAACATAGCGCGCCACAACCAAAAGGAAAGGGCGGTCACGGCCTCGCGGCCAGCGCGGCTTCGCGGATTTTGCTCAGCGTCGTCGTGGGCGTGATCGCCTCGGGATCGATCAGCACATGGATGAGCGCTGGCGTCGTCGCCTTGAGCGCGGCGGCGAGGGCCGGCGTGAAATCGGCCGTCTCGCGCACGGTGAAGCCCGCCGCGCCATAGGCGCGCGCGAGCGCCGCGAAGTCCGGGTTCTTCAGCTCCGACCCCGGTCCATAGCCGCGCTCCGGGTAGATGCGGTCTTGATGCATGCGGATCGTGCCGTAGAGCCCGTTGTCGACGATGACGGTCACGACGTTCACGCCGTGCTGCACGGCGGTGGCCAGTTCCTGCCCCGTCATGAGGAAGCAGCCGTCCCCGGCAAAGCAGACGACCGTGCGCTCGGGATGAAGCCGCTTCGCCGCGATCGCGGCCGGAAAACCATAGCCCATCGATCCCGAGGTCGGCGCAAGCTGCGTGCCCGCCTGGGTGAACCGATGGAAGCGGTGCACCCAGGTCGCGTAATTGCCGGCCCCGCTGGTGATGATCGCGTCCTTCGGCAGCGCCTCGGCGAGCGCGCGCATCACCGCACGCATCTGCACGCGCCCCGGGATCGGCGCGTCGGCTTCGGAGAAGGCCCGATAGGCCGCATGGGCGGCCTCCGCCGTGCCGGCCCAGGCCGGCGCGCCGATCGGCGGCTCGAGGCCGTCGACGGCGGCCGCGAACGCGTTCGGACCGGCAATGATGCCGAGCGTCGGGCGATAGACCTTGCCGATCTCCTCGGGGCCGGGATGCACATGTATCAGTGTCTGCGCCGGGTTCGGCACGTCGATCAGCGTGTAGCTCTGCGAGGGCATCTCGCCCATGCGGCACGCGACGAGCAACAGTACATCGGCTGCTTGCACGCGGGCTTTCAACGCGGGATCGATCCCGATGCCGACGACGCCTGCAAAGCAGGGATGGCTGTGGTCGAACAGGGCTTGCCGGCGGAAGGAGACGGCGGTCGGCAGCCCCCATTTCTCTGCGAAGCGGTGAATGCGCGCCCGCGCCTCGCCGCTCCAGCCGGACCCGCCGACGATCATCACGGGGCGCCTTGCTGTCACGAGGAGCCGGCGGAGCTGGGCGAGGTCCGCGAACCCGATCTGCGGCTCGACGGGCATGAAGGCCGGGGTCGCGGCCTTGGGCACGAGGTCCGCCAGCATGTCTTCCGGCAGCGACAAGACGACCGGCCCCGGCCGCCCGGAGGTTGCCACCGCGAAGGCACGGTTGACGTATTCCGGAATGCGCGCTGCATCGCGGATTTCCGCCGCCCATTTGGCAAGCGGCGAGAAGAAGCGAACGTAATCGACCTCCTGGAACGCCTCGCGGTCCTGAAAGCCACGCTCGACCTGGCCGATGAACAGGATCATCGGCGTCGAATCCTGCATCGCCACGTGCACGCCGGCCGAAGCATTCGTGGCGCCGGGTCCGCGCGTGACCAAGCAGATGCCCGGTTTGCCGGTGAGCTTGCCGACCGCCTCGGCCATCATCGACGCGCCGCCCTCCTGCCGGCACGCGGTGAGCGCGATCGGCGCGTCGGCGAGCGCATCGAGCACGGGCAGATAGCTCTCGCCGGGCACGCAGAAGGCGTGGCCGACGCCGTTCGCAACGAGGCAGTCGACCAGGAGGCGGCCGCCGGTGGTGGTGTTCTGGGCGTCCATGCGTGGCCCCTCTGTTTCGGGCGCGGACCATAGCATTCGCGCTGGCGTGGCAAACAGGCCATCCAGCAAAGGATGACAGTGCCGGCCGCCGGTCCCGGATCAGCGGCCGTGCGGATGGGAGATGTCATCCCGGGCGCGCCGCAGCGCGCAGCGATGCGGCGCAGACCCGGGATGACACGCGAGAGGCTGCACGTTCGCTGTCGTCCCGTGCGCGGTGCGGCACGCCGTGACGCACCGCAGACACGGGACCGCTCGACGCGAACACACCCCAACGGTCCCGTGTCTGCGCCGCACCGTTGCACGCTGCGCCGCGCACGGGA
>JBGFRS010000027.1:0-70638 GCA_041694995.1 Pseudomonadota bacterium | reverse complement strand
GTGCACGGACCTCGCGGTGGAGCGCCGTCACGAGGCGAACGGCTCGTCGCAGTCGAGCCGGAGTAAAACCCCTTTCCGCGCCCACGCGGCGCTCCACGGCCCCGGACACCCCGCGCGTTCCGCCGCGCGTGGCGACTTCCGCGTTGCGCGCGTGACAGGCGCCCGCGCGCTCAGTACACCCGATGTCGACACCTGGAGGATGACGATGCCCGAAACCCGCTCGCCGTGGCTGCGCTCGACCGATTGGCTCGCGGAACGGCTTGACGCCCCCGACATCGTCGTGGTCGACGGCTCCTATTACCTGTCCACCATGAACCGCGACGCGGAAGCAGAATACCTCGCGGGGCACATTCCCGGCGCGGTGCGCTTCGACATCGACACGGTCAAGGATCCCGACAACCCCCTGCCCCATATGCTGCCGCGGCCGGAGGTCTTCTCCGCTCACATGCGCAAGCTCGGGATCGGCGACGGCAACACCATCGTCGTTTATGACGGCGCCGGGCTCTTCGCCGCGCCGCGCGTGTGGTGGACGCTTCGCATCTTCGGCGCCGAGCGCGTCTTCATTCTCGATGGCGGCCTGCCGAAATGGACGGCGGAAGGCCGGCCGGTCGAAGGGGGCCGGGTCACGCGCCGTCCGGCGCACTTCACGGCACGGTTTGATGCCGGCGCGGTCCGCGACATCGGCGACGTCAAGAAGGCGCTCGTCGGTTCGATCACGCAGGTCGTGGACGCCCGCCCGGCTGGACGGTTCCAAGGCAAGGACCCCGAGCCGCGGCCGGGCCTGCCGTCCGGGCACATGCCCGGAGCGCTCAACGTCCCCTTCACGAGCTTGATCGCCGACGGCCGCTTGAAGACGGCCGAAGAATTGAAGGCGCTGTTCAAGGAAGCCGGCGTCGACCCGACGAAGCCGGTGATCACCACGTGCGGTTCCGGCGTCTCCGCCGCAATCCTCGGGCTCGCTTTGGATACGGCCGGCCACAAGTCCTGGGGCCTCTACGATGGCTCCTGGGCGGAATGGGCCAGCCGGCCCGACAGCGACATCGTGAAGGACTGAGCCTTACCCGGCGAGCCGATGCCGGCGGCGCGCGCAAAATCATCGCTTCCCCCGGCGGTTCCCCCCACGGTCATTTCGATCGTTGCGCCGTGAGCCGGTGGACGACTTATTCCAGGATCGAAAAGATTGCCTTGTCGCCCCCGCCTTCAGGCATCGTGGGGCAAATCGAGAACGGCCCAGCGTGGCGCTCGGCTGCGATCTTCGGGCGCGGGGCGTGTTCCTGCGCATGCGGTGTTGCTGGACTTGGCCTAAAATCAGCCAAGGACTGGCACATGAACCAGATGTGGACGTGGGTCGCTGTCGCGGTCTTGGTCGGGGCGCTCGTCGCGGTGTTCCGCTACGCGGCGGCTGCGCCTTGGATGCGGGCGCGCGACCATGAGGCGATCGTGGCCGTCTGCGCGCGCGAGGGGTACCGCGTGCTCGATGAACACCGGCATGGGCCAAAGAGCGACTTGTGGCTCAAGCTCCACCTCGGCATCCAGTTGTGGGACCGCGTCTACGATGTCGAGGCCGTGGATGCTTCGGGTGCAAAGGCGAGCCTCCTCGTGCACATCCCGATGCAGATGGAGCCGCAGGAAACCGTGTTCGCGGACATCATCCGCGTGACGCGCGACGACGCGGCGTGAGCAGCGTCGTCGGCGCGTCCGGAGCGCGTCCGTTCTCAATGCAGGATCTGGCTCAAGAACAGCTTGGTGCGCTCGTGCTGCGGGTTCGAGAAGAACGCCTCGGGCACGTTCTGTTCGACGATCTGGCCGTAATCCATAAAGATGACGCGATCGGCGACCTGGCGCGCAAAGCCCATTTCGTGCGTCACGCAAATCATGGTCATGCCGTCATCGGCGAGCGAGACCATGGTGTCGAGCACTTCCTTCACCATTTCGGGATCGAGCGCCGAAGTCGGCTCGTCGAACAGCATGATCTTCGGACTCATGCAGAGCGCGCGGGCGATCGCGACACGCTGCTGCTGGCCGCCGGAGAGTTGGCCTGGGTACTTCGCCGCCTGTTCCGGGATCTTGACGCGGGTGAGATACTTCATCGCGATCTCTTCCGCCTCCTTCTTCGGCATCTTGCGCACCCAGATCGGGGCAAGCGTGCAGTTCTCCATCACCGTAAGATGCGGGAAGAGATTGAAGTGCTGGAAGACCATGCCGACCTCGCGGCGGATCTCGTCGATCTTCTTGAGGTCATTGGTGAGTTCGATGCCGTCGACCGAGATCGTCCCCCGCTGATGCTCTTCCAGCCGGTTGATGCAACGGATCATGGTCGACTTGCCGGAGCCGGACGGGCCGCACACGACGATGCGCTCGCCGCGAGCAACCTTGAGATTGATGTCCTTCAGGACGTGAAACTGCCCGTACCATTTGTGCATCCCGACGATTTCGATCACGGTTTCGTCGAGACGCCGCTTCGAAGAGGCGGCGGGGGCAGCGGCAGCTTGGGACATCGACGCTCTTACCTGCTTAAGGATTGGACTTGCTTAGGACTTGAGCGATCAGACCGTGCCGACCCTGTCGGAGTCAACAGCCTGCCGTGCGCGCGGGCGCCATTGACTCCGCGCGCGGCGCGGGCGCATGAGCGGGTGCCCTGGAGAAAGAAGCTGCAATCATGGCCAAGACGCCGCCCGATCTGAAGAATTTTTCACCGGAAACCCAGGTTGTCCTGGCCGGGCGTGATCCTTTTGCCCACCACGGCTTCGTGAATACCCCGATCTGGCGCGGCTCGACCGTTCTCTATCCAACCATGGAGGAATTGCAGGCGCGCCGGCAGAAGTACGTCTACGGCACGCGTGGGACGCCGACTACGGACGCACTCGAGCGGGCGTGGAGCGAGATCGCGGGGGCCGCGGGGACCGTGCTGGTCCCTTCGGGCTTGGCGGCCGTCGTCGTCGCGCTCATGTCGTGCCTCAAGGCCGGCGACCATCTGCTGATCACCGATTCAGTCTACCGGCCCAGCCGAAACTTTGCCGACACGCAGCTCAAGAAGTTCGGCGTCGAGACGACCTACTACGATCCGATGATCGGCAAGGGCATCGCCGCTCTGATGAAGCCGAACACGGCGGCTGTCTTCACCGAGGCGCCGGGGTCGCAATCCTTCGAAGTGCAGGACATCCCGGGAATTGCCGAGGTCGCGCATGCCCGCGGTGCCATCGTGCTGATGGACAACACCTGGGCGACACCGCTTCTCTTTCCGCCGCATGAGCGCGGCGTCGACCTCGCGATCGAAGCCGGAACGAAGTATCTGTCGGGCCACTCCGATATGCTGATGGGGCTCGTCTCGGCGAATGAGCGCTGCTGGAAGAGCCTGCGCGAGACCTTCGACTCCATGGCGATCTGCGCGGGCCCGGAGGATGTCTTCCTCGGGCTGCGCGGACTACGAACCATGGCGCTCCGCCTCAAAGAGCAGGGCGAACGGGCCCTCGACCTCGCGAACTGGTTCGCGGCACGGCCGGAGGTCAAGCGTGTCCTCCATCCTGCCCTTCCTTCTTGTCCTGGGCACGACATCTGGAAGCGCGATTTCAAGGGATCGTCGTCGCTGTTCTCCGTCATCTTGAATCCGGTGCCGGAGGCCGCCGTTGCCGCCATGCTGGACGGCCTGGAGCTGTTCGGGATGGGTTATTCGTGGGGCGGGTTCGAAAGCCTCGTCGTTCCCTTCGATTGCTCGGCGTTCCGCACCGCCACGACGTGGGCGCCCGGCGGACCGGCCTTGCGCGTCCAGGTTGGGCTCGAGAGTCTCGACGACATCAAGCGCGACCTTGAGGCCGGATTCGCGAGATTGCGGCGCGCGGCCGACGATCTCCGCCGCAGTGCAGCCGAATGAGCATGATCGCCTGGGACGCGCTCATCGCCAGACAAGCCGGCGTCACGCCCTCAATTCTTGTTCTCGGTCCGCCCGCGCCACTCTTTTTGGATCAGCATGATGTTGCGCACATAGATGACGAGCGCGAGAGACTGCCCGAGAATGATGATCGGCTCCCGTCGCACAAGTCCGTAGACCAGCGTCATCAGCCCGCCCAGCAGCGAGAAGATCCAAAAGGCGAAAGGCATGATGCTCTTGCCCGCCCGCTCGCTCACGAACCATTGAACGAGAAACCGCGCCGTGAACATCAGCTGCGCGACGATGCCGAAGGCCAGCCAGAAGTCGAAACGCGCGACGAAGACGTCGTAGAAATAGTCCCACACCTCCTTGCCGATCTGCAGAAGCATCACATGTGCTCCGCGATGCTCGGGACCCTGCGGCGGCGGCGAATGAGCCACCAGACGCCGAAGAGATCAAGAATACCGACCCAAAGCCGATCGAAAAAACCATAGTTCGATCGGCCCGTCAGGCGAGGTCTATCGACCACGGGATGTGTCAGAACTTCATATCCTTCGCGCCGGACAAGCGCGGGCATGAAGCGGTGCAAGGCATCGAAGTAAGGCAGGGCGAGGTAGACATCGCGCCGGAACACCTTCAAGCCGCAACCCGTGTCGCGCGTGCCGTCGCGCAGCAGCCAACCTCGAACGCCATTCGCAACGCGCGACTGGAACCGCTTGAACCCCGTGTCCTTTCGGCCGCGCCGCTCGCCTTGAATGAGACCGACCTTGGGGTCGGCCTTCTCAAGCGCCGCAACCATGATTGGAATAAACGCCGGGTCATTCTGCCCGTCACCGTCAAGGGTAGCGACGATCATGCCGCGGGCTCGGCGCACGCCCGAACGCACGGCCGCGCTCTGCCCGCAGCTCTCGACGTGCTTCACGACGGTCAGATTGTCCGACCGGGCCGCCAAATCGACAAGCACTTTGCCGGTATTGTCGGTTGATCCGTCGTCGACATAGATCATCTCAAAGGCATATCGACCGGACAAAGCCGCCGTGATCTCTGCGACGAGTGGCGCAACATTGCCTTCTTCGTTGCGGACCGGGACGACCACACTGACCTGCAGCGGCTCAGATGCGGGGGGTGTCATGCGCAACCGATCTTTTCCAGATTCGGAGCGGCACTTCGCACCTGCCGCCCTTACGAAGAGCCGCGCTTATAGCGGCGAGAGCGCCGCGTGCAAAGCACGTCAGTTGGTCGATTTCAGCCGCCACAGCCCCATGCGACGCTGATGCCCGCCGTTGATGTTCCTTCCTTCGACCAGCGCAACCTGTTCGACTGTCACGCCCAGTTCTGCGACCCGTCGCCGGAACGCCACTTCCTCTGCTTCGCCGCCGAGGCGCCGCGGCGCGGCATCGACGAAGGCGAGACGGCATCCGCCGGCGCCCAGAAAATCGGCAGCCATGGCTCCATCGGCCATCACCAGGTCGGTCCGCGTCAAGAAAACCAAGCTCGGCTCATGATAGGCGGCCGAAGCGATACGCGGATTTGGGCAATGCGCCACGGCACGTGCGGTCTCCGCCATCCGCTCGGACAACCATACGGTTTGCAAAGCCGGGAGTGTAAACTGATACACTGAGAGGTAGGTCAGCGCCGCGGTCGCAACCGCCAACGGCACGCCTGTTTCGACGCGGCGCGGGAGAATGCGTGCCGTGGCGAAACCCAAGGCAATCGCAGCACTGCCGATCACGAGCATCAAAACCGGCAGGCGCCACTCGATGAACACCAAGAGGCCCGCTCCGACCAGCACGAGTCCGAGTGGCACCAGCCAGAACCCTGCCACGATCACGCGCTGCCAAAGCCGATGCAGCGGCTTCGCATTCTCCACGAGGGCCAAGCTCGCCAACGCGAAGAGCGCCGGATATGCAGGCAAGACATAGTGGGGGAGCTTCGTGCTGATCGCCTCGAACACGAGCCATGTTGGCGCGAACCACGCGAGGAGAAGCGCGACATCCTGTCGGGTACGATTCTGCCAGACCCACGGCAGCGCAAGCGCCAGAAACGCCGCTGATGGCCACGCCACAAACCAGAAGAGCAGCGAATGATAGCCCGGCGGCCCCCAATGCGTATTCGAAGCTTGGCCGACTTTGGACAGCATGTCGGCCCCGAAACTGTCACGCAAAAAGGTTCCACCCGACTCGATCGCGATTGCAATGAGCCAGGGCGCAGCAATCGCGAGGGCAAGCAAGCTTCCCCAGCCGGGACGCACCGCGAGCAACCAACGCGGTGATCTTGCCCATACCGACATTGCCGTCGCAGCCAGACCCGTGACCATCAGCGTGATCGGTCCCTTGATGAGAATGCCGACGCCGATGCTCGCCCAAAGAATCCACGGAACGGCGGACCGACGCATCCCCTCTGGATCAAGAAAGACGCGGAGCAGAGCGCCCATCGCCGTCACCGTGCAGAGGAACAGCACGGCATCCGTCTTCGCGATTCTCGCTTCCACGCCGAGAAGTATCGTCGCCGACATCATCAACGCGGCCAGGAGCGCGGCGCGGCGTCCTATGAGCGGCAGAACGGCCCAATAGGTCACCAATACACCGAGAACGGCTCCGATCAGCGACGGGGTGCGATAGACCCAGATGGGCGCTGCGGTTCCCAGGCCGGAAGCGTGCACGGCTACCGCCTGAAGCCAGTAAATGCCGATGGGCTTCTTGTGGCGCGCCTCATCCTGCAGGCGAATGTCAATATAGTCGCCGGTCTCGATCATCTGCTTGGTGGCTTGCGCGAAGCGACCTTCGTCGCGATCGAGCGGCGGGATCGAGAAAAACCCCGGCAAAAAGCACAGGAGAGCCACCACCACCAGGAGAATGGAGGCGCGCGCATGCGATGCCGTGGCCCAGTCGAGGACACCACCCGCGCGCGTGGCGACGGCGCTCGTCATGGTTCTCGTCGTGGGCGCGTCCGGCACGTCGGCGGTGGTTGTCATCCTGTCCTCGGGGACGCTCCTAGACGCGATAGGTGCGGCGGGAAAGAGGCCCGCGAACAAAAATAATCCTAACCCCGATCAAGGCCGCCCTTCATCACGACGAAGCGAGAGACGTCCTCAACGCCTGTTCCGTTCCGGATGCTGGTGAACACATAAGGTCGCACGCCGCGCATGCGCTTGGCGTCGATGTCCATCTTCTCGAGCGAGGCGCCAACATGAGGCGCAAGGTCGGTCTTGTTGATGACGAGAAGGTCGGAGCGCGTAATCTCCGGCCCTCCTTTGGATGGAATCTTGTCACCAGCCGCAACGTCGATCACGTAAATCGTGATGTCAGCGAGTTCGGGTGAGAATGTCGCGGCCAGATTGTCTCCACCAGACTCGATCAGGATCAGATCGAGGTCCGGGAATCGTTTGCGCATGTCCGCGACGGCTGCGAGATTGATCGAGGCGTCCTCGCGGATCGCGGTGTGGGGACATCCGCCGGTTTCAACCCCCATGATTCGCTCCGGCGCGAGCGCGCCGGAGCGAACCAGGAATTCGGCGTCCCATTTCGTGTAGATGTCGTTGGTGATCGCGGCAACATCGTAGCGATCACGCAATGTCTTGCACAAGACATCCATGAGCGCGGTCTTGCCCGAACCGACCGGGCCGCCGATGCCGACACGCAGGGGTCCATTTCGTAATGCCAAGATGATCAACTCCGAAAAAGCCGTGTGTACTGTGTTTCGTGGCGCATGGACGCGATGTCGGACCGTAAGGCGCAACCGCCGAGATCGTCGAGCGACATGGTGTCCGATCTCTGCGCGATGCGCCGGACGACATCGGCCATCGCCGCAACGACGCGTTGGCCGTCGGTCTGGCCGAGGGGCACCAACCGAACCGCCGCCGAAACGAGATTCGCGAGGAAAGCGTGCAGATAGGCCAGGCACGTCTGGTTCGCGTCGATCTCGTGCCCCGCGGCGGCAACGCCGACGGCGAGTGGATAGGCAACAACCCCGTCCCAAACGGTGCGGAAATACTCGACACCTGGGGCCGGCCACGCTGCGACGACGGTGTCGAGAAAGGCGCGGCCCTGATTGTAGCTCTCCAAAGCGCGTTCGCGCGAGGGTTGGAAGGCGGACGCGAGTTCCGCGACTGCGGCGAGGCCGGGTCCGTCTCGGGCGATCGTCATGGTGTGGGCGTGTCGCAAGATGATCGCGTCGGCGAGGCCCGTCCCATGCAGCATGATGCCCGCTAGCCAAGCTTCCAGGCTCGCGCGGTCCATGATGTCGCCCGCCTCCACCGCCCACTCGATGCCGTGCGAGTACGAGAACGCGCCGATGGGAAACGACGGCGACAACCAGACGAGCAGCTTGAGGAAACCGTCGCGCGGCGTGGGGTCGTCAGTGCCCATGATCATGGTCGTGATGACCGTGATGGTGGTGAGCATGCCCGCGATCGCGCGCGTATGCGCCGCCCTCGGGGTCGAACGGCGCATCGATGTGCGTGACGGTTCCCCCCAGGGCAACGACCATCGCCTCGATGACGTGATCGCGGCGAATGCGCAGCTGGTCGCCAAGGAGCTCGGTCGGCAGATGACGATTGCCGAGATGCCACGCGATGCGCAGGAGCGAAGGTCCGTCTTCTGCCGTGATCTTGGCGAGAGGTTCGGGTGCCGCCTTCACCTCGACCTCGCGGCCGTCCTCGAGGATTAGCGCGGCGCCATCGGGGATCACTGTTGCCTCGGGGAGATCGAGCAGGAACTCGAGTCCGCTCTCCCCCCGCAAAGCCATGCGTCGGCGGTGGCGCGCGTCGTGGTCGAGAACGACCTTGTCGATCGGTTCTTTGTGCAAGTGCGGATGAACGGAAACGATGCGGAGCATGCCGGGAGCCTAGCGGGCGATGCTGCCGACGCAAGCCTCAGCTGTCTGTGGCGCAAGCGCGTAACCGAGTCGCTGATCAGTTCACCCGATCAGCAGGTGGGGCCGCGGCCGGTTGTGCCGCAGCGGGCTGCGCCGCAGGTCGAGGACGTGATCCCGGAAAGGACACTGTGGACGCTACGATCCCCACCGGCGTGTCGAGGCCATAGATGTCCTCGCGGAACTGAATCGTGCCATCCGACGCACCCCACGCCGTGAGGTAGACCCAGGCGACCGGGACGGGCTCGGAGAGACGGATGTCGCGGCGCTCGTTCGTGGCGATCTCGCGGTCGAGGCGCCGGCGGTCGATCGCCATCGGCTGCAACAGCCACACCGCAAAGTCGCGCACGTCGGCGATGCGCGCGCAGCCGGACGAGTTGAAGCGCACGTCATTGCGGAACAGATTGCGCTGCGGCGTGTCATGCATGAACACGTCGTGCGCGTTCGGCATGTCGAAGCGTATCTGGCCCAGCGCGTTCCACGGTCCCGGGTCTTGCCTGATCCACCAATCGGACACCGGCCCGCCGAAGACATCGGCCAGTGCCGGATCGATTTCCTGTGCGGCTCCAGGTCCGGTGAAGGTGATGAAGCGCATGCGCGAGCGCGCGAGGAATTGCGGGTCGCGACGCCACCTTGGAATGATATCGGCAAGCGCGATCGTGCGCGGAATCGTCCAGGTCGGATTGAGGTTCACGGCGGTGAGGCGGCTCGTCAGCGTGGGCGAGGGTCGGTCGCGGCGGCCGACGACCGCCGTGTGCCGGCGTTCCACGCGACCATCGAGAATGGCTTCGAGCGATGCGCCGGGCAGGTTCACGATCACGTGCCGGCGCGGCAGGAGCGCGCCGTCGAGGGGGCGGAGCCGTGCGAGCGTGGCTTCGAGGGCCTGAACGCGCCGCGCCGGCGATACGTTGAGGGCTTGAAAGGTGAGCGGCCCCATCACACCCGTTTCGCTCAACCCATGGCGATACTGAAAACGGCGGAGCGCCGCCGCTGTCGCCGCATCGACGGCGTCGGGTTCCCCGAAAAGCGCTTCGGGCAAGTCGCCCAGTTGCGCGAGCCGCGCCTTGAGGAGACCTGCCACCGGATCGCGCGCGGTCGCCGGCAACGCCCGCGCCGCGGCGGGAAGCGGCGTCCACAGCCCGCGTGCGGCGATGGCGCGATAGACCTCCAGCGCCTCGGCGGTGCGCGCGAGCGTCGCGGGCGCGAAGACCGGTTCGAGCGTTTCGCGTTCCGATGGCGGTGGCGCACCTTGGGCCGAGCCCAGGCGCGTGCCTGACCACAGCATCGCCGAGGCGGCAGAGAGAGCGAGGAAGCGGCGGCGGGTCGGCACGAGCGGCTCGCGAATCACCAGGACGGCAACACTAAGCGGTGATCCCCGCTTCATAGCAAGGATCGCGGCGCATCGCCTCTGTCTTGCCGGACACCCTTGACCCGACCGGCCGCCATCAGAACAAAAAGTACCGCTGCGCCATCGGCAACACCTTCGCCGGCGCGCAGGTGATGAGGTCGCCATCGGCACGCACCTCATAGGTTTCGGGGTCGACCTCGATCCTCGGTGTCGCCGAATTGTGGACCATGTGCTTCTTGCCGATCTTGCGCGTGTTCTCGACGGGCAAGACGATGCGCGAAAGGCCAAGCTTCTTGTGCACGCCGCGCGCGTAGGCCGCTTGCGAAACGAAGGTGACCGACGAGGCCGTCATCGCCTTGCCGAACGCCGCGAACATCGGGCGGTAGTGCACCGGCTGCGGCGTCGGGATAGACGCGTTCGGGTCGCCCATCGACGCAGCGGCGATCGAGCCACATTTGAGGACCAGCGCGGGTTTCACGCCGAAGAACTTCGGTTCCCACAAGACGAGATCGGCGAGCTTGCCAGCCTCGACAGACCCGATGTGCTTGGACAAGCCATGTGCGGTCGCGGGATTGATCGTCACCTTCGCAATATAACGCTTCACGCGGAAATTGTCGTTGCCCTTGCCCTTGTCTTCAGGGAGCGCGCCGCGTTGTTCCTTCATTTTATGGGCTGTCTGGAACGTGCGGATGATGACCTCACCGACGCGCCCCATCGCTTGGCTGTCCGACGCCATGATCGAAAGTGCGCCGAGGTCGTGCAGGATGTCCTCCGCCGCGATCGTCTCCTTGCGGATGCGGCTCTCAGCAAAAGCGACGTCTTCCGGGATCGACGACGACAGGTGATGGCAGACCATGAGCATGTCGAGATGCTCTTCGAGCGTGTTCACGGTGTAGGGCATGGTCGGATTCGTCGATGACGGCAGAACGTTCTTGAAGCCCGCGACCTTGATGATGTCGGGGGCGTGTCCGCCGCCCGCCCCTTCCGTGTGAAAGGCGTGGATGGTTCGGCCCTTGAAGGCACCGATCGAGTCGTCAACGAAGCCGGACTCGTTCAGCGTGTCGGTGTGGATCATCACCTGGATGTCGTGATCGTCCGCGACGTCCAGGCACGTGTCGATCGCCGCCGGTGTCGTGCCCCAGTCTTCGTGCAGTTTCAGTGCGCAGGCGCCGGCCTCGATCTGTTCAACGAGCGCAGCGGGCAAGGCGGCGTTACCCTTGCCCGCGAAGGCCAGGTTCATCGGAAAAGCTTCCGCCGCCTGCAACATGCGCGCAATGTGGAAGGGGCCCGGCGTGCATGTCGTTGCCGTCGTCCCCGATGCCGGTCCGGTGCCCCCACCGAGCATGGTGGTGAGCCCGCTCATCAGCGCCTCCTCGATCTGCTGCGGGCAGATGTAGTGGATGTGCGTGTCGATCCCTCCGGCAGTGAGAATTTTACCCTCCCCGCCGATCGCTTCCGTGCCCGGTCCGACGATGATGTCGACGTTCGGCTGCACGTCGGGATTTCCGGCCTTGCCGATCGCGGAAATGCGCCCGTTCTTCAAACCGACATCGGCTTTGACGATGCCCCAATGACAGATGATCAGGGCATTGGTGATGATGGTGTCGACGGCGCCCTTCGAGTTCGTCACCTGGGATTGCCCCATCCCGTCGCGGATGACTTTTCCGCCGCCGAACTTGATCTCTTCGCCATAAATCGTCAGGTCTTTTTCGACCTCCACAATGAGGTCCGTGTCAGCGAGGCGGACCTTGTCGCCCGTGGTCGGGCCGAACATGTCGGCATACGCGCGGCGGGACATAGTGAAGGGCATGACTTCCGGCTCCTCGTCGCGTCACTGGCTCTTCTTCGTGGCTTTGGCCTTCGGTGCCTCATTGCCGAGCTTCCCCATGACGAGCCCGCGGAAGCCGTACGACCTGCGCGCACCACGGTAGGGCACCAGCGTCACCTCCCGCGTCTGCCCCGGTTCGAAGCGCACTGCCGTGCCAGCCGGGATGTCGAGGCGCATGCCGTAAGCAGCTGCCCGCTTGAATTCGAGTGCCGCGTTCGTCTCGTAGAAGTGGTAGTGGCTACCGACCTGGATCGGTCGGTCCCCCGTATTGGCGACAGCAAGCGTCACCGTCTTCAAGCCCTCGTTGAGCACAACGTCGCCGTCGGCCGCAAGAATTTCGCCGGGGATCATGAATGCCTCCTGACCTCATCGGATCGGTTCGTGAACGGTCACGAGCTTCGTCCCATCCGGGAACGTCGCTTCCACCTGGACGTCGTGGATCATTTCTGCCACCCCCTCCATCACCTGGTCGCGTGTCAGCACCTGCGCACCCGCGGTCATCAGCTCGGCGACCGTACGCCCGTCGCGCGCACCTTCCACAACGAAGTCCGTGATCAGCGCGACGGCCTCGGGATAGTTGAGCTTGACCCCGCGTTCGAGCCGCCGCCGCGCGACCATGGCCGCAGTTGCGATCAGCAGCTTGTCCTTCTCCCGCGGCGTCAGATTCATCGAAGCGGTCTCCGTAGGTTCTGCGGGCCAGCGGCGGCTCAACACCACCAAGTCCGTGGCAGCGCGCCACCCGAGAGGCTTGGCAGCAGGGCTGTGATTGTTCGGCGCAAGGCCGCTCCCTCGGGTGAAACGATGCGCACGACCATCATGCCATTCCAAGCGCTGACGCCCGCATCCGCGTTGCCCAAGCAGGCTCGAACATCGTCGATCCAACTTTCCGCGTCGGGGGCAGCATAAAGCACAGTTGCAAGTGCACGTGCTCCGCCGCCGGTTGCAGTGTTTTGGAGCGTCAACGCCGCCGACCCATCGATGCGCAAGGCATCGGCCCATATCAGCTTGCCATCACGGTGGACACGCCAGGAATCGCGGATCGTCGCCGTCCGAACCGTTTCCCCGCGCGCCGTGCGGCCGAGCACGATCGACTCGATGGCAAGGAGGCGCGCGTTGCCGGCGAGATTGGCCGTGAAACTGCGGGACAATCCGGCGTGATCAAACACGATGGTCTCCTGGGGCAGCCAATGGAGATGCGCCCCAGGACCAACCATCACGCGGTTCGTGACGCGAGCCACATCGTGAAGCGCTCGATACACCTTCTCGCAGGCCTGCGTCGTGACCGCCGCGGCCGTATGCGCTGCCATCGTGACCTCGACTGTGAGGCGGTCACCGCCCGTCATGCCGCCTCCGGTGTTGATCACGACGGCTTCGATCGGCCGGCCTGGCGCAGTGTTCGGCAGACGAAGTTTCGCCGTCCCTTCTTGATAGAGTTGATCCAACACGGTTCGTCCGTGGCGCGGCTTGAACGCCACGCGCACAGCACCAGTGGCGCGCTCCAACGCCTGGCCTGAAACGGTTTGCTGCACGACATGCGCATCCACGCCCGCATTCGTTACGCGTGGTCGTTGAGCAAGCAAGCCTATTTGCGCGGCAGTTCGATGATGGCATACGTGCTTCCCTGGCCGCGTTGGGCCCGCGCTCGGACAGCGACGTGATCAAGACGCGTCGTGAAGCGTTTCCCGATCTACTTTTGGCGGAACACGGACGAGCGGTTGGGGACTGGAAGGCTAATGGCCTCTCCGCCCCTCCCCACCCATATTTCGCGGGCAACTACTTCGATATATTCTTGACGATAATATCTATTGAGTAGATATATCATCCATGAACGTCCGTATCCTGTGCCTCGGCATCCTGAATGCTGGCCCGACCTCGGGTTACGAAATCCGCAAGCGCGTCGGCGAAGGCACGTTGGCCCACTTCGCGGAGGCGAGCTACGGCTCGATCTATCCGGCACTCGATAAGCTCGAGACCGACGGCCTGGTGACGAGCCACGAAGAGCGCGACCCCGGCAAGCCGACGCGCCGGGTCTTCACGATCACCTCTGCGGGCCGTGCGGCGTTCATCGCAGCGATCCACCAGATGCCAGGCGAGGACGTGTTCCGCTCGCCGTTCCTGCTCATCGCGGCCTCGGCCCCTCTTGTCGATCCGGCGCATATTCGCCGTGTGCTCGACGCTCGTCTCGCCTGGTGCCGCGCGGAACTGGCACGGATGGAGGAGGAGCGTATCCAGTGTCCCGATAACCTTGCCGACAAGGACGGCTGGCTGTGGACGTTGGAGTACGGCATCGAAATGTACCGCACGTCGATTCGTTGGCTCGAAGCCAATCGCGCGCGCCTGGAATGCATCGCAGGCACTTCGACCGCCGCCGGGATGGCTCACTCCGTGGCGAGGAGCGCATCGCCGTCCAACAAGAGCGCGCCAATTGCCCCGGGAGAGTAACCGTGAGCCCACGCCTCCTGTTTTTCGTCGGTGTTGTAGCGATGGCTCTGTCTGCGCTGTCGCTGGGAGGCGCAGAGGCTCAGTCCCGGGCGCCCGCCGTGACGGTGATCGAGGCGGTGCGCGCATTGATTCGCGAGGCTGTTCCCGTTACCGGCACGTTCGTCGCGCGCGACGAAGTGTTGGTGACAGCCGAAATTGACGGGCTCCCGATCGTCGAGATTTTGGCTGAGGAAGGCGATCGCGTCGCGGTCGGCGCGGTGCTCGCGCGGCTCAATCGTGAGTCCCTCGACGTTCAGCTCGCACAGAACGCGGCCCAGACCGCCCGCGCGGCGGCCGCAATCGCTCAGGCCCGCTCCCAGATCGCCGAAGCGCAGGCCAATCTGACGCAGGCCAATCAATCGCTCGCCCGCGCGCGGACGCTCGTGCCGACGGGAGCGACCTCGCAGGAGGTTCTCGATCAGCGGGTCGCGGCTGCCCGCGCTGCCGAGGCACGGACGCAAGCGGCGACCCATGCCTTGGCGCTCGCGGAAGCTGATAAGCGGCTTGCCGAAAGCCAACGTCGCGACATCGAGTTGCGCATCGCGCGCACGGACATCCGCACCCGCGCTGCCGGCGTGGTGTCTCGGCGCACGGCGCGGCTCGGCGCCATGGCCATGGCGGCCGGCGATCCCCTCTTTCGCGTCATCGCCGATGGAGAGATCGAGCTCGAAGCTGACGTTGCGGAGACGACACTCGCACGCTTGCGTGCCGGGCAGCCGGTTGCCGTCGACGCGATCGGCCATGAACAGACCGTTCCGGGCCGCGTGCGCCTCGTCGCGCCGGAGGTCAATCGGCAGACACGGCTTGGCCGTGTGCGGATTGCACTCGATGGGAGCGGCGTCGTGATCGGCTCGTTTGGGCGCGGCCTCGTCGAAGTGGCCAGTAGCCAAGGCGTCACCGTTCCCCTTTCCGCCGTTCAGTTCGGCTCAGCGGGCGCAACCGTTCAGGTCGTCAAGGACGGCGTCGTTCAAACGCGCAGGATTACCGTCGGGTTGCGCGCGGATGGTCGCGTCGAGGTACGCGAAGGACTCACGGCTGGCGAGGAGGTCGTGGCGGTAGCGGGCACCTTCGTGCGCGACGGCGATCGCGTCACACCGGTCCGCGCGGCCGATCAGCAGGCACAGCGCTGAGGACGACGCGATGAACGTCAACTTCTCCGCTTGGTCTATTCGCAATCCGGTTCCGCCGGTGGTGATGTTCGTGGTGCTCGTTTTCCTCGGGTGGATGAGCTTCATGAACTTGCCGGTGACGCGCTTTCCCAACATCGATGTACCGGTCGTCTCGATCACGATCACGCAATCCGGCGCCGCGCCTTCGGAACTCGAAACCCAGGTCACGAAGCGGGTTGAGGACGCGGTCGCGAACTTGACCGGCGTCAAGAATGTCATTTCGACAGTCACCGATGGGCGGTCGGTGACGGCGATCGAGTTCCGCCTCGAGGTCAACGTTGACCGCGCCATCAACGATGTGAAGGATGCGATCGCGAAGATCCGGGCTGACCTCCCGCGCGGCGTCGACGAGCCGGTCGTAGAGCGCATCGACGTCGAAGGCCAGGCGATCGTCACCTACACCGCTGCTGCGCCAGGGATGACGCTTGAGCAGCTCTCCTGGCACGTCGACGATGTTGTACGTCGACAATTGCAAGGCTTGCGCGGCGTCGGACGCGTGTCGCGCATCGGCGGCGTCGAGCGCGAAATCCAGATTCAGCTCGACCCCGACCGACTGATGTCGCTCGGCATCACGGCCGGCGAAGTGAACCGGCAATTGCGTGCGACATCCGTTGATCTCGCGGGCGGCCGAACCGAAGTCGGCGGACAGGAACAGTCCGTGCGAACCCTCGCGAGCGCACGAACGCTCGATGACCTCGGTCGCACGAAAATCGTGCTGCCCGGTGGCCGCGAGGTGCGCCTGTCTGATCTCGGCAATGTCCGTGACGCCTGGCAGGAGCCTCGCTCCTTCGCGCGGCTCGACGGCAATACCCCGGTCGTTACCTTCCAAATCTTTCGCAGCAAGGGAGCCTCCGACGTTGCGGTGAATGATCGCGTCAATCGCCGCATCGCGGAGCTGCAGGCCGCGCACCCGAACGTCACCTACACCCGCATCGACGACTCGGTGACCTATACGTCCGGCAACTACAAAGCGACGATGCACACGCTGATCGAGGGCGCACTCCTCGCGGTCATCGTCGTGCTCGTGTTCCTTCGGGACTGGCGAGCGACGTTGATCGCGGCAATCGCCCTTCCGTTGTCCGCGATCCCGACCTTCTTCGTCATGGACATGCTCGGGTTCTCACTGAACCTCGTCTCCTTGCTTGCCCTAACCTTGGTCACAGGGATTCTGGTCGACGATGCGATCGTCGAAATCGAGAACATCGTACGCCATCAGCGCATGGGGAAGTCGCCTTACCGCGCGGCCATGGAGGCCGCCGACGAGATCGGTCTGGCGGTGATCGCAATCACCATGACCATCGTCGCGATCTTCGCACCCGTCTCATTCATGGGGGGCATTGCCGGACAGTACTTCAAACAATTCGGCATCGTCGTCGCCGTCGCCGTTCTGTTCTCGCTGCTTGTGGCCCGATTGATAACACCGATGCTCGCGGCCTATTTCATGCGCGCCAAGCCGCATGCTGAACCGCGCGACGGCTGGATGATGCGGGCGTACACCGGATTCCTCGCGGTGACGCTGCGCTGGCGCTGGGTGACGCTCGGCGTCGGTGTCGGCTTGTTTGCGATTTCTCTTTGGTCGACCACGCTGCTCCCCACGGGGTTCGTCCCTTATCCCGACGCGAGCCGCATCGTGATCTCCGTGGAACTACCGCCTGGCTCCACACTCGACGACACCCGGCGCAAGACAGACGAAGTCGCGCGCCTCGTACGCAACCAGATCCCGGAAGTGCGTTCCGTATTCGTTATCGGCGGCTCGACACCGACGGGCACACGCGAAATCCGCCGCGCGGCCGTGGTCGTCCTCCTTCAACACAAATCCCAACGCGAGCGCACGCAGAAGCAAATTGAGGGCGTCCTGACGAACGTGATCGCGCGCGTGCCGGATATCCGCGCCTGGTACGTGAACGAGCGTGGCGAACGCGAACTGAACATCACGCTTGTGTCGAATGACACCGTGGCGCTCGATCGCGCAGTTGCGGCGATAGAAGGGGCGATGCGCAAGCAACCCGTGTTCGCAAATGTTGCGGCTGCGGCAGGCATGGAGCGGCCGGAAATCCGTGTGGTGCCGCGTCTCGATGAGGCGGCCCGCTACGGCGTCTCGACCGACGCCATTTCCGAAGCGGTGCGCGTGGCTACGATCGGCGACGTCGGTGCCAATCTCGCGAAGTTCAATGCCGCCGATCGACTAATTCCGATTCGCGTCCAAATGGAGACGTTGGCAAGGACGAATCTGGCGCTGATCGACCTCTTGCCTATCACCACCCCGACGGGCGCTCAAATCCCTCTTGCTGCCGTTGCGAACGTCGAGATGGGCCGGGGACCGTCTTCCATCGAACGGCTCAACCGCCAACGCCGTGTCGTGCTCGGCGCCGATCTGTTGGGCGGTACGCAGCTCGGCGACGGTTTGGAACTGATCGAGAACTTGCCCGACGCGCGCAACCTACCGGACGGCGTCCGCATTCAGCGCACGGGCGACGCCGAAATCATGGACGAAGTGTTCCAGGGCTTCGCCGTGGCGATGAGCACGGGGCTCTTGATGGTCCTTGGCGTGCTGATCCTTCTGTTCGTCAGCGTGTTCCAGCCGATCACCATTCTCTTGTCGCTGCCGCTTTCGATCGGCGGCGTCATCCTCGGCTTGTTGATCACCAACAACGCGATCTCGATGCCCGTGGTGATCGGCATCCTTATGCTGATGGGGATCGTCTGCAAAAACGCCATCATGCTGGTCGACTTCGCGATCGAGGAGGTCAAGAAGGGTGTTCACCGTGACGTCGCGATCATCGATGCAGGCCGCAAGCGGGCTCGGCCGATCATCATGACAACGATCGCCATGGTCGCCGGCATGGTCCCGTCCGCGCTCGGGTACGGAGATGGCGGCGAGTTCCGCGCGCCGATGGCCATCGCGGTGATCGGCGGTTTGATCGTATCGACGGGCCTGAGCCTCATATTCGTCCCGTCGTTCTATTCGATCATGGACGACGTCGGGCGCTTCTTTGCGTGGATCTTCGGCCGCTTCGTTGGGCCGCGCGAAGACGAGAGCACATGGACAACGGCAATTGCCCCATCGCACCCGGTTGCCGTCGCGGCGGGTCCTGCCATCTCCAGACCAGCGAACGAACAGCGCCGGATTCCACCTGCCGCCGAATGAGCAGGTCAGGCGGCCGGGGTTTCGGCTCTGGCTTTGTCTTCCGCTTCCAACCGACGGTACCAGCGCACCCAAGCCGGCAAGAGCCCTAGATAGAGGACCGTGCAGATCGCCATCACCTCCCACGTGTAGGCGACCAGGAGACCGACGAAGACAGCGACGCCAATGAGAAGCAAGACGACCTTCTCTCGGCCGATGGCGGTTCCCATCTTCTTCCCCGAGAATGTCGGCACGCGGCTCACCATCAACCATGCGATTGCGAGCGTGTAGAGGAGAACGACGACGGCCGGCAGCCCGCTCTTCGGATAACCGATCAGGACGATATAGATCGGCAGGAGCACGACGATCGCCCCAGCGGGCGCGGGAATGCCCATGAAGAAGTTCGAGGCCCAAGCGGGCTTGTTGGGATCGTCCAACTGAACATTGAACCGCGCCAGGCGTAGCGCCGCGCAGATCGCGAAGACGAGCGCGGCGATCCATCCGGCATTGCCAGCCTGGTTCAAAATCCACATGTAGAGGATCAAGGCAGGTGCGCAGCCGAAATTGACGAAATCCGTTAGACTATCGAGCTCGGCCCCGAAGCGGGACGTACCCTTCAACAAGCGCGCGAGCCGCCCGTCGATACCGTCGAGTATCGCGGCGAACATGATGCACCAGAGGGCAAGTTCCAGCCGGCCTTCCATCGCGAGCTTGATGGATGTCAGACCGGAACACAGAGCGAGGAGCGTGATCAGATTCGGAGCAAGCACCCGGATCGGTACCTCACGAAGCCGGAAGCGCGTATCCGGCGGCGGAGGTTGTGATGGCACTGCGTCGTTCATGCCTCAACTCGTCCGTGTCGAGAGAGTGGAATTTCTGCCGGTAAGGTCAGCCAATATCGTTTCACCAGCGATCGCGGTCTGGCTGACTGCGACGGCGGGAACCGCGCCGGCCGGCAAATAGACATCAACGCGCGACCCAAAACGGATCAAACCAAATCGCTCGCCAGGTGCCAATCGGTCGCCTTCGCGAACGAAGGTCACGATACGCCGTGCAATCAACCCCGCGATCTGCACGACGCCGATCCGCTTCTCGCCAGCCTCGATCACGAGGCCATTGCGCTCATTGTCTTCTGACGCCTTGTCAAGGTCGGCGTTGAGGAATTTTCCCCGCGTGTACGCGAGTTTCACGACGCTGCCGCCGATCGGCGCGCGATTCACGTGGCAGTCGAACACGCTCATGAAGATGGAGATGCGCGACAGCGGCTCGACGCCGAGGCCGAGTTCGATGGGCGGCACCGCCGGTCCAACGAAGGAGACGCGGCCATCGGCTGGCGAAACCACAATCCCATCGCCAAGCGGCGTCACACGCACGGGATCGCGGAAGAAGGCGGCGCACCAAAGCGTGAGGCCGAGCATCAGCCAGGCGAGCGGCGCCCACGCCCAAACGAAGGAAGCGAGCGTGACAAGCGCGAAGGCGGCGATGAACGGCCAGCCTTCACGATGAATCGGCGGAATGCCACGGCGAACGGACACCAGAACGGAGTTCGTCATGGCGTCCTTGTACGCAGACACGACCGTCGTGTCACCCGGGGCGACACGACGTGCCGTTCAAGATGTCAGGTCAGGTGCTTGGCAAGGTGCTTGTTCATCTCGAACATCGTCACCTTGTCCTTACCGAAGATCGGCTTGAGCTTCGCGTCCGCTATGATCTCACGCCTGTTGGCGGGATTCTGGAGCTTGTTCTGCTTGATGTAGTCCCACATCTTGCTCACGACTTCACCACGGGCGATCGGCGCGGAACCGACCACAGCCGCGAGCTCGGGGGACGGCTTCAAGGGCTTCTGGAGAGCGTTTGTCGCGGGTTTCTTCGCTGCCATAGAGTCCTCCGGCCAATGGTCGACGGAACGGCAGGTTCCGCCCGATTCGAGATTGGCGACCTTAGTCACAAGCGGGCAGTCCGCCAAGCACGACGATCCCGCTCTATTCCGCAGCGTGCTTGACCGCTTCTTGCGCCTCGCGCAGGTGTTCTTCGGCTTCGGCCAGTTCGCGCTGCCGGTTCCACATGGACGCATACATACCGTTCTGCGCGAGAAGCGCTGCGTGCGTACCGCGTTCGACGATCCGACCGTGATCAAGTACAAGAATTTCATCCGCGCCGACGACGGTGGACAGGCGATGGGCGATGACGATCGAGGTGCGGTTCTCGACGACGCGGTCGAGCGCGCCTTGGATCTCGCGTTCTGTGTGCGTGTCAAGTGCCGAAGTTGCTTCGTCGAGAATGAGAATCGGGGGGCTCTTCAGAATGGTGCGGGCGATTGCAACGCGCTGCTTCTCGCCGCCCGAGAGCTTCAGCCCACGCTCACCGACATGGGTTTCGTAACCATCGGGCAGCGTCTTCACGAAGCGATCGATCTGCGCGAGTGCCGCTGCCTCCTCGACGTCCGCATCACTCGCGTCAGCGCGCCCGTAATGGATGTTGTACCGGATCGTATCGTTGAACAGCACGGTATCTTGCGGAACCATGCCGATGGCCGCCCGCAACGATACTTGCTGCACATCGCGAATGTCTTGCCCGTCGATCGTCACACGGCCCGAGGCGATGTCGTAGAAGCGGAACAAGATGCGTGAAATCGTCGATTTGCCTGCCCCTGAGGGGCCGACGATCGCAACGGTCTTTCCCGCAGGCACCTCGAAGGTAATGCCCCTCAGGATGGGGCGGTTCGCATCGTAGTGGAAATGAACGTCCTCGAAGCGGATCACCCCAGCGGTGACATGCAGGGGCGGCGCGCCAGGCTTGTCCGCAACCTCTTCCTTCTGCGCAAGAACGTCGAACATCTTCTCGATGTCCGTCGTGGCCTGCTTGATCTCCCGATACACCGTGCCCATGAAGTTCAAGGGGACGAAAAGCTGGATCATCAGCGCGTTGACCATCACGAAGCCGCCGACTGTCACGCGTCCTTCCATAACGTCGAGCGCAGCGAGCGCCATTACCGCAGTGAGGCCCAAGGTGAAGATCACGGCCTGACCAGAGTTCAGAACGGCCAGCGACGTGTAGGAGCGTACGCTCGCCTTCTCGTAGACGTCCATGGCGCGATCGTAGCGTGAGCGCTCACGAGCCTCGGCTCCAAAGTACTTCACAGTCTCATAGTTGAGGAGCGAGTCGACGGCTTTGGCGTTCGAGTCGGTATCGGACTCGTTCATGGTCCGCCGAATGCCGATCCGCCACTCCGTTGCGCGCACCGTGAACCAGAGATACGCGACGATCATGACCGTCACGACCACTGCATAACGCCAATCGAACTGCAACGAGAGCACGGCGCAAACGAGCACGAACTCGATGATCGTCGGCACGAGGGTCATCAGGAACATGCGCGACAGCTCTTCGATGCCGTTGCGCCCGCGCTCGAGAACGCGCGTGAGCCCCCCCGTTTTCTTCTCAAGATGGAAGCGGAGCGACAAGCGGTGCATGTGTTCGAAAGTCATCAGCGCGAGGCGCCGCACCGCGTTCATGGCAACCTTGGCGAACAGGCCGTCGCGCAATTGCGTGAACAGCGCCATCGCGATGCGCGACGCGCCGTACATGAACACCGCAAGAATCGGCGCGCCGACGAGCCAGGGCCACAGAGTCGCTGCCGGTTGCGCCCCCGCAGACAGCGCGACGAGTGCATCCGTCGCCCATTTGAACGTGAACGGTACGCCGACCGTGACGAGCTTCGCTATGAAGATGAGGATGAAGCACCAGACGACGCGAAGCTGCAGATCCTTGCGGTCCGAAGGCCACAGATAGGGCCACAGCGCGACACCCGTGGAGAAGAGGCCCTTCTCGGGGCGGACCGCAGGGGCGGCAAGCGGAGGAGACATCGATTGATCCAAGGAGCGGGTGCAGCCCGTCTCATATGATAACGAGGCTGGGGCGTGCCAGCACGCGCAACGCTCACTTGATCTGTCGATCAGGTAGGGGGCGACGCGGGGGCGGTGGGACATTCGCCCGAATGACCGGAGCTGGTTCAGCTGCAGGCGGTGCTGCGGGCGGCGGCGTCGGAACGGGCGGCGGTGCCGGAGGCGCAGGAACCGCATCGATGACTGGCTGTCCCGGCATTTCGGGCGGCGGCGGAAATGCGTCGGGCGAGACCGGGTCCAACGCGGTCGCGACAGTCTCTGGGGGAAAAACTGGCGGGGCTGCTGCTGGCGTGGGGCTCGCTTCGATGATCGGCGGACCAGGCATTTCAGGCGGCGGCGGAAATGCGTCGGGCGGGATCGGAGGTGGCATCGTCGCAACGGGAGCCGGCGGCGATGGCGGCGGAGGGGGAGGAGGAGGCGGCGGTGCATCGATACCCGCGCGAGCAAGCGCAACACCCCGGGCGATGATGCGCGGCGTCTCGTTGGGCGCCTCAAGCACGACACCGAACGCTTCACCCGCGATGCGAGGGAAGATGATCGACAGGCGCTCATCGGACGTCGCGGACGCGCGACCGTCCGCACCGGTTGCGCGCAGACGCAATTCCGTCGTCCCGGGTGGGAATGGTTCGCGGGGAACCATCGACCAATCTCCACTTGCGCCCGCCGCTGCCTCCGCCAATGCCGTCTGCCCAGCGAGAAGCGACATCCGCGCATTCGGATCGCTCCGCCCAGTGAACAGCGCCGTTCCGTCTGGTTCGACGCGGACGATTTCAAAGCGAGGCGTGGGCGGTGGAATTGGCGCTGGGTCTACGCGCGCCAGAACCCTCGGCGCGACGTTGACCACTTCGATCGTCGCTTGGAACGGCTCTGTCGGTCCACGCGGGACTTGCACGACCAGGCGTTCCTCGGAGGTTGCGGTTCGCCCGTCAGCGAGGACCGAACGCAGGCGAAAGCCGGTTTCCCCAGGGGGCAGCGGAGCCGTCGGCCCAACACGAAATGCACCTGACGCGTCGCTGGTTGTTTCCGCGATGACCTGCCCGTTTTCAACGAGAGCGACCCGCGCATTTGGTTCGAGGTTGCCTCCCACCCTCACGACGCCGTTTGGCTGCACATCGACCGTCTCGAAGCGCGGAATGCGAGACGGTTCAGCGGGCCGGCTTGCCACCACCTGCACCGGCTGCCCGGGAACCTCCCGCGTGGCGGTGAAGGCGCTGCCCACCACGGCCGGGACATCCACAATAAGCCGATCATTGGATATGGCAGAACGCGCGTCCACATGCGTCGAGCGCAGTTCAAGGCGCGTAACTCCCGGCTCGAGCGCCGGCGTCGGACCGAGCCGGAACTGGCCGGACGCGTCGGCTGTCGTGGACGCGATCTCCCGGCCATTACCGAGGAGCGTCACGCGCGCGCCACCATCGACCTGTCCTTCGACGGTGATCGAGCCGTTCGGCTCGATGCGCATGGTTCCGAAGTCGGGCGGAACGACGGGCCGGGGGTCGACCCGCGTGATTTCCCGCGGCGGATTTGCTCCCCCGCTCAGGGTTGCGACGAAGGCTTCGGCCGTGGTGCGTGGGACAACAACCGTTAGTGTTTCGTGCGAGGTGGCCGTCCGCCCGTCAGGCAGGGTCGAACGGATACGGAACTCCGTCGTTCCCGGGGCGAGCGGAACGCTCGGCCCGAGCGAAAACCGGCCTTCGCCATCCGCCGTCGCTTCGTTGACGACGACACCATTCGCGACAAGACCGACGCGCGCCCCCGGGTCGACGACGCCCGCGACGGAAACGGAGCCGTTGGGCTGCACAGTTATCGATGCGGGGTCGAAGGTCGGCTGTCGGGCGGGGGGCAGTGGATCGGGTCTAACCGCGGCCGGCGGCGGGGGTGGCACCGGGGTGCCAGCGACGACCTGGACCGGCGTCTGCTGTGCCGCCTGCCGATCTGTCGCAACCCAACCCGAGTAGAGCCATCCATAGATTCCGGCCGCCGCCAAGCCGAGCAATGCAGCGAACGGACCCCACCGGAAGCGACCATCGGCCATCAGTACCCCTCGGCAGCAACCTTCGCACCTGCATGGCGGCGCAAGTACGACAGCTTTCCCCGCAGCATGAGACTTAACGGCCTTGATCGAGCTTGGAAAGAGCGACGATGCGCCACGCGTTCCGCTTGACGCCTTGCCCGGCGACAGGCACCCACGGTCGATGACAAAGGTCCAGAATGTCTGCGTCTATTGCGGGTCGTCGCCTGGCTCCGACCCCGTTCACACGGCGGCGGCATATCGATTCGGAACGATTCTCGCCGAGGCGGGCGTGCGGCTCGTTTACGGAGGTGGAGGACTTGGCCTGATGGGCACGGTTGCGCGCGCCGTACGAAACGGCGGAGGACACGTGACCGGCATCATCCCGGACTTTCTGATGGCGCGCGAGGGCATCCTTCTGGAAGTAGATGAGCAGATCATCGTACCGGACATGCATACACGCAAACGGCTGATGTTTGAGCGGTCCGATGCTTTTGTCGCCCTGCCCGGCGGCATCGGGACGTTGGAAGAACTCGTGGAGATACTCACCTGGGCCCAACTCGGACGCCATACGAAGCCGATCTTGATCGCCGACATCGACGGGTTCTGGCAACCGCTGCTGGACCTGCTCTCACACATGACGGAGAAAGGGTTCCTCAAGTCGGCATTCGCCGCGCGCTATCTTGTTGCGACAGCGATCGAGGACGTGCTGCCAAGGCTGATCGCTGCGAGCGTGCCCAAGCCAGCCGCCGACGCCGTGCCAATCGATCGCCTGTGATCACCCCCGCGCGACACTGCCTGGCTCGCCGCCCATCGCGGCTCTGCTCCTGCGGCATTGCGCCGGGGTCGTGATGAGGGATATCTCGGAACCATGGCCGAACGCATCACGATCGCACTTGCTCAGCTTCACGCCGTTGTCGGCGATATCGCCGGCAACGTCGAACGCGCGCGGCGCGCGCGGGCGGAGGCCACGCATCACGACGCCGATCTCCTTCTCTTCCCAGAGCTGTTCATTGCCGCTTACCCTCCCGAAGATCTCGTCCTGCGCCCCGCGTTCCAAGAGGCTTGCCGGCAGGCGGTGGAGACGCTCGCCAAGGATACGGCGGATGGTGGGCCAGCCCTATTGATGGGCACCCCATGGGTTGAGGGGGGCAAGCTCTACAACGCCGTAGCACTCCTTGAACGCGGCGCAATTCAGACCCTGCGCTTCAAGGTCGATCTGCCGAACTACGGTGTGTTCGACGAGAAGCGCGTGTTCTCGCCCGGCCCCCTGCCCGGCCCGATCGCGTTCCGCGGCGTGCGCCTCGGTGTGCCGATCTGCGAGGACATGTGGGGCGAAGAGATCGTCGAGTGCCTGGCCGAAACCGGCGCGGACATCCTGCTCGTCCCCAACGGTTCGCCCTTCCGCAAGACAGTCGAAGACGAGCGGATGAACGTCGCGATCCGGCGCGTCGTCGAATCCGGGCTGCCGCTGATCTATCTGAACCGTGTCGGGGGCCAGGACGAACTCGTCTTCGACGGTGCGTCCTTCGGGCTCGAAGCGGACCGCCGGCTCGCCTTTCTGTGCCCATCCTTCGAAGAAGGTGTCTTCGCGACGACTTGGGAGCGCGGCGGGAACGGGTCGTGGCGATGCACGCATGGGCCACAGGCCGCCGCCGCAGAGGGTGAGGAGGCGACCTATCGCGCGTGCATGACTGGGCTTCGCGACTACGTTGACGACAACCGGTTCCCGGGTGTCGTTTTGGGCCTGTCGGGCGGTGTCGATTCTGCGCTCGTTGCGGCGCTCGCCGTCGATGCCCTCGGGCCCGACCGCGTGCATTGCGTGATGCTGCCCTATCGCTATACCTCGACGGCCTCGCTGGATGATGCGCAAGCGTGCGCGCGGGCGCTCGCTGTCCGCTATGACACAATCCCGATCGGGCCGGCCGTGGAAGGGTTCGAGGCCGCGCTCGCGCCCGTCTTTCAAGGCACGAACCGGGACGTCACGGAAGAGAACCTGCAATCGCGCGCGCGCGGTACCATTCTCATGGCCATCTCCAACAAATTCGGTTCGATGGTCGTTACCACGGGCAACAAGTCCGAGATGTCGGTCGGCTACGCCACGCTCTACGGCGACATGAACGGCGGCTTCAATCCGATCAAGGACCTCTACAAGATGGAAGTCTATCGGTTGTGTCGCTGGCGCAATGCCAACCGGCCGCAAGGTGCGAAAGGGCCTGCTGGCGTCGTGATCCCGGAGCGCATCCTGACCAAAGCGCCGTCGGCCGAACTGCGCGAGAACCAGACCGATCAGGATACGCTGCCCCCCTACGAGGTACTCGACGCGATCCTCGAAGCCCTCGTCGAAAACGAAATGCCGATCGCCGACATCGTCGCTCGCGGTTACGATCTCGACACGGTGAAGAAGGTGGAGCGGCTCCTCAACATCGCCGAATACAAGCGGCGGCAGGCAGCGCCGGGCGTGAAGATCACAACACGGTCGTTCGGGCGCGACCGGCGTTACCCGATCACGAACCGCTTCCGCGATCCGGGGACACCGGTGCCCGACCGCAGCAAGGACACGGACACGCTCTACCAGCCGCGGGTCGACGCGATCGATTTCTAGGCTGGTACGTGGCCTTCTGGCGATGATGCCACATCTGCCCGCTCGCGTGCACACGCCGCCGCTCGACACCGATGATCCGCGATGCTCCCCGATGCCGAGACGGTCAGGGTGCTGCTCCACGCCATGGATACGCACTATGCCGGAGACAGGGCTCTCGCGGCCACCGACGCGGCCGCAACATCGGCTTTCAGGTGGGCTGTTCGTGAACGGCCTCTTCCTTGTCTCGGAGGCGCTCGATCGGCTCGCGGAGGGCTCGCCTTAACGCCCCTTCGCCAGCGCGCGCGCCTGTGCGACCCATCGCTCGCGTTGCACGCGACCTTTGAAGTCGAGCTTGTCATTGATCCAGGCGATTTCGCCGGGGGTCCATTCGGCGATTTGCTGATAGTGATGCACGCCGAGTTCATTAAGCAGGCGATTGAGCTTCGGCCCGATGCCCTTGATGGCGAGGAGGTCGTCGGCCTTGCCCTTCGGCTTGGCGATAAGCTTCGGCGCGACTTTCGTTACTTCACTGTCGTCGAACACGCCCGCCGGGTCGAGCGCGGGAGCCGCCCGTTCCCAGCGCTTCGGCTTCGCGGCCACCGGGCGAACGATCGGGGTCGGCGCTTGCGGAATTTGTTCCTTCGCCGCCGTCGAGACAACGCTCGCGCTCGTGAGGCCGACCCCGAACAGGGCAAGCCAAGCGTGCATGAGTTCGTCTTGTGCACGCATCGCAGCCGTCATGAAGGTCAGCGGTCCCGTCATGAGGTGGCCGATGACTGCAGTTGGATCGAACGACGTACGCGTCATGTCCGGGAGAACGAAAGTCATGCCCGTGCTCCATGCTCGGCCTTGTTTAGCGCTGCATAGTGCAATGTGCTGCAATGCACAATCATTTCATTGTCAGGCAGGACAGCCTGGTGCACTCTGATCCTTCAATTTCAGGGGGGCGTTCATGCGCGGCGCGCTCGTCGCACTCGTGGTCCTCGCGCCACTGGCGGCCGCCGCACAGGGCGATCCCAAGTCGGGCCTGCGTTTCGGTCAGGACGTTCTAGCGCCGCTTCTCGACGACACCGCGAACACGCGCGAGCGCAACCGCAACTTCACGGATGCTCGCCCCGACGGACCCTTACCGCGGTCGCGCCGCTGCTACGCCCTGGTGCAGCGGGCCGCAGAATTTCGACAACTCGGCCTCCTACCAACCTCCGGCAGCGGACTCGGGCCCGACGCGGGCCGCGGAGCGCAGGCTGGGCACTTCCGCGTCGATGCAGACCTCATTCGCGCGCTCTTGCAGCGATGCCGCGAAGAGGCGGAGCAAGCGTGCTTCGCAAACGCCGACGTGAAAGCCGTGGTCCAGGCGGTGCAATCGATGGCGATGATCCGCAACCTGTTCGCTGACCTCGACCAAGGCCGTCGCGCGAATGAGCCGCTGGGCCTCGGCGCGTTCCGCCGCGACATCGGTGACGACGATCAGAGCTGGATGCAACGGACGCTCGGCCGCTGCGCCCGCTTCGAATTGCGCTGGCGATCGGAGCACGAGCATGTCTGCCGCGATACGTCGCCCAACTGGCGCTATCGCCTCGAAGCGGCGCTGCTGGTGCGCGTGAAGGTTGGTGCGTTTCAACCATTCGACGAGTCCGTCTTCGACATCCCGCTAGCCTTCGAGATCGAACCGACGGCGCCAACCCTCGATGCGGCGGCTCCAGGGCGCCAGCGCGCCGGACACACGTTTTCCTTCACCGCCACACGGGTGACCGAGCCCGCCGAGGCCGCAATCCGCGAACTCACCATCGGCGAGGATGGTCGCCCAGAAAATCTCGATCTCCTTTTCCGCCCACCGGAATTCAACGAGTCGATCCGCGTCACCTTTCCGCCCATACGCGGGGTGCGCCTCCCGGACGTCAACGAATCGCACGATGCGTTTCGCGCCGGCTACCTCGCCGTCCATCAGCGTCACGCGCGTGGCGGTCAGCTCGCGCTCACGCGCTTCAACAACGGAACGCATCCTCTGCTCTTTCATCTCGACATCGACGGGCGCGGCGGCCAGCTCAAGGAAGAGTGCACCGCCTCTGACCGCTCGCGCTTCGAGCTGTTGCACACGCCGGAGAGGTAGAAGGTTCGCGCGAGAGCGGACAGGAACTTGACACGTGAACGCCGAGCCCCCAGCGAAGGCGCATGAGCGTCGTCGTCCGTTTCGCCCCTTCGCCCACCGGCTTCCTGCACATCGGCAATGCACGGCCGGCGCTGTTCAATTGGCTCTTCGCGCTGAAGCACCAGGGCCGGTTCATCCTGCGCTTCGACGACACCGATCGCGAACGTTCGACGGTGGAGTTCGCCGCAGCGATTTCGGAAGACCTCGCCTGGCTTGGTATCCGACCCGATGTCGTGGTGCGCCAGTCCGACCGCCTCGCGCACTACGATGCCGCGGTCGCAACGCTCAAAGCCACGGGCCGGCTCTATCCTTGCTACGAAACCGCGGATGAACTCGACCGGCGGCGCAAGCGCCAGATCGCGCGGGGTCTGCCGCCGATCTACGACCGGACCGCGCTGAAGCTCTCCGACGCCGAACGCGCAACACTCGAAGCGCAGGGTCGTCGACCGCATTGGCGTTTCAAGCTCGATCAGGTGGACGTGACCTTCCAAGACCTCGTGCGCGGCGAAGTGCACGTTCACGCCGACAGCCTGTCCGACCCGGTGCTCGTGCGCGAGGACGGCACCTATCTCTATACGCTGCCGTCTGTCATCGACGATATGGCGCTTGGCATCACGCACGTCATCCGTGGCGAGGACCACGTGGTGAACACCGGCGTGCAGATTCAGCTCTTCAAGGCGCTCGACGCGACGCCGCCCGTCTTCGCGCACCACAACCTGCTCACGACCGTCGGCGGCGAAGGCCTGTCCAAACGTACGGGGGCCTTGTCGCTGCGCTCCTTGCGCGACAGCGGAATTGAGCCGATGGCGGTCGCGAGCCTCGCCGTGCTCATCGGAACGTCCGACCGCGTCGAACCCATCGCGGACATGGCGACGCTCGCCGCCCATGTCGACCTCGCCCACGTCTCGCGCGCGCCGGCGAAGTTCGACCCGGCCGACCTCGCGACGCTGAACGCGAAGCTCGTGCATCAATTGCCCTATGAGGCCGTGCGGGAGCGCCTCGACGCACTCGGCATCGGCGGAGGACAATCGTTTTGGAATGCCATCAAAGGGAATGTGTCGACAGTCGCGGAGGCCTCGACCTGGTGGCGGATCATCTTCGACACAGTGACGCCGACAGTGGAAGACCCCGACTTCGCGACGACCGCCGCCAGTGTTTTGCCACGAACGCCGTGGGACGAGACGACGTGGACGACCTGGACCGAAACGCTCACGGCGGCCACCGGGCGCAAAGGCAAAGCACTATTCTTACCGCTTCGGCGGGCGATCACTGGTCGCGATCATGGGCCGGAGATGCGCCTTCTCCTACCCATGATGGATCGCGAGCGCGTCGTCGCGCGGCTGAAAGGCGAAGCCGCGTAGATGTCACGGCGCGACGCGACCCGGGTGGACGCCGCGCAGCCCCTCACGCCCAACGCGCGGATCGGACGTCGTCTGGCTGTGGATGCTGACGCCGATCGGCCGTGAGGACGGTACGAATGGTGGCGGTTCGAAGGTCACCGGGCGAAGGGATGGAACTGGTGTGAAGCTGCCGCGAAGGGACTCGTCCTGTCCTTCTGGTGCTTGTGCTGTTTCCGGCTCGGGCGGAATCGTTGGGCGGCACCTGCAGTTCGGGTTGAACGATCGTCGGAACAGATTGGCGTTCTCGTGCTCGGAGTAAGGCGTACCGTCGAGCGCGACGGCATCGGCGCTGTCACGGCCGGGATTACGATGGACATAGAGCGCGACCACCATGTTCGGGCAGGCGGCTCGACAGATCGCCTCGTCGCGCTGGAACCCGGCGCGCGAGGTTGACCAACTCACCGGCCAGAAATAGCCATCGCAGGCGCGCACGCAGAGGGTGCGATAGGACCCGCCGCTCAAACCAGGGGCGCGCGGCGTGAAACTGTCCTGGGTGACGCGAGGTAATGAACGACGTCTTTCGGGAAGCGACCGTGGTACTTCGTCGAAGGGGCGCTGCTGATAGAGGGGGCGTTCCTCCTCGCGCTCAAAGACCGGACCCCGGCCGAACGGGAAGAAGGCGAAGAGGCCGGTCGGTTGCTCCCGCTCCGTCGTGTGCGTCGGGGATTCGCGCTGCGCCCTACGAATATCGGCTCGCAGTCGTTCCCCACAGCGATTGGCCTGCATGGCACGCTGGATCCGCGCCCGCTCGGCAGCGCTCGACGTTGCTGCTCCTTCGCGCCGCGCAGCCGCGTCAAGACGCGCCAGATTTACTCTCATCTGCGCAACGGTTCCGCCAATCCCGGCACAAGCGCCCGATGCCGAACCTGCACAACGGTAAGCCATGCTTTCGGCGCGGGCGAGTTCCTGCCGCTGGCGCTGGGCTGCCGCGACAAATGAGTTCGGTGCCGGACCACGATCGAGCTGAGCCAATCGAGCCGCTAGTTGATCACAGCTCCCTTGCGCCATGGGCGGGCTGTGCGCGGCAGCGAGCGCGACCACAACTGCACAGACCCGTGCGATCGGCCGCCACATGGCCGAACTCCCGCCCACGCGAACTCCACGCGAAACGGCGGGTGCCCGCAGGGCGCCCGCCTATCGACTGCAACGGCGAGAATGCACGCCGCATCGGCCATCGGTCAAAGACTACGAAAACTTAGTGCTAATCAATCGTTACCGTCCGATTGCTCGTCGCTCGCGCAGATCAGAACGGGGTATCGCGATGCCTTGTTCGTGGTCGCCGGTGGTCCTTCGGTGCTGCAGCCTATGCATATGGCAAGCCAGCCATTGACGCGGCCTTGTTCGTCGGTGAGATCGGCCGCACGACTCTTGCGGCCTATATTTCCCTGCCATTCTGGCTCCTCGCTACGCTCGCGGCGGCGGTGATGTTTGCAGCCGCCCTCGCACTCGAGGCACGGAAGCCGTGGCGCACGGAGTTGGATGATGCCGGCGACCGCCTCTCGCCCGTGGGGCCTCGAGCCCCGGCCCGCTCGCATCAACCCGCGCGTTGAGTGCTCATCCCCGAGTGCAGACGATCCGCGCAAACCCGCTGCACGCCGCACCGGCGCAAACGAGACCCGAACCGATCTGAGACGTGTGCGCATAGCGCCCAACGGCCTCTTCCTTGACCGCCTCCACCACGCGGCGAAAGCCCTTGGCCGCGCAGAAGACCTGCGCAGCCACGGGCCCGCACTCCGCACGGGGATGCAGGCACCAGTCGAGACGATGGCCGCCCCAGGTCGGCCGCGCGAAGCGAACCGTGCCCGAGCCGATCGGGCGATGTGCGCGATGATCCGTGTAGGGGATTTCCCGCGGACCGTGCGGACCGTACAAGAGGGCGTGCGGCAGAACCCCGTCAGACGAGGTGCGCTCGCGATGGTCGTGGTGGATGACGATGTCTATCAGGCCATGTTGCGGCCAGAAGAACTGCATGTTCCCGCCGGCAATAGCCGGCTGCGCAAGGCTCAGCGCCGCGGCGACGGCGAATCCGAACCGGACCATGGTGACGCACTCCACGCGAACGCGAACGACGCCGCAGTATGGCGGTCTCGCGTTAAGGTTTCCTGAGCGTTGACGGCAGACGCGGGGCTTGACGCCAGGAAAGTTCCCATGGCACGGGTATTTCATGACGTTTGCGGCGCGCACTCTCGCGATTTGCATTACCGGCTGACAGGTTTCGCCGGTCGCGACCGTTCGCGCATTCCCAACCCACGGAACGGACGCTCCCCGGCGATAGCCAGGGAGACGACGGCATTGGGCCTGAAGCTTTACAATACGCTCACCCGGTCGAAGGCTGACTTCGTTCCGATCGATCCCGAAAACGTGCGCATGTATGTGTGCGGACCGACGGTCTACGACTTCGCCCATATCGGCAATGCGCGGCCAGTCATCGTGTTCGATGTGCTGTTTCGCCTGCTGCGGCGCTTGTATGGGGCCGAGCACGTCACCTATGTGCGCAACATCACTGACGTCGACGACAAGATCAACGCGCGCGCGGCGGAGGAGTACCCGGACCTCCCGCTCAATGACGCGATCCGGCGGGTCACTGAGACGACGACGGCGCAATACCATGCCGACGTCGATGCGCTGCAGTGCTTGCGTCCGACGCACGAGCCGCGCGCGACCGAGCACATCGCCGGCATGCGCGACATTATCGAGCGTCTCGTCGCGAAGGGCTTCGCCTATGTTGCGGAAGAACATGTGCTGTTCGCGCCGGAGGCGATGAACGCCGCGAATGGCGTACTCCCGCGCTACGGCGCCTTCTCGAACCGCTCGCTCGACGAACTGGTGGCGGGCGCGCGCGTCGACGTCGCGCCTTACAAACGCGGCCCGACCGACTTCGTGTTGTGGAAGCCGTCGAAGCCGGGCGAGCCCGCCTGGCCCTCGCCCGCCGGGATTGCAACGCCGGGCCGGCCGGGTTGGCACATCGAATGCTCGGCCATGTCGATGGCGACGTTGCTCGAGCCGGCCGGCGGCGGGCTCAGATGCGACGATCCGACGAAGAACATGTTCGACATCCACGGCGGCGGCATCGACCTCGTCTTTCCGCATCACGAGAACGAGATCGCACAGTCCACGTGCGCCTTCGGCATCCCGCGCATGGCGAATGTCTGGATGCACAACGGCTTCCTTCAGGTCGAAGGCGAGAAGATGTCGAAGAGCCTCGGCAACTTCGTCACGATCTCCGACGCGCTTGATCATTATGGTGGCGCCGTTCTTCGACTTAACATGTTGAAGGCTCATTATAGGCAGCCGATCGACTGGACTGCGGCATCCCTTAAGGAAACTGGTCGTGAAGTAGCGCGATGGGCAATGCTCGTGGCGGAGGCGGACAAAGAACCGGGTGGCGTTCCGGATGGCGTGACCGCTGCTTTGCTCGACGACTTGAACACGCCCCAAGTCATAACCGAGATGCGCGCACTCTATTCCAATAGGAACGCGGCCGGCCTCAGTGCAGCGGCAAGATTGTTGGGATTTTCGCTTGAGGATGCCGACATACAAGGCCGGAAGCACAAGCAACCGTATGCTGAAGCGGGTGGCTTGCGCATGACTGGTCACGAAATTGAAGCAAGGGTTGCCGCCCGCACCGCCGCGCGCGCTGCAAAGAACTGGGCCGAGTCGGATCGCATTCGGGACGAGCTCGCCGCGATGGGCGTGATGCTCAAGGACAGCAAGGACGGTACGACGTGGGAGATCGCGCGATGAGCGGCAAGCTCACCGGTGGGTGCCAGTGCGGCGCCGTGCGCTTCGCGTGCGAGCGTCTCGGGCGCGCCTCGATCTGCCATTGTCGCATGTGTCAGAAGGCGACGGGCGGCTTCTTCGGCCCGTTCGTCACAGTGCACGGTCTTGTTTGGACGCGCGGCGCGCCCAAGCGTTTCCAGAGCTCGAACGAGGCGCGGCGCGGTTTCTGCACCGATTGCGGCACGCCGCTCACCTTCGAACTCGGTGCAGAGTCGATCGACATCGCCATCGGCGCGTTCGACGACGCCACAACCATTGCCCCGGTGATCCAGCTTGCGACGGAAGCGCGACTGCCGTCGTTCGATCGCTTGCATCAACTACCGGTCCTGGCCGATCCGGATGGGCGGATCGCCGCGCGCTTGGCGCGCGTCGTCTCGCGCCAGCATCCTGACCACGACACGGCCGACTGGCCGAACGGAAGCGCTGCGCCATGACGACACGCGAGCGCCTCTATCTTTTCGACACGACGTTGCGCGACGGAGCGCAAACGACGGGCATCGATTTCTCCCTCGCTGACAAGGCGGCGATCGTCGCGATGCTTGACGAGCTTGGGCTCGACTATATCGAGGCGGGCTATCCAGGTGCGAACCCGCTCGACACGCAGTTCTTCGCGACAGACCACAATACGCGCGCGATCTTCACGGCTTTCGGCATGACGAAGCGCCCCGGTAGGTCGGCAGCGAACGATCCCGGCGTCGCCGCGCTACTCGACGCCAAAGCCGATGCCATCTGCTACGTCGCCAAGGCGTGGGATCAGCAGGTGCACGTTGCGCTCGAATGCACTCTTGACGAGAACCTGGACGGTATCCGCGACAGCGTCACAGCGGCGAAAGCCAGAGGCCGCGAAGTCCTCGTGGATTGCGAGCACTTCTTCGACGGGTACAAGGCGAACCGTGCTTACGCCCTCTCATGCGCGCGCGCGGCCTACGATGCCGGAGCGCGATGGATTGTTCTCTGCGACACGAACGGCGGGAGCCTGCCGCACGAGGTCGAAGCGATCGTGTCCGATGTTGTAACCGTCGTGCCCGGAACGCATCTCGGCATTCACGCCCATAACGACACGGAACACGCCGTCGCGAATTCGCTCGCTGCGGTGCGCGCCGGCGCGCGGCAGGTGCAGGGCACGCTGAACGGGCTCGGTGAGCGTTGCGGAAACGCGAACCTGACATCTCTGATCCCGACGCTTCTCTTGAAGAAGGACTATGCTGAGCACTTCGAGATCGCCGTTTCGCCGGCGAAGCTCGCGGGCCTCACCCGCGTATCGCGGCGACTCGATGAAATCCTGAATCGCGTGCCGAACAAGCACGCTCCCTATGTCGGAGCCTCTGCGTTCGCGACCAAGGCCGGCATTCACGCTTCCGCCGTGCTCAAGGACCCGACGACCTATGAGCATGTCGCGCCCGACGCGGTGGGCAACACTCGCAAGGTGTTCGTGTCGGACCAGGCGGGAAAGTCCAACATCGTCGCCGAGTTGGAACGGCTGGGCATTGCGCTCGATAAAGGCGACCCCCGCATCGCCCGCGTTCTCGACGAGGTGAAGGAGCGGGAGGCGCTTGGCTACACCTACGAAGGCGCCGACGCCTCCTTTTACCTCTTAGCGAAACGCGTTCTGGGCGAAGTGCCCAATTATTTCGATGTCGAGCGCTTCAAGGTCAATGTCGAGCGCCGCTACAATGCCGCCGGTGTCCTCGTGACCTTTTCGGAAGCGACGGTGAAGGTGCGCATCGGCGACGAGATTCTGATCTCCGCTGCGGAAGGCAATGGTCCGGTCCACGCCCTCGACCAGGCGCTTCGCAAGGATCTCGGCCGATACCAGTCGGCAATCCAGGACCTGGAACTCGCGGACTTCAAGGTGCGCATCTTCCAAGGCGGTACCGACGCGGTGACACGGGTGCTCATCGATTCCAAGGACGGCGACGAAGTGTGGACCACGGTCGGCGTCTCTCCCAACATCATCGACGCATCATTCCAGGCGCTGCTCGAATCGATCACCTACAAGCTTCTGAAGTCGAACGCCCGCCCAGCCTGAAAGGGACAGGGCATGCCTCGCAGTCATTGCCGATGTCCTCGGCAATCACGATCGCTGGGTCGCGCCCTTCGATGTCGAGCACGGCCGCACGGACCTTGCTCGGCGTTCTGCCGATGTCGCAAGCTATATGCGGGCGAGGCACGCGGCCAACATCTCGTTCTCGGCGACGAAGAGGATCTGAGCGCCTGGCGCATCGAGCTTCGCCGCGAGGGAATGCCGCACCCTTACCTGCCCCGCCGCATTGCGGCAATGGCGGCTTTTCTGCCGGTCACTACCTCCCCGCGTTCGCGGATCATCCCGGAGGCCCGGACAGCGTTCAGCCCTGACCCCTTTATCACTCCGCCGCGTCGCGCTCGACGCGCCTGCGCGCATCTTTCTGCCGCTTCAGCAGCTCTGCAACGCGGAAGGCGACGTCAACCGCCTGCTTGGCATTGAGACGGGGATCGCAAGCTGTGTCGTAGCGGTCGTGCAGATCTTCGTCACGAACGGCAACGAGACCCCCGGTACACTCCGTCACGTTCTTGCCGGTCATTTCGAGATGGATGCCTCCGGCATAGGTGCCCATCTCGGCATGGACATCAAAGAACCCTTCGAGCTCTGCCATGATCTTTTCGAACGGGCGCGTCTTCTTGCCGTTCACCGACACGGTATTGCCGTGCATCGGATCGCACGACCATACGACATCGAAGCCCTCGCGCTTGGCCGTCTCGACGAGGCGCGGCAGGTGGTCACGAACCTTGTCCGCGCCGAACCGGCAGATCAGCGTGAGGCGGCCTTTGCGGTTCGACGGGTTCAATTTGGCAACCAGTGCCCTGAAGTCGTCGATGCTCAGCGACGGGCCACATTTGAGGCCGATCGGATTGAGGATGCCGCGACAATACTCGACGTGAGCGTGATCGGGTTGACGCGTCCGGTCGCCGATCCACAACAGATGCCCCGAGGTGCCGACCCACGGCATGTCGGGTTGTGTCGAATCCTGGCGGGTAAGCGCCTGTTCGTACCCGAGCAGCAACGCCTCATGGCTCGTGAAGAACTCGGTCGTCTTCATCTCCGGATGGTGCTCCGGGTCGATGCCGCACGCGCGCATGAAGGCGATCGCGCCCTCGATACGGTTCGCCACCTCCTGCCACTTGGGCGATGCCTCGACGAAATCCAGCATCCACTTGTGCACATTGCCGAGCGATGCATAACCGCCGTTCGCGAGCGCGCGGACGAAATTGAGCGTCGCAGCGGATTGGCGATAGGCCATCATCTGGCGGCGGGGATCGGGCAAGCGAGCCTCTGCCGAGAATTCCGAACCGTTGATGATATCGCCGCGATAGGTCGGCAGGGTGTGACCATCGGCCGTTTCGAAATTCGACGAACGCGGTTTCGCAAACTGTCCCGCGATGCGGCCGACTTTGACGACCGGGGTCGCCGCCTCATGCGTGAGGATCACAGCCATCTGCAGAAAGATACGGAAGAAATCGCGGATGTTGTTCGGTCCGTGCTCCTCGAAGCTCTCGGCGCAGTCACCGCCTTGAAGCAGGAAGGCCTTACCCTCGACAACCTCGGCAAGCTTTGTCTCCAGCGCCCGGCACTCCCCTGCAAAAACCAGCGGAGGAAACGTCGCGAGTTGATCCTCGACAGCGCGCAGCGCGCCGATGTCCGGATAGTCCGGAACCTGGACAATCGGCTTGTTGCGCCAGCTGTGCGGCGTCCACGACGTCGGCATTGTCAACTCCACCAATCCCCGCTGCGGGTTAGCAGGCGCGGGCCTTATACACGAGCGGCCGGAGGCAGGAAACGTCCCGGCAAGTTGCGTTCCGGCAAGTTGCTTCCCCCGCCGCGCCGTGGAATGACGGCGCATGATCCGAGATTTCACTAGGACGATTGCCGCGCGCGATGGCTACCCCCTGGCAGCGACGATATTCGAGCCCGAATTTGCACAAGGCGGGCCGATCGTTGTTCTGAATTCGGCGACCGCTGTGCCGCGCAAGATCTACGGGCCGTTCGCGAAGGCCTTGGCGGCGCGCGGCGCGACCGTCCTTACCTACGACTATCGAGGCATCGGCGACAGCCGGCCCGCACGGCTCCGCGGTTTCCGCGCACGGATGCGCGACTGGGCCGCGCTCGATGCCGCTGGGCTGGTCGACCACGCCGTGGCGCACTACCCGAACCGCCGCCTTCTCGGTGTCGGGCATTCTTTCGGTGGTCAAGTCTTCGGCATCATGCCGGGAAACGAACGTTTCGATCGTGTCCTGATGATAGCCGCGCAGGCAGGCTACTGGCGGCTCCTCGCCGGGGGTGAAAAGTGGCGTGTCTACGTCATCCTCAAGGCCATCGTCCCGGCGGTCGCCCTGCCCGTCGGGTTCGTTCCAGGCAAACGACTCGGATTGGGTGAGGATTTGCCGCTCGGGGTATTTCTCGAGTGGCGGCGCTGGTGCCTATCCCCACGCTACTACTACGACGATAGCAGCCTGGACCTCCTCGCCAATCTGCCAACGTTGCGTGCCACGGCGCTCGCCGTCGGACTTTCCGACGACGCTTGGGCAACGCCGTCCGCGATCGACCTTCTTGTCTCGAAGCTCACGAATTCGGTCGAACGGCGCACCATCACCCCAGCAGACATCGGCGTGCGCGAGATCGGCCATTTCGGCTTCTTCCGTGCCGAGCACCAGAAGACGCTCTGGCCGGACATGACCGACTGGCTCTTGGCGACATAGCCCCTAGCTCTGGAGGTGACGGACGCTGCGCTCACGCAGCGTGACGAACTCCTCCGCAGCGGTAGGGTGAACGGCGACTGTTTGATCGAAATCGCGCTTTGTCGCGCCCATCTTGATCAGGATTCCAAGCAGTTGAACCATCTCTCCAGCGTCGGACCCGAGCATGTGTGCCCCGACCACCCGGTCGGTTCCTGCGTCGACGACAAGCTTCACCATCACCCGCTCATCGCGGCCCGACAGTGTCGCCTTCATCGGCCGGAACGCGGTGCGATAGACGTCGACGATTGGAAAAAGACGGCGCGCCTCCTCCTCCGTCATCCCGACCGTGCCAATTTCGGGTGTCGAGAACACGGCCGTCGGGATGGTCGTGTGCTCGACCGCCGTCGGCCGGCCTCCGAACACCGTGTCCGCGAAGGCGTGACCCTCACGGATCGCGACAGGCGTCAAGTTCATCCGATCGGTCACATCACCAACCGCATAGATGGAGGAAACAGACGACTGCGAGAAAGCGTCCACCTTCACCGCGCCGTCGCCGTCCAGCGCAACTCCGGCTTGTTCAAGACCGAGGCCGCGCGTGTTCGCGCGTCGACCAATCGCAAACATCACCTGGTCGACGTGCAGCGTCTCGCCGTTCGTCAGGGCCGCGCTGATGCGGTCGGATGTTTTCTTGATCCGGGAGAACACGGCATCTGTGACAATGCGAATGCCGCGCTTTTTATACGCCTCTCCCAGCCCTTTGCGCAGATCCTGATCGAACCCCCGCAGGATTTCCGATCCACGGTAAACCAGCGTCACCTCCGCGCCGAGCCCGGCGAAGATGCCCGCGAACTCAATCGCGATGTACCCACCCCCGGCAATGGCGATGCGATCCGGGAACGTCGGCAAATGAAACGCCTCGTTGGAAGTTATGGCAAGCTCGATGCCAGGAAGTCCGTCTGGCAATTCCGGCCACGCACCGGTCGCAATCAGGATCGTTTTTGCACGCACGGTGGCCCCGGAGGAGAGCCGAACGGTGTGTGCGTCCTCGACGACCGCGCGCTCACGCACCAGCTCCGCGCCCGCCTTGGCCAGATTGCGCGCGTACACCCCCTCCAAACGCGCGATTTCTGCATCCTTGTTTTTGATCAGCGTCGTCCAATCGAAGGCACCTTCCGGTACGGACCACCCGAAACCCGCCGCATCCTCGAACTCGTCATGGAAGCGGGACGCGTACACCAGGAGCTTCTTCGGAACGCAACCACGGATAACGCAGGTTCCGCCCACGCGATGCTCTTCAGCCACCATCACTTTTGCGCCGTAGCCGGCGGCGATGCGAGCTGCCCGTACGCCACCGGACCCTCCGCCGATGACAAAGAGATCGACGTCGAACGCACTCACAGCCGAACTCAGTTCAGCGGATGACCGCGGCGCCGCATCTCGGCGCGCAACCGCTCGAACACGACCGGCTGGATCTCCTGGGCCATACGAGATGCCGTCTGGATGCTCTCCTGCGCAATGAGGGGCGATGCCTGCGAGAACTTCTGCCCGGCCGGCGATCTGAAGAACGTCGCGATGTCGCGGAGTTCCTGTTCGCTGAAGCGGACTGCATATATGAGAGCAACCGTTGCGACCAATTGATCTCGTTCGGTCGCAAAACTATCTGCAACGACGCGAACCGACTCCTCGAGGGCCGTTCGCATCTGGACATCGCCCTGGATGGCAATGTTCGACTGCACGATCATGCGGGCCGTTTGTGCCGTGACGTTCGGGGCAACCACGGCGAACTGATCGGCAATCCCCGCCGCCGTAATCATCTCGCGTGCGGCATTGGCGTGGGACGTCGGAATCTGCACGAGCTGAGGCTGCGGGGGCGCCGGGATCGGTGTCGGTGCAGGAACGGTCACGCTGCCCGACTGGGCCAGCGTCGGACCGGCTGCCAAGACAAACAGGACGAAGACAATGCTGGAAGAGCGCATAGGGCTTACCTCGCTAGGAGACTTCGACAATGCCGGTCGGTCCGGCAACAATGCAACGGGTCGCAAGGCCAATGAAAAGGCCGTGTTCGACCACGCCGGGGATGGCAGACAGGACGTGCGCGAGAGCACTCGGATCAGGGATCGCACGGAAAAAAACATCAAAGATATAGTGATGCCCATCCGTCAGAAATGTGGCGCCCTGAGGGGTGTGCCGCAATGCGACGGTTCCGGATAGCCCCAGGCCGCGAGCGGCCGCGACGATCCTGTCCCGAGTAGCGCGGAGGCCGAACGGCACAATTTCGATCGGCAGCGGAAAGGCGCCGAGGACAGCGACCCTCTTCGTGTCGTCCGCAACGACGATCATACGGGCGGACGCCGAGGCTACGATCTTCTCGAAGAGCAAGGCTCCTCCGCCGCCTTTGATCAGCGTGAGCGCTGGTCCGATCTCGTCCGCGCCGTCGACGGTAAGGTCGAGCTCGGGCATTTCGTCGAGCGTGGTCAAGGGTATGCCGAGCCTTTCGGCGAGCAACTTCGTTGCCGTTGAAGTTGGAACCGCAACCAATTCCAGACCATCGCGGACACGCTCGGCAAGCAACTCCACGAAGTGGACCGCCGTCGATCCGGTGCCCAGACCAACCCGCATGCCCGACTCGACATAGTCCAAGGCCCGCGCTGCTGCGGCGCGCTTGAATTGATCGGCATTGGCCATCGGAGCCGGTATCCTAGGTGTTGAGGGCGGCGGCGTGCCAGGGGCGCCTCCGGGTGTCAAGAACCCGCTGCGATGGGATGGACAGCGCACCCCACCAGCGCTATGCGCCGACCACGATGCCGGCCCTGGCAGAGCGAAACGATTCCATGACTGCTCCGCCTTGTATCGTCTTCGACCTCGACGGAACCTTGGTCGATACGGCGCCCGATCTCGTGGCGACGCTCAACGTCGTGTTGGGGGAACTGGGGCATCCGCCGATCTCGCTCGATACCGCGCGTCCGATGATCGGGCACGGGGCAAGGGCCATGATCCAGCGCGGTCTCGAGGCGCGGCGCGCCACCTACTCGGAGGACGACCTCGAACGTCTTAACGCGCGTTTCATCGAGCACTACACCACCAACATCGCTGTCTGGTCGCGGCCGTTCGACGGCCTCCGTGATGCTCTCGATGGGTTCGCCGCAAGCGGGCATCGTTTGGCCGTTTTGACCAACAAGGTCGAGAGACTTTCACGGCGCCTGCTTGACGAATTGCACCTGACCGACCGGTTTGCCGCGATCGTGGGCGGGGATACTTTTGCCTTCTGCAAGCCGGACCCCCGGACCTTTCTTGAAACGGTGACGCGCGCCGGCTGCGACCCGCGCCAGGCCATCATGGTCGGTGACAGTCGCACCGATCTCGACACCGCACGTGCCGCCGGCGCCCCCGTCGTCCTGGTCGACTTCGGCTATACCGACGTGCCGGCGCGAGATCTCGGCGCAGACGAGGTCATCTCGCATTGGCGCGAGCTGCTCCCTGCGGTTGAACGGTTACGGCAGGCCGGCTCTTCAGATTGACTTCGCCGATCCACGCGCCCTATACCCCGCGACCTGAGCGGGCGCGTAGCTCAGCGGGAGAGCACTCCCTTCACACGGGAGGGGTCACAGGTTCAATCCCTGTCGCGCCCACCATTTCCCAAGCGCAAGCATTTCGTCCACAGCCGCGTTGCATGTGCGCAACATGGGTTGTGAAACTGCACGTCGCACGTTCTCGTGAGCGGCATACGGGGTGCATTTCCACAGCGAACACCAGTAAGCACATCACGGGCAGCAAATGTTCCGTCCATGGGTCGCTAGCTCAACGCGTGGTCACGGGGATACGAAAGAAGAGAGCAAACATGCAACAGCGGATCGTTTTCGCAATGGGGCTGAGTCTCGCGCTCGGGGTGGGTGGAGCTGCGGCTCAGAGTCCGCACTGGGATATCTTTGACTTCTCACGGCCGTCCGCGGGGTTCTTCTCGCAACCGGGCTTTGACCCTGCCGCGGCTGTGGCCGGCACTGACGATGGGGGGCCGGGCGGCGATCGTCCGGTCGTGACCATCACCGCGCCTGCCACCCAGAGCACGATCGGGTTCAACATCTTCGCCATGGCTACCCCGTCAAGCGGGAGCGCCTCGAGTGGGCTTGACTCGTTCTTCGACCCCGTGGAGCGCGTTTGGGTCACGTACGATCCCAATCTGCTGTCCGAGGGCCGCCGGACACACAACCCGATCCCGCGTGAAGAAGTGGCTTACAACGGCCCCGAGCGCCCTGGAACGATTGTGATTTCGACCGAAGAGCGCCGCCTTTACCTCGTGCTCGGCAATGGCCGCGCGCTGCGCTACGGCATCGGCGTCGGCCGCGACGGGTTCACTTGGCGCGGAGAGAAAACCGTGACGCGGATGGCGGAGTGGCCGGATTGGCGCCCGCCGGAGCAGATGCTCCGCCGCCGTCCGGATTTGCCGCGTTTCATGCCGGGCGGCGTCGCAAACCCGCTCGGGGCCCGAGCCCTCTATCTCGGGTCGTCGCTTTACCGAATCCACGGCTCGAACGAGCCGCACACGATCGGTCAAGCGGTGTCCTCGGGCTGCTTCCGCATGACGAACGACGACGTGACCGACCTCTACACCCGCGTCCGCGTCGGCGCCCGGGTCCTCGTCCGCTGAGAGAGATCGGAAACAGCAAGCTCGGCAAGGCCGCCCTCGGCAGGCCTTGCCCTTGCGAATCGTTCAGTCAGCGGCCCGCGACACCCTTTGGTTCGCGCGACAGGTTCTTGGCGGCGAGTTCGGCGAGATATTCGGTCCACATTGCCTCCTGCTTGCGCGCGAAGTCCCGGAACAGGTCCCAGCCGTAGATTCCCGTCGAGTGCAAATCGTCGAAAGAGAGTCGCACGGCATAAGCCCCGACGGGATCGATGCCGATGATTTCGACGTTCCGTTTGCCGGCAACCGTTACCTTCTGGCCCGGCCCGTGGCCTTGCACCTCGGCAGATGGCGAGTTCACGCGCAAGAACTCGGCGGAGAAGGTGTGCGCGAAGCCGTCGTCCCACGTCACGGTCAGCCGTCGCTTGTCCTTGTGTAAGCGGACCTCGGTTGGCCAGGGGCGGGCGGGGGCTGTCATCGTCCCTGTCTAGGATACGATTGCGCTAAGGCAAAGCGCGACGCCACGCCGCTTGCCAGAAATTGGATCATTGATACGTTCCGGTCGGCGGTCGTGCCTGCCGGGGTCAAGATGGAACGCCGCAGTCAAGGTTTGTAGCGATGGAATTCGAGCGCCTCGCCACTCATAAGCCGCAGCCTTTGGTCGATCCCTTCGGGCGGTCGATCACCTATCTGCGCGTCTCGGTCACGGATCGCTGCGATTTTCGCTGCGTCTACTGCATGTCCGAGAATATGACCTTCTTGCCCAAGAAGGATCTGCTTACGCTTGAAGAGCTCGACCGCGTGTGCACGGCCTTCGTCATGAAGGGCACGCGCAAGTTGCGGATCACGGGCGGTGAACCTCTTGTGCGCAAGGATATCCTGACCCTCTTCCGCTCCCTGTCTCGGCACCTTGAGTCTGGAGCGCTCGACGAACTCACCTGCACGACGAACGGTTCCCAACTCGCCAAGATGGCCGGCGACCTTGCGGCGTGCGGCGTCAAGCGCATCAACGTTTCGCTCGATACGCTCGATGCATCTAAGTTCAAGGCGATCACGCGCTGGGGTGAGATCGATCAGGTCGTGCGCGGCATCGATGCCGCGCAGGCCGCCGGTTTGCAGGTCAAGATCAATGCGGTTGCCCTCAAGGACGTCAATCAACACGAGTTCGACGATCTCATTCGCTGGTCGCACGGTCGCGGCATGGACCTCACGCTGATCGAGACCATGCCGCTCGGTGACATCGACGGTGACCGGACGGACCAGTATCTGCCGCTCTCGATGGTACGCACCGATCTCATGGACCGCTGGACGCTCGAAGACATCGACTACGCCACGGGCGGGCCGGCGCGCTATGTGCGCGTCAAGGAAACCGGTGGCCGACTCGGCTTCATCACGCCGATGACGCATAATTTCTGCGAGAGTTGCAATCGCGTGCGCCTCACCTGCACGGGCACGCTTTATATGTGCCTCGGCCAATCGGACGCTGCCGATCTGCGCGCGCCGTTGCGTGCCTCCGAGGGCAATCACCTCCTCTACCAAGCCATCGACGAGGCGATTTCGCGCAAGCCGAAGGGACACGACTTCGTCATCGACCGCCGGACGAAGAAACCCGCCGTCGCGCGCCACATGAGCGTCACCGGCGGTTGACGGCGCCGTCGCTGTCGCGTGCTAGGGGTCCGGCATGAACATCCGCACCGCCGAATGCCACCTGCGCTGCGCGCTCGCGCGGCCGGAGGTTGCGCCATGTCTCGACGTTTGAGAGCTCCATGACGTTCGACGTCATCGTCGTTGGTGTCGGTGGGCATGGCAGCGCGGCGGCCTACCATCTCGCTCGACGCGGCATGAAGGTGCTGGCGCTCGAGCGCTTCTCGATCCCGCATGTGATGGGGTCGTCGCACGGCTACAACCGCTTGCTGCGCGTCGCCTACGCCGAAGGCGCGACCTACGTCCCCCTCGCACAGCGTGCCCGCGAGCTGTGGCAAGCGCTTTCGATGGACTCCGGCGACGAGGTCTTCTTGCCGACGGGCTCGCTCGACATCGGTTATGCGGACCGGCTGAGCGTGCCGAAAGCGCTCGCGTCGTGCAAAATTCATGGCCTCGACCACGATGTGCTGGATGCTGGCGCCTTGCGCCGCCGGCATCCCGCGTGGCGGCCTGATGCTGATCACATCGCTCTCTGGCAGCCCGATGGCGGGCTCGTGCGCACGGAGCGCTCGATCCTCGCCCATGTGCGGCTTGCGCTCCGCCACGGCGCCGAGGTGCGCGCGCTCGAGCCGGTTTCGGCAATCGCCGCGATTTCGGGCGGCGGTGTGCGGGTGACGACCCCGCGAACCACTTACGAAGCGGACCGCGCGGTCGTGACGGCCGGTGCGTGGGTCGGCAAGCTCATTCCTGAGCTGGCCGGTGTCGTGGAGGTTCGACGCATTCCCGTGGCCTGGTTCGCGACGCGCGCGCCGGAAATATTCGCACCCGACCGCTTCCCCGTGTGGACGCTCGATTGCTCACTCGGTGAGTTTTACGGCGTGCCGATCGACGGTCATGCCGGCGTGAAGCTCGGCGGCCCGTCGTCCGGCGATCAGCCGGGGCGGTGGCGTTGCGACCCCGATACCATCGACAGAACCCCGACCGACGCGGATTGGTCTCCGCTGGCCGCTGTCCTCAGCCGCCATCTTCCAGACGCCGCCGGGCCACCGCTTGCGGTGCAAAGCGGTCTCATCACCTGGACGCCTGACGGAAACTTCGCGATCGATCAGGTTCCGAGCCTGCCGAACGTCCTCGCGGTCTCGGCCTGTTCAGGGCACGGCTTCAAGTTCGCAAGCCTCATCGGCGAGATCGCAGCCGATCTGGCGATCGATGGCGGCAGTCGTCATGACCTGTCGCGGTTCCGTCTCGACCGCTTTCTGGCCGCTACTTAAGGTCCGAGCCAGGGGATCCTAACATGGATTACGAGGTCATCGTCGCCGGCATCGGCGGCATGGGTTCGGCGACGTGCTGGCAGCTGGCGAAGCGCGGCGCCAAGGTGCTCGGCCTCGAACGCTTCGACATCCCCCATGCCATGGGATCGTCGCACGGGCTCAATCGGATCATTCGCCTCGCCTATTTCGAGCACCCCAACTACGTGCCGCTCCTGCGCCGCGCCTACCGTCTCTGGCGGGAAACCGAGCAGATCGCAGGCGAGCAGCTTCTATACGTCACCGGCTCTCTCGACATCGGCCGCAGCGACAGCCGCGTCGTCATGGGCGCATTGGAAGCATGCCGGCAGCATCATCTCGATCACGAGATGTTGTCCGCCGACGACACGCGGCAGCGCTTTCCGGGCTACCGCCTGCCCGACACGCATGTGGCGGTGTTTCAGCCGGATGGCGGCTTCGTCGCTTCGGAGCGGGCAATCTGCCGACACGTCATGCTGGCTTCGGCGCACGGGGCGGACATCCGCGGCCGCGAAGCCATTCGCGGCTATGACAGGATCGCCGATGGAGTCGAGGTTACGACGGATCGCGGCCGCTACCGCGCACGACGGCTGATTCTGTCGACGGGTGCATGGATCGGCGATCATGTCCCGGCTCTCGCCGCACGGGCCATTCCCGAGCGCCAAGTGCTCGGCTGGTTCCAGCCCAGAACCCCGCAACGCTTCTCGCTCGACAGCTTCCCCGTGTCGAATGCCCTGTTCGACGAGGGGCACGTCTATCAATTTCCGGTCTGGGGCGTGCCGGGCTTCAAAATCGGGCTCTACCATCACAGGAACGAGACAGGTCATGCCGATGCGCTGTCGCGCGATGCCACGCCTGACGACGAGGACCTTCTGCGCGGTTTCCTCGCCCGCTATTTCCCGGACGCGGATGGGCCGACATTGGGTCTCCGAACCTGCATGTTCACCAACACGCCGGACGAGCATTTCGTGATCGATGCCTTGCCCGACGCTCCCGAAATCATCGTCGCGTCTCCCTGTTCCGGGCATGGTTTCAAGTTTGTAAGTGTCGTTGGGGAAATCCTCGCCGATCTGGCACTCGAGGGCGGCACGCGCCACGACATCAGCCTGTTCCGGCTCTCCCGCTTCGGTGCATAGGCGATCCGACGAAGCTCCTGTCGACGAGCCGGCGTCCCAAGGTTATGGCTCGCCACCACGCCGCCATGACTCACACCCCATCTTCGAATGCCCGCGGTATCGCCGCCATATGTGCCGCGATGGCGCTTTTCGTCGGCAACGACACGTTCGTGAAGCTGGCCGCCGCCGAACTTCCAGCCGGTCAGATCATGGCGCTGCGCGGCGCTTTCGTGGTCGCGATCATGCTCGCCGCGGTTTTCGTCGCGGGCTACGGCCGCGATCTCCGCCGGCTGCGTGAACCGGCCGTCCTGATGCGCTCCGCGCTCGAAGCGGCGGTGGCGTTCGTCTTTATTACGGCCTTGGCTCGCATGGGCCTCGCCGAGTTGACGGCCATCTTCCTCACCGCGCCGCTGATCATGACGGCGGCATCGGCGATCGTCCTCAAGGAAGAGGTCGGTTGGCGACGTTGGGCGGCCGTCGTCGTCGGTTTCTTCGGGATGGTGCTGATCGTGCGACCATCGCCGGCTGGGATCGATTGGTACGCCGTCCTCGGTGTTCTTTCGGCTGCCGGTGCGGTGGCGCGCGATCTCATCACCCGCAAAGTCGATCCTTCGACACCGTCACTCGTCGTGAGCCTCGCCACCGGCGCTTCGGTCGCGATCGCCGGCCTCCCGCTCTCCCTCGCCGCGCCGTGGACGGCACCAGCAACGATCACGTGGCTGTATCTCATCGGGGCTGCGGCTTTCGTCGCCGTAGGCAATTACACCATCATTGTGGCGTTCCGTGTTGGCGAGGTCTCGGCAATTTCACCCTTTCGCTACACGGTGATGCTCTGGGCCCTTATCGCCAGCGTGGTGGTGTGGGGCGAACTCCCGGACGCGATGGCGATGATCGGGATCACCATCATCGTCGCATCCGGGCTTTACGTCATCCACAGAGAGCGGATCCGCACGCGCGAACTGCGCGCGCGGACCGCCGGCATCACCAAGGCCTGACGATGACCGGTGGCCCCCAAGGCCGATAGTAGTAGGTCGAGCCGCCGTACCAACGCGGTGTGCCGTAGTAGACGACCGGCGGGCGGATGGGCGTCCGGTAGACCGTCACGACATCGTCGTCGTCATCGTCGACGGGAGGCGGTGGCGGACGCCGCACCTGCCGGCGCGGTTCCGCCTGCTGTGGCCGCGGGGTCTGCGCCTGAGCGCGCGGCGGGGCGGGCGGCTGTGCTTCAGGACGCGCTTGCTGGACCTGCGGACGTTGCGGTGGTGCAGCTGGCGGAACAGCCGCAATCGGGGCACCACGGTCGTCGGCGAAAGCAATCGTCGCGCATCCGCGATCGTTCGCCGGATCATCGTCGCCCGCCAGGGCGCCGTTCGCGCCGAAGAGGTTGGCAAGGAGATCGGGCGTGATCTCCGCCGGCCCCTGAATACCCGCCTGTTGGCGGAGCGTTCGGATGGCTTCGATCGTCCGCGGACCAATGCGTCCGGTCAGGCCGCCGGTGTCGAAACCGGCGCGGGTCAGCGCGTACTGGACCGCTGCGACCTGCTCGGCCCGGTAGATACCGCCCGGCGGGCGGCTCGGCCAAACCACGGCGGCGCACACCGTAGCCGAGGGGCGCCGCAAGCGGTCCGGCAGGCGCCATTCCACCGTGAAGCGCGAACGGGCTTGCGGCTCGAGCGTGAGGCCCGCCGATGCGCAGGTGAGGTTCTCATTGCCACGACCGCAGGCCCAGCTCTCCGCTGCGATGCCGGCAATCGTACCGCCATCAAACCCGAGTGCGACCGAAGCAAGCAGTGGGCTGGCCATAGCGCGAGAACCGCGGTTCTCGATGTCCACATTGAACGTGCAGACGGCATTGGCGCGGCACGTCTCCGGCGCGGTGATCGCGAGGGCAAGCGAGACGGCAGGACGATTGGCGGGCGTCACGCCCGCAGGCGGCGCGGGCGTTGCGGCGGCCGGAACATCCGCGGACGGCGTGGATGAGGGCGGAGTAGCCGCGGGTGGCGAAGCGGCGATCCTCCCTGCGGGGCAGTCCCTTTCGCTCAGTCGCACGGCAGCGTCAAACGCGGTCTCTGCGCGGCGCCACTCCTCGATGCGGCGATCGCGTTCGGCGCGGAGCCGATTGAGCTCCGCCGCGCCCTGATCGCCCGCACCGCGCAAGGCCGCCTCGCGCTCGACGATGAAGCGCGACGCCGCCTGAGCATTCTCTGCAGCGGCCGCGTTCGCGCTGGAAACCCGCTCAATGATCGCCGTCTTCTCGTCGGCGCAGACGGTGCCTTGCGGAAGAACCGGGATGACAACGGTTCGAAACTCGGGTGGCGATGCTTGCGCGACCACCGCCGTTGACATCAGTGACACGAGCGCCACTGAGCCGGCCAGAGCCCGAAGCGAGCGATGTAACAGTGTCATCAACGTCTCCTGTTTGGGACGCGCGGCCCCCAAAGCGCGCTCCGATGACCAAGCGCTAATTCCTGGCAACGCCCTTGAACGCAGGCTGAATGCAACCCCGTCACTCGATGACGATCTTCGGTGGCGGTTTTCGGGCACCGATGGCGTTCGACAGCATCTTGCGCGCGATCGAACGATAGGCGCGGGAATGACTGCCATCCGGGTCCGAGACGACGATGGGGCGGCCGTCATCCGCTGTTTCGCGGATCATCGGGTCGAGCGGGATTTCGCCGAGGAACGGCACGCCGAGACGGTCGGCTTCGTCATGCGCGCCGCCATGCCCGAAGATGTCGGTGCGTGTGCCGCAATTCGGGCACAGGAAATACGACATGTTCTCGACGATGCCGAGGATCGGCACGTCGACGCGACGGAACATGGCAAGACCGCGGCGCGCATCGAGGAGGGCCAAATCCTGCGGCGTTGAAACGACCACCGCTCCTGACAAGGGAACGATCTGGGCTAATGTTAGTTGCGCATCTCCAGTCCCGGGCGGCATGTCGACGAGGAGAACGTCGAGCTCGCCCCATGCGACATCCCGTATGAGTTGCGTGATTGCCTGCATGACCATCGGACCGCGCCAGACCATCGGGGTTTCTTCCCCGACGAGCAGCCCGATCGACATGGCGGAGAGACCATAGGCGCGCATCGGCAGCAGCGTCTTCGCATCGCGCATCTCGGGCCGGCCATAGAGCGAGAGTAGTTTCGGAACCGACGGGCCATAGACGTCGGCGTCCATGAGCCCCGCTTTCAACCCTTCGGCGACGCATGCAAGCGCGAGATTGACGGCCGTCGTCGACTTGCCGACGCCGCCTTTCCCGGAGGAGATGGCGATGATCGATGTGACGTTCGGAAGACTGGCCTTCGGGAGCGGCGCTTGCGCGCGCCCGGCGGAAATACTCGACATGGCTATCTCCGGATCGCGACGCAACCTAGCGGACGGTCGCGACCGGTCAATCGGGAGCCTCCGCTTGCAAGCCGACGACACGCGCGGCAATTGGGATGCCCCTGGACCCGCTGGGATGCACCTGGACCCGCCAGTGCACTCCATCTCGCGCCCGCAGCGATGCAGGCCGCTGACCCGCCGACCCGTGCGAAGCGGCCCTCGGGCGAGATATCGAGGCTCGCCAGTGCCCGCAGCCGCGGGGCATGCACGGAGATTGCCGCGGCGCCTCGGCAAGTCCGGCCGTGAGCAACGCCAGCGGCAACACTCACAGCGTGGTCTTCAATATGCGGCCCTTCCCCTCTCGCCGCACCTCAAGCACAGGACACTTCTCTAAGGGCCAGAGCTCGAAGATCCGCGCGATCCTGTCACAGCCATTGCGGAACAGGCATGAATCTTCTTAGTTGCAATTCATTGGCAATTGCATTTAACGTGTCGGCGCTCGGAGGTATCTATGATCCACAATCTCGCCTCGTCGCTTTCTCGACGCGCCCTCCTTGTCGGAACGGCTGCTCTTGGTCTGGTCGGGCCTGCTGCGGCCCAACGACGCCCGCAGCGGCTCAATGTGGTTGCAACCGTCGCGATGGTCGGCGACATGGTTGCGCGCGTCGGCGGAGAGCGCGTCCGCGTTACCAATCTCATGGGCGAAGGTGTCGACCCGCACACCTACCGACAGACGCGCGCCGACATGAATCGACTGGCGGCGGCTGACATGATCTTCTGGAACGGCCTTTATCTCGAAGCGCAGCTCGAGCGCGTGTTGCAGGACTTCGCGCGCCGAAAGCCGGTTGTGGCCATTGGCGAGCTGCTGCCGCGCGACCGGCTCCTCGCCGACCCCGAATTTCAAGGCCGCTTCGATCCGCATGTGTGGATGGAGCCGGCGTTGTGGTCGCGCGCCGTGGAGGCAATCCGCGATGCCCTGATCACCCGCGACCCGCAGGGCGCCGATACCTTTCGTGCCAACGCCGCCGCGGTATTGGCGGAACTGGAGCGTCTAGACGCCTACGCACGCCGAATCTTTGCAACAGTGCCGGAACGTTCGCGCGTGCTCGTCACGGCGCATGATGCGTTCAGCTACATGGGCCGCGCCTACGGCTTGGAGGTCCACGGCATTCAAGGCTTGTCCACCGAGAGCGAAGCGGGGGTGCGTGAAATCCAGCGTCTCGTCGATCTTCTCGTAGAACGCCGCATCCAAGCGGTCTTCGTCGAGACCTCGGTGGCGGACCGCAACGTGCGTGCCTTGATCGAGGGTGCCGCCGCCCGCGGACATATCGTCCAGATCGGCGGCGAGCTCTTCTCCGATGCGCTTGGAAAACCAGGCACCTACGAGGGCACGCTGATCGGCATGCTCGACCACAACTTCACGACCATCGTCCGCGCACTCGGCGGTGACGCGCCCGAGAGGGGGATGCAAGGCCGCCTCGGCGCCGGGAGCTGAACCGCCGTGCGCGCTGACGCACCCGCAATCAGGGGAACCGACCCGCCGGTCGTTTTCGACGGCGTGACGGTCGTTTATGGCGAGCGACCCGCACTGTGGAATGTGAATTGGTCCGCCCCGGCGTCGGGTCTCGTCGGCATCGTTGGCCCCAATGGTGCAGGCAAGTCGACCTTCGTGAAGGCGCTTCTCGGCATCGTGCCCCTTTTCGCAGGGCGCATTCGATTGCTCGGAGCGGACGCAGGCGATCTCACGCATCGCGCGGCCTATGTACCGCAGCGCGCCGCGATCGACTGGGACTTCCCCGCGACCGCTGCGGACGTCGTGGCCATGGGGCTCTATCGCCGTCTCGGGCTCTTCCACCGCGTGACCAAGCGCGTGAGGTGTGAGGCGCGCGACTATCTCGACCAAGTCGGCATCGCTGACCTGGCCGATCTATCGATCGGGGCGCTTTCGGGCGGGCAACAGCAGCGCGTTCTGATCGCGCGTGCGCTCGCACAGGATGCCCCGATCCTGGCCCTGGATGAGCCGTTCATCGGCGTGGACCAGCCGAGCGAAGCGGCCATTCTCAACCTCTTTCAAAGGCTGCGCTCGATGGGGCGTCTTGTCTTGTGCGTCCATCACGACCTCGATACCGTCACCGAGCGCTTCGATGTCGCCGTGCTCCTCGCCACCCGACTTGTCGCCTCTGGCCCGCCCGCGACCGTTCTGTCACGGGACAACATCCGCATCGCCTATGGACCGGGCCACGGCGTGCACGAGCTTGCGCCCATGACCGCGCGCGCCCCGCAAAGCACCGAACACGCCACTTCCGCCGTGTCACCGTTGGCCTGACCCGTGCTCGACGCCTTGGTCTTCCAAGCCGGCTACACGGCAAGTGTTGTGTCCCTCGGCGTCATCGGGCTTGGCTGCGCCGGCGGCATCCTCGGAACCTTCATCTTGTTGCGCGGTCGGGCACTCGCCGCCGATGCGGTCGCACACGCCTCGCTGCCCGGCTTCGCCATCGCCTTTCTCGTCGCGGCGCTGCTCGGCATGCAAGGCAAGTCACTCCTCGTTCTTGGAACCGGCGCCGTCGTCGCGACAGTTATTGCCTTGGCTACTCTGCAACGACTCGAAGCGACACCGCACCTGCGCCCGGATGCCGCAATCGGCGTGGTCCTCGCGGCCTCCTACGCGCTTGGCATCGTCGTTCTATCGATCGTGCAGACGCTCCCCGTCGGCGGCCAAGCAGGGCTGACCTCCTACCTTCTCGGTTCGACCGCCGGGATGCTGGCGCGCGAGGCTTGGACCAATCTTGGTGTTGCCAGCGCAATCGCGGTCGTCGTGCTGGTGCTCTACAAGGAGTTTGCCGCGCTCACCTTCGACATAAGGCACGCTCGCCTGATCGGCCTTCCCGTCGCGCTGCTCGACGGGCTGCTGCTGGCGATGCTCCTTGTTCTTGCCATCGCGGCGCTGCAATCGGTCGGCGCCATCTTGTTCGTCGCGCTCATTGTCATCCCAGCCGCAGCGGCGCGGCTGTGGGTCACGCGCTTGTCGAGCATGGTTCTACTGGCCGCCGTCATCGGCGCCGTTGGTTGCCATGTCGGCGTCGCGCTTTCCGCGACCGTGGCGCGACTGCCGACGGGCCCCGCGATCGTGCTGACGCTCGCGACGATCTTCGCGCTCTCGCTGCTCTTGGCGCCGCGCCGCGGTCTGATTGCTCGCATGGGAGCCGCGCGACGCTCGGCCGCCGGTCTCCGCGCCGCGCTTGCGGCAGGGCAACGGACGCGCCCATGACGCTCGCGGAGTTTCTTCAGCTCGACCTTGGACCTCTCTTGCTGGTCGTTCTGGCCGGAGTTGCTTGCGCCCTCCCCGGCAATTTCCTGCTCTTGAAGCGCGCCAGCCTGGTCGGCGACACCATCGCGCATGCCGTGCTGCCGGGCATTGTCGTCGCCTTCATCCTAACAGGCACCACGGCGCCCGCACCGATCATGATCGGCGCCGTGGTTGCGGCTCTCTGCGCCACGCTGCTTGTCAATCTCATCGCGCACACCGCACGCCTCGAACAGGGCGCGTCGATGGCCCTCGTGTTCACCAGCTTCTTCTCGCTCGGCGTCGTCCTCCTTGAGGTCTCTGGCGCGCGCGCCGTTCATATCGACACGGAACACGCGCTGATGGGCGCCGTCGAGAATGCACTGTGGCTGAGCGCGACGGGGCTGACTTCCTTCGTCGATGGCGCGGCGCTGGCGAGCTTTCCAACATCCGTGCTGCGCGTTGCGGCCGTCGCAATGCTTGCGGCTGTCATCGTCAGCCTGCTCTTCAAGGAACTGAAGGTGACCGCCTTCGACCCCGCCTTTGCATCCGTCGCCGGTCTACGACCGCACCTCGCCGATGGTGTCCTGCTGGTTCTTGCCGCCGTCGCTGCCGTCGCAGCGTTCGACGCGGTCGGCGCGATCTTGACCATCGCCTTGTTCGTGTGCCCGCCGGCAACGGCGCGCCTTCTGACCGACCGGCTCGAGCGTCAGGTTCCGATCAGCGCGGCGATCGCCGCAACAACTGGCGTCGTCGGATATGCCATGGCTGCGCTCCTGCCGCGCCTCTTCGGCTTCGACCTGGCGGTCAATGCCGGCGGCATGGTCGCGCTCGTCTCGTCCATATTCCTCCTCATCGTTGCGTGGAAGGCACGGCGCCGCGCTGCTTCCGCGGGCAGGCTTGCGAAGCGCGACGGGTAATCGCACCGTGTGGCATGTTCCGTCTGTTCGACCTCGGGCTCGGTGGTCTCGTCGGCGCGATACTCGCCGGCGGGCGGGGACATTGCCTCGAGCGCTTCAACGGCCGGCCGCTCCTCGCGCATGTGATCCAGCGCCTCGGGCCGCAGCTCGACGCGCTGGTGGTCCTGACCGATTCCCCGGTCGAGCGGTTCGAGGCGTTCGGCCTGCCCATCGTGTCCGACACGTGCGCCGAGGTGAGCGGGCCCTTGACCGGAGTACATGCGGGCCTCGCCTGGGCGGCGCGCAATCTACCGCGCGCCCGTGGCATAGTCAGCGCAGCCGGCGACGCGCCTTTCCTTCCGGCAGACCTCGTTCAGCGCCTGACGAATGGCCCGCCGGACCGCATCGCAGTGGCCCGTCGCGGCGGCGTCCTGCAACCCCTCTTCGCCTACTGGCCAGTCGGGCTTGCGGACGCTCTCGCCGAGCGGATCGACGCCGGCAACGATCGCGTGAAACCGACGATCGAGCAGCTCCCCCACGTCCTGGTGGATTTCGAAGAGGGCGACAACCCGTTCCTGGACCCCACATCGATTCCTGGCCCGGCGCCGCGCGGTCAGACCATTGCTTGATGCGCGCGCCGCTTGCATCACGCCGCTCGGCCGCTAGGGTCGCGGCCGGTTTCGCGCGGAGTTCCAGCATGAGCAAGGTCGCTTTCCTCGGTCTCGGCGTCATGGGTTACCCCATGGCGGGCCACCTCAAGGCCAAGGGCCATACCGTCACAGTCTACAATCGAACGGCCGCGAAGGCCGCTGAGTGGGTGAAGCAGCATGATGGCGCTTCGGCACCGACGCCAAGGGCCGCAGCGGAGGGACAGGACATCGTCTTTGCCTGCGTGGGCAACGACGACGATCTGCGGCAGGTCACGGTCGGACCCGACGGTGCCTTCGCCGGCATGCACGAAGGATCGATCTTCGTCGATCACACCACGGCTTCGGCCGACGTCGCGCGCGAATTGCATGCGGCAGCCAAGACCAAGGGTATCGCCTTCATCGACGCCCCGGTCTCAGGCGGACAAGCCGGCGCGCAGAATGGTGTGCTGACCGTCATGTGCGGCGGCGATGCCGAGCCTTATGCCGCTGCTGAAACGGTGATCATGTCGTTCGCACGGATGTGCAGGCTGCTGGGCCCTTCCGGAGCAGGGCAGATCGCGAAGATGATGAACCAGATTTGCATCGCCGGCCTGGTTCAGGGGCTCGCCGAAGCCATTGCTTTCGGAAAGCGCGCCGGAATGGACGTTGAAGCGGTGATCTCGGTCATCTCCAAAGGCGCCGCACAGTCCTGGCAGATGGAGAACCGGCACAAAACCATGATCGAGGGCAAGTTCGATTTCGGCTTCGCGGTCGATTGGATGCGCAAGGATCTCGGCATCTGCCTCGCCGAGGCGCGGCGCAACGGCGCACACCTGCCCGTCACCGCCCTTGTCGATCAGTTCTATTCAGAGGTGCAGAAGATGGGCGGCCAGCGCTGGGACACGTCGAGCCTCATCGCGCGGCTCGAGCGTTGAGCGCTCACTTCCGCGTCCAGATCAGATAGGCCACGAAGCCGCCGACGATCAGGAAGAAGGCGATCATGGCCGTCTCGCGGGCCTGGCCGGTGAACGCGACCTCGCGCTGCATTTGCGCGAGGCGCTGCCCATGTTCCGGATTCCAGGTGATGACGATCAATGTGATCGCCGCGAAAGCGGCGACGAGAATGAGAATCCAGCGTCCGGCGTTCATAAGTCTTCCATATGGGATCGGCTGGCGCGAGGAAAAGGGTTCATGATAGCGCACGGGCGACTTCTGTGCGCAGGACCGGCAACAACTCGGCCTCGAACCAAGGGTGTTTCTTGAGCCATCCGGTGTTGCGCCACGACGGGTGGGGCAGCACCAGAACCCGAGGTCCGTCGGAGGCCGCGAGGATTGAACGCCAACCGGCGACCGTTTCGGACAAGCTTGATCTTAAGTGCCGGTCGAGGCCCAAGCGCCGGAGATGCCAGCGCTGCGCGTATGATCCGATCGCAAGCGCCAATTCGACCCCTCGCAAGGTGCGCATGACGTTGTCGTGCCACGCTGCGGCGCATTCGGGCCGGGGCGGCAGGTCGCCGCCCTTCGCGTCCTGTCCCGGGAAGCATAACCCCATCGGGACGACCGCGATGCGGCTCTCGTCGTAGAAGGTTGCTCGGTCGACCCCCATCCAGCCGCGCAATCGGTCGCCCGAGGGATCGTTGAACGGCAGGCCGGTTGCATGAACGCGCGTCCCGGGCGCCTGCCCCGCCACCAACACGCGCGCCCCGGGCGACCCGCGAAGCACCGGGCGCGGCGCATGCGGCAATGGTGTCCTATGCGGCCGCTCGACGCAGATACGACAGGCCCGGATCCGGTCGGCAAGTGCCGCAAAGGCGTCAGGGGACGGCACTTGGGCGGGCAGAGACATCGGCATGCCACCGCTTCACGTGCGAGAGCTCATCGGGGATGCGCCACTTCATCGGGCGCATGAAGTCGACGGCCACGAGCGCCGTGATGTCGGCGACCGTGAACCGGTCACCCGCGAGATATGGGCGGTTGCCCAGCTCGCGATCAAGGAGAGCGAGGCTGTCCAAGGCTCGCGATCGGTTCACCTCGCCCCAGGCCGGCACCTGCGGCACTTCGAGTTCGGCCATGGCCGGATGCAAGTGGCGGAAGACCTGCGCGACGTGAAGAAACAGGAACATCTCCGCGAAGCGCTGCCACATCTCCACGATGGCGCGCTCCTTGGCATCACGACCGAACAGGTTCGGTTCGGGCTTTAAGGCCTCTTCGACGTAGCGGCAGATGGCGACCGATTCCGCAATGACCGTACCATCATCGAGCACGAGGGTGGGCACGCGTTGGAACGGGATTGCGCTGCGGACGGCATCGCCCTTGTGCTCGAGCTTCATGATGTCGACCGCGATCACCTCATCGGGCGTGAAGGACTTCTCCGCAAAGAAGATGCGAACGCGGCGTGGATTCGGAGCCCGCGGTGTGTCGTATAGCCTCATAGTGGGCTCTCCCATTGCTTCATCTTGATGTAGATACACACTAGACTTGCATTCGGATGCATCCGCAAGACGGGCTGGCTCGCGAGGGAAATTCACATGCCGATTCGTTTCGACGATCGTGTGGTCATCGTGACCGGTGCCGGAGGCGGCCTCGGGCGCGCTCATGCGCTCGGCTTCGCGGCGCTCGGCGCGAAGGTCGTGGTCAACGATCTCGGTTCCGCGGTGGATGGTTCCGGCGCGTCGGCGCGTGCGGCCGACATCGTCGCGGACGAAATCACGTGCGGCGGCGGTAAGGCCATGGCCGACGAGGGCAGCGTTACGGACGCAGGCGCGATCGAGCGCTTGGTCGAGCGAATCTTGTCTGCCTTCGGGCGCATCGATGTCGTCGTCGCCAACGCCGGTTTCCTGCGCGACAAGTCGTTCGGGAAGATGGATCGTGCAGACTGGGACGCCATTCTCGACGTCCACCTCACCGGCACGTTCAACATCGTTCGTGCCGCGTGGCCGCATATGCGTGAGCGCGGCTATGGCCGCATCGTCGTCACCTCCTCCTCTTCTGGGCTGTTCGGGAACTTCGGACAAGCGAACTACGCCGCGGCGAAGCTCGGCCTCGTCGGCTTCATGCGCACCCTTGCGATCGAAGGCGAGAAGCATGGCATTCGCGCCAATGCCCTGGCACCGATCGCATGGACGCGCATGACGGCGAAGCTGTTTCCGCCCGGCGCCGATGCCGTTTTCGAACCTGAAAAGGTGACCCCAGGCGTCCTGTTCTTGGCCAGTGAGCACGCGCCAAATGGGATGGTTCTGTCTGCCGGCGGGGGCGCATTCGCCGTCGCCGAGATCGTCGAAGGCCCTGCCGTTCAGGTGTCGACGGGTGTTGCCTCCGTCGACGACGTAGCGGCGGCATGGGAGCGTATCTCGACCACGGCTGGAGCATCCTCCCTACCCGCCGCGAGCGCCCAAACCATGAAGTTTTTCGAGTCGATTGTCCGAGCCAGGCAGGCGTGACGATCACTCCGTGACGTCACCGCGGTGCGCGTCGCGCCAGATGCGGGGGCGTTCGAAAGTCGACGCCCACAAACCGCGGCGGGCTCGCTTCGCCTCACTTTCCTCTGCCGCATATGTCGCATCGTAAGCAACCGCCCAGCCTTCGCGCACCAGCTGCGCGCCGACATCACGTGCTCCACCGGCCCGACAATAGGCGAGAATCCTGCCGTTGCGATCGCTCCCGGAGCGCGAGCACGCAATCTGCTGCCCAGCAAGGAGTTCGCGCAAATACGATTTCGCCGACTCCCCGCAGCGCCAATCCTCAGCCCCGCGTCGACACGTCTGCCGTAGCTCCGGAGCATCGATGCCCTTCAGGCGGATGGGCGTTCCATCGACCACCAGGCTGTCGCCATCGACCACGCGAGCAAATCCGCGGATCTCGATCGTACCGCGAAACAGATGCGTGATCATGGCCTGCGTCGCGATCACCCCGATGGCACCAGCGGACGCCACGACCATCGTGATGCCGATCGACCGCAATAGACTGAAGCGCCGCAGCCCGTTCACCGCCCCTTAACCCTCACCGGCAGTCTGCGGTTAACTGTTTCCACTGAAATTGGACCGGTGAAAAGCCGTTTCTCCCGCTCATGACACAGTCCGACATCGCCGATTACGGGTTGATCGCCGCCGGTGCGCCGCGCGACCGTCGCAGGCGGGCGCTCAATGATCGCGTCCGCGAAGCGCGGGAAAAGCTGACGTCCGAGACCGGGACACGCCCGGCCTTCGACCATGAGCTCGCGCTCAACTTTGCGAAGAACCGTCTCTCGGCGTCGATTCTCGTCCCTGCCTTGGCCCTTGTCGTCGCCGGCGTGGCATCGATGTGGTTGCATCCGGCGGCCCTGGTCGGCTGGCTGATCGTCGTACTGACCGCGAACACGATCACCACGCTCGCTTGTCAACGATTTGTTCGTGCCGCTGCTGACCCCGCGAAGACGTCGCGCTGGCGGCACCACTTCGTGCTCCTGGAAACGGTGCATGGCGTCGCGTGGTCGCTGATCGTCTTCATTCCGTTCGTCACCCCTGAGGTGCTGACCGGCGCGATCTTCTTGTTCGTCGTCACGTTGATGGTGATCGCCGTCGGAGCGATGCTGTCATCGAGTTTGCCGACCGCGGTGTGGGGCGGGACGATGCCCGTCACCTGCGCTTTCGCGGTGAAGTTCGGCATCGAACGCGAACCGGTCCTCCTCGCCATGGCTTTCATGGCGCTGTCGGCGCAGGCCTATTTCCTGGTGCTCGGGTATCGGCTCTATTCGACGACGATCGAGGGGCTGTCCATGCGCGCCGAGAAGGATCGCCTGATCCAGGAGCTCGAGGACGCCAAGGCCCAGTCCGACGAGGCGCGCGGCCGAGCCGAGGCGGCCAACGTCGCGAAGTCGCGCTTCCTCGCCACGATGTCCCACGAACTGCGCACGCCTCTCAACGCCATTCTCGGCTTTTCCGAAGTGATGAAGGCCGAGATCCTCGGACCGATGCCGAATACCACGTACAAGGAGTACGCAAGCGACATCCACGCCTCGGGGCAGCACCTTCTCAATCTGATCAACGAGATCCTCGACCTGTCGCGCATCGAAGCGGGTCGTTTCGAGCTCAAGGAGGAAAGCATCAGCTTCGCCTACACGGTCGAAGACTGCGTTCGGTTGATGAATCTGCGCGCGGGCTCGAAGGGCGTGACGATCAAGGAGTCCTACGAAGAGGGCATGCCGACGGTGTGGGCGGATGAGCGCGCGATCCGGCAGATCGCCCTCAATCTGCTGTCGAACGCGGTCAAGTTCACCCCGGCAGGCGGAGCGATCTACGTCAAGGTCGGGTGGACCGCAGGCGGAGGGCAATACCTGTCCGTGCGCGATACCGGGCCTGGCATTCCAGAAGATGAAATCCCGACCGTCTTGTCGTCGTTCGGGCAAGGTTCGAATGCTCTCAAGACGGCCGAGCAGGGAGCAGGCCTTGGCCTGCCGATCGTGCGGGGCATGGTCGACCTGCACGGCGGCACGTTCACCTTCAAGTCGAAGCTGCGCGTCGGGACGGAGGTGATCGTCACCTTCCCGGCGGAGCGCGTAATGCAAGCCCTTCCAGCCGTTCCGCAGGCGCAGAACCACGCCGCGTGACCTTTCGCTCGTCCTGCCCTATTTTTGCTCGGAGGAGGCGGACATGCTCGCACCGCGCGCGCGAAACGTTCTCGGTGGCCCGTTGGGGACCTGCTCGACGGCACCCCTGACCGGGTTCTACCGCAATGGATGCTGCGACACGGGGCCGGACGATCGCGGCCGACACACAGTGTGCGCCGTCATGACGGCGGATTTCCTCGCGTTTTCCCGTGCGGCCGGCAACGACTTGTCGACGCCCCGCCCGCAATGGCGGTTTCCCGGCTTGAACCCTGGCGATCGCTGGTGCCTCTGCGCCGAACGCTGGAAAGAAGCTCTCGAAGCCGGCGCTGCGCCGGAGGTCGTTCTCGAGGCCTGCCACGAGTCGACGCTCGACATCGTCTCGATCGACGATCTCCTCGCGCATGCGTTCGTCGGCGATCGTGCGCGCTGATCACGATCGGTCGCCAATGCCGGCCTGCGCAAAGGCGGTCATGCCAGCATGAACGCCGGCTCGCCTGCGGTTTCGTCGCGATCGGGTTTCTCGCGCTCGCGACCGGCGCGTTTCACGAAGGCGGGCTTGCCGATGCGGCGGAGGTCTTGGAGGCGGCGCGACGCGGCAGCTCGCCGGAGTTGCGGCCTTCCTCGCGGTCGTGATCGTGGGTCCGCTGAGCCGCGTCACGCCGCCGTTCGAACGGACGCGGGCTTCACTTGCGCCAGAGCCGCACGCCAGACGTCGAGGCCGGCGCCCTCCTTGTGCGCATGCTCGGCGAGGAGCCGCCGATAGAGCCGCGCGCCCGGCACGGCCTGGAAAAGGCCGAGCACGTGCCGCGTCACGTTCGAAAGCCGCCCGCCCGCTTCCAGATGCCGCGCGAGATAAGGCTCGAGCGCCAGCGCCACGTCCATCGGCGTTTCGAACGGCGCGGGCGTGCCGTGGAGGAGCGGATCGACGCCAAGAAGACGCCACGGCTCCTGATAGGCGGCGCGGCCGAGCATCACGCCGTCGACATGGGCGAGATGCGCCTGCGCTTGCTCGAGCGTGCCGATGCCGCCGTTGAGGACGATGGTGCGCCCGGGCAGCCGCGCCTTCAGCCGGTGGACGCGATCGTAGTCGAGCGGCGGCACGTCGCGGTTCTCCCTGGGCGACAGGCCCTGGAGCCACGCCTTGCGCGCGTGCACGATGAGCGCATCGGCGCCGGCGGCGAAGACGGCGTCGGCGAGCGTGTCGAGACTTTCCTCGGGGTCCTGATCGTCGATGCCGATGCGGCATTTGACCGTGACGGGCACGCGCACGGCCGCGCGCATCGCGGCGACGCCGTCGCCGACGAGCCCCGGCTCGGCCATCAGGCACGCGCCGAAGCGGCCGTTCTGCACGCGACCCGAGGGGCAGCCGACATTGAGGTTGATCTCGTCGTAGCCGACCTCCTCGCCGATGCGCGCGGCGCGCGCGAGGTCGTCCGGATCCGACCCGCCGAGCTGCAGGGCGACGGGGTGCTCCTGCGGCGAAAAGCCGAGCAGACGCTCCCGGTCCCCGTGCAGCACGGCGCCGGTCGTCACCATCTCGGTGTAGAGCCGCGCCTGCCGCGTCATGAGGCGGTGGAAGAAGCGGCAGTGCCGGTCCGTCCACTGCATCATGGGTGCGATGCCGAACCGCCATCGGCTGAAAGATTTAGATTCTTCAGACATTCCAGTTACTTGCTGCCGGACATCATTTGCCGATTGCCGCCCCTCCCGTGACCATTTCCGCCCGTTTCTGACTATCCTTACAGCACGCGCTGTAACTTGGAACCGTCGTGCTGTAAGTCGAATGGGCACAATCGTACCCCAAAGCGTAGGGACGGCTCGGTCTCCTATATGGCGCAGATCGCCATCACGCGCGACGGGAAGCGGGTTCACAGACGGACCGATCAACCGGGATGCCTTCGAGACCTACATCGCCAAGGTGCTGGTCCCGGAACTGCGGCCCGGCGACATGCACTCCGTGCCGTAGCAATTGGGAACTTTGGCACCGGAGGCCCTGACGGCCGTAGCGCTCATTACGCAAGCAGGCGGTCAGGGCCGTGCAGCAGATCTCTACAGTGAAGGTGTCGAAGCCGCACTTTGGAGAAGCCCGACCATGACCAGACAAGAGCCTACGCCAGCCTACGCCGCTCGATGCCGTTCTGGTGGCCATCGACGTTTCGAAGCGACGCAACGACATACTGAACGAGTTCCCTGGCAAGATCAGACGACGTCGCCTCGTCGTGCCGAACATGAAGGCTGAGCATGATCGCCTCGTCGATCTGCTGCACAGCTTTAACCTGCCGGTCATGGCCGGCTTCGAGGCGACAGACAACTACCACCGACCGCTGGCCTTCCGGTTGCTCGAGGCCGGCGTCGCACTCAGGCTGGTGTCCTCGGTTGCGCTGGCCCGTATGCGGGAAGAGCCCTGCACAACGGCTGGGACAAGAACGATCCAAAGGATTCTCAGGTCATCCTGCATATGCTCAAGATCGGGGCGACGCAGACCTATCTCGATCCGATCCGCGCCGACTCGACAGAATCTTGATGACGGGCGCTCTGGCAGGTCGCCTTCGCGCTAACTATTATCAATAGCACAGAATTCTCGTTTTTCCTGAATTATATGCTGCATGATATAGTGATATAATAACATGCATAAAATTCTCGTTTTCCGCGAATTTTCATGCTATGATTATAGCTATGGATTCGTATGTACTACCTAAAGGAAGATCGCGCCTCGCCACCGTCATCAAGGCGGCCGGGCCGATCGTGTACATTAAGGACGCGCAGCAGGCGTTGCAGGTCACTCGCAGCGCCGCCGCCAAACTCCTCTTCCGCTGGGCGAGCCAGGGCTGGCTGCGGCGTGTCGGAACCGGCGCCTACATGCCGGTGCAGCTGGAACTGCTGGACTCGGAACAGGTGGTTGAAGACCCGTGGATACTCATCCCGGTGCTGTTCGATCCTGCCTATGTCGGCGGCCGCACGGCGGCCGAGCACTGGGACCTGACCGAGCAGATATTTCGTGACATCGTCGTCTATACGAACCGGCGCGTGACCGCGCCGGTCGTCGAAAAGCAGGGCGCGCTCTTTTCGGTGCGCCACATTTCTGAAGCGAAGTTTTTCGGCACCCAGTCCGTATGGCGCGGGCGCACCCGGATTGCAGTCTCCGATATCCACCGCACCATTGTCGATATGCTCGACGATCCCTCCGCCGGCGGCGGCATCCAGCATGTCGCCGATTGCTTCGCGCAGTACCTGCGGCGCAGCGACGGCGACCCGCAAAAGCTGATTGCTTATGCCGAGCGCCTCGGCAACGGGGCCGTGTTCAAGCGCCTCGGCTTCCTTGCGGAGCGTCTTCCGAATGGGAAGGCCGTGGCCGAGGCCTGCCGGACGCGGCTCACCAAAGGCTATGCGCAGCTCGACCCCGCGCTCGACTGTCCGCGCCTCGTCACGCGCTGGCGCCTGCGTATTCCTGAAAGCTGGACTGGCGCATGATCGGCAAACGCGAAATTCTCGATACCGCTTGTGCGCACGGGACTCAATCCCAGCGTCGTCGAGAAGGACTATGCCCTTGGCTGGGCGCTCGCGGGCATTTTCGCCCATCCGGAGATCGCCGACAGCTGGGTGTTCAAGGGCGGCACCTGTCTCAAGAAATGCTACTTCGAGACCTACCGGTTTTCGGAAGACCTCGACTTCACGCTGCTTGATTCGGCCCACCTCGACGAAGCCTTCCTGAAGCGGGTGTTCGGGGAGGTTTCGGCGTGGATTTACGAGCGCACAGGCCTTGAATTCCCGGTGAACCTCCAGGATTTCGAGATGCTGACCAACCCGCGCGGCAAGGCCAGCTGCCAGGGCAAGATCAGCTACCGGGGTCCCGTATCATCGACCACAGGGGGACTGCCCCGGGTAAAGCTGGACCTGACCGCCGACGAGCCATCGTGCTGCCCCCGGTCCGGGTACCGATATTCCATCCTTATTCCGACGCGCCGGAGGGCGGCATCACGGTCCTGTCCTACGTCTACGAGGAGGCTTTCGGCGAGAAGGTCAGGGCGCTGGCCGAGAGAACGCGGCCGCGCGACCTCTATGATGTCGTCAACCTGTATCGCAACGTCGAGGCACGGCCGGCGGCGGCGGTTCTCATGGACGTTCTGCGCCAGAAGTGCGACTTCAAGGGCATCCCGGTACCGCGGGCGGGCGATCTCGACCGCTACCGCCGCGACCTCGAAGGCGCGTGGGGCCATATGCTCGGCCACCAGCTCCCGGCGCTGCCGCCGGTCGATGCCTTCTGGGACGTGCTGCCTGACTTCTTCGCGTGGCTTGAAGGTGCACCCGCCGTTGCCGGCCCGGCGGCCTTCGGCGGCGAGGCCGGCGAAACCGTGATCCGCGAACGGACCTTGCGCCTGCCCATCGGCCTGCCGGGGCAATCCGCCCTTGAAATCATTCGGTTCGCGGCCGCCAACCGCCTGATCGTCGAGTTGTCCTATCAGGGCGGGGTGCATCAGATCGAGCCGTACTCGCTGCGGCGCACGCGCGAGGGCAATGTCATCCTTCATGCCTGGAACATGGACCGTAACGAACATCGCAGCTACCGCATCGACCGGATCGAGGGCGCGCGAACGACGAACCGCAGCTTCACGCCGCGCTACGCGGTCGAACTGACGCCATCAGGACCGGTTGTCGTGCCGCAGGCCGCCGCACCCGTGCGCGCGCCGAAAGTGGCAGCCGCGAATCCGTTCCAGCCCGTCCGCCCGCCAGCGCCGCGCGCGGCGAAGCAGGCCAGCAACAACCCCTTCCAGCCAACCTACGTCTATCAGTGCCCGTACTGCCAGAAGAAGTTCTACCGCAATCTTGTCATGGCCGAACTCAACCGGCGGAAAGCCTATCCGGACCAGGCGCGCGCGAGCGGGGCGCAGGGGCGCGTGGTGGTCGCCTCCGGCCGCGTCGTCAACCTGGCGGTGACCGCCTCCTCAGGCCATGGCGCGCTCGACGCCGCGGCGCGCCAAGCCGTGAGCCGCATGGCGCTGCCGCCGCCTCCCGGAGGCCGCTTCGCCAGCACAGCCGCCCTTTGCTTCAGGCTGGACGAGTGAGGGGCGACCCCTCCCGGCTGAACAAGGTGAGGTACCAGATCCGCGTCAGCTCCTCGGCCAACAGGTCGAGATCTCGCGCGGCTTCGGCGATGTCGGGGTTGCCGATGACGAAGATTTCGCGCAGCGCGTCGTCGATCAGGCATTCCAGCAGATAGGCCCTCAGCCTGAGCGTATCCGCCGGCAGGTCGGCCGCCCCGTGACGCACCGCGTTGCGGACCACACGCTCCGCCCAGGCGCGGTTGACCCGCTGCTTCTCCTGGATGAGCTCCGGCATCACGGTGTGCAGCTCGCGCACGCGCTCCATGAAGGCGGCGTTCTTGGCGAAATAGTCGATGTAGTAGCGGTTGGTCCTGAGGATCGTCTCCCGCGGGTTCGCGCCGCGCGTAGCCTCAAGCGGGATGGCGATGGTGCGGGACTGGAAATCTGTCAGAACCGTGCGGACCGCATCCTCCTTCGAGCCGACATACTGGTAGAGCGCGGCCCGCGACACATCCGCCGCCTGGGCGATCTGGTCCATGTTGAGTTGCGCGAAGCTCGTCTCCGCCAGCGCAGCCGCAGTCGCCCAAAGCACGCGCCGGCGCGTCCGCTCGCCCTTGCGCAAAACGGGGTCGGCCGCCTCCTCGGCCAGCAGATCAATGAAGGAGGGCGCGGCCGGCAGACCGGTCCCGGCGATCAGCGCCCTTCCCTTGTCGCTCTTCCGGCGTGCGGTTGTCCTGTTCACGGCCACCTCGAACTGCTTCGCGTGCATCTTGCAAAATTCTGACGGGCATGTCAGCTTCCTAAAACTGACGTTGACGTCACAAATAATGGCAACCGAGTTGGGAGGCTTGTCGCCATGACCATCTGGACCCTGAACCGCCGCAGCATCCTCGCCGGCGTCGCAGCCACGCTCGCGGCTCCCGCGATCGTGCGCGCCCAGGCCCGCCGCATCGTCGTGCGCGACCTCGGCATCGGCACATCCTTCAACGACGCCTACGGCCGCGCCTTCACCCAGGCGACGGGCATCGAGGTTCAGCCGATCACGGGCGCCAACGACCCGATCGGCCAGATCAAGCAGATGGTCGACTCAAAGACCTACACCTGGGATATGTCGATCGTGTCGCGTCAGGTCGCGAACCAACTGGCCGGCGACGGGGCGGGCTATCTGGAGCCGCTGAGGATCGACGACGCGCCCGGCTTCCGCGCGCTGCCCGAGATGTTCCGCTCGCCCGTCTACGCCGGCAACGACGTCGTGGCGACCGTGCTCGGCTACCGCACCGACGCCATCCGCACGGCGCCGAAGTCCTGGGCGGACTTCTTCAACACGGGTGCCGTCCGCGGCCGGCGCGCTATGCGCCGCAACCCGGTCGACAGCGTCGAGCAGGCGCTGCTGGCCGACGGCGTCGCCGCCGACAAGCTCTACCCGCTCGATTTCGACCGCGCCTTCCGCGCGCTCGACCGCATCAAGAGGGACGTCGCCGTGTGGTGGACCTCCGGCGCGCAGTCCACCCAGCTGCTGCAATCGGGCGAAGTCGATCTCTGCCCCTCGTGGAACGGACGCATCCAAGCGGCGATCAACGCAGGCGCGCCCGTCGCCATCATGTGGGAGCAGGCGCTCTGGCAGACGGAAGGCTGGGTCATCCTCAAGGGGGGCCCGAACGCCGATCTGTGCCGCGAGTTCATCAAGTTCGCGCTTGATCCGGGCCGCCAGGCGATCTTCGCCCGCGCCACGGGCTACGGCCCGACCCTGTCGGAAGCAATCGACAAGCTGGAGCCGGCGGTCGCCCGCACCTTGCCGACGCATCCGGCCAACCGCGCCGGCGCCATCCTCGTCAACGTCGACAACTGGACGGCGAACCGCGACCAGGCGACCGAGCGCTTCAACCGCTGGGTGGCGGCGTGAGCCGATCCTGACGGCGTCTTGCGCCATCCTACGTCCTGATCAAGGCGCGGCGATTGACGTCCGGCCATGCGCGTGATCGCTCATGGTCCGGGCGTTCGGCCGCCCGCCGCGAAAGCCCTTGCCCTTGCCCGCACCCAAACTCATCATCCGCGAACTCGCCAAGCGCTACGGTTCGACTGCCGCGCTTGAACCGACCTCACTCGACGTCGCCGAGGGCGAGTTCCTGACGCTGCTGGGACCGTCCGGCTCGGGAAAGACCACCCTGCTGATGATGATCGCGGGGCTGACCGACCCATCGGGCGGCTCGCTTCGGATCAACGGACAGGAGATGACACACACGCCCGCCTTCCGGCGCGACATCGGCGTGGTCTTCCAGAACTACGCGCTCTTCCCGCATCTCAGCGTCTTCGAGAACATCGCCTTTCCGCTCCGGATGCGGCGGCTGGCCGAGCCCGCCATCACGAAGGCGGTGTCGGACGCGCTCGCCCTCGTCCGCCTGCCCCAGCTCGCCGACCGCCTGCCGCGCCAGCTCTCGGGAGGGCAGCAGCAGCGCGTCGCCTTCGCCCGCGCCATCGTGTTCAAGCCCTCGCTCGTGCTGATGGACGAGCCGCTGGGCGCGCTCGACAAGAAGCTGCGTGACGAGTTGAAGCTCGAGATCCGGCGGCTCCACCGCGAACTCGGCGCCACGATCGTCTATGTCACGCATGACCAGGAGGAGGCGATGCTGCTCTCCGACCGGATCTGCCTGATGAATAATGCGCGGGTCGAACAGGTCGACGCGCCGCTCGCGCTCTACGAGCGGCCGGCCACGCGCTTCGCCGCGACCTTCCTGGGCGAGAGCAACATCCTCGACGGCGTCGTGCAGGATGGCGGCATCGACATTGGCGGCTTCGATGTCCCGACCGCCCACGTGAACCTCCTGCCGCCTAACGGCGAGAGGGTCAGCGCGATGATCCGCCCCGAGCGCGTCCGTCTGTGCGGCGACGGCGCCGGATGGTCCGCGCGCATCGAAGGCGTGATCGATCTCGGCAGCACGCGCCGCATCGGCTTGCGGCTCGAGGATGGTCCGGCGCTCGAGATGATCGCCATGGGCGGCGGCCCCTCGCCGCGCGCGGGCGATGCACTGCGCGTGACCGTGGCGCACGAGGATGTCGTGCCTCTGGCTCCCGAGACCGTACGATGACGGCAGGCCAGCTCCCGCTGCCGCTGCTGTTCGCGCCGGCGCTCGCGCTGCTCGGCCTGTTTTTCATCCTGCCGATCGGCGGCTTCCTGCTGCAGGGCTTCGCCGCCCAGGATGGTTCGTTCACGCTCGCCCATGTCGAGCGCATGTGGGCGGCCGGCACCTACGCACAGGTCATGTGGGTCTCAATCAGGATCTCGCTTTGGGTGACGCTAATCTCGATCCTCGTCGGCTATCCGGCGGCCTACGTGCTCGCCACCACCGACAAGACGGCGAAGGGCTACTGGGCCCTGTTCATCCTCCTGCCCTTTTGGTCGAGCTTCCTCGTCCGCACCTTCGCCTGGATCGTGCTGCTCGGCCGGCAGGGGCCGATCAACGCCACGCTCTGGTCCTACGGCTTCGACCGGCTGGAGCTGCTCTACAGCTGGGGCGCGGTCGTGCTCGGCATGACCAACGTGCTCGTGCCCTTCGCCATCCTCACCATGGTGGGCGTGATGGAGCGCATCGACCGCAATCTCGTCGCCGCGGCCGGGACGCTCGGCGCGCGGCCGGTGCAGGCCTTCTTCCGGGTCTACCTGCCGCTCTCCATGCCCGGGGTTACGGCGGCGGCGCTGCTGGTCTTCATCACGGCGCTCGGCTTCTTCATCGCCCCCGCGCTGCTCGGCTCGGCGCGCGAGACGATGATCACCCAACTCATCATCCAGCAGGTGGTCGAGCTCGCCAATTGGCCCTTCGCCGCCATCCTGTGCCTGCTCCTGCTCGTCTCGGCCCTGCTGGTCTTCTGGGCCTTCGACCGCCTGGTCGGGCTCTCGACGCTGGCCGGCGAGGCGCGTGGCGCGGGCGGAGGGCTGGTCGGTCGGCTCGCGGCGAGCGGCGTCCGCGTCTCCGGCGCCAT